>CAMDJP010000074.1 GCA_945900775.1 Akkermansia muciniphila | reverse complement strand
GCAGGGCGAGGCACTGCTGCCCAAGCGTGCTTCAGGAATGCGTTGGGTTATGCAGAAGAGCGGTTTCAACATCGGCATCGAAGAGGCGGCTAGCGATTTCACGGCGCGCCGCAAGGAGTTGCCAAAAAAGGAGGGTTGACACCCCCCGCTCCTTCTGGTGTCATCACCCTCCCTTTTGACGGGATTTTATGTACGCAGTCATTGAAACAGGCAGCAAACAGTACCGCGTGAGTGCCGGCGACACGCTCGAAATCGAGCGCTTGGAGACCGAGGCGGGCAAACCACACACTTTCGAGCGCGTGCTCCTCGTGAGCAAGGATGGCCACGCAACCATCGGCGCGCCGACCGTGGCGAAGGCCACCGTGGTCGCCGACGTCGTCGCGCACAAGCGTGGCAAGAAGGTTATCGCTTTCAAGATGCGCCGCCGCGAGGGTTACCACCGCAAGGTCGGCCATCGTCAGGAACTCACCGTGGTGAAAATCACCGAAATTAAGGCGTAACAGGCTTATGGCACACAAGAAGGGCGCAGGAACAACAAAGAACGGCCGCGACAGCGTTGCGAAGCGGCTCGGCGTGAAGGAATTCGGCGGCCAGTTCGTCACCGCCGGCAGCATCATCGTCCGTCAGCGCGGCTCTAAGTTCGCCGCTGGCAAAAACGTCGGCATCGGCCGCGACTGGACACTCTTCGCGCTCGTGGACGGCAGCGTCTCCTTCGACAAGACGGTGCGCCGCGTGCACATCACGCCCGCAGCCGCCGCGAACTAAACATCTATTTTCAAAAGGCGAGGCCCCGCGCCTCGCCTTTTTGCTTTTTGAGGCCGCGGCGGAGACGATTGCCTGCCACGTCCGTTTTGAAGTAAGGTTCCGCAGCAAAGTTTTCGAGATGTTCATCGACGAAATCAAAATCTTCGCCCAAGCCGGCCACGGCGGCAAAGGTGCCATCGCGTTCCATCGCGAGGCGTACATCACCAAGGGCGGCCCTTCCGGGGGCAACGGTGGCCGCGGTGGCGACGTAATTTTCGAGGTCTCTCACGATCTGAACAATCTCATCGGCCAGTTTTTCAATCCACGCCTGATTGCCGAAGGCGGCCAAGGCGGTATGGGCAAGGGGATGGACGGTATCTCGGGGGAAAACCTCATCATCAAGGTCCCGTGTGGCACGATGGTCTGGGCTATGCCCAAGCCGGAAGTTGACCCAGCCGAAGAATCGGAGGACGGAGCCGAGCCGGAACATAAACCGACGATTGTCTCGTCGCACGCTCGCTCGGTCATTCGCAGCAGCCGTAGTGGTGAAATCGCCCGGGAATATAATCTGGCGGACGAAGAGGAAGCGCCCAAGGTCGGAACTGTCTCGCCCCAGAAGGGCGAACTCATCGCCGATCTCACGAAGCACGGCGAACGCTTCATTCTTTGCAAAGGCGGTCGCGGCGGTTTGGGCAATCGCAATTTCGCGACCGCGCGTCATCAGACGCCGCGGTTCGCCCAACCGGGCGAGGTGGGCGATGAAGGCGATTTTCTGTTGGAGCTACGCATCATCGCCGAGGTCGGGATTGTCGGTTACCCGAACGCTGGGAAGTCCACGCTGCTCGCGGCCGTCTCGCACGCACGTCCGAAGATTGCGCCGTACCCCTTCACCACGCTGCATCCACAGATTGGCATCCTCGAGTATCCAGACTGGCATCGGCTCACCGTGTGCGACGTGCCGGGCATCATCGAAGGCGCGCATTTGAACGTCGGCCTCGGCCACAAATTTCTCCGCCATATCAAGCGCTGCAAAATTCTCATCGTGTTGCTCGACATGGCCGGCGCCGATGCGCGGGAGCCGTGGGATGATTACAAGAAGCTTCTCAGCGAACTGAAGTTCTACGATCCTGCGCTGCTGGAAAAGCCGCGCTACGTCGTGGCAAACAAGATGGACGAGCCGCAAGCCGAGGCGAACCTGAAGAAGTTCAAGCAGAAGTTCCGCCGCGTGAAGGTGATTCCCATCTCCGCTGCGTTCGACGTCGGTATTCCTGCCTTTAAAGAGTTCCTCCGCGAAGCCGTCGCCGAGGCGAGCGAAGGAAATTGATTTATGCTCAAAGCCGGAATCGTCGGTTTGCCCAACGTCGGTAAGTCCACCCTCTTCAACGCTGTCACCCGCACGCGCAAAGCCGAAGCGGCGAACTATCCTTTCTGCACCATCGACCCCAACGTCGGCATCGTGACCGTGCCGGACGACCGGATGTACGTCCTGCAAAAGATTGCCAAGACGAACGTCGTTATCCCCGCCGCCGTCGAGTTCGTGGACATCGCCGGCCTCGTGAAAGGTGCAAGCACAGGTGAAGGTCTCGGCAACAAATTCCTCACCCACATCCGCGAGGTCGACGCCATCGTGCAGGTCGTTCGTTGTTTCGACGACGCCGACATCCATCACGTCGCCGGCAGCGTGGATCCCGTGCGCGACATCGAGACCATCAACACAGAGCTCGTGATGTCCGACCTCGACGCCGTGAACAAGCGGCTGGAGAAAGTCTCCAAGGATGCGAAGCGCGGCGATAAAGTAGCGCTCGCCGAGCAGGCGGTGCTCCAGAAACTTCAGCCGCACCTCGATGCCGGTAACCCGGGAATCACCCTCAAGCTCACCCCCGAGGAAAAAGCCCTTTCACGTTTCTTCTGGTTGCTCACCGACAAGCCGACGCTCTTCGCGTGCAACGTAAAGGAGTCGGATCTCGCCACCGCGGACCAGAACGGATACGTCCAGAAAGTGCGTGAGTATGTGAAGGCGCACCTCGCCTGCGAGGCCGTCGTCATCAGCGCCCAGATCGAGAGCGACCTCATCGACCTCTCGGCCGAAGAGGCCAAGGAATTTCTACAAGCGCTCGGTGTCGAGGAATCCGGTGTCGGCGCGCTCATCCGCAGCACGTATCACCTGCTTGGCCTTCGCACTTATTTCACGGCGGGCGAAAAGGAAGTCCGCGCATGGACTATTCACAGCGGCGATACTGCGCCGAAAGCCGCCGGTGTGATTCATTCCGACTTCGAACGCGGTTTCATCAAGGCCGAGACCGTCGCCTACGATGACCTCGTGAAGTGCGGCTCCGTCGCCGTCGCTCGCGAGAAGGGCCTCTATCGCATGGAGGGCAAGGAATATATCGTGAAGGACGGCGACGTGCTGCTCTTCAAGTTCAACGTGTAATCTGCCCCCACTGAACGAGCGGGCGAAGTCCGCGTTCCCGTTTTACATCAAGCCCGCGATGGGCGCGCCGTGGTAGAGCGAATGAGGGCGACCGGTGGTGTCCGACCACGAAATCGTCGGGGGCAGCCCAAGAGCGTGATAGATGGTCGCGGCAAGGTTCTCGGGTTTCTGGGGGTCGGTCGCAGGATAGCCACCAATCTTGTCGCTTGAGCCGATGACCGCGCCTCCCTTCACACCGCCACCGGCGAGGAAGACCGATTGCACCGCGCCCCAGTGGTCGCGCCCGGGGAGTTTCATCCCAGGGAGGGTGGAGATTTTCGGCGTGCGACCAAATTCGCCGGCCATCACGATGAGCGTTTCATCCAGCAACCCGCGCGATTCCAAGTCATCAATCAACGCGCTCACGGCGCGGTCCATCGGCGGCAGAAGAAAGTTTTTGAGGTTGGGGAATGCCGATTCGTGCGTGTCCCAGGTTTCGTTATTGCCCAGGTTCACTTGCACGAGGTTGATGCCGGCCTCGACTAATTGTCGAGCCATCAGCAGCGACCAGCCAAAGCTGTTGCGCCCGTAACGATCCAGCGCGCGCGGCGTGGCTTTGTCCAAACTGAAGGCATCGCGCACGCCGGTGTTACCCAAAAGTGAGATGGCACCGGCGCGATATTTGTCGAAGCCCTCATCCGTCACGGCACGATCGAGGCCACGCGCTTGCTGCTCGAGTGCGTTGCGCAGTTGCACGCGGTCCATCAACCGGCCGTGCTCCATTCCCGGCGGCAACGCGAGGTGCGGCGCCTGAAAAAGCAGATTGGCTGCGACGACTTGCCCTGTGGCGTGGTGGAAAAGATAAGGGGGATACGCGCCGTAATGCTGCGGGTGGTACGGCGACATCTCGAGGAACCACGGATCCGCGGGCTGACCGAGCATGCCGCCGAATTGTCCAGGAAGAGTGCGGCCGGTGTTGTGGATGATTTTATCCGGCAACACCAACGCCGGCGGCAGGTTGTTGCGCGGCGGCAATAAACGTCCTGCTAACGCTGCGATGCTTGGCCAGTCGGTCGGTTTCGGCCGGCTCGCATCAAAGCCATCCGGCAAGGGCGTGCGGCCAGTGAGCATGATGTGGTGACCGGCAGAATGCTCGTTGGAAGGATGCGTGAGCGAGCGTACGAGTGCCCACTTCTCCGAGCGTTTCGCTAACTCGGGCAGATGCTCGCAGATGTGCAGGCCGGGCGTGCGCGTGGCGATGGTGCCGAACTCGCCACGGATTTCCTGGGGCGCCTCGGGCTTGGGATCAAAACTCTCGTGTTGCGCGAGGCCGCCAGAGAGGAAGATGTAGATGACCGATTTGGCCTTGGGCGCGCGCGAGGCGCCCGTGTCTTGCAACGCCGCCAGATGGTTCATACCCAAACCCAGCAAACCCACTGCGCCCGCCTGCACCGCCGTGCGACGGCTGA
>CAMDJP010000073.1 GCA_945900775.1 Akkermansia muciniphila | reverse complement strand
GCCGCGAGCCAAAGGTAACCGCTGCAACATTCGAGCACGTGCTGCCACGGCCGGAGCGCATCCGGACTGCGAATGGTGATCGGTTGTTTGGCGATGAGCGCGCGAATGCAATCGGGCACGAGTCGATCCTCGGCGTAATCACCGCCGCCGATCACGTTCCCCGCGCGCGCAGTGGCGACGTGGCCGAGTTTCGCGTCCGTCTGAAAAAACGATTTGCGCCACGATTGCACAACGAGTTCCGCGCAGGCCTTGCTCGATGAATAAACATCGTGACCGCCGAGCGGATCGGTTTCGATTTGCGCGCGGCCGGTCTCGGGATTCTCGTAGCACTTGTCGGTCGTCACCACCAGCACCGCGCACGGCAGGCCGAGACGGCGCACGGCTTCGAGCACGTTCGCAGTGCCGAGCACGTTGGTTTGCAGCGTCTCGATTGGCTCGGCGTAGGAACGGCGCACGAGCGGTTGCGCAGCGAGATGGAACATGACGTCGGGCCGCACGCTCTCGATCACCTTTACGACAGCGGCCAAATCGCGCACGTCGCAGAGCGTGTCGTGTTCGAAGACATCTTCGGCGATGAGTTCGTAAAGATTCGGTTGCGTGGGCGGCAGCAGGCTTGCACCGAAAACTTCCGCACCGAGTTCCTTCAGCCAGAGCGAGAGCCAGCCGCCCTTGAAGCCGGTGTGGCCGGTGACAAGAATCCGTTTGCCGGCATAAAAATTATCGAACGGCGTGCTCACCAGATTTTCCACGGCGCTTTGCCGGAGGCCCACATTCCTTCGAGCAACTGCTGTTCGCGGTAGGTGTCCATGCACTGCCAGAAGCCGTCGTGCTGATAGGCCTTGAGTTTGCCGGCTCGGACGAGTTGCTCCAGCGGCGCGCGTTCGAGGATGCACTCATCATTGTCCAGATACTGACCTATCTTGCGGTTCATCACATAGAAGCCGCCATTGATGAGACCGGACTCCTTCTCTGGTTTTTCTTGGAATCTCGTGATGGTCGCACCATCGATTGCCAGTTCTCCGAAGCGTCCCGACGGCCGTATGGCTGTAATCGTCGCCACGCCGCCCTGTTTTTTGTGGAACTTGATCGAGGCGTTGATGTCGCTGTTGGTCAATCCATCGCCGTAAGTGAAGAGAAAGTTTTCGTCCTCGACGAACTTCAGCGCGCGTTTCAATCGCCCGCCCGTTTGAGTCTGCGCGCCCGTGTCCAGCAAGGTCACCGTCCAATCCTCCTCTTCATGGTGATTGTGGTAGGTGATCTTCGGGGCGCGACCCAGTTTGAGCGTCACGTCGCTGGTGTTCCAGTGGTAGTTGCGGAAATACTCTTTGATAATCTCGCCCTTGTAACCAAGGCAGAGCACGAAGTCTTTGTGCCCGTGATGGGCGTAGTGCTTCATGATGTGCCAGAGAATCGGCCGGCCACCAATCGGCACCATCGGCTTGGGACGGAATTCGGTTTCTTCGCGCAAGCGCGTGCCCATCCCGCCGCAGAGAATCACCACTTTCATCGGTACGTGATTGTTGCCAGTTCGCGGCCTCGCAGGCAAACCGAAACCTGCATCAGCGGGGCGAAAGCGTTCCCTGCACGACTGCCTCCAGCAATGCCATCTCTTGCCGCGCCACGGTGCGATGGTCGTAGCGCTGCACGAAGGCGCGACCCCGCTCACCGTGCTCGCGGCGCCGCGGCGCATCGCCGAGAAACGCCAGCAAGCTTCTCGCCGCCGCCGCGCGGTCGCCCAACGGGACCGTCTCGAGCAAACCGGGAAACACGTGTCGGAACACCGGCAGGTCGTACGCCACGACCGGCAGCCCCGAGGCGAGGCATTCGTTCACCGCCAACCCCCAGCCTTCCTCCGATGACAAGCTCAGGCCGATTCGCGCACGGGCTAGTAGAGCGTTCTTCCGTTCCTCGCCGATAGCGCCCGTACAGGTCACTGAATCCTGCATCCCGAATTCGCGGAACATCGCCTCCATCCGGGCGCGATGAGGCCCCTCGCCAATGACGACCAGCCGCGCACCGGGGCGCTGGCGAACGACTTCTTGCCAAACGTGCGGCAAATCGAAGACTCCTTTCAACGCGTGCATCCGGCCGAGGAAGACAACGTCCGACTCCTTCTGCTCTTCCGGCAGGGTCTCGAAATGGTCCAGCTCAATCCCGCAGCCGACCACCGCCGGCCGTAACGGGTGCAGCCCAAAACTTTCCTCCAGACGCCGGTAATCCTCCGCCACCGGCGCACTCAGGCAGAAGATTCCGTCCGCCCAGCGGTTCACCCAACGGGCGCTGAGCCGTTCGCCGAAAAGATTCATCCGATTGAGCAGGCCGACCCGCTGTTTCTGCGCACCGAGCACGTGCTGCACCTTCACCACGAGCTTCGCGCGCAACCGGCGAGCGATAACGTGCGCAGGATAAACCTCCGCAGGAAACGGGCCGGTGGCATACACCAAATCGTACCGCTCCGGCAGACGCGTGAAGTGTGCGGTGGCACAGCGCCACGCGTAGGCCGGGAGATAACGCCACGCTTGATCCAAATGCGCAGTGGCATTGAAAAATCCATCGCTGCAGATGAGCCGAATGCCGGGCGCGAGTTGCTGCAACTGCGAAAAGGCCGCGCGAGCGACGAGGAAATCCACCGTGTGCCCGAGCGCACGCCATTCTCGGGCCATGTTCACGTACTCGCGTAACACGCCGGAGACCGACGCGGAATCGTTGAGAATATTATGTACGAGCAGCAGGCGCATCAAATGACTCAAACTCGGCGACCCACACGACGTTCGCGAATGGGAACGGGCTTCCGAACCGCGCACCAATCGCCTTCATGCGCGGCACCTCACACCATTCGCGGGAGGCAACGCGCTTCAAAAAACACGCACGCGACGAGCCGAGTTGCTCGCGCTCAATCAGGGCGTCGAGTTCGGGATTGTAGCCGAGCGGCACCGTCAGCACGAGCTTTCCGCCCGGCGCCAGCAGCCGCCGGCACGCGGCAATGGCCTGAATAATCTTCGCGCCGGATCCGCCTTCACCCTCGTCGTCGAATCCAATGTGCTCGAAAGTTGAGATGGAAAGGATAAGACCGAACTTTTTCCCCGGCGCGTAATTGACAATGTCCTCGTTCACCACGCCCGGGGCGCGCTCGAACTTGTCCAGTACCGTGTGGCGCAGCGGGAAGTAGTGGGCGAGAACGTTGCCCACCTCAAGCACGTCGCCTTGCGCCTGCTGCAGATAGGCACGTGCGACCGGCACCTCCACGCAGCGCTCGTTCGCCCACGTGACGTTGTAACGGTGGTAAAAGTAGGGCCGACGCTCGCCGAGGAACATGAAATCCCCCGGCCGGAGCAGTCGCAGGATCAGCGGCGCGGCGAGGATGCGCAGGGGCAAGCGTACCAATTCCGCCGCGCCGAAACGTCGCACAAACCATCGTACGCGGCTGAGTGTGCCTTGATAGAGATGAGCCATGATTTAGGCCAGTGTCATGAAAGTCGCGTGCACTGGCCAATCATTTGCGACCGGCCTGCGCCTCGAACCATTCGCATGCGGCCGGCAGCACGTTGTCCCAGTGAAATTCCTTCGCCCTCAACCACGCCGCTCGCCGCCAGCGCTGGTAATCTTCGGACCTCTTCAACGCCGCCACTAGACTCGCAGCAAGCGCCTCCGGCGTCTCGGCTTCCGCCACTAATCCCGTTTGTTCGTGAGACGTGGATTCAATCAATCCAGCTACCGGATAGACCGCCGCGGGGGCACCCATTGCGTTCGCTTCGATCACGTTCAATCCCCAGCCTTCGCGCAACGATGTATGCAAGAGAAAGTGTGCGCGGCGAAGCACGTCATCCTTTGCGCATTCCGATAGTGAACCGGCGAAACGAATGTTGTTTTCCACGCGCAACTCACCAGCTAGTTGCTTCAAGTCGGCTTCGCACTCGCCTCCGCCCACGATACTCAACTCCGCTTTTACGCCGTTGTCCCCAAGACACCGTACGGTGCGAATGGCATGATCAATTCGCTTGTTTGGCGCGAGGCGCGAAACAGTCGCCAGACGGAGCGGTTCGGCAAGCGGCTTCTCGTCTAGCTCCGGCAAGGCCATAGTGTCCACGCCGTAAGGAATGATGGTGACGCCGCTTACGCCGCGTCGGTGGAGTTCCTCCTTGGTGAATTGCGATGCGGTGAAGAACGGTACGCGCCGATAAAACCAATGCGTCCAGCGTTCCTGCCAACGGCCGAGAGCGCTGATTGGCCACGGATAAAAGGAGTGCCAAATCGGACCGAGCACTTCGTGGATGTAGGCGACGCAATTCGTGCCGCACCACCACGGGGCGAACCACGGGATGCCGTGATGCTGGTCGATCACGAGGTCGAACCGTGGTTGCTGCCGACACCAGCGCCGCGCCGCCAGCCACGAGGTGAATCTATTTCCGCCACGGACAATGTGGATGCCTCCGATCATCTCCTCGCGCGCCGCACCGGGGAAATCGTTCGTGAACCACCACGCTTCGTGCCCGCGCCGAACGAGGGCGGCGAGGTAGGCGAGCGTCACGCGCTCCGCTCCGCCGGCGAGCGGGTTGCGTGGGTCGCGCCAGTTAAGCATCAGGAAGCGCACGGCACTACATCGCGGAAAGCTGGGCTTAAGCTCAAGTGAATTGTGGCCAAGAAAGGACGATTCTAAAGAAATCGCGACACCAAACAGCAA
>CAMDJP010000072.1 GCA_945900775.1 Akkermansia muciniphila | reverse complement strand
CGCTGGAACTTCGTGAACACGCAGACGTCGAGCTGGCCGTCGTCCATTCGCGCTGCTGGGAAGAACGGGAATTTGCCGCCGTAGTACCGGCCGTTACCGAACAGCACCAGTTCGGCCGATTCAATGACTCTGTCGCCGCACGTGACGGTCATGGGAACCTTCGCCTCGTTCAAGGCCCTCCAGCCGGCCATGACGTAGGCGAGCGTGCCGAGCCGCTTTTTGGTTCCCCACTTCACCAGTTCCACCGCACGTGCGTCGAGGCCCGCGCCCGCAAGGATAACGAATGCGCGCCGCTCGGGATCTTTTGCTCCGGCGAATTCCATCCACGGCAAATCCACGCGCCGCTCGCGGCCTCGCTGGATGATTTCCCACGCGCGAGAGATGTCCGTGGGAATCCCCAGATCCTTTGCCAGCACATTCACGCTGCCAAGCGGGAGGACGCCGAGGCGCGCCTTTTGAAGTCCATCGGCCGCGTTGGCGATGCCGTTGGCGACCTCGTTGACGGTCCCGTCGCCGCCCGCGGCCACGATAGTCGTGAAGCCTTCCGCCACCGCGGCAGTGGCCAAGCGCGTGGCATCACCGGGCGCGGTGGTGGGCTTGAGCGCGGATTCGGTGGCGATGGCGTCGAGCTCCCGTCGGAAACGCCGTGCAGCACCGCCTCGCGCGGTGGGATTGAAAATAACGCAGGTCGCCATGCCGAAGTTCTTCGTCATTTGACCGCGGTCGTCGAGTTTTGTTTTGACAGCGCGTCGTGGCGCGATTGCTATGGCGCCGTTCAATGAAACGGCGGCTTGCCGCCACAGGCTCAAAATTATGCTTAAACACATCCTCGCATTTGTCCTAGCCATTGGCGCCGTCACGTCCGCACGTGCGGTGGAGATTCCGGACGAGTACCGCGTCAACGGCTTTGCCATCGGCTGCCAAGCCTATTCCTTCAACCGCTTCAGCGTTTTCGAGGCAATCGAGAAGACTGCGGAAGCCGGCGGCCGCATCATCGAGTTTTATCCCGGCCAGAAGCTCACGAAGGAGGAGCCGGCGCTCAAGTGGGATCACAACGCTTCGGCGGAGATCATCGCCCGTGTGAAGGAGAAACTCGCCAAGCACAAGGTCAAGGCCGTGAATTACGGCGTCGTCGGCATCCCGAAGGACGAGGCCGCTGCGCGCAAAATTTTCGAGTTCGCCAAGAAGATGGAGCTATACGCCATCACCACCGAGTCGGCCGATGCCATCGACACCATCGAGAAGATGGTGAAGGAGTTCGATGTCCGCGTCGGGTTCCACGAACACGCCAAGCGGATGAAGAAAGGCGCCGACGGCAAGATGGTCGTGGACGAGTCGTACAAGATCTGGGACCCGAACTACGTCGCCGCGTTGGTGAAGAACCGCGATGTGCGCATCGGCGCGTGCGCTGACACCGGCCACTGGCAGACCTCCGGTCTCAAGCCGCTCGACTGCATCAAGATCCTCAAGGGTCGCATCATCAGCAGCCACCTCAAGGAGCGCGCCGCCCTCGGCACCGGTCAGCACGACACCATCTACGGCACGGGCATCTCCGACACCGCCGCCGTGCTCAGCGAGTTGAAGGCCCAGGGCTTCAAGGGAAACATTTCCATCGAGTACGAGTACAACTGGGACCACTCCGTGCCGGACATCGCCAAGTGCATCGAGTTCGTCCGCGATCACGGCAAGAAGAAGTAGGCCCAGTTGGAACGTCTTTGTGCCTTTCAAAAGGGGCGGCCATGAGGCCGCTCCTTTTTTATTTCCAGAAATTGTTCAGCACGTCGTGGCCCGCCGCCTTCACACTTTGGGCGATGGACTGCGTGATGTGTTCCTTGGCAAGTTGCACCGCGTGAGGCAAAACGCAGCCGAGCGCGAGATAAGCGGTGATGGCTGCCGAGTAGGTGCAGCCGGTGCCGTGCGTGGAGACGCCGCGAACGAATGGCGCGCTGAGCAGCAGTTCCTCGCGGCCGTCCCAGAAAACATCCACAGCCTCCTTCAAGCTGCGCAAGTGTCCGCCTTTCATCAAAACCGCGCAGCCGTGGCGTGAATGAATTTCGCGTGCTGCGGCGCGAAGGTCTTCGACCGATTCGAGTTTTCGAGCGACGAGAATCTCCGCCTCGTCGAGGTTTGGCGTCACGAGCGAGGCCAGTGGGAGCAGTTCACTTTGATAAAGCTGCACGGCGGCTGGCTTGAGCAGGCGCGCGCCGCTCGTTGACACCATCACGGGATCAACAATCAATGGCGGGCGTTTGTCGCGTCGGAAGAAATTCACGACCACGCGGATTGTTGCCGTGTTAAAGAGCATGCCCGTCTTTACCGCCTTTGGTGGAAGTTCGGCGAAGAGGGCCTCGATCTGTCCGCGCACCGTCTCCGGCCGACACGGTTCGATGCCGAAGACCTTGCGCGGGTTTTGCACCGTCACGCAGGTCACGGCCGTTGCACCGTGCACGCCGATGGCGGCGAACGTCTTCAGGTCCGCCTGCAGGCCTGCGCCCGCGCCGCTGTCCGAGCCGGCGATAGTGAGAGCGATAGGGATTGTCTGCCGTTTTGGCATGACCCAACTCTAGCAGGCGCCTCGGGACTTTGAACTGCGAACTTTCACTTTGGGCTTTGAGCGCGCGAGGGTGAACTTCATATTATCTCCATGAACAAGGATCGGGTTGCGGAGATTCTCGCGGAGATTGGCGTGCTGCTGGAGTTGAAAGGGGAGAACCCCTTCAAAATCCGCGCCTACGTCAATGCCGCGCGCACACTCGAGAGTCTTTCGGAGCCGCTGGAGAAGCTCGTGACCGAAGACCGGCTCGGCGAGGTGAAGGGTATCGGCGAGGCGTTGCAGGAGAAGATTACTACGCTTGTCACCATCGGTAGCCTGCCGTATTACGACGAGTTGAAGGCCTCTGTGCCGGCTGGTTTGCTCGAGATGTTGCAGATCCCCGGGCTCGGTCCAAAGAAGGTGAAGAAGCTTCACGACGAGCTCGGGCTGGAGACTATCGAGGCGCTCGAGGCTGCGTGCAAGGCGGGGAATATCGCCGACCTTGATGGCTTCGGCGACAAGACGCAGGCGAAGATTCTTGAAGGAATTGCCTTCAAGCGCACCTATGCGAGCAAACATCAGCTCGGCAAGGCGCTCGTGATGGCCGAGCCAATATTCGAAGGGCTCCGCGGCCATCCGGACGTCATCCGCTGCAGCACGGCGGGGAGCCTCCGCCGGCACAAGGAGATTATCGGCGACATCGATTTTCTCGCCTCATCGAAGAATCCCGTGGCCGTCATCGAGTTCTTCACCAGCCAGCCGGGCATCCTGAGCGTGAGCGCCAAGGGCGAGACCAAGGCCAGCGTCGTCCTCGAGGGCGGCATCCAGGCCGATCTGCGCGTGGTGAGCGACGCCGAGTTCCCTTTCGCCCTCGCTTATTTCACTGGCAGTAAGGAACACAACATCGTCATGCGCCAGCGGGCCATCGCACGCGACCTGCGCCTCAACGAATACGGTCTCTTCAAGTCGAAGGAGGAGACGCGCGATCCTGCCTTGCGCGTGACGTGCCGTACGGAGGAGGAGATTTTCCAAACGCTCGATCTCCCCTACATCCCGCCCGAGTTGCGCGAGGACCACGGCGAGTTCATTGCCGGCGAGCAGAATGACCTGCCGCGTCTCGTCGAATGGACCGATCTGCAGGGCTCGCTCCATAACCATTCCAACTGGAGCGACGGCCACGATACGCTCGAGGAGATTGTCGCGCACATGGGGGAGGAACTCGGCTGCGCCTACTGGGCCGTCACCGACCATTCGCGCGCAAGCTTTCAGGCCAACGGCCTCGATGCCGCTCGCTTGCGCCAGCAGATCAAAGAGATCGCCGCGTTGAATCGGAAGCTCGCCGATGAAGGCAGCGACTTCCGCCTGCTCACCGGCAGCGAGGTGGACATCCTCAAGGAACGCCTCGATTTCGATGACGATCTTCTTGCCGAGCTCGAGGTCGTCGTCGCGAGTCTCCACGTCACCGGCAGCGACGAGGCCGACAACACCAAACGCCTCATTCGTGCCGCGGAGAATCCCTACGTTCATATGCTCGGCCACCTCACCGGCCGGCTCCTGCTTGAGCGCAAACCTTACCCGGTGAACCAGCACGCCGTCATCGACGCCTGCGCTGCCACCGGCACCTGGATTGAGCTCAACTCCAATCCGTACCGGTTCGATATGGACTGGCGCCTCTGGCAGTACGCCAAGGGCAAGGGGGTGAAGTGCGTCATCAACTCCGACGCCCACCGACTCGAACACGCTGGCTTCCTGCGGCTCGGCGCTGGCATCGCCCGCAAAGGTTGGCTGACCAAGGCCGACGTGATTAATACCCTCCCGATGGCTGCGCTCCAAGAGGCCCTCAAGGCTAAGCGGAAGTAAGCCATCCTTGATAACCAACCCTGGCGTGGGACTCGCAGCAACTCGTTCCTAACGGTCTTCAGTGGACGAGCCGTTCGACGCGGACTTGGGCGTTGTAATCCGGCACGCCGCTTGGACCGTCGCGCAAATCGCGCCGGAGGAGGAGGTTCCCCTCGGGCCAGTGGACCTGTAGGTTGCCACGGGCGATGGGGGAAAGATGGACACGGCCCTCGTACCGACCGAGCCGATTCACAAGGGCGATGCGGTCGCCGTGGATGAGATGGAGCGCCGCAGCGTCGTCTGCGCTCATCAGCACAGCGTCGCGAGGAGCGTCATTTAGGGGATCGATTTCCGCGTAGATGAGGGTATTGAACTGCTTGCCGCGCCGGCTGCTAACCTCGAACTCGCCGGGGGCCTTTGTGAGGTTCGGCAGCGGAACGACCTTGAAGTGCGCCTTGCCATCGGCGGTCGGGAACTTCGCATCCACGCAGAGGTGCGGGCCGCCGTATTGGAT
>CAMDJP010000071.1 GCA_945900775.1 Akkermansia muciniphila | reverse complement strand
TGTTACGTTCGATGGTGAATTCCTCGAGCTTGCTATCCTCGAGGACGGCGACACGGGTCTCGAGCGACTCCGCGTTGATAATAACCTCCTTGCGGATGCGTTTCTCGGGCTGGACGAGTCGTTTGACCTTCTCGACGACCTTCTGGGCGGCGGCCTTGATGGTTTCGATGAGGCCCCTGGGCTTTTCGGCAGGCTTTTCAGCGGGCACGACCTCTTCGGCCTTGGGCTCGCGGAAGGAGCGGTCCCTGCCGCCCTCATTCCGTCTGCCGCCGGTCGGCTCGGAATGCGCGGCGTCTTCGGAGGGGAGGCCGTGGGCGGCGTTCTCGGCACGTGCGATTTCGCCTTCGTGGCGGCGTTTGTCATAGACGGCCTCATCGCCGCCCTGACCGGAGACGGCTCCGGTGCGAGCTTCGCTGGCCGCAGAACGGTCGACGGGTTGGGGTTGGTGCATGCCGCCTTTTGGGCGGAAACGTTGACCGCCACGGCGGCGGCGGGAAGGTTGGGGAGTGCTCATAAAATGGAATCGGTTGGTTAAATGGATTTCTGGTGGAGATGGACGTTCTGCAGGAGGCCTGCGGCGACTAACGAGCAGATGACTGAGGATCCCCCATAACTCAACAGGGGCAGTGGCACGCCGGTCACAGGCACTAGGCGGATGTTCATTCCGATGTTCACAAAGACATGGCTGAATAACAGGGTTACCACGCCTACGGCCAGCAATTTCCCCAGACGGTCGCGCGTCTGGCTGGCAATTCGGATGCCCACGAACAGGACGGTGGCGTATAGCGCCAACACGATGAGGCTGCCCACGAACCCGCTCTCTTCCGCCATGACGGAGAAGATGAAGTCGTTGTGCGCCACGCCGCGGGGCAGGTACCCGAGGGCATTCTGAGTCCCCTGCCGCCATCCTTTACCCGTCAACCCGCCTGAGCCGACGGAAATCATTGCCTGTTCGACATTGTAGGAATCGCGCCTCTGATCGGCTAACGCGCGGGAGCGTTCGGCGGGGGTCGCGTTGGCCGGCGCATAGTTCATACCGAAATATACGAGCAGGCGCCGCTTCTGGTAATCCTCGAGCTTGAGCACCTGCCACTTCGGCGGGGCGAAGAGAACGCTCGCGACGAGCAGGAGCGCGAAGATTGCGCCGCCGCCGATGAGGCGCTTGAGGAACCGAGGCGGGACGCCGCCCACGTAAAACATAGCCAACCCCGGTGCCGCGAGCATCAAGGCGGAGCCGAGGTCCGGTTCTTTCAGGACCAGCAGAAAAGGGAGTGCGATCAAGCCGAAGGCCTTGAGTAAGGTCCGCGGTTCGCGCAGTTCCTCCTGCGGCCGGCTCAGAAATTGTGCCAGCGCGAGGATGACCGCCAGCTTTGCTAGCTCCGAGGGTTGGAGCTGGAAGAAGCCGAGGTCAATCCAGCGCCGCGCACCGTAGCGCATCGCGCCGATGCCGGGGATAATCACAGCCACCAGAAGCAGGGTGGTGGCCCAGTAGAAAACCAGCGACCAGCGAGCGAGCGTCCGGTAATCCTTCAGGCAGACGATAATAGCAGCGAGCGTGCCGATGCCGTACCAGATGATTTGCCGAAAATGGAGCTGCTTGTGCCATGCAATCAGGGCACTCGCCTCGTGTGCGGCCCGTGCGCTGTAGATGAACGCGGCGCCCAAAACCATCAGCGCCAGAAGCCCAAACAGCAACAGGCCATCGGGCCGGATTTTGCGTTGCTGGGATGGGAGTGTCGCGTCAAACATGGTTCAGCCTCCCACCTGCGTGACGGCCGGGGCCGAGCGGCTCCGTTCGAGTTGTTGGATGGCGCGATAAATTTTCTGCGCAACCGGCGCGCAGGTGAGGCCGCCGGAGCCGCCGCTCTCGACCATCACCACCACCACGTACTTCGGCTGCTCGTACGGCGCGAAAGAGACGAACCAAGTAATCTTGTCCACCGTGCGCCCGCCACGCTGAATCTCGGCGGTGCCGGTCTTGCCACCGATCCGCAGGCCGAGCACGGCAGCGCGCCGGCCGGTGCCCTCGGGATCCTCCACGTCGGCGAGCATTGCGTCGCGGATGATATCGAGGTTCTTCTGGCTCGCGTTCAAACTGCCACGAAGACGGGCGGCGGGGAATTGTTGAACCGGATTGATGGCATCGTTCTCGGGCGATTCAATGCGGTCCACCAGACGGGGCCACCAGACCTTGCCGCCATTGACGATGGCGCTGGTCATCACCGCCATTTGCAATGGCGTGACGGTAATGGGGCCTTGGCCGATGGAGAGATTGGCGGTGTCGCCTGGCGCCCAGCCTTCGCGAAGCTTCGTGGGGGAGGGGAATTGGCCGGCGACCTCTTGGCCGGGGAGAAGGCCGGTGCTCTGGCCGAGGAAGAAACGCTCACCCATTTCGATGAGTCGGTCGGGGCCGGTCTGGAGCCCGTGGTGGATGAAGTAGGTGTTACTCGAATGGATGAAGGCACGGCGGAAATTATAATTGCCCGGCGCTGCGGTGTCCTTGATCGAGCGGCTACCAAGCTGAAAGTAGCCGGGGTTCGGCACCATCTCAGCGGGATTCAGCCGGCCGGCCTCCAGCGCGGCCAGCCCGGTGACAATCTTGAAAATCGAACCGGGAGGGTAACGCTCCTGCGTCGCGCGCAGGATGAGCGGCCGGAGCTGCGGGTCGCGGAGCCGGTCCCACGCCTCCGCCTCGAGGCGGGGGACGAAGTCCCCGGGGTTGAACGTCGGTGCCGAGGCGAGCGCGAGGACGTCGCCGTTGGTCGGGTCCATCACCACCACCGCACCTTCCACGTCCGGTCGCACAGAGGCGAGGGCTTGTTCGGCGGCGCGCTGGATGCCGAGATCGAGCGTGAGCACCACGTTGTGGCCGGCCTCGGCCGGCGTGCTCATGTGCTCGGACTGGCGGTAACCGAGGCTGTTCACCAGCATCGTCCGCGTGCCTGCGCGTCCACGGAGATTTTGATCGAACAATGATTCAATGCCGATCCGACCGACGAAATCGGGCAGGCGATAGTGGTAGAAAGAATCTTCGTCCTCGAAAGAACTGTCATCGCGCTTGAGATAGCCGATCAAGTGTGCGGCTATCGCCTGCGGGTACGTGCGCGCGGAGGCGACGGAGACATCAAGGCCCGGCACCGCGCCGCCGCGCTCCATGAAGACCGCGACCTGCGCGGGCGTGAGGCCGCGCACCACGGACAGCGGCAGGGCGAGCTTGTTGGTGTAGTGCCAGTGGAGTTGCGGTTCGGTGAGCGTCATCGGCACTGGCAGGCGGAGTTGGCGCACGAAATTGCTCACGGTGTTGAAGCGGGCCTGCTTTTCAAGTGCGCTGACTTCGGCACGGGTCAGTTTGCCCGGAGGACGGCGACGACGGTATTCCTGCTGGAAATACGGACGCAACTCGTCGAGGTAAGCATTCACCTGATACACGGGCCGATCCACTGCGAGCGATTGGAGGTGGCGATCTGTAATCTGGCCACGAACGGCTGGCACCCGCAACGTGCGCAGAGATTGGTTCTGCTGCGCTTCGAGATGCCGCTTTCCTGAGACGACCTGCACGTACCAGAGACCCGCCAGCAACACGACCAGACCTGCGAGCAACGCCAGCGCGATGAAGCGAAGCGGTGGATCTTGGCGGCCGATTTGAGGAAAGGGCATCATCGAATCAGCGGCGGGTTTGGTTGCGACGGAGCGCGCGCGGATCAGGCGCAGCGACGGGATGGATGAAGGCCTGTTCCAGCCCGTCGAACAAGCGGAAATAGAACGGTACCAAGAGGCCGCTGCCCACGGACATAACCGCCAGTTGCCACGCGAAGAACCGGCCGGCGAGCGGTTCGTGGCCGAACGTGAAAAGCTGGAGCAACATGAGCAAGGGCACAACGGCACCGGCGATGGCGCCCACCATAAAGCGTGCGTAGAACTGATCGGCGACAATGATTTTTCGGTTGAAGTGGATGGTCGTGCCGACGGCCGCGAGCGACAACAGGCTCAAGCCGAGCGGGTCGGCGGAGATCGCATCGCGCCAGAGCGCGCCGAGAACAAGCAAGGTGAGCAAGGCAGGGAAGCTGACACGCAGCGCGGCGAACACGATGAGCGCTGGCAGCGTGGCGATTTGTGCGCCGAGGAGCAGGCGTGGCCATGCGACGGCTGTTTCCACATAGAGGCTCAGCAAGGCGAGGAGCGGTAGCGCGATGAGGTGGAAGCGGTTCATGGCGCAATCACCCACACTTCCTCCAACCGCCCCGTATTGACCGCGAGTCGCACGCGTGCGGTGGTGTGTAGATCGCCGTCGGATGGCTGAAATTCCACGACGACACCGACGGCGATGCCTTTTGGAAACACACCGCCGAGTCCGCTGGTGATGAGATTTTGGCCGGCCTTCACGGCGCTATTCGCCGGCAGATAGACGAGATCGGTCATCGTCGGGTCGGTCGCGGTGGCGGCACCAGGGACGACGATGCCCTGCTCGCGGGTCTCCTGCACGAGGACGGCGACACGGCAGCCGGGGTCGCCCACGAGCGCGACCTGCGAATGAGTGTAGCCGGTCTGCTGGACGCGGCCGACGAGTCCTTCGACAATCAGTACGGGGGCGTCGTTGGTGATGCCGTGGCGTGTGCCGACGTCAATCTGAAAGGTGCGCCACCAGTTGGCGGGGTCGCGGCTGGTCACGCGAGCGAGGCGGAGTTTCCAGGGCGTGCGCTGCTGCCAGAGGAGTTGCTGGCGGAGGCGGGCGTTCTCACCTGCGGCTTCTTGAAGTTGAGTGACCTCGAGGCGGAGTTGCTGGTTCGTGCGCTGAAGTTCGTCGAATTGCTGGAGGAGAATTGCACGAGGTATAGCGGTGTCTACAACCTTTTGACCGATGGATTGACTGGCGGAGGAAAGCCCGAAGAGCGGCAAGAAAAAGCTGCCAAGCGCGAGCTTGAGGCGCGTGGTCGCAATCTGGGGCAGGTTCAGGAGAACCAGCGCCAGGAGCGCAACCAATCCCAAGGCAATGTAATGTTGCCTTCTAAACATTTCTTCACCCGCGTGGGGCGAAGGCACCGTAAGGAAGTCAAGATTCTGAGCTGGAGGAAGTGACGCGACGGAGGAATTCCATCTCCTGAAGGACACGGCCGGTGCCTTCGGCCACGGCGCTGAGGGGGTCCTCGGCGATATGGACGGGCAGGCCAGTTTCTTTGGAGACGAGCTTGTCGATGCCGCGCAGGAGCGCGCCGCCGCCGGCCATTACGATTCCTCGTTCGACGAGGTCGCCGGAGAGTTCGGGTGGGCAGCGTTCGAGCGTGAGGCGGACAGCCTCCAGAATACTGGAGAGCGGGTCCTTGAGGGCCTCGCGAATTTCCTCGGAACGGATGGTGAGGGTTTTAGGCAGACCTGCAGCGAGGCCGCGACCCTTCACATCCATAGTAACTTCCTTGTCCATCGGGAATGCGGACCCGATGCGCATCTTGATCTCTTCGGCGGTGCGTTCGCCAATCATTAGGTTATGCGCGCGTTTCATGTAGGCGACGATCGTGTCGTCGAATTCATCTCCGCCCACGCGCAGGCTATGGGAGAAGACGATGCCCGCGAGCGAAATAAT
>CAMDJP010000070.1 GCA_945900775.1 Akkermansia muciniphila | reverse complement strand
GCGACGCCATATTGTTTTAGAAGCTGCTTGGCTTGATATTCGTGGATGTTCATTTCGAAAAAAACTTGCGTGATTGAATTCAGCCTGCTATTAGAAACCAAATTCAATCATTCATAACTTTATGCAACCCCACCGCGGAACTCTCATTCTGGTATTCGGAATTTTAGGTTTGGTCTGTTGCGGCCCGTTTGGGCTGGCCGCATGGATTATGGGAAGCGGCGATCTCAAGCAGATGGATGCCGGAACCATGGACTCCGAGGGTCGATCGAGTACCAACGGCGGGAAGATCTGCGGCATTATCGCCACGGTGCTCTGGGGTTTAGGCGCTCTCATTTTCGCATTCGGCCTTATTGCTTCAAACTTGAAATAATGCTTGTAGGTGTCGCGGGTCGCTAACGCTGCTCGACTGGCACCACCTTCAGACCGACCGGCCCGATGTAAACCGACTGCGGGCGAATGAGACGGTTGTCGGCGAGTTGCTCCAGCACGTGCGCCGTCCAGCCGCTCGTGCGCGTAAACTGCGGAGCCTCCAGAAAGCAAATTCCTATCAGTGATAAATATAGAAAAGTAAGGGAGGCAATATGAAAAAACTATTACTTATACTGCTATGTTTAGGATTGGTTGGGTGTGCAGGAACTGGCTTTGATTATGGTGTTAAGCGTCAGCAGTCAATGAATACAGCAAAAAGAAACAATCAAAATATGGCAAGGTTATCTATCGGCATGCTCAAAGAAGATGCTATTGCAATTATGGGTTCTCCAGATAAAACAGAAGCGTATAGTTTAGGCGATAAGCAAATAGAATTTCTGTTATACAGAACCCAAGCGGTTGATGGTGCGCTGGATGATGTTGACGCTAACTTTACTCCTGTTGCTATTGAAAAAGGCAAAGTCATTGGTTGGGGTAGAAACTTTTACGACCAAACAATAAAGTTGAAATTAGAAATCAAGCGCGATTGAACTACGGAGCCTCCAGAGAGCAAATTCCTATCAGTAATGCATGTGAAAGTAAGCAGAGGTGGACGGAGGAAGGCGCCGGGTGGAGCGGTTCAGGTGAGGGAGCGGCATCACGGTAGAGGATTCGGGCGACATGGAAACTGGAATTTCATTTGGCAACGCGCCCGCTGCGCCGCACAACCGTCGGACGAAATTCGTCCACCCCGTTCCGCAGTCCGTCTGCCACTGCACCACCTTCGACCCGCCTCCATGAAAACCTCTGTTCTTGCCGTCCTCGTTTTATGTTTGGCCCCGATCGCCGCGATGCACGCAGCCGCGCCACCGCAGTCAGCGAGGCCCAACTTTATCGTGATTCTCTCGGACGATCAGAGCTGGGTGGGTACCTCGCAGCGCATGATCCCGGGCAACCCGGAAACGGCCAGCGACTATTTCCGGACGCCGCACATCGAGCGGCTCGCGGCGCAGGGTATGGTGTTTTCGAGCGGTTACTCGCCGGCACCGTTTTGCTGCCCCACGCGGCGGAGTCTTCAGGTTTCCCAGACGCCCGCCCGGCACGAGTATCAGGCCGATCGCGAAGGCTGGCCGGCCGTCTACCGGCAGCAGTTGAATATTCCGCGGATGCTCAAGGCGGCCGATCCGCTCTACCGCACGGCGCACTTCGGGAAATGGGATCATCGCTACGACAGGGTCACGCCAGCCCAACAGGGCTATGATGTGAGCGACGGTCCGACGGGGAACGCGGATGGCAACGGCCTGGGTGGCACCGGAGACAGCGGGGTCGGCAGCAAAAGGGGCAAGACCGCTGTGCTCCCAGACCCTAAGCTGGTCAGCAGCCTCACGGAGCGGGCGAGTGCGTTTATGGACGAGCAGGCGCGTGCGGGACGGCCGTTCTATCTCCAGGTGTCGCACTATGCGGTGCACCTCGACATCCAGCACAGCGCTGCGGCGATGGAGCGGGCGAAGGCGCTGACGCCGGGCAAGAAGCACCATCTCGCGACCTTCGCGGCGATGACCGACGACCTCGACGCGGGGATTGGCCGGCTCATGGAAAAAGTCCGCGCGCTCGGTCTGAATGAAAACACCTACGTCTTTTTTCTCTCCGACAACGGCGGGCGCAGCAGCTTGCCCGACAGCAAAAACCTTGGGCTCGGGTTGAATCATCCGCTCCGGGGCGCGAAATCGAACATGTATGAAGGTGGGATTCGCGTGCCCTTCATCGTGGTCGGGCCCGGGGTGAAGCCTGGCAGCGTGAGCGCGGTGCCCGTAACTGGCCTCGATTTTCTGCCGACGATGGCCGAGCTCGCCGGCTACCGGCCGGCGCTGCCCGCGACGATCGACGGCGGCAGCATGACCGCCGTGCTGCGCAATGCGGGCGTGGGCGAAGTGAAGCGCCAGCGGCCTTACTTAATCTTTCACCAAGCGGTTGATCGCAACGCGCAGTCGGCGCTGCGTTGGGGTGATTTGAAGTTGGTGAAGACCTATAAAACCGGAAAACTTGAACTCTTCGACCTCTCAAAAGACCTCAGCGAAGCAAATGATCTCTCCGTCAAGCGGCCGGAGAAGACCAGGGAGCTGGATCAGACGCTGACGGCCTTCCTGGCCCAGGTGAAGGCGACGACGGTGCAGACGAAGATGGGGAAGGACCAGTGAATGGCCCCAGGGCCCTAAACCGCGGAGCGTCCAGAAAACAATTTCCTATGAGTAACATAGTCATCAAACTTCTCTCAGCGGCCCTGATGCTGGCCACCTTTGCATTTCACGCGGAGGCCAAGCCGCTCAAGGTTTTCATTCTCGCCGGCCAGTCGAACATGGACGGGCAGGCCGCCGTGCGGACCATCGACTTCATCGGCGAGGACAAGAACCCGGCGCGCGCCGCATTGCTCAAGGTCTTCAAGCCCGATGGCAAAAACTATGTGACCCGCGACGATGTGTGGGTCGCGAGCGGCAGCGTGTATGACAAACTCCAGACGGGATTTGGTGGGCGGAAGCACTACGACAAGCTGGGCGAGAAAATCGGGCCAGAATACGCGTTCGGCTACTATCTAGGAGAGGCGCTGGATGAGCAGGTGTTGCTCATCAAATACGGTCCCGGCGGGCAGAGCCTTTATGTGAATTATCGCCCCCCGAGCGCGGGCCGGGTCGATGGTGTGCAACCGGAAGTTTTGGGCGCTCAGTATCGGGCGCTCGTGGGCATCGTTCATGACACGCTGAAGAACCTCAAACAGCGCTTCCCGGCCTACGATGAAAAGGCTGGCTACGAGATTGCCGGGTTTGTCTGGTTCCAAGGCTACAACGACCTTTTCGACGACAAGGGCCGCAAGGAATACGGGGCGAACCTCGTGCATCTAATCAAGGATCTGAGGAAGGAGTTCAAAGCCCCGGACATGAAAGCCGTGATCGGCGTAATGGGCGTCAACGGCGTCAATGTCGAGGAGGTCAACATCAAGCAGAAGGAAGT
Organism: Akkermansia muciniphila; assembly: GCA_945900775.1. Lineage (GTDB taxonomy): Bacteria > Verrucomicrobiota > Verrucomicrobiia > Limisphaerales > SIAT01 > SIAT01. The sequence goes on along the minus strand of CAMDJP010000070.1, from coordinate 3,336 downwards.
CCGTGAGGGTCAGCGCTTCGTGAACACCGTGCCGGAGTTCAAAGGCAACGTGAAGGCGATCGAGAGCGCGCCGCTACTGCACCCGGACATCGTCGCCATCAAGACCGCTGGGTGGGTCAACAAAGAACGCAACTTGGATACGCAGCCGCTCACAACCGCCGAGACAGCCATGCTGCAGCGGGCCACTTCCGACAAAGGCTTCCACTACTTCGGCGAAGGTCGCTTCTTCATCCTGCTCGGAAAGGCTCTTGCCGACACGATGCTTGAGCTTTCTGGCGAGGGAAACAAAGTGCTGCCGCCGAAACTGAATGCCTTTCAACCTCCAGCTGCAGCCGGTAACTGAACCCATCTCCAACCCGATCCCAAGACACACGCATGAAAACCATTTTTACATCACTCCTCACGGGCACGATGCTCTGTCTCGTCGCCACGCACGTTCACGCATGGCAGCCCGGCGGGATTAACTTGGATTCCACAATCAAGAGCGGCGACTTCAACGGCTACCTGACGAACGCCACTGCCTGGCTTAACGAAAATGCACCGGTCAGGCTCGATGAAAAGACCGCTGCGACATTGCTCAAGGATTCTGCATTCGTGAGCGTTCTCGACCAGCGACAACTCATCGCCAAGATCGGCGCGGACAAGCTCGGCGCATTCGCAAAAGCGGACCCAGCCAATCAAGCATTTCTCACTTGGTTGCTCAAGAATACACCGGCCATGGAACTGTATCTAGAGGGTGCCGTGCCCATCGGCCTGGCAGCACGCGAGGCAAACAACTACACGCTCAATACTTCGTCGCTGGAGACATGGAAAAAAATCCTCAAAGCCGATCCAGACGCAAAAGACGGCCTGTATTTAAAAATGGCTATCGCCCTTGCACTGGCTTCTCCGATTCCCGGTGGCGCGGGCAGTGCCGCAACATCGGAAGATGCGATCGCCCGCTATCAACACTACAAAGCGGCCCATCAGAAGAAGGAACTCATGCCGAGTTTCGACAAGCTCACCGTGTGGGAATACACGAAAGTCCTCCCCTCCGGCGCCAGCAATGCCGACCTCACTTGGGTAAGGGAAATGGTCAATACGTTCCGCCCGGATCTGCGGATTGATGAAAGAGTGGTCGAAACGACAAGCCTGGTCTGGCGCAGAGCCGCCCCTCCAAAGTTCTACCCGAATGGCGGATATCAAGATTTCAAGAACGTGCTCTCCGGCGGTGGTAAGTGCGGACCGCGCTCATCTTGGTCGGTGATGGTCTGCCGTGCCTTCGGCATCCCGGCTATTGGCGTCGGTCAGCCGGCTCATGCCTGCGTGGCTTACAAATCGGCAAACCCAATGCTCCAGCCCCAGCCGGGCAGTACGTGGAAGGTCGGCTTCGGCCGCGGTTGGGAGGTATCGAAGCTCGAAGGTATCACAGGGCCGGAATTTCTGGCAGGCGTAGAGAAACGTTCGGATGCGGCGAAGTTCTCCACCGTTGAGCATCTGCGTTGGCTGGCTGGCGCACTGAAAACTAAGGATCACTCCACCGCATACATGGAAGTTGCGCGTAGGATAAATGATTCCATTGCCGGGGTAAAAACGGATCTCACGGCGTCCTTGAAGCCGGATGAAGCGGAGGCCGATCCTGGCGTGAAAGCGGCGGCGCTCGGCAAATCGGCACAATCCTCCGCCAAAGCAACACTCACGAACAATGCGCCGGCAACACTCAAAATGGCGTCTGACACCCTGCTCGTGGAAGCAGCTTCGTTTACGCAAACCGGCGGCAAGATTTCATGGGGTGGACAGAGTCCCCATGTCTTGGTGCATGACAGCTACACGGGTGGCAAACAGATCTATTTCCAGCAGCAGATGAATGAGCAATGGGCTGACTACTCGTTCGAAGTGCCGAAGGCTGGAAACTATCAAATCATCATGAAGACGGCGTGCATCAACGATGACCAGCTTTTGGAAGTATGCTCCGGCAGTAGCGTGATTGCGACAGTGCCAATCGCCAATACCTTCGGCTTGTGGGAGGAAACCAAGCCCGTCGAATTGAAACTGGAGCGTGGAAAACAAACCCTGCGCCTGCAGACCCCCGTGGCAAACCACAAACGCGGCATCGCTTTGAAGTCGTTTGAATTGAAAGCCAAGACGAACTGACCCGCGCACCGTCCAGAAAGTAATTTCCTATCAGTTATCGCTTTTATTTGAATTAGTATAATGAATAAGAAAACCCAACCAATATAATGTTATCAGGTCAAATCGACATGTTAACACACTTAACCCAAGCACTCATCAACCGGTGAACATCTTCCCCAACGACTGCGACTGCATCAGCATTCTAAACCGTGCCCAAGAGGAGGCGTTCTTTTTAATTATCCCTTCCGCTGGTGCTAGCGGAGCTTTGGTATTTCAAGGGCGACAGGAGCGATTGGCGACCCCGCTCTCTCCTGGCTACCCCCTAGCGTTGCCTCATTCCCTAGCATTAAACGGCGATGGTGGACCCTACTTTCTGCATATCAGATGGGACGAGGGTACCGAACTAACCGTCGCCCGTGTGATGGAGCGTGGTAGCGCTTCTGCACTGGTTAGTCCCGGAATCGAAGCTACGCCCGAAAACTGCAAACGAATGCAGGACGTGCTCGGGCGACCTATCTCTCCACATCCCATCTTGCGCTTGCCGTTGCTCCCGTCCGACTGGTGCGGCAAGAGGTGACTAACTGATAGGAATTTGCTTTCTGAACGCTCCGCGGTTTAGCAGCCCTGAGCGCCTCATACACTTTGCGTGCCACGGCAGCGTCCGGGGTGGGCTTGCCGGTCGCGCCGGTGTTCTTGAAGGAGATGAAGACTTGGTAGTCTGGAGTGTTCATGGCAGCAGGTGAATGCGCTAGATAGAATCGATTTATTCACGTTTGAGCGACTGCTGCCAGCTAATTTCCCCGCGCTCGCACCGCTCCGGGTGTCAACGCGCCGGGATTCCGAGTGGGGACACTCCGCGTATCGGAGCTGCTACGCGCTCGGCGTTTCCTTGTAGCCTTTTTTCGTCTTCTCCGTGATGAGCCTTCCTGCGTGGGCTTCGGCCATCGCCTGGTCTGGGAAGGACTTGGACTGCGTCTGCCCACTCACGCCGATCTTGCCGAAACGCACCGTCACGTCGCAACCCTGCACACGGATCTCCCAGAACTTGGAGGATTGCTTGTCTTTGAATTCGAAATAGCGCTCCTTTTTTGCCACGGAACCGGTCTTGGAAGCCGGAGCAGGCTTGCTGCTCTTGGCAGGTTTTTGACGTGAACCAACACGCTTCCGCGCGCGATTGACGGCGGCTTTCGCTACACCTTGAAGCAAGAGCGCTCCCTCATGCTT
>CAMDJP010000069.1 GCA_945900775.1 Akkermansia muciniphila | reverse complement strand
TTGCGTGCGCGGCTGCAGGATTGCGAGCTCTCCACGAAGGTGCGCAAGGTAATCGCCGACTTCGAGGCGTACATGCAGGACCAGCGGACATGGGGCCGACAAAACGCCCCGAGTTTGTTGGCGCGACCGGTGGCCTATTTCTCGGCTGAGTTTGGGTTCCACGAGACGCTGCCAATCGCGGCGGGCGGCCTCGGCATTCTTGCTGGCGATCACTCCAAGAGTGCGAGCGACCTCGGCATTGGCTTTGTTGGCGTCAGCCTTTTCTACCGGGAGGGATATTTTCAGCAAGCCGTCAATCAGGACAGCTGGCAGACGGAATTCTATGCCCAACTAAATCCAAAGAACCTGCCCATCGAACCAGTGCTAGATGCAAAGGGCGAGCCGCTCCTCTGCGCAGTGAAAATCGCTTCAGCTCACGTGGTGTTCCAAGCGTGGCGTGTGAATGTCGGTCGCGTGCCAGTGCTGCTGATTGATGCGAATCGGCCCGAGAACGAGCCGATGTACCGCGACCTGACACAGCGCGTGTACGGTGGCGACAGCACCACACGCATCATGCAGGAATTGTTGCTTGGCATCGGCGGTGTGCGTTTGTTGCGCGCACTCGGCTATCAACCTTCAACCTTCCACATGAATGAGGGGCACGCGGCCTTTCTGACCTTGGAACTCACGCGCGAGAAGATGGCCGAGGGAAAATCGTTTCAAGATGCGGTTGAGGCAACGAAGCGGGAATGTATCTTTACCACGCACACGCCAGTTGAGGCCGGCCATGACCGATTCAGCAACGACCTGATGACCTTTGCCGCCGGCAAGCTCGAGCAGCAGCTTAAGCTGAGTCATCACGACCTGATGGGGCTCGGCCGTGTGAACCCGGAAGATTCCAACGAGCCGTTCTGCATGACCGTGCTGGCGCTCAAACTCTCGCGCGCGGCTAACGGTGTGAGCGAGCTGCATGGCAAGGTGAGTCGTGAGATGTGGCAATGCCTCTATCCCGACAAGAAGGTTGATGAGGTCCCTATCGGTCACATCACCAATGGCATTCACCTCACCGGCTGGATGAAGGGCACGATGCGTGCCTTTTGGTGGCGTAAGATTAGTCAAAGTCACACTCCAGGCGCCGACATCCCGAGTCTCGAGCGTGAGATCAACTCCAACGAGTTCTGGCTCCGGACAGCCGATCCGAATTTCATCACCGACGAAGAGCTCTGGGCACTGCGCTACAAGCTGCGCCGCGAGTTGATCGAGTTCGCCCGCCGCCGTCTGCTTCTGCAGGGGCAGCGCTTGGCGCAGGGCGATTTCATCTCCTATGACCAACTCCTGAACCCGAACGCCCTCACCATCGGCTTCGCCCGTCGGTTCGCCACTTACAAGCGCGCCCCGCTTATCTTCGAGCAGTTCGAGAAAATCGTGCAACTTGCTAAAGACCGCCAGCAACCCATCCAGTTCATCTTCGCCGGCAAGGCTCATCCCCGCGACGACGAGGGCAAGCGTTTCATCCAGCGCATCATTCATCTCAGCAAGCACAGCGACCTGAAGGGAAGCCTCGTCTTCATCGAGAACTACGATGTGCACGTCGCTCGTCAGATGGTCTCCGGCTGCGATGTCTGGTTGAATAATCCACGCCGCCCTCTCGAAGCTTCGGGCACCAGCGGCATGAAGGCCCTCTGTCACGGCTGCCTGAATATGTCCATTATGGACGGCTGGTGGCGCGAGGGGTATGACGGCACCAATGGTTTCTCGATTGGCGACGACACCCACCCGCTCGACGTCCATGAGCAAGATCGCCGCGACTCCGAGAACCTGTACAAGGTTCTCACGGAGCAGGTCATCCCCTGCTATTACAACCGCGATGCTAACGGCATACCGCACCAGTGGATCCAGAAAATCCGTCGCGCGATGGTGACTCTAGTGCCGCAGTTTAACACGTGGCGGATGGTTCAGGAGTACGCCGAGAAGTATTACAACACGGCAAAGTGACCTTGGGTGTTGGCTCAGGTCGGGCGCGGGATATCGTTCTCGCGCTTTTCCTGCTTCAACGCTGTCGTTTCTTCGGTTACCCTTAAATGGTGATTAGTGATATCAAATCGCAGACGCGCGAGGGGCTTGTGGCAAAGTTCGCCGAATGGAAGCAACCCGCCTATCGCGTGGACCAGTTGCTCCAGTGGCTTTACGCCAAACGGGCGGTCGGTTGGGGGGAGATGACCAATTTGTCGAAAGCTTTGCGCGAGTATCTCGCGGCAGAATTCTCTTTTCGAACCCACGAATTAGTCCGCAAGCAGGGCGCACGCGACACCACTCAGAAATTTCTCTGGCGCCTCCACGACCATGCTCTCGTTGAGAGTGTCCTTATCCCGGCCAATCCCGCCCTCTACGGCGAACAGAGCGACCGGCACACCCTTTGCGTCTCTACACAGGTCGGCTGCGCCTACGGATGCAAGTTTTGCGCCAGCGGCCTCGATGGCTGGAAGCGCAATCTTGAGCCGTACGAAATTGTCGAACAGGTTACTGCTATTGAGCGCTGGCACGATGCCCAACCGGAAGAGATGGAACGCATCGACGGTACACGCAAGGCTGACCGCGCCATCAACAACCTCGTCATTATGGGAATGGGTGAGCCGTTGGCGAATTATGATAACCTGTTGAAGGCCCTTCGCATTCTCAACGCGCCGTGGGGTGGAGGCATCGGTGCTCGCAAAATCACCATTTCTACCAGTGGCCTCGCACCGCGCATTCGCCAACTCGCTGGTGAGCCGCTTCAGTTCCGCCTCGCCATCTCCCTCCATGGCGCGACCGACGATGTCCGCAGTCGCATCATGCCCGTGAACCGGAAGCATCCAATCGCCGAACTGACCGAAGCGTGCGCCTATTATCAGGAGAAGAAAGGGCGGATGATAACATTCGAGTACATCCTGATTGCCGGTATCAACGATGGCCTCGATCAGGTGCGACCTCTCGCTCAACTTGCACGCCGTTTGCACGCCAAGGTGAACCTCATTCCCTATAACAAGGTCGAGGGCCTTAAATGGGAACGGCCCGACGAACGTTCGCAGGAGAATTTCCTCGGCGCTCTCGAGCATCAAGGTGTGATTGCTACGCTGCGACGTGAGAAGGGCGGCGATATCGATGCTGCCTGCGGCCAACTCCGCCTCAAGACTGAGCGCGAGTTGCGGAGTGATGTTGCCTCGGCTACGCGCTGAAACTATCTTCGGGGCTATGATTGCTTTGCTCGACTATGGCTCCGGCAACTTGCGCAGCGTGGAGAAGGCTCTGCGTCATATGGGCGGTGATGTGCGCGTAGTCACGCGGCCCGAAGAAATGCGGGATGCGCACGCAGTGGTGTTGCCTGGCGTCGGTGCGTTCGACGACTGTCTGAACGCGATGCGCCAGCAGGAGCTCCTCGGTGGAGTAAAGGAATTCATCGCCAGCGGGCGGCCTTTTCTCGGTATCTGCGTCGGTTATCAGGCCTTGTTCGAGAAAAGTGAAGAGTTCAACAGCTGCGCGCCGGGTCTCGGTATTTTCGCTGGAAAAGTGGTTCGCTTCGCCGATTGTCCGAGCTTGAAGGTGCCACAGATCGGCTGGAACCAAGTTGAAATCGCGCAGCCCAGTTGTCCGCTCTACAAAAGCATCGAAAGCGGCAGTCATTTCTACTTCGTGCACAGCTTCTATCCGAAGCCGGCCGATGACACGATTGTCGCTACGCGAACCACGTATGGCGATGCCTTTGCCTCGTCGATTTGGAAAGAGAACGTCTTCGCCACGCAATTTCATCCAGAGAAGAGCCAGCAGGCGGGCTTGCAGTTGTTGAAGAATTTCGTCGAATTGGCCAAGTGAGGTGCCTTCGGTCTGAAGGGAGGGCTTGTGTCGCCGCAATCTTGCTGCTAATTTTCATGTCGCAACAGGAGTCCTCAACCAAACAATCCCCTGACTATGGCACACGAACTCGCCCCGCTTCCGTACGCTCACGACGCCCTCGAACCGCATATCGACAAGCAGACGATGGAAATCCACCACGGCAAGCATCACAATGCCTACGTGACCAACCTGAACAAGGCCATAGCCGGTAACGCGGCGCTCGAGTCCAAATCGATCGACGCGCTCATCGCCGATCTTGCCGGCGTTCCAGAGAATATCCGCGGCCCCGTGCGCAACAACGGCGGCGGTCATTGGAATCACACTTTCTTCTGGCGCCTGATGGGGGCGAATTGTGGCGGCGCGCCTGCCGGGAAGCTGGCCGAGGCAATCACGGCTGCGTTCGGCAGCTTCGATGCGTTCAAGGAAAAGTTCGAGGCTGCCGGTCTCGGGCGATTCGGGAGCGGCTGGGCGTGGCTCGTCTTCAATGGGGGTAAACTGGAAATCTGTTCCACCCCCAATCAGGACAATCCAATCATGGGTAAAGCTATTGCTGGCTGTGAAGGTAAGCCGATTCTGGGCTGCGACGTCTGGGAACACGCTTATTACCTCAAATACCAGAACCGCCGGCCGGACTATCTTAAAGCCTTCTGGGGTGTGGTGAATTGGACCGAGGTGAGCAAGAACTACGAGGCGGCACTCAAATAATCGGGTTCGCTTTTTCGAAGGCACGCCGGTAACTCGGCGTGCCTTTTTGCTTTCCGAACCAATGCGGTCATGGAAAAGGTTGATTTTTCCCCGCCCTTTGGGTACTTTTTGAGGAGTTCCAAATAAGGGAGGAGCTAATGAAAGCCAAGCCGATTCTCGTAATCTTAACTACAACGATGGTCGCGTTCGCGTGTCTGCTGCATCAGGCTGCGCGCGTCGGTGCTCAGCCGGCCGTTCCGCCTCCCGCCGCCCCACCATTGTTTGACCCACTCACGGGTCTGCCAATCCCCAAGGAGCCGGGCCAGCAGCCGGAAGAACCCGATCCCGAGGAGGAAAAACGCAAGGCCGCGGCCAAGAAAAAGAAGAAAGAGGAGGAAGAGAAGAAGAAAGAGGAGGACGTAAAGAAGAAGATCGAGCAGGAAGCCAAGAAGATGCGCGACATGATTGCGCTCGCGAAGGTTTCTAAAACTTTGGCAGCGGAAGGAGATCCTCAAGGGCAGTACAACCTTGGGGTGATGTATAGCAATGGCATCGGCGTACCGCTTGATTACTCTGAGGCGTTCAAGTGGTATCAGCGTTCCGCCAAGCAATGGCACCCCGAGGCGCAGTACGCAATCGGCTCGGTTTATTATTTGGGGCAGGGGGCCGCGAAGAACAAGATTGAGGCGTATGCTTGGTGGAACCTCGCCGCCTCACAGGGCATCAAAGCTGCCATCGCGGATCGGGAAAAACTGGCTCAGGAAATGAACGAGTACCAGATCACCGTTGCGCAACGAATCACTCGTGGTTATATCGCCGAAAAAGAAGAGGCTGAACGAGTTCTAAATCTGACTCAGAAGAAGGTTGCGGCTAAGCCCGCCCCTATTCCTCCTCAACCAGTGCCGGAGGCGCCACCCGAGCCGGCGCCAAAGACGGAAACAAAACCTGCTCCAAAAGCAGAGCCTCCTCCGGAGCCACCGGCCGAGCCCAAATCAAATTAATGATGTTGTGCTGGATCAGGTGCTTGCAGAATGACTTATCCGTGGGGCGTATCATGCAAGGCTTAGCCATTGCTACTTGACCGCAGTCGAGTGGGTTTATTGAACGGCTTTTGGGGGATTCCAAGCAGCACGGGGAGCAGATGAGGGCAGAAATAACACTTGCTTTGGCCATGGAGGGTTTCTATATTCGCCCTCCTTTTTAATAAGGAACTGATTATGCGTCGTCCCAAAGGTATCAAAACAAAGAAGTCGGTGGCCAAGCGTTTCAAACTCACCGCTACGGGCAAACTGCTCCGCAACCGTGCCGGCAAGCGGCATTTGCTGGCTACCAAGAGCCCCAAGCGCCGCCGTTCGCTCGGCACCGCCAAGTTGGTGGACAAAACCGACATGTACCGCATCATGCAGTGCATGCCGTTCACCCGCTAACCGCCCCTCTCCACGGTTTACTTTTTCTGACTTATGCGTGTTACAAATGCCCCAGCTTCCCGGAAACGCCGTTCACGGATGATCAAAGCCGCGAAGGGCTTTCGCCTCAAGCGTTCCAAACTTTACCGCTACGCCTCTGACGCCGTCGATCACGGCCGCCAGTACGCCTTCCGCGATCGCAAGGCCAAGAAGCGGACCTTCCGCGCCCTCTGGCAGGTGCGCATCAACGCCGCCGCCCGCGCTGCTGGTATCACTTACAGTCGCTTCATCGAAGGACTCAAGGCCGCGAAGGTAGCCCTTGACCGCAAGGTGATTGCCGATATCGCCGCGCAGGACATCGTCGCCTTTGGCGAGTTGGTCAAGATTGCCCAAGCCGCCCTGAAGGCCAAGCCCGCGAAGGCGTAAACAAGCGCCGCTTTTACGAACGGGCGACCAGCGATGGCCGCCCGTTTTTCATTTCACGACACCAGTCCGCTCGACTATCCTGCGCACACATCTGGTATGTCTTTCCTGAACGAGATTGAACCGCTCAAGCAAGCTGCGCTAGCCGAACTGCTTGCCGCTCGGGATTTGCCCGCACTGGAACAAGCAAAAGGCGTGTGGATCGGGCCTGCCGGAAAGTTCACCGGGCTGATGAAACAACTCGGCGCATTGTCGAAAGAAGAGAAGCCTGCCGCTGGGAAGCTCATCAACCAATCCAAGGCCGAGATTGAGGCCGCGCTGGCTGCGCGGCGGGAAGAATTAGAACTCAAGGCCGCGCTGCCGAAGGAGCCGACCGAGTGGACGCTCCCGGGTCGGCGTCGTGCCGTCGGCAAACTCCACCCGCTCACCCAAGTCACCGACGACATCGTGCGCGCCTTCCGCAAGGTCGGCTTCGCCGTAGCCGATGGCCCGGAAATCGAGGACGAGTATCATTGCTTCGATGCGCTCAATACACCTGCTGACCATCCGGCGCGTGATTCGCAGGACACGTTCTACGTCGCCTCTGACAAACGTCCGTTGCTCCGCACGCACACCAGCTCCGTGCAAATCCGCGTGATGAAGTCGCAGCCGCCGCCTATTCGTATCATCGTGCCGGGTCGCGTCTATCGCCGTGACAACGCCGATGCCACGCACAACCCGACCTTTCACCAAATCGAAGGCCTCTACGTAGACAAGCACGTCACGGTCGGCGACCTCAAGGGCACCGTCGAAGCCGTGTTCAAGGACGTGCTGGGCAGCGATGTGAAGCTCCGCTTTCGACCGCACTACTTCAGCTACACCGAGCCGAGCCTGGAAATTGATTTCACGAACGCGCTCGTGAAGAAGCTCGGCAAGGACTGGCTTGAAATCGCCGGCTGCGGCATGGT
>CAMDJP010000068.1 GCA_945900775.1 Akkermansia muciniphila | reverse complement strand
GTCAGTTTCAGCGCCCGAATTCTAAAGACGATAGAAACCGGGTTATGAAACTCCTTTTAGGCAGATTTAAATTCCCACGACCTGCGGATTTTCAACCGGTTGTCTCCATAGCTCAAATGGATAGAGCGGCGGTTTCCTAAACCGTTGATCCAGGTTCAATTCCTGGTGGGGACACCACTTTGTTAATCAAGTGCTTACGACTTTATTAGCGTATGCGATTTGATTTTTCTTTCCAAAAATGCAACAGTATTGCAACAGTTGCGCATGAGAAAGCAGCCATCACGAACCAAACCGAAGGCGCGGGCGTGGCCTCGAACAATCACCCTTGGCCGAGAGTCCGTCAGGATCTATCGCCGCACCACTTCAGCCGGCAGCACGGGCTATATGGTGGCCAACTATGTCGAGGGTAAGCGGCGGTTTGATTCTTACGCTACGGAGGCCGAGGCCTTGGATGCCGCCGGACGGTTGGTGCGCCGGTTAAGTGGGCGGCAGGTTGTCGCCGCCAGCCTGACAAACGAACAGGCGGTCGAATATAGCGCCGCTGTCCAGGCTCTTGCTCCCTTCAACCTCCCCCTGTCGACTACAGCCTCCACGGTCGCCGCGTGTCTGGAGCTCGTGGGCGGAGATTTGCCGAGTTTGCATGCTGCCGCCAAGTTCTACGCCGCACGTCACAAGCAGACCACACGCAAGCCAGTGGCTGAAGTCGTCTCAGAACTGCTGACGGTCAAGGAAGCCCGCCGCTGCTCCCCCCGCTACCTGTCCGATCTGCAATCGCGGCTTGGGCACTTCGCTGTCGATTTCAAAAAGGATTGCTGCGACGTGACGACCGCACAGGCGCAGGCGTGGTTTGATGCCCTGAATCTCTCCCCGCAGTCTTACAAGAATTACCGGACCGTGGCACATCTACTCTTCGAGTTCGCCAGAGCACGGGGCTATGCCGCCTATAATCCCATCACCGACGTCGAGAAGCTAAAAGTGCGTGCCGGTGAAGCGGAGGTTTATACTCCCGCGGAGATTCGCAAGCTGCTTGCCGCAGCAGCGCCCAGCTTCCTGCCGTGCCTTGCCATCGGGGCGTTTGCCGGAGTGCGGAGCGCGGAGATTGAACGGCTAGAATGGAGCGACATCCATCTTGCCGAGAGGCATATCGTCGTTGGAAAGGATAAGGCCAAGACCGCTAGCCGCCGCATTATCCCACTCCACGAGAACCTTGCCGCGTGGCTGGCTCCTCACGCAGCGCAATCGGGAATGGTATGGCACGACACACACAACGCATTCAGCGTGGCAAAGCGGAATACCGCGAGAGCTGCCTGTGTGAAATGGAAGAAGAACGCCCTACGCCACTCCTACGCATCTTATCGTTTCGCGCAGACGACCGACGCTGGTCGTGTAGCGGGCGAACTTGGCAACAGCGCCGCGATTGTCCACCGGCACTACCGCGAACTGGTGAGATCTGCTGATGCAGATAGCTGGTTTGCTGTGAAGCCCGAAGGCGCGGCGGTGAACATTCTGCCGATGAAGACGGCGCAATGAAAACGGGCACCACGATGAAGAAGAAACAGGGCAAGACGCAGGACGTGAAACAATCCGCACCGCAAGTGGAAGCAGAGCAGCAGGAGATTGTGTGCGAAACGGAGGAACAAATTAAAGAGGAGTTGGCGAAGCTGCCATCGGCAGCCGACCTAGCCCTGATGGTGGCGCTCATCGAACCGCGCGCCTTTCGGCCACGTGCCGGTGCCGGCGCCCAAAATATAATCATGGAGGCAGCCGCCCGACATGTGCTTGATTCGCTACCGGTTTTTTTGGGGGTTCTGCGTGAGCGTGCAGGGCAAAATGGTCGGATAACACAGTATGGAATGGCCCTCGACGGATATAACGCAGCGATGGAGAGACTAATAGCGGCAGAAAACCAAGTTTACGGCCCCTTTCCCCGGACGCTGACGGACTTTGGAAAGCGCGCGTTTCCTCACTATGCCGGAAAGAAACTGGGCCAGAAAATGACGCAATTCTTGGAGTTTTATGTAAAGAATAGGGACGGTGCTTGGGATGGGAACTCTGCCACGGGCGAAGAGTTGCGGGCGGAACTGCTGGAAACAAAAATAGACGAATTTCTTTGGGTTGATATGACAGGCTACGTGCCTGCCTTCAGGGCAGAGAAAAGGCTGGCGGGTGCAATTAAGAGCGGTGCGGTTCGGCGTGAAAAAGCCGCGCGGAGCGCGGGAAAAAGTTGACGGCTTATCCCGTCCCAAAAAGTCGCACTAGGCTTCCCAGCCGCGGTGGTTACGCAGCACAAGGCATCTCCCGGAGCCACGAGAGTTCCCACAAGGCTTCTCGGAAGGGGGTGTTTTTCCAGACAAGGCTCCTGTTTTTCACCTTCCGAGCGCAAATTTTCGTGACCCCGACGTTGTTATTGTCGGGCTATGCAAATTACTGCATCGCCCGAAGTGCCGACGAGCCAACTGAAGTTCGGCAACAAGCGCGACGTGGCAGCCCTTCTCGGCTGTTGTGTCCGCACGGTGGACAACCTTCTATCCAAGGGACTCCCCCACATTAAAATCGGTCATCGGCAGGTTCGCTTCGATCTTGCCGCCGTCCATATGTGGTTGGTTCGGACCTACGGGCGGCAGCGGCTCGGCAAGGAGGGCGGGCAATGACCTCCACCGCAACTTCACCCTTTGTCCGTGCCCGCGCCCACGCGGCTGCAATCCCCGGCGCAATATCCGGCCATCATGGACACGATCGGACGTTCGTCTTGGCTTGCGCCTTGGTGAACGGCTTCGCTTTGGACGAGGGCGATGCACTGACAATCCTGCGCGAGTGGAATACGGCGTGCCAGCCGCCTTGGGACGAGCACGAGCTTGTCCACAAGGTGCAATCCGCAGCGGCAGCGACGCACGATAATCCGCGCGGGCACTTGTTGGGGCAGTCATGCAGCGACTCACAGCGTTTTGCTCTGCCCTCATCCGCGCTGAGGATCATCGTCAAGAGGCCGCTGAGTGCGAGCAGGGTCAGATATGACGAAGCCAAGCTCCGCGCGCTAACGGCCAAGCTACCGGGAGTAACTGGGGAATGGCTCTGGGAACGTTCACCCATTCGGCCAGACTGCATGAGTCCGGGCGCGTTCCTGCTGCGCCTCTACCGGCCCGGCGAGCGGATTCACGTCTTCACCCGGTTCAATGCCAAGGCCTCGGATGCATCCATCCAGATCACCGAGCCGCCGTTTGATTGTCGCATCCTAAAACGTTTCCAGACCGGACAACAAAATGTCTGGTTCCTCTGCAATCCGGTGGACGGCGAGTGGCACCTCAACCCTCGCGATGGAGGAAAACTTTCCTGCCGCAGCAAGGAGGCTGTAACGGCATTTCGTTTCGCCGTACTCGAATCAGACGACGCCCCGCCTGATCTTTGGTTGTCTGCCTTGGCGCAGCTGCCCATCCGCATTGCCGCCATCTACACGAGCGGCGGGCGCAGTATCCATGCGTTATGGCAGGTGGACGCGACGACCAAGGCCGAATGGGATTCCACAGTTGCCCCTCGCAAAGCTGCCCTCAAGGTATTGGGAGCAGACCCCGGCGCATTGTCTGCTGTCCGGCTTTCCCGTTTGCCACAATGCGAACGGCTGGAAAAAGGCGGCTTTCAAAAGCTGCTCTACCTCAATCCCAACCCACCAAAGGCACCGCTGGCGGATATGCCCATCCGCGAAACCCGTGCGGCCATGATGGAGCGGTTGAAGGACTGCGAGCTAGCAGAGGATTCTGGCGGCCTAGACTACATCCCGCCCACCGACCCCAACGAACCATTTTAACCATCCAACTATGAAAAACGCAGAACTGGATACGTTCCTTGAAGAGGCGACTGGTTTGCCGGGCGCGATAGAAACCGATGAACAATCCGAAACGCAAGCGCCCGCTGACGCCATACGAAGTACTGGGGGAGAGGTCTATTACGATGTGGGGAAGAAGTCCTACTGGATAGCGAACTCTCGCAATGGCTGGATAGAAGTTACGGAAACAGCCTTGCGCCGCCATCTGAAGGGTTTCGGTTATTCGGTCAAAGTGCCGGAAGGGGCCCTACTCAGTCCGCTTGATGAAAGGCTGATTCAGATTCAGACCCATTTCGACGTGGCCTTTGCCGGCTCGTTGGCGGGGCATTTCAAGGGCGTCATGGAATGCTTTGGCGCCCGCATCCTCGTGACGGATTCACCACGACTGATCGACCCCATTCATGCCAACTGGCCGACCATTGGCGGGTTGTTATCGAACCTGTTCGATAATGGTGACTTTGACCAGCGCCCCTACGTCTTCGGCTGGCTGAAGGTTGCCGTGCAGGCGTTGCGGGAGGGGATCTGCCGGCCGGGGCAAGTCCTCGCAATGGCTGGCCCGCGCGAGTGCGGCAAGTCGCTGCTGCAAAACCATATCATCACGCCGCTGCTGGGAGGGCGTACCGCCAAGCCGTTCCGCTACATGAGCGGAAACACGGACTTCAACGGCGAGCTATTCGGCGCAGAACACCTGACGATTGAGGATGAAAGCAGTTCGACAGACATCCGCTCCCGTCGTCACTTGGGAGCGCGGATAAAGGATTTCACAGTCAATGAAACACAAAGCCATCACGCCAAGAGCCGGCAGGCCATCACCCTGCGCCCGTTCTGGCGGGTGAGCATCTCCCTAAACGACGAACCGGAAAACCTGCTCATCCTGCCGCCGCTTGATGAATCGTTGGCCGACAAAATCATGCTCCTGAAGGCCCAAAAGCGGCCCATGCCGATGCCCACGCAAACCTTGGCGGAACGGGAGCGGTTCAAGGCAACGATTGCAGGTGAGCTTCCGGCCTTTGTTCATTTCCTCCTGCATCAGTATGAGATTCCAGAAGAACTAAAATCCGACCGGTTCGGCGTGACCCACTATCACCACCCCGAACTGGTCGCAGCCTTGGACGACCTTTCGCCTCATCTGCGACTGCTCGCCCTGATCGATGGCGTGCTGTTCAACACATCGGCAGCCGGGGCTTGGGAGGGCACCGCTGACAGGCTTGAGCGAGAGTTGCGGGATAGCCCAAGTGGTCACGAGGTAAGCCGTCTATTGACCTTCAACACCGCTTGCGGCGTGTACCTTTCCCGGTTACGGCAGCGACTCCCGGAACGGGTGGATCAATCCCGAGCCTCACAAGGCCGTAGATGGATAATCAAACCCCCGGAGTTCTAAGAAACCACAAAACACCCCGTCACCCTGTCATGCCGCCGCCAGAATGACAGGGTGAGAGGGTGTTTCTAACTTCCTTCAAAACCGAAATGAGAGGGTGAGAGGGTATTTACGAGTTCATCTGAAACCAGAATGAGAGGGTGAGAGGGTATTCCTGACTTCATTTCAAAAGAGGGACACGAAAAACAATCACTGCAAAATTTGAGAAACTCAACAATACCCTCTCACCCTCTCACTGCCCCCCCGTTAAGGAATCTTTTTGAGGGGCCTTTTAGCTCAAAGTCGAACCTGCGTTAGTTTTTTATGACAACTACTAAAAATAGGACTGCAAAGCCAATCCCGACCGCTCGCGCCATACTGGAATATGTCCTGAAGCACGGCGATGCCTATCCCCTCACCGATGACGACATGGCCGGAGACATAGCGCACGACCTGCCGGAGGCCGTCCTTTTCAACGAGGAGCACTGGACGACCTGTACCAAGACGGCGTGGGCCGCCTACAACGACGTGCAACCGCCGCAGGTCTCGCGCTGGATTGCCCACGGCCTGCCCGTGCGTCCCGATGGTCGTCTCAACGTATGGGAGGCCGGGAAATGGCTCGACGACTTTTACGAGGAGCACAAGCGACGTACCGGGCGCGACATCAAGGCCGAGAAGCTCCGTGAAACCCTCCTCTACCTCCGCGCCCGGCTTTGCGATTGATTCGGTCGGGGGGGGCGACAAGTAATCCCTCCCTTCTAGGCCGCCTTGGGAAGCGCAGTGGCGTTTGTCGCGCGGCTGGCGTTGGGTCAGATGGCGGATGAATTATTGCTGGCCAGCACGCGGGTGAAGCCGGTGCGGTTGTGTGCGGTGAGATTTCAATTCAAACAGCCGGATCTCGAAGTGGCGTTGCGGAATCTTTTGTCTGTCGAAGCATCACCCTGCGGAGTAGCACGCTGATTTCTTCCGTTATCACGCCCGTATTTCGTGGTGGTAATCAGCCGAGAAAACGCACGTCGCCGTCGAGCCACACACCGCGCACGCGGAACTTCTCGTCGAACCAGACGAGGTCGGCGCGTTTGCCGGATTCGATCGAGCCGAACTCCTTCTCGCGGCCGAGCTGTCGCGCGGGATTCAGCGAGGCCATCCGCACGGCGTCCACGAGCGATTGGCCGCCAAGTTCCACGGCGGTCTTCACTGCGCGGATCATTGTGAGCGTGCTGCCGGCGAGGCCCGAGCCATCCACCAACTCGGCGGTGTGCGCGGTGGTGCGCGCGTCCATTCCGTGCAGCGCGAATTTCGTTCCGGCAGGCAAGCCGGCGCCCGAGCTGGCGTCGGTCACGAGGCAGACGCCAGCTCGGCCTTTCGCGTTGAAGAGCATCTTCATGATGATTGGCGGGACGTGTTGGCCGTCGCAGATCAGCTCGCAAAGGATTTCGTCGTGGGCGAGGGAGAACTCGATCATCCCCGCCCAGCGGTAGGGGCCGCGCTTGGTGATGGTGCTCATCTGATTGAAGGTGTGCGTGGCGTGGTTGAGGCCGGCCTTCAGCGCGGGGATGAGATGCTCATGGTTCGCATCGGTGTGGCCACCGGAGGCGATAGTGCCGTTGCGGCGAAGCGCGCGGATGAGCGCAAGCGCGCCTTTCTCCTCGGGCGCAATGGTCATCTGCGTGACGAGCTTTCCGTGGCGCAGTAACTCGCGCCACTCGGCAGGCTTGCTTGGCGGGCGGACGTATTTCGGGTTTTGTGCGCCGGCGCGCTTCGGCGAAATGTACGGCCCCTCCACATGCACGCCGACGATGCGCGCGCCGCCAATCGAACGATTGTGCAGCGGTTGAACGGCGTCGAGCACGCGGAGGATGTCCGCGTGCGGCGCGGTGAGCGTGGTGAGCGAGAGTGATGTTGTGCCGCCGCGCAGATGGAATTCAGTGATGGCGCGAAACGCCTCGGGCGTCGCCTCCATTGTGTCATGTCCCATCGCACCGTGGATGTGCAGGTCCACGAAACCGGGCGCAAGAAAGCCGCCCTTCAAGTCAATAGCGTCAGCGGGCGACTTTCTGGCCGAGGTTTTGCCAGTAGACTTGAGAATCTTCCGGATGCGCCCATCGCGGATGGAGATTGAGCCGCGGACGATTTCATCGGGCAAAATGAGGCGGGCGTTGACGAATTGCATGGACGGATAATGGGCTGCGAGCGTTGTGCCCGCAAGCGCGGGTTGAGGGGGAGGAAGTTGGTGCGCGAGAGAGGACTTGAACCTCCACCCTTTTCAGGACCAGATCCTAAGTCTGGCGCGTCTGCCATTTCGCCACTCGCGCAACCGATGGAGACAACAGTGCGTTTGCAGTTGGATTGCATCAAGGAAGAATCTGGAAGTCTCCGCGCAACTATGACTTGCTATCGGCTGTTCGTAGAATTAGAAACGTTCAGTTCAAACTGAACGCCACTAGGTTCGCCGACTGTTTTGCGCTGCCGGCGAACTGACCGAGACGAAGTGTGCCTTTCAGGGGCCGTATTCGAAACTCTCCCAACTGTGCCTCCAGTCCTCAAAAAACATAGAGCCGCCCGTGGTGGCTCGGTTTCCATCGCGTCCGAGTTGCTGCAGAGCCAGCGTGAGATGATCACGGTGTGCGGACGGGTCTGCCAGTTAGTTGGGTTGCCGCGCTCCGTCGGCCAGATTTACGGACTGATCTATCTGTCAGCCGCGCCGCTGACCTTGGATGATGTGGCTCAGGTTTTGGGGATTAGCAAGGCAAGCGCGAGCACTGGCACTCGACAACTGATGAATTGGGGGGCAATCCGACATGTCTGGGTACAAGGCGATCGCCGTGATCATTTCGAGGCGGTCTTGGATTTCGGCGGGCTTATCCGGCGTAGTTACGCTGATTTTGTAAAACCAAAGCTACTCTCTTCCGGGCGCAAGCTAAACTCGTTGTCGCAGTTGTTACAGGA
>CAMDJP010000067.1 GCA_945900775.1 Akkermansia muciniphila | reverse complement strand
ATCCGACTTCCGTCTGAGGAGATGGTCGGCTGATGGATATTATCCGCGGGGGCAATCCCTTCGCCCGCCGCCGCCGCCTTTTCCCACAGCACGTAACCCGGCCGGACATCCCGCGCGACCTGCTCGAACGCCACTTGGTCCGTGTATTTATACCAGCGCTCCGGGCGCAGATACCACCAGGTCCAAACCACCCCGGCGAGCAGCAGCGCCAGCGCGCTCCACGCGTAGATTTTGTAACGCCGCGCGCGGGTCAGGCCGAGGAAGGCCTTGCGCGGAGCTGCGGATGCGTTGGCGGGCGTGTCGGACACGGGCTTCTACTTCTCGGTTTTCACCGCGATGTTTGCCTTCGGCACGCCGACGTGGCGGCAGATGGACATGACGTTGGCGAGGTAAAGGTGCTTGGCGTCCTGGTCGCTGCGGATGAGCACCTTGATGTCGGGCTTTTTCGCCACTTCGTCGGCCATCCACTTTGTGATGTTCTCCTCGGTCACCTGCTTGCCCATCACGATGTAAGAGCCGTCCTTGCGGATGTTGATGTTGATGAGGTTGCCCGCCGACTGGGTCAACGCCTGGTTCCTTGCGTCCACCGGCAGATTCACCGTGTGGTCGATCTCCTCCTCCTTGAACGTGGTGGTGACGAGGAAGAAAATGAGCAGCAGGAAGATCAGATCCATCATGCTGGTCATGCTGATCAGCTCCTCGGTGCTCTGGCGGTGTCGGCGGCGGCAGTTCATGACTTCGCGGGAGGGGGAGTCAGCCGGGCGTGTTTGACGACAAACTCCGTGCCCACCTCGTCGATGTGGTCAATCGCCCGGTCCGCCCGGCTGGAAAGCCACTGGAAAAGCAACAGCACCGGGATGGCAATGGTCAGACCAGCGGCGGTGCTGACGAGCGCCTCGTAAATGCCGGTCGCGAGGTCCGAGGTCTTGGCCGCGCCGCCGCTTTCGGCCGTGGCCTGGAAGGAATCAATCATGCCGTAAATCGTCCCGAGCAGACCCAGCAGCGGGCTGACGCTGGCAATGAGGGAAAGCGGGCGCAGACTGCGCGTGATTTTGTCGGCCTCGCGCGCACCTGCGTCCTCGATGGCCTTGCTCACCGCCTGGTAGCCCTCGTTCCGCCATTGGATGCCCGCCTTGAAAACGTGCCCAGCGGCGCCCTTCGACTGGTCGCAATATTCCTCGGCCTTTTTCCCCGTAGGGTCCGCATCCCACGCGGCAGCAAGCTCCTTGAGGAAGCCCTCGGGCAGGATGCGATTCCGGCTGAGTGAGATGTAGCGCTCGATGCCGAGCGCGAGCGCGAGAATCGAGCCAAGGGCGAGCGGCCACATCACCGGCCCGCCCTTTTTGATGAGGGAGAACATGGTTTCCTTTTCCTTGCCGGCGTCCGCACCAGCTGCCGCAGCATAGACCACCGAGTGATAGGCGAAAAAAACGAATGCGCTGAGCAAGAGCGCCGCGCTCCATCGCTGGATTTTCAGAACTTGTTGTTGGTTTGAGTGCATGAGTTTTGCGTTGGGTAATTACTGATTGCTGCGAAGTTCGTCGAGGTATTGGCGGGCCACCACGGCCGCGTTTTCCTTGGCGTAACGATTGAGGATATTCTTGAAGCTTTTGGCAGCTTCATCGCGTTTGTTTTGCGCGAGGAGCACGCGGCCGATTTCGAGCGCGGCCTTGGCCTGCCAGTCTGGGTATTGCCTGTAGTTCAGTTCGAGGTTCACAAACTCCGCCATGGCCTCCTCGTATTTCTTCGTGTTGAAGAGACATTCGCCGGTCTGGAAACGGCCCCGCACGGTCCAGACGTCAATGAGCTTCGGGTCGGCGAGCAGCCGGCGATATTCGACGACGGCTTCATTAAATTTGCCGGTGTTCTCGAGCGCGAAACCGAGGCCGAAGATGGCGTTGCGCGTCCAGCGACTGTCCTTGAACCGGCTGAGAAAATCACG
Source organism: Akkermansia muciniphila (assembly GCA_945900775.1). Classification (GTDB taxonomy): domain Bacteria; phylum Verrucomicrobiota; class Verrucomicrobiia; order Limisphaerales; family SIAT01; genus SIAT01. Next base: position 6,194 of record CAMDJP010000067.1, on the reverse strand, counting down.
GTAAGTCAGGATGGCTTCCTGATGCTGCGCGGTCATCGCCCGGGTCTCGCCGAGCCGCATGACGATGCTCTCGGACAGCGCCGGTTCGGCGCCGGGCAGCTTCGCGGCGGCGAGGAAATGGTCGCGCGCCGCGACGGTCTCCTTGAGTTTCAGCCGCGATTCGCCGGCCTGGAAAAGCATGGACGTGCGCAGCTTCGACTTCGGATAATCCACGAGCAGCTTTTCAAAAAGTTCAGCGGCGGCCTGATGATTGCCCTTCTTGTAATGCGCGCTGGCGAGCTGGATGCGGATCGGCTCCCGCAGCGTTTCGTCGGTCGTGGTCTTCAGGGTCTCCGTGAGTTGCACGATAACTTTTTCCTGGGCGCCGCTATCGAGGTTTAGCTCGGCGAGTTCGCTCTGCACCTTCACGGTGAGCGCGCTTTTCGGATGTTTCGCGAGCAACTGGTCGTAGAGCGCGACGGCCTCCTTGTTGCGTTTCAGCGAGCGCTCGCACCACGCCCATTCGTAGAGTGCCTGGTCGGCAAATTCGGCGTCGGGATGCTTCTCGATGAAGCGCTTGAAATGGCCGGCCGCCGGCTGCCAGTTCTCCAGCCGCGCGGCGGAAAGCCCCGCGTAATAAACCACGAGCGCGAGTTTCTCGTGCTGCGGGAACTGCCCGAGCATGTCGGCAAAATGTTTCGCCGCGTCCTTGAAGTTCGCGGCGTTGACCAGCGCGACACCGTGCTGCAGGGCGGCATCCGCGCCGAGCGGATGATTGCGCGGGACCTTCGCGAAGCGCTCGCCGGCGGGCACGTGCTTGTTCTCGGAGGCATCCACCCAGCCGAGGTAATACAGCACGCGCGGCATCTGCGCCGCAGCACCCGCTTTGAATGGCTCCTTCGCCGCCGTGTCCTCGGCGAGAAAGCGTTCGAGCGCGGCCCGCGCCAACGGGAGATCCTTCGTTTCGTAAGCAAGGCGGCCCTGCTCGGCGAGCGCGAGCGGGAGGTGCGGCGTGGGTGCGCCGTAGTCGCCGGTGAGCGTGATCAGGTATTCGAGCGCCTTGTCCTGCTGGTTGGTCCTGTCGTAGGCGACGGCCAGTTCGAGCAGCGCCGTGTCGAGGTTGGGCGCCATCGTGACCGCCCGCTTCTTGCGGTTTTTCGGCTTGCCGCCTTTGCCGATCTCAACGGGCGTTCCCATGTCCACGCGCGCGCCGACAAAGTCCTCCAGCGGCGGGATCGCCTCGGCCCATTTTTCCTGGCGGAAAAAACAGTCGCCGACCACGAACGACAACTGCGCGAAAAGCCGGCCCTCGGGTTTCTTCGCGAGCAGCGGCCTGGCGCTGGCGAGCGACTCCTCCCAGCGGCCCGCGAGGTGGTGAATCTGCGCGAGACGAAACTCCCCGGCGAGCGCGCTCGGGTGGTCCTTGTGGGCCGCGAGAAACTCGGCGTAAGCCTTCGTCGCGTCCTCGGCGCGATTGAGCAGGAAGAGATTTTCCGCGCGCATGAACCGCGCGTCGCCCGCCAGCGGACTCTGCGCGAAGCGCTGCAACAAGGCATCGTTCACCTGCATGCTGCCGTTGAAATCCTGCAGCTTGTGCAGGCACGTCGCCCGCTGGGCCAGCACCTCATCCATCTGGCCGAACTTTCCGCGCCTCTCCACGCGCTGCAGCGCCGCCGCTGCCTTGGCCCAGTCCGGCGTCTTGCGGTTCATCTCGGCATTCGCGTAATCGAATTCCAAATCGTCAATGATCGGCACTTCTTTGAAACGCTCGAGCGTCGGCCCGAGGATGTCCGCTGCGCGGTCGAAATTGGGCGTCTTGGCCCGGGAGTGGATGCGTGCCAGCCAAAGATTGGCCTTCGCGGCGACGAGATCCTTGCCCCCGGCCATGGCGTTCAACTTGCCTTCGGCGCCCTTGTGCTCGCGCTCGAAAAGACAGCGCGCGATGTAGAGCGTTGCGTCCGCGACAAACTGGGCCGGCTGCCCTTTCTCGTCGGGCTTCGCGTTTTTCAGATACCCAGCGAAATCAGCCTCCGCCAATTCGTATTTCTTGAGAATAAAGCGGGCGACACCCAGCCGGTACTGGCACTCGGCTGCCTCGACGCCGATCATCCCCGGCAGCGCCGCCGCAAAGGCCGGCTCGGCCTTCTCGGGCTGTCCGAGGGTGGCGTAGCACTCCGCCCGGAGGTAAGCCGCGCGGGTTTTCCAAGCCGCGTTCGCTTCGGTGGCCGCGACCTTTTCGAGCGCCGCCGCGGCCTCCGTGAGCTTAGTCGTTTTATAATAAGCGAAGCCGCGCTGATAAAGTCCGCGCCCTGCCTGGTCGGGAGCCGGCGCATTCGCGAGCAGCTTCTCCGTCCACTCGATGACCTTGTCCCATTCCGACTTCCCAAACGCCACATCGCAAATCGTTGCCAGCGCCGCCGTCTTGAACTTCGGGTCTGCCAGCTTTTCCCAGTTTTCGATGAACAGCTTCCGGGTATCCTCGGCCTTCCCCGAATTCAGCATGCATTGCCCTTGCAGAAGGATGATCCGCTCCCGCTCGATCTCCGGGGCTAGGCCCGGCTTCGCCAGCAGCGCCGCAAAATGCGGCAGCGCCTTGTCGTATTGCTTCAGCGCATAAAAACTCAGCCCCAGCCCTCGCCGCGCCATGTCCGCTTTCGGATGATTCGGATGCTTCGCGAGAAAGCCTTCATACTGCGGAATCGCCACCGGGAAGAGGTTGCGATTGTAAGCCGCGTTCGCCACATAATACTGCTCCAGCACCGGATCCTCCTGCGCTTGCGCCGCCCCAGGGCCAAAAGCCAGCAATGCCGCCAGCGCGAGAGATCCACGCAGCCGCGCGACTCTGAGACACGGATCGGATTTTTGCGAAGAGTGTGACATCATGGATTCAGGGGCAGGTCATGAGACAACCAGTCGTGCTGGGGGACATTTGATTTTTTGACCTGCGACGGTGCGGCTTTCCAGAAACCTCCGCCACGGACCGAAAGGATGCCGCCACCCACACCCAGCGAGCGCCCGCCCAGCGCAAGGTATTCCTGAAGGTTGAGCAGGAACAATGCACAAAGTTCCGTGAGCGGTCCGCTGAGCCAGCGGTTAAACCACTGATCCGCCCACAGTGCACCCATAGAGTCTGGGGTGAATTTAATATTTAGGACATGGGTATTTCGCATTTCGACTTTCGACTTTGTTTTGGATTCCGATATTCGGATTTATGATTTCACTTGTCGCGATTCGCTCTGCCTCCGCCATCGACCCCGCTTCCATCGCTCATCAACCCATAAATGCTGGTCACACTGATTGTAATCGAAGATTAGTTTTTTTACGGCAAACCCCGACCGTACGCGTTGGGGCTGTTGAGACAAGATAAAACGAGCTCTGGAATGAGCCTCCCCCAACTTGGGCGTCCACCGAAGCCGCATAAGAGGCGAATCCACGCACGAATCCTTACCTCTGCATGGAATCATCAACTTTATCGATGGCAGCAGCGAGGCAGGGTCAGATCATAGTGGACTGCGAACATGCTACAATGAGATGAACGCCAAAGATTCGAATCGGGAGGATCGCGAAAAGCTCACAAGAATCAGTTCACGTTTCTACCCACAGCTGTCCGAGCATTATGAGCAGATCGCCCACGACTGGGTTGCGGCAGGACTCGAATCTGGATTGTAGCGTAAAGAAGAGCTGGCATGACCTGCCCTCGGAAAGCCTGGCACGGCGATGGTAGAGTTTCGGGCGGGAGGCGCGATGGTTGATGGATTGAGATGCTCGGGAAATTTTCCGAAAAGACCTTCGCGTTGTTCATCCCCGATGTTCATTTGAACCTATGGGAGGGCGTCAAATGGCTCGACGACTTCTGCGAGGAGGACAAGCGCCGCACTGGGCGCGACATCAAGGCCGAGAAACTGCGTGAACCCCTCATGTGCCTCCGCACGGGCCTTTGCGATTGATATAAATCAGTAAGATTCTGAACTGCCGGGTATAACTGATAGGAAATTGCTTTCTGGACTCTGCGCGGTTTAGTCTTGAGAAAATTCTCCTACGGCTTCTTCTTAAAACCCCAGATTAGCCAGCAGGCCAAGGCCACGAGCAGAATCAGCCACCAGAAATAGCGAATCTGGCGTGCGCCCATTTCCGCAAAGGCCAAGGCCCGTGGGAAGATCAGAAATAATGCCACCACCACCGCGACTAATACGCCAGCGCGGAGGACGGCGCGCAGACGCGGGTTCATGGTTTCTTCGGCAATTCGATGCCGCCCAAGGGGAGCAACAGGTTGGGTCCGGAATTATTGGGATCCGCAGGAACGACGAGGGGCGATTTGCCGTTCCATTTCTCGACAATCTGCAAGCGGAGGTAGGCGGGATTGAGCTTCAAGGCTTCGCCGCGCACGCGGATCGCTTTGGCTTCGCCTTCGGCGCGAATGACTGCGGTGTTGGCTTCCACTTGCGCCTGCATCTGCGTGAAGCGCGCTCGGGCCGCTTCCTGTTCCGCGACCATCTTGGCTTCGATAGCAGTTTCGAGTTCCTTGGAGAGATGTATATCGCGAATGACGATATCTTCCACGTTGAGCATGGTACCAATCTTCGTGCGCGCAGCGACGATAGCTTTGGTCTTCACGTCGTCGCGATTTCTGACGATTTGTTCAGCGGAGAGCACGGCGGTGATCTCTTTCAACGCTTCCTGCACGCGCGGAGCGATGAGGCTATCGAAGGGGTCGCCGGCGAATTCCCGGAAAATCCGCACCACGGACGCTTCAGGCACCTGATAGAGCACACGGACCTCCACGGAAACCTGTTGCAGGTCCGAGGAAAAACAATCTGCACGCAACGCCACGGTGCGTTGCTGGATCACGACGGGAACGATGCGCGTGATGAACGGCGTTCGAAAGCCGAAGCCTTCCGGCAGGAATTGATCTGAGGCTTTGCCCAGCGTGATTTTCACCCCACGCGTCCCGGGTTGGATGATGTAACTAGACGCCCCGCCGAGTAACACGAGAGCAAACACACCAATACCAACGGCGATGAGTTTCGGCAGAAACGGCGGAATCTGGATGTCGGGGTTGCCCCAGTTGGGCGAACGAGAAGAGCGATCTTGCATTGTATTCCTTAATCCTTATTTACCCCGTTTTTGGAGGTCGGGAAGGCTCATCATGACGTTCCCGCCACTGCCGATAATGAGCGGCGCAATGCCGTCCCAGCGATCCACAATTTGCAGTTCCACGAACGCGGGATTTTCCTTGAGCGCCTCGCCGCGGATGACAATAGATTTGGCCTCGCCGGTGGCTTTGATAACGGCGGTGTCGGCTTCGATTTGCGCGCGTTGCTGGGTAAATTTGGCCTTCGAGGCTTCCTGTTCCTGCACCATTTTTTGTTCGATTGCGCCTTCGAGTTCCTTGGTGAGCGCGATGTCCTCGACGACGATGTCCTCGATCACTAATAGGGTGCCGAGTTTCGCGCGGGCTAATTCGAGGGCGCGTGCCTTTATGAGTTCGCGGCTCTTCACGATCTGTTCCGCGCTCTGTTGTGCGGCAGTTTCCTTCAGGCCTTCCTGCACTCGGGGGGCAATCAGCGTGATGAAGGGATCCCCTCTATAACCTTGAAACAGTTTGACGACGGACGCTTCGGGAATCCGATACAGCACGCGCAACATCACCGAGACCTGCTGCAGATCCGACGAATAGCACTCGGCTTTTTCCTGCGAGGTCTGTTGGCGGATGGAGACAGGATAAATCTTCGTGATGAACGGCGCCTTGAAACCAAAACCTTCCGGTTTGAACGCGGGAGAAACCTTGCCGAGCGTCACCTCCACGCCGCGATAGCCAGGTTCAATAACATACGTGCCGGAGGCGCCCATGATGATCACGACGAAAATCAGAATCGCGACCCCGGATAATTTTGCGATGGTTTGAGGACTCATAATTATTTTGCGGCCGTCAACTTAGCCCTGTTGCACTCAGAAACAATCAAAAACGGCTGGGCGGCGGACGAACGCTAGCGAAGCCAGCGGGCGAACAGGAAATTCAATTCGCACGCGAGGGTATTAAGGCAGGCGAATCAGTTTCTGCTTAGGGCGGCCTGGCTGTGCGGTCCCCATCAGGTCCACGCGATTTGCGGCCTCGATGCGGCCCTGTTTGAACAAATCGGCAATGTAGAGAATCTGGATGCGGCGCGGGCCTGGAAGCGACAGATTTCGCAGGACAGGGGCATCTCATGCGTCGT
>CAMDJP010000066.1 GCA_945900775.1 Akkermansia muciniphila | reverse complement strand
CGTCGCGGAAAAGCCGGCCGGCCTGCGGGTGATGAGCGGCGGGCATAGTTGGTCCACCGAAAACTCCGCGCCGCTGTGTCAGGCGGCTGGCATCATCGGACATATGAAACTCAACAAGCAGGTCCTCAATAGCGGCCGCATCGAGGACCTGACGCCGCTGCTCGAAAAGGGCGAAATCGACGCGTACGTCTGGCAGCACAATTCGACAGGACCGGAGTCCCCCAGGTTCCTGCCGTCCCTCGTGGAACTCGGCTCCAAGCACAATCAGAACTTCCGCGTCCTCTTGCAGATGCCGTGGCTGACGCATGATGGGCGACAAGGCGTCAAGTTACCGGAGGAGTACGAGAAAACGGACCTCGCGGAATATCAAACCAAGCTGGCAAAATCCCGCAAACAACAGGAGGCCTACGTCGACGAAGTCAACGCCAAGGCCGGCAAGCGCGTCGTTTTCCTCGTGCCGCTCGGCGAAGGGATGCTGGAAGTGCGGAAGATGATCGTGGCCGGGAAGTTCCCTGGCGTGACGACGCAAAGGAATTCCGTACTGGCGAGCGATATCATGCCGCACCAGGGACTGCTTGGATTGCGTCTGGGAACCTATATGCACTTCGCGGCCCTGTATCGCATGTCGCCGGAAGGGCTCAAGTTTCCGGGCAAGGAAGGCGATGGCTTAACCGACGAACAGCGACCGATCCTGCAGAAACTCGCCTGGGAAATGGTCTCGAAATATCCGTATGCCGGCATTGCGAAGTTCGAAGCTCCACAACCGTCAAAGGAAGGTGATAAGACTGTGCCGAAATCCGCCGTCGGCGCGACCGCGGTGCCCGATCCGTTGAAAGGTTGGAAGGAGACCCAGGATCTGCCCGCGGATACGGCGGTCGACGATTACAACGACTACATCGAGAAGCTGCCGAAAGCCGAACGGCCCGGCGTTGCGAACGTGAAATACTACGTCGATGGCATGGGCCGAAACGCGGTCGCCGTCCTCGTCAACGTCGGCGACACGCAGTGGACCCACCTGCTCGTCTACGACAAACAAGACAAGCGAACCGGTGTGACCAAGTTTGTCGGCAAATGATCCCCGCGTATCAACCTACGAAAGGAGTATTTGGCATGTCTCGATTCATCACCACGCTCTCGCCGGAAACGGCCGCTACGGCAATGGCGGGTTTCGTGCAGTCTGTATGCCGTGATATCGTTTTCAGGCCGGCAGGACGTCTTTGTGAAAAAAACCAAATGAAACGACTTTCGAATACCTTCATCCCAGCCCTCTTGCTCTGCCTTTTACCCATGGTGCTGGCCGCTCAAGATACGTCTCCGATCCTCGATTGCACCGGGCCGACGGGAGCCGATGCAAAGCTGGTCGCCGCCACGCAACGAGCCTCGGCGAAGCACCTCGGCGAGAAACCGACACTCGAGATCATCGACACCCACGTTCACTTCTACGATCCGACACGCCCGCAAGGAATCCCGTGGCCAGGCAAGAACGACAAGCAACTTTACCGCCCGGTGTTGCCAGACGAATTCAAGCGACTGTCCAAGCCATTTGGTGTCGCCGGAACCATCGTAGTCGAGGCTAGTCCATGGATTGAGGACAACCAGTGGTGGCTCGACCTGGCGGCGAAGGAGCCATTCATCGTCGGCGTCGTCGGCCGGCTCTCCCCTGCGTCCGACGACTTCGAGAAGAACCTCCGGCGCTTCGCCGTCAACCCGCTCTTCCGTGGTATCCGTATCAGCCACGACGAGGTGAAGACCGGGCTAAAGGGTAACCTCATCGAACGCTGCAAGCTGCTGGAGGAATTGGGCCTGACCCTCGACGTCAATGGCGGCCCCGACATGCCCGCCGACGTCGCCATCCTCGCGGCGAAGCTGCCGAAGCTGCGCATCGTCATCAACCACGCCGCGAATCTGCGCATCGACGGCAAGGAACCGCCCGCGAAGTGGATTGAAGCCATGGCCGCTGCCGCCAAACACCCCAACGTCTTCTGCAAGGTCTCGGCACTCGTCGAGCAGACTGGAACGAAGCCGGCTGCGCGCGAGGTGGAATACTACAAGCCTGTCCTCGACACACTCTGGAAACTCTTTGGCGAAGATCGGCTCCTCTTCGGCAGCAACTGGCCGGTCTCCGATGGAGGCGCACCTTACGAGACCGTGGTCGGAATCGTGCGAGACTACTTCACCGCCAAGGGTGAGAAGACCGTGGCGAAGTTTTTCAACGCGAATTCCCAGGCCGCCTACCAGTGGCGCAAACGATAGGCCCGGCGTAAGCTTCGTTACCATCAAGGTTCACGGCGGCGTCCAACGTCAGGACAGGTCTGGGTTCACCGCATCGTGAACCCGCGTGCTCCACTCATTTTACGGGCTTGAACTGCGCGCCGTCCAGAATCACATAGCCGTCGGTCTCCTTGTTGGAAATGGTCACCGTGGTTGTCTTGCCAGCGGGCAACTTGAACTTACCCAAAGAGATTTCGCCTTTCGACTTCTGATCCATCTTCAGGGTCTTCGGGGGCTGCCCAGGGATGCTGACGGTCACAGGGACGTTGCTGGCACGGTTAGGGTTCGGTGCGTTGAAGAGGATGATTTCGTAGTCGCCGGCGGCGGGAATGCTAGGCGTGAAGACAGCGACGGCCTCTCCTTTTCCAGAGTTGCCGTCGTGCGCGTAGCCGTGACCCACGCACCACACGCTAGAGATGGAATCTGCCCACACGCCAGTGAGCTTCGCGTCCTTGTCATCCAGCACGACGCCGGGCAGCGACTTCGGGTCAATGAACTTACCCACAGGTCCAGCGACGCGGTCAGGCCCAGTCCAGTCGAGGACCTGCTTGTCGGCGAGCAGGCGAGCGCGGAGTTTTTCGTAATTCACCTTTTGTACGGGTACTTTGTCATCAATCGCGATGGCCGCCGCCGTCGCCGCGCTTTGGCCTAGTACCATGAATACCGGCTCCATCCGGATGCTGCCGTAGGCGATGTGCGAGGAGCTGAGGCAAACTGGCACGAATAGATTCTCGCACTCGGCGGCTTTTGGAATGATTGAACGGTAGGAAACCGGGTAGGGCTTCATCGGCGGGATTTGCACGTCGCCTTCGTTCTCGGCTTTGCCGTTTTTCACGATGCGTTGGCAGTTGTGTGAGTCCATGTTGTAAGCACCGAGACCGACGGAATCGGTGATGGTCTCGACGTAACGGCAGTTCTTTTCACTCATCACGTATTCGCCCACGAGCCGACGTGCCTCGCGCACATACAACTCACGGGGCCAGCCATCCGTATCGCGGAACTCATCCTTGCTCGGGCCCCAGCTCTGCATCTCTTTGCGCATCTCTTCGGGCACGCGCGGATCCGTGGCGAGGAAGGTGCAGAAGCCCCGAATGTAAGCCTCGTGCTCCTTCGCAATGCGCTCGCGCGTGGCATAGTCCGCGTTCGGGTAATCGTAGTTACTCCCGATGAAGTCGGTGCTGAACCCGCCGTTGTTGTTGATGTCGGTCTTGTGGTTGGGCATCCAAATCGGGTTCCAGAACTGCGCAAGCTTTGGGTTGCGATTCGCAGCAACGAGCGCTTCGAAATAACGGCCGAGCAGTTCGAACTGTTTCGCGTCGTAGTTTGCAGGAGGAGTGACCGGCAAGCTGTTGTTCGCGGACTTCAGAAGCACGTCCCACTTCGCTTGCGGCATAGCGGTAGGCTTCTGCGCGGGCAGACGATTCTTCGGGTTGGTGGTGAAACAGAGACGGAAGTTGTAAGCCTGGGTAGCTTTATCGCCATCGCCCGGCTTGCCGCCGTCGCCGAGCTGGATGAACGGCAACAGTCCGCTGCTCGCATCGCCGGGTTTCACATACGGGTCCACCGGCACCACGAACTGGTGATGCGGCGTGTGCGCCCGAACGCCATTCAGCGTCTCACCGTAAACGGAATTTGCCTCGCGCCCGACATGGAAAGAACAACCCGCCTTCGCCAGCAAGTCACCCTCGTAGGTTGCGTCCATGAACATCTTCGCGCGGAAGACTCGGCCGTTCTCCATCGTGATCTCCGTGATGCGCGAGACGGACTTGGTTACAGATTTGAGCCGCTGATTGAGATGCACAGGCACCTTCGCCTCTTCGAGCCATTGGAGAAAAACCTTCTCGGCCACGTGCGGTTCGAAAGTCCACATCGTCGCGTCCGCCCCGCTTAGCGCGCTCGCTCCTGCCTGCCCGCCGCGCCGGTTGCGGAAGTAATCCATCGCCGTCTCCAACGTCCACGAAGTGTCCTTCGCATAGTGCTGGGCGAGGCGGTGGTAGTAGTCACGGGAGAGGCCGCCGATGGCCGCCTTGTTGCCGATGTCCGTCGCACCTAGGCCGCCGGTGGTGAGGCCGCCGAGATATTTCGTCGGGTTCACGATGACGGCGGATTTGCCTAACCGTGCGGCTTGCACCGCTGCCGCGATACCGCCGGAGGTGCCGCCGAAGATGCAGAGGTCAGCCTCGACGACTTGGGCTTTGACTGCACCAGAAAAGAATGTGAGCGACAGAGCAATCGTAATAACCCATGAGATTTTCATCGGCCAAGAATGCCAGAGCGGCCCAGGATTTCAACGATTGCGACACTTGGTTAGCTTATAGAAAAAGACAATCGGTTGAGAACCCAACATTCTGCGGGAATATCCTGTAGTTGAGGCCCAAGCTCGACGACACCGTCCAACTAAACCTCGCACCGTCTAGAAAGCAATTTCCTATCAGCAATGTCTACTGCGTGATGATGCGGGGCACGGGGACGGCAGGCAAACCGAATCAGCCGCGCGCGAAGACTTCGCGCACCGCGCGGCCTTTGCCGTCTTCGGTGGCGTAGAAAGGCCGACGCTCAACTTCGAAAGCGGTCTTGGGGCTGATTCCCATCGCGGTGAAAAGGGTGGCGTGCAGGTCGGCCACGCTCACAGGATTTTTCACGGCCACCAACGGGCGCTCGTCCGCAGTGGCACCATAAACAAAACCGCGCTTCATCCCGCCGCCAAACATCACGACGCTAGTGCCGCCAGTCCAGTGCCGGTGCAGGCCGTAGTGTTTGGCTTCCTGCAACGTTTCGCTTGGCGCTGTAGCTTGATCTTTCGCGTTGGAACCGGGCACGCCCTCGATCATCGCGTCGCGGCTGAACTCGCTGGCGATGATGACCAACGTGCGGTCGAGCAACCCGCGCGATTCCAGATCCAGCACGAGTTGCGCGATAGGTCGGTCCATGTCCGCGTGCAGCCGCGCGACAGTGGCGTGACCGTTGGCATGCGTGTCCCAATGCAGGAAAGGCACGTATTCAGTGGTCACCTCCACAAATCGCGCGCCGTTCTCCACCAGCCGCCGCGCCAACAGGCAACCTTGCCCGAACCGTCCGGTGTTGTACTGATCAAAACTTTCCTTGGGCTCCAGCGCGAGGTCGAAGGCTGCCCGCTCTTTGGAACTGATTAAGCGATGCGCGTTGTCCATCGCGCGCAGCAACGATTCCTGCTGGTGATCGCTCATGAACTCGCGATGCGGATTCTTGTCCACCAACGCGCGGTAGAGTTTCTGTCGGTTAGCAAAACGGCCCGGCTCCATTCCTTTGGGCGGGCGCACGGATTGCGCTGCGTCTTCCGGGTACGGCAGATTCATCGGGCCAAACTCATTACCGAAAAATCCGCCGGTGGTGAACGCCTTCAATTCTTCCTGTTCGCCCACACCTTCCAGTCGCTGGCCAATATTGATGAACGCGGGCATCACCGGGTTGCGTGGGCCCAGCACTCGGGACATCCACGCGCCCAGATGCGGGCACGCCACCGTTTGCGGCGGCACGTAGCCCGTGTGCCAGTGGTACTGGTGGCGCGAATGCAGGATGTTCCCCAAGTCCGGCTGCACCGCGCTGCGGATAAGCGTCGCGCGATCCATGACCTTGGCGATGTGCTCCAAGCCCTCGCAAATCTTCACGCCATCCACCGCCGTTGGGATCGCCGGGAATGTGCTGAGAATATTTTTGACCGGAACGCCTTTTTGGAAAGCCTGATAGCGCTTCGGGTCGAATGTTTCAGGCGCGGCCATACCGCCGCCCATCCACAGCAGAATGCACGCGTCAGCCGTGGGTTTTAGAGAGATGGTCGGCTCCGCAGCTAGTAAGCGCGGCGCGCCCATCGCCATCGTGGCAGTTGCGGCGGCAGCGAGCTGCCGCACAAATTCGCGGCGGCTGTACTGGAGATCGGCTGGTGGCAGGTGCATCATATCATCTGACGAGTTGAAACTCCGGTAGCATCATCACCGCCCAGAGCAGGTCTTGCAACCCTTGGCTGTTGGGTTGCGTGCCGAGCGTTTCGCGGGCGAGCGATCGCTCCGCAGCAGTTGGCGAGCGAGACAAGGCGAATTGGAAAAGCCACATCACCAACGCGTCACCGTTAGGCCACGGCTTGGCCAAGATGCGCGTGGTGCCTTGCTCCAAACGCGTGGCGAGAATCTGGCCATTGTTCAGATCGATCGCTTCCAACGTGGCCAGTTCGCTGGGGCGAACGCTGACAATCTGTTCGCGATGAGGCCGGCCCAGTGCGCGCATCAGGAAATCATTTTTCATCAGCCCAGCGCGCACCATCGGCTGCGTGGCGGTGGCGGCCTGGCCTAACTGCGCAGCCAATTGCCCGCCGACGCGCGCATGCCACACAGCCGGATTGGAGACTGCGACGGCGGCTTGCCAGTCCGTCGGTTCCACCTTGAATTTGCCTTTGGCGTCGGGCAGCGACTGCGTGACTTGCCACGAGGCATCCGTCGCGATCGTGACGGCCTGCCCATCAACGAGCTTGATGCGCGCTTCGAAAAACGCACCAGCAGGGTTCGGATCTGCGCCGCCATTTTTGGCGACGAGCAGCATCTCGTTCGCGCCGGCCTTGAGGCGCGACTCCAGGGGGATGGTTTCCGGTGCTTCCCAATTATCACCGGCAGCCGCGCGCGCGCCATTGATGTAGAGGACAAAACTGTTGTCGGCCGTAGCCACAGCACCGGCACGGACGGGCGCGCTGGCGAGCGTAAACTTTTTGCGCGCGACCAATGTTTCGCCGGCTTGGGCAGTGGCTGCGTTGGTGTGTGACCAAATCCAACGGCCAGCGAGTTGCACGGCGGGTGCAGTCTCGGCGCTAGCACGACCGCGCGCCACAGGCGCATCGTGGCGTGTCGGCGCAGTGCTCGTGATCTGCCACACAGCATCCACGAATTGCTCAGCAGTGAGGCGTTTCGCTCGCGGGCCAGCGTACACATAAGCGCGCTCATCCGCATCGGGTCCCAGCACCTGCGCGCGCGATTGATACGCCGCAGAAGTGGCGATGAGTTCCAGCGTCTGCTTCAAATCAAACCGGCTGTCCGCCAGATGCACCGCCAGATGATCGAGCAGGTCCGCATTCCACGGCTCGGTCTGCATCGCGTCGGTGGGATGCACGATGCCGCGACCCATGAGCCGGTGCCACAGGCGGTTGACTATCGTGCGCGTGAATCGGCCATTCTCCGGATGCGTCATCAGCGCGGCGAGTTGCTTGAGGCGCTCCGGCTGCGGCGCTGTGGCGTTTACTTCGCCCAGCTCCGGGAAAATCCAGCCAGCCTTCGCCGTCTTGCCGGTGGGCTTGTCGCAACGGTGAATCTCCAGCTTGCCGGTCGCGTAAATCGCCGCGAGGCCGTAGGCATCATCTAACTTCCAGCGATCAATGAAACTGTCGTGGCAAGAAGCGCACTTGAGGTTGATGCCCAGAAAACTTTGCCCCACTGACTGCGCGAACTGAATCTCCGGGGTCGCACCCGCACTCACGTCGCCGCGCCAACGGATGCCAGCGGCGAAACCCTGACTCTCCGGCGTGTAAGCAATCAGCTCTCGCGCAAACTGGTCGTAGGGTTTGTTTTCCACCAAGGCGCGGTACAGCCAGCCGCTGATCTGCTTGCGTCCGCCGGTGATGAAGCCCGTGCCCGAATAATCGTTCCGCAACAGGTCATTCCAGAACGTCAACCAATGCTCGGCGTACGCGGTGTTGTCGGCCAGCAACGTGCGTACCAGTCGTGCCCTTTTGTCGGGCGCAGTGTCGGCGAAGAATTTTTCCAACGCCGCCGGCTCGGGCAGCAATCCCACCAAGTCCAAGTGCACGCGCCGCGCGAAGGTTGCGTCGTCAATCGGTCCGGGCTGTGGCAGACGGTGCTGCGCGAGGTGCGCATCGAGGATGCGATCCACGGCGTTCGTGCGGTTGGCGATGGCGGCCGGCAACGCGGGTCGGCGCGGTCGCAGAGGTGGTTCGTATCCCGCCTTTCGGAAGGCGAACCCTTCTTCCCACGGCAACCCGGCGTCAATCCACTGGCGCAGCAACGCCACTTTCTCTGGGGAAAGCCGGGCGCCTTTGGGCGGCATTTGCTTGTCGACGTCTTTGGAGGTGATGACGGCTAGGAGCTTGGACTTTGCGCTGTCGCCGACGATGAT
>CAMDJP010000065.1 GCA_945900775.1 Akkermansia muciniphila | reverse complement strand
AAAAAGCACCTTTGTCACCCGCTGTTTCGGAGGCGGCAAGAGCGGTTTTTGGGGAAATCTTGCGGTGGCGCACACTTCCCCACGGAATTGCGGCTTGACCTTTTCCCTGCTTCAGAGAGACTGAGCGGCTCGTTTTTTTGAGTCTGGTTTGAGTTAGGTTGAAATATGCAGCACATCCGAAATATCGCGATCATCGCCCACGTCGACCACGGCAAGACCACGCTCGTGGATTGTCTCCTGAAGCAATCCGGCACTTTCCGGGCGAACCAACACGAGTCGCAGGAGGAACGTTTGATGGACTCGATGGACCTCGAGAAGGAGAAGGGCATCACCATCCGCGCGAAGAACGCCGCTTTCAAATACAAAGATTACCACATCAACATCGTGGACACTCCGGGCCACGCCGACTTCGGCGGCGAGGTCGAGCGCATCATGAACATGATCGACGGCGTGCTGCTGGTGGTGGACGCCGCCGAAGGCCCGCAGGCGCAGACGCGTTTCGTGTTGCGCAAGGCGCTCGAGGCCGGTGCGAAGCCCATTGTCGTCATCAACAAGATTGACCGCGAAAACGCCGATCCGAAGAAGGTGCTTGACCAAGTCTTCGAGCTCTTCATTAGCCTCAACGCCACCGATGAACAGCTCGACTTTCCGTTCATCTACTGCTCGGCCAAGGCCGGCTACGCTAAGCGCGAGCTAACCGATGCGAGTGAATCCATGGAGCCGCTCTACGACGCCATCACCAAGCACATCCCGGCGCCGCGCGCGCAGGCCGGGGAGGGACTCCAACTCCTCGTGGCGAACCTCGATTACAGCGATTACCTCGGCCGTATCGCCTTCGGCAAGATTGTTTCCGGCAAGGTGAAGATGGGCGATTCCGCGATTTGCCGCCACGGCGACGGCCACATCACCAAGAGTAAGATCACTACTATCTACCACTTCGAAGGGATGAAGCGCGTGGAGATTCAGGAAGCCCACGCCGGCGACATCGTCGGCCTCACCGGCTTTGATGACGTCTTCATCGGTGAAACAATCTGTGACAGCGAGGCGCGCCCGGCGCTCCCGTATATCCCAATCGATCCGCCAACCATTCAGATGGAGTTCGCCGTGAATGACGGCCCGCTCGGTGGACAGGATGGTAAACTCGTTACCGCCCGCCACATCTGGGATCGCCTTGTGAAGGAAATTCGCACCAACGTCGCGCTCCGCATCAAGCAGACCAGTGACCCGAAGGTGTTCGAGGTCGCCGGCCGCGGCGAGATGCAGATTGCCGTCCTCGTTGAGCAGATGCGTCGTGAAGGCCACGAGGTTCTCGTGAGCCGTCCCGAAGTGCTCTATCGCAAGGACGCCGAGGGCAACCTCCTCGAACCGATCGAGAAGGTCTTTCTCGAAATCCCCAAGGACACGATGGGTTCTGTGATGGAGAACCTCGCCTTCCGCAAGGGCGAGATCACCAACATGAACCATATCGGCGACACCGTCTCCATCGAGGCCTTCGCCCCCACGCGCGGCCTCATCGGCTTCGAGACCGACCTCGTCAATATGACCCGTGGCCTCGGCGTCATCGGCCACCTCTTTCACGAATACGGCACCGACCGCGGCGAAATCGCGGCGCGCAAGAACGGTTCTCTCGTCTCGATGGATAATGGCGAAGCCACCACCTACGCCCTAAACATGGTGCAAGAACGCGGCCGCCTGATGGTCGAGCCGGGCGATATGATTTACGTCGGCATGATTGTCGGCGAGAACTCCCGCGAGAACGACATCCCCGTGAACCCCGTGAAGGAAAAGCGGCTGAGCAACATGCGTTCCCAAGGCGACGGCAAAGGCGCCCAGCTCGGCGCCCCACTCAAGCTCTCCCTCGAGCGCGCCCTCGAATACATCGGCTCCGACGAGTATGTCGAGGCCACGCCTAAGAATCTGCGTCTGCGGAAGAAGATTCTCGATGAGACCGTGCGCAAACGCTCCGAGAAAAAGCGCGTCGTGAAGCTGGCCGAGTAAGTAGCCGCAAGCGCGAAACCGTTTCTTTCCCCGTCAACGGTCGCACAGGTGCTGATTGCTGTGCGACCGATTGCTTTATCCCCCACGTCGATTCTTCCAACTCTTCGGGGGGCGTGGGAGTGTTTCGGTTGACGGGAGAGAAGGGAAACTGCGCTTCGCAAAGCGATTTGTGCTGGCAGGATGGTTTCTTTAAAAGCACTTAAAGACTCAATGAAACAGTGAAAAAGCAGAAGGCCCGCCGTTTCCAGCGGGCCTTCTTTAGTGGTTGCGGGGGTAGGATTTGAACCTACGGCCTTCAGGTTATGAGCCTGACGAGCTACCGGGCTGCTCCACCCCGCGATCAGGTTTTAGCAATGTAGCTGGGGGAGTCCTTGGACGGCAAGGCTTTTTTCTGGGGCGGTTCCGCGCGCCCGGTTCAGGCGGTCTTCGATTCGGTCTTCTTCCCGCGGGGATAGAAGAGGAAGAGCAGGAAGAGGCAGGCGAGCGCGACCCACATCGGCACTCTGAAGAGCTTGGAGTAGTCGAGCTTCTCGCTGACGGTGGCCCATTCGGCGACGGCGCCGGCGAGTTTGCTGCCGACGATGATGCCGATGCCGACGATGACGAGGTTGAAGAGGCTCTGAGCACTTGCGCGTACATCGCCGGTCGTCTCCTCGTCCACAATCATGAAGGCGACGAAGATAAAGCAGCCAAAGCAGAAGCCGTGCATCGTGATGCCGAGGATGATGGCGGGTAGGCGCGCGGCCTCGGGGAAGCTCGGCGCATAGGCGAAGAGGAACATGCGCAGCGCGTAGGCGATAAGGCCGATGGCGAGGAGCGTTCGGCGCGAGAGGCGCTTGGAGACGTACGGCATGAGCGCCAGCACGCCGAGTTCGGACATCTGGCCGATGGTCATCAGCCCGCCGCCGCCGACGCCGACGACCTTGTTCACGGCTTCGATGAAGCCCTTGGCCTCGTTCTGGAACTGACCGAGGAAGGGCGCGGTGTGGACGAAGTAGAACTGGTGGATGCAACTCACCGGTACAGCGAGGAGGAAGAGGGTGATGAGCGGTTGGCGCTTGATCTCGCCGAGCGCCTCGCCGACAGCGCTCTTCTTTTTGCCGGCAGCGGGCGGTGTGGCCGGCAGGAACCAGCAGAAGATGCCCATCACGATGCCGAGGATGCCGGAGAGCTTGAAGGCATCCGCCATGCCGGCGAATTGCGCCTTCTGGACGATCTCCGTCGCCGAGACATCCATGGGCGTGTGTCGGTGCAGTAGCCATTGGCCGATGCCGATGCCGACGGCAATCCAACCCACCGTGCCCCAGATGCGGACCTTGCCGAAGTCACGATCGCGGTCGGGCAGATGATGGAAGGTGAGCGAGTTGGTGAGCGCGAGGGTCGGCGAGTAGATGAGCGAATAGACAAGCGAGAAGGCGAGAAAGCCGCCGTAGGTATTGATTTCCGCCAGTTGCCAGACGAGCAGGCCGCCGAGGACGTGGCTGATGGCGAGAAACTTCTCGGTGTTGAACCAGCGGTCGGCAATCTGTCCTGCGATGAACGGCGCGATGATGGCGCCGAGCGCGCCGACGGCGAACATATCACCAATCTGCGATGGCGTGAACCCGCGGTGGCCGCTGAGGAACGACCAGAGCAACGGCAGCCACGCGCCCCAGATGGCGTATTGGAGAAACATCATCCCCGAGAGTTTGAAGCGCAGGCCGGAGGCCAGTGGTGCAGGGGAAATGGCGGGTGTGGACATGGGTTATTTCGCGTTAAGGTCGTGGGCAAAATAGGGAAAGCCCATCGGCGAGGCAAGCGTGGAACGCAGTTTTCGGCCCTCGACCCTTCGCGCTCCGCCCGTTATCTTTTTCTGATGCGGATTGCCTTCAAGGAGTGGGCGGTGGTGGTGGATGCGCTCGGGCGCGGCGAGCAGATTGTGATTCTGCGCAAGGGCGGCATCGCTGAGGGCCACGGCGGGTTCCGGCCTGAGCACGAGCGCTTCTGGCTTTTTCAAACACTCTTCCACCAGCAGCGCGAATCGGTCGTGCCGTCTGCGCAACAACGCTACGACGCGATTGCGCCGAGCTTCCCGCCTAGCGACCGTCTGCGTCTCGAGTTTTTCTGTGAAGTAGCCGAGACGCGCCGGCTCGAATCGCTCGCCGACGCTGAGCGACTCCGCGGTCAGCACATCTGGCGCGACGAAGTAGTTGCAGAGCGTTTCGACTGGGGTCGCGATAAGAGCTTATACGCGATGGCGGTGCGCGTGAGTCGCCTGCCGCAACCGGTCGAGCTGCCGATGCTTGCGGGCTACGGCGGCTGCAAGTCGTGGATCGAACTGGAGGGCGCGCCGGACGTTTCCGTCGCAAAACCGGCGCTGGATGAAGCGGCGTTTCGTGTGAAGTTGGAGCGGTTCCAAGCCACCTTGAGCATGGCCGCCCATTGATGGATTTCCCAAGCGAATGGATTTGCCCAGAATCATCCTCGCCTCCGCCTCGCCTCGCCGCGTGGAACTGCTGCGGAAATTGAAGCTGCGCTTCGACGTTCAGCCAGCGGACGTGGTCGAGGTGCACAGCGACCATCTCACTGCGCGCGAGGTTTGTCAGGTGAACGCGTATCGCAAGGCTCGCGCTATCGCTAAGTGCCAGCCGAACGCGCTCGTTCTCGCCGCCGACACGCTGGTGCATCTAGACAATCGGCTTTTCGGCAAGCCTGCGAACCTCGCCGAGGCGCGCCGGATGCTCAAGCGCCTCGCCGGTCGCACGCACGAGGTCGTCACCGGCGTCTGCCTGATGCGCCTGCATCCGCACGCCTGCATCACCTTCGAGGTGGGGACGGACGTGACCTTCCGCAAACTCACCGCGCAGGAGATCGACCGTTATCTCGCCGCCATCAACCCGCTCGACAAGGCCGGTGCGTATGCCATCCAAGAATTCGGCGACTGGATTGTTGAAAGAATCGAAGGCTCGTTTACGAACGTGGTCGGTCTACCGATTGAACGCTTGCAACTCGAGCTCGCGAGTTGGTCGGCGTGAACGAGCAGAAGCCTTTTGACCCGCGCCAGGTTTCCTCCTAACGTCGCGGCGTGGAGAATACCGTCGCATCCGAAGCCTCGCGACTACGCCGTTTCTCGAACTGGGGCAGCCGTCAGGCGCTCGGCTTCGGTGAATCGCTCCATAGCCTCGGCGCGTTTGCCCTGATCGCGCTCGGCGTGACGGTGACGAAGTTCCGCGTCTCCTCGCGCGTGATGCATCCGCTCATCGTGCGGGAGATTCACCGCTTCGGCGTGCAGCTACTCCCCATCACTGCCTTCTTCGGTGCGGCGCTCGGGCTGCTCATCGTCGGCCAGACTGTCCCGCTGTTCAGCCAACTCGGCGGGCGGGACCACATCGGCATGGTGATGGTGACGGTGGTGGTGCGTGAACTCGGCCCGCTAGCGGCGGCGCTTCTCGTGCTGGTGCGCGCGGGCACGGTAATCGTTGTGGAGCTGGGCACGGCGCGCGCGCTTGGCGAGGTGGAGGCGCTCGAGGCACTTGGCATTGACCCGGTCCATTACCTCGTCGTGCCACGGCTGCTCGGGATGATGATCGCGGTACTCGCTCTCACGGTCTACCTCATCCTCGTGGCGTTCGGCGCAGGCTATCTCTTCGCGTTTTTACAGGGCATGCCACTGCAGCCGGCAGATTACTTCGGGCAGATTGCGGGCGTGCTGCGATGGGAGGATTTCGTTTTGCTGGCGTTGAAGACAATTACGTTCGGCTTCGCCATCGCGGTGATTGTCTGCTTCGAAGGCCTCGCGCAGCCGTTGCGGTTGGAGGATGTGCCTCAGGCGACCACGCGCGCGGTGGGGCGCTGCCTCACCACCTGCGTGCTAGTCGATGCCCTCTTCATCGTAATCTATCTCTACCTCGATCTCTATCGCTTCTGGTGAAATGGAAGAAACAAAAGACATCGTAATCGAGCTAGCCGGGGCTGCCATCGGCGGCGTATCGGAAGGCGCGCCACTCGTGGAGGGCGTGGATTGGCGCGTGGCCCGCAGCGATTTCTGGGTGGTCGGTGGACTCCACGGGGCGGGGAAGAGCGCGCTACTCGCTGTCGCGGCCGGTTGGCAGCGGCCGATGCGCGGCGTCAGCCGCGTGTTTGGGCGCGACCCGGATGATTTAAGCGAAGAGGAACGAATCGCCCAACGCCGTCGTGTGGGTGTGGTGTTCGAAAACGGCGCGCGGCCCTTCCACCAACTCACCGTACTGCAGAACGTCGCGTTGCCGCTCTGCTATCATCGTGACTGGACGGTGGAGCAGGCTGCGGTGGCTGCGCACGAACTACTTCGTCGCACTGGGCTCGAAGGTTTTGCGACGCGGCCTGCCGGCGACCTCGCGCGCGCGTGGCAGCAGCGGCTGGGACTAGCCCGTGCGCTGGCGCTCGAGCCGGAGGTGCTGTTGCTGGACAATCCGTTGACCGGTCTCGATCCGCGCCAGCAGGAATGGTGGTTGGCGTTCCTAAAGGAGCTTTCGCTCCGGCATACGTTGGTGGTCACCTCGGACCATCTCGAGCCGTGGCAGGGTGTGGGCCGGCAGTTCGCGCGATTGACCGAAGGACGCTGGGAGTTGGTCGGAACAGAGATCACGGCGGGCTTGCGTCCTGGCCCCGTCCGCGGAGAATGAGGAGACGATTATGGCAATCCAAGATCTGACCCCGCAGTTGCGTACCCGGATGGGCCGTGTAGAGCGTGCCGTTGGCATCTTCGTGCTGCTGGCAGTGCTGGTGCTGCTGGCGGGCTTCTTCTACTACCTTTATTACACCGCGAATAAAAAGGGCTGGCTGATCCTCAAGGCGCCTTATCACACCTTCGTCAGCAGCGCGACAGGCCTGAAGGTGGGCGACGGTGTGAAGCTGATGGGCTTCGACGTGGGCTGGATCACTCGCATCGCGGCCGAGGACCCAGAGATTCCGTACGCCGTGCGTGTGGATTTTCTCGTCAAGGCCCCGTATCACACCTACATCTACACCGATTCGAATGTGCGCGTGCAGGCCGATTTCCTCGGCAACCGCCACATCGAGGTGACCAAAGGCGGCCTCGATGACGAGCAGAAGCCCGTCGTCGTGTACAAGACGCTCGATGACCGGCTCGCTGAGGTGTGGATGGACGCGACGCACTGCTACACCAACTGTGCCAAGTACACGCCGACCTATTGGCTCCTCTCCGAGGAGGCGCCGGACGTGACCAAGCAGGTCAACAAACTCATCGGCCAGGTCGAGACGTCGTTGCCGCAGCTTCTCGCGAACGCCACCGCTGCCACGTCCAACTTGAATCAAGTCGCCATCAGCCTGCGCCCTGCCGTGAGCAATGCCAACGTCATCCTCGCCAATCTCAGTCAGTCCAAGGGTGCCCTTGGCGAATGGCTCCTTCCCACGAACACGCATCAGAAAATCGACGCCGCCCTCGCCTCGGCCAACACCGCTCTTGCCTCCGCCAACATTGCTCTTACCAACCTCGCCGTCGTCACCACTCACCTGCGCGAGCCGAACGGCGCCCTTGGTCAGTGGCTTCTCCCCACCAATCTGAACACGCAACTCACGCAGACCCTACTCTCCGCTAACAGCGCTCTCACTAACGCCAGCAGCCTCATGCGCCACACCGACACCAACCTCACCGCCCTCGTCGCCAACCTCAGCCGCTCGCTCGATAACGTCGCCGCCCTCACCGGCGGACTCAACACGCAGGTGCAGTCCAACACCAACCTCGTGAAGAACCTCTCCGACGCCCTCAAGCACACCGATGACCTCGTACGTGGACTCAAAGACCACTGGCTCCTCCGCTCCGCCTTCAAGGAGAAGGCGACCAACGCCCCGCCCACCCCCGCACCTAAGCTCCGCAGTGTGAAGCCGCAAGATTGAACCTGCCGCCGCAGCGTCGTCGTATGACCGATTCCAAAAGTTAGCGCGTGGTGAGGCGACATGTCATGCTGAGAGTCCCTCCCTTCCGGTGCAGTACTGTAAGCGCGCGGTCATGCTGGCGGCTGGGGATGTCCGAAAAGGGTTCGTGGAGGCGGGCATTTCTCGGTTTGACCTCACTTTGAGCCGCGCCTACACTCGCCCTCCATTTTTATGCACGTGCTGATTTGCGATCCTATTTCCCCGAAAGGCATTGCCCTTTTCAAGGAGCGCCCGGAATTCAAGGTGACGGTGCTGGAGAAACGCCTAAAGGAAGAGGAGTTGATTCCGCTCCTCGGCGACGTCGAGGCGATGGTCGTCCGCTCCGAAACCAAGGTTACCCGCAAGATGATGGAGGCTGCGCCGAAGCTCAAGGTCGTCGGCCGCGCTGGTGTGGGTGTGGATAATGTGGACGTGGAGGCGGCCACTGCGCGCGGTGTGGTGGTGATGAACACGCCGGCGGGCAATACGATCACGACGGCGGAGCTGACCTTCGCGATGTTGATGGCCGTGGCCCGCAAGGTGCCGCAGGCGCACGCGACGATGACGGCCGGCAAGTGGGACCGGAAGGCGTTTCAAGGCATAGAGCTCTCGGGCAAAACGCTGGGCGTCCTCGGCATGGGCCGCATCGGCGGCGAGGTGGCCAAGCGCGCGCTCGCCTTCGGTCTGCGTGTGCTGGCGTATGACCCTTTCCTCACGGAAGCCCGCGCGAAGGCGCTCGGCGTGGAGTTGGTG
>CAMDJP010000064.1 GCA_945900775.1 Akkermansia muciniphila | reverse complement strand
ACCGCAGCGAGGTCGAAGATGGGCGCGAGGAGCTGTTCGAGCTGGTCGGCCGGGTTGCGGAGGACAGCGGTCTCGGGGGTGATGAGCTTCTCCTTGACCATGTCCATGGAGAACTTGAGCGCGGCGGCGGCGGTGCGCTTGCCGTTGCGCGTCTGGAGCATGAAGAGCTGGCCTTCCTGCACGGTGAACTCGATGTCCTGCACGTCCTTGAAGTGCTTCTCGAGCGTCGCGCGGACCTTGAGCAGCTCGGCGTAGGACTTGGGCATCACGTCCTTGAGCTTGAGCACCGGCTCGGGCGTGCGGACGCCGGCGACGACGTCTTCGCCTTGGGCGTTGATGAGGAACTCACCGTAGAACTCGTTCGTGCCGTTGGCCGGGTTGCGCGTGAACGCGACGCCGGAACCGGAGGTCTCGCCGGTGTTGCCGAACACCATCGCCTGCACGTTGACGGCGGTTCCCCACTCGGAGGGGATGTTGTATTTGGCGCGATAGACCTTGGCGCGGTCGTTCATCCAGGAGCCGAAGACGGCACCCGCAGCGCCACGAAGTTGGTCCCAAGGATTGTTTGGGAACGCCTTATTCGTGCGTGATTTCACGAGCGCCTTGAAGCGCTTCACCAACTCCTGCTGATCGGCAGCCGTGAGGTCGGAATCAATAATGTCCCGGTGATAGGTCTCGTGCTTGAAGGTGTGGATGGTGTGCTCGAAGGGATCGTGGTCCTCGCCCTCGCGCTTTTGCACGCCCATCACCACGTCGCCATACATCTGGATGAAGCGGCGGTAGCAATCCCAGGCGAAACGCTCATTGCCGGTCGCCTTCACGAGCGCGAGCACGGACTGGTCGTTCAAACCGAGGTTGAGAATGGTGTCCATCATGCCCGGCATGGAATCGCGCGCGCCCGAGCGGACGGCGACGAGCAGCGGCATTCCGGCGGTCGCGCCGAACTTCGTGCCCATAATCTTCTCCATGTTGGCGACACCGGCTTCCATCTGCCCCTGAAGGACGGAGGGGTAGGTGCGCTTGTTGGCGTAGAAATACGTGCAGACTTCCGTGGTGATGGTGAAGCCCGGAGGCACAGGCAGGCCGATGCGCGTCATCTCGGCGAGGTTCGCGCCCTTGCCGCCGAGCAGGGCCTTCATGGAGCCGTCGCCGTCAGCCTTCTTGTTGCCCCAAGTGTAAACGTATTTCGTGGATTTGGATTTCGTTGCCATAAATCAGGATTCCGAGAAGCAAGTGTTTAGCTGCTTCCTGCAAAAACAGAGGCGCGAGTCTAGCGACGGTCAGGGTCGTGTCAACGGCGGATTTCCCCAAACGCTCCCCGCAAGGGACTGAACTCCATAAAGGCTTATAAGTTCATATCTTCGTATCAAGATTCGATGATTTATTACTTGAAAACAGACTCTCAACCGCTACCATCCCCAACGTGACAGGAGCCCACGTCCCCAGACAGCAAGCGCAGCTCGAAAGACTGCTTCGCGAGCGCATCGTCATCATTGACGGCGCGATGGGCACGACCATTCGCAGCTACGGGATGAGCGAGGCCGATATGCGCGGTGAGCGCTTCAAAGACGCAAAGAAGGACCTGCTCAACAACGGCGACCTCTTCTCGATCACGCAGCCGAAGATGATTTGCGACATCCACCGGCGCTTCCTCGAGGCTGGCGCGCACATCATCGAGACGAACACTTTCTCCGCCACGAGCATCGGCCAGAGCGAGTTCTTCATAGACGACCCACGCGAGCACGGCGGTCGCAAGGATCCGGCCTTTTATCAAAAAATCATCGAGGACGAATCCCTCAACGCGCTTGCTTGGGAAATCAATGAATCCTCCGCGCGCCAGTGCCGCGAGTGGGCTGACCGCGTGTCGAACGCCGATGGCAAGCCGCGCTTCGTCGCCGGAGCTATCGGACCGCTGACGGTGTCGCTCTCAAACTCGCCCGATGCCGACGATGCGGGATTCCGCGTCTGCACGTTCGACCAGGTCAAGGCGGCTTATGTGCAGCAGGTGCGCGCGCTCATTGCGGGCGGCTCGGACTTCTTGCTGGTGGAAACCATCTTCGACTCGCTTAACGCCAAGGCTGCGCTTGTCGCCATTCAGGAAGTGTTCGACGCGGATAAGATTCGACTGCCCGTCTCTATCTCCGCTGCGGTCGGGCTCGGCGGCGAGACGATGATTTCGGCCCAAACGGTCGAGGCGATGTGGAACGCGGTGAAGCATATCCAACCTCTCTCCATCGGCTTGAACTGCTCGCTCGGGCCGGACCTCATGCGGCCTTTCCTCGCGGAACTCGCAGCGAAGTCCGGCGCGTTTGTGTCCTGCTATCCGAACGCGGGTTTGCCAAATCCCCTTTCACCGACGGGCTTCGACCTGAAGCCCGAGGACATGGGCCGTTTCCTCGGTGAGTTTGCGCAAAGCGGGTTAATCAATATCGCCGGCGGCTGCTGCGGCAATACGCCCGAGCACATCGCCGCCATCGCGAAGGCGCTCGAAGGCCGCCATCCCCGCGACCTCGCCCCGAAAGAACCCGGCACCGAACGGCTCGGCGGCATTTCTGGCAGTGCGACAACTGCGGTTGCTCCTAAGCCGCTCCGACTCTCCGGCTCGCAGCCGTTCACCCAGCAGATTGGTCAGTTCATGCTAATCGGCGAGCGCACGAACGTGGCCGGCTCACCGAAATTCGCAAAGCTCATCAAGGAAAATAAATACGAAGAGGCTGTCGCCATTGCGCGCCAGCAGGTCGAGAACGGCGCCAACATCATCGACGTTTGCATGGACGAGGGGATGATCGACGGCGTCGCGGCGATGTCGCACTTCCTGCTGCTCCTCGGGAGTGAGCCCGAGGTCGCGAAGGTTCCTTTCATGGTCGACTCCTCGAAGTGGGAGGTCATCGAGGCCGGCCTGAAATGTCTTCAAGGCAAGGGCATCGTGAACTCCATCTCGCTCAAGGGCGGCGAGGACCTCTTCCGCGAACACGCGCGCAAGGTGCTCAAGTATGGCGCAGCGGTCGTCGTGATGGCCTTCGACGAGAACGGCCAGGCCGCGACTTACGCTGAGAAAATCCGCATCTGCGAGCGCGCCTACCGCATCCTCGTGGACGAGGTTAGCTTTCCGCCAGAGGACATTATCTTTGACCCGAACATCCTCACCGTCGGCACGGGCATCGAGGAGCATAACAACTACGCTGTGGACTTCATCGAGGCCACGCGCTGGATCAAGGCGAACCTCCCGCACGCGAAAGTTAGCGGCGGCGTCTCCAACGTCTCCTTCGGCTTCCGCGGCAACAACCCCGTGCGCGAAGCAATGCACAGCGCGTTTCTCTACCACGCCATCCGCGCCGGTATGGACATGGGCATCGTCAATGCTGGCATGCTCGAAGTGTATGCAGAAATCAATCCAGAGCTGAAGGAACTCGTCGAGGACGTCCTGCTCAATCGCCGCGTCGACGCGACTGAGCGACTTGTGGCTCACGGCGAAAAACTCAAAGCAACGAGCGCTGGCACCACTGCCAGCGATAAGAAAGTCGAAGAGGAATGGCGCAAAGGCACCGTCGAGGCGCGTCTCTCGCACGCGCTCGTGAAAGGCATTGATGCGTGGATCAACGAAGACACCGAAGAGGCCCGCGCCAAGCTCGGCAAGCCGTTGCTAGTTATCGAAGGACCGCTCATGGACGGCATGGGCGTCGTCGGCGATTTATTTGGTGCAGGCAAAATGTTTTTACCGCAAGTGGTGAAGTCCGCGCGTGTGATGAAGAAGGCCGTCGCCTACCTCACGCCGTTCATGGAGGCAGAGAAGGTCGAGATGGCTGCGCGCGGCGAGGCCGTCAAGGCGCAGGGCAAAATCGTGCTCGCGACGGTGAAAGGCGACGTTCATGACATCGGCAAGAACATCGTCGGCGTCGTGCTGGCCTGTAATAACTACGAGGTCATTGATATGGGCGTGATGGTCTCGTGCCAGAAGATTCTCGACCGCGCACTGGAAGAAAGGGCCGACCTCATCGGCTTGAGCGGCCTCATCACGCCCTCGCTCGATGAGATGCAGCACGTCGCGCGAGAGATGGAGCGGCTCGGTTTCAAACTGCCCCTGCTTATCGGCGGCGCCACCACGAGTAAGGCGCACACCGCCATCAAGATTGCGCCGCACTACAGCCAGCCGGTCGTCCACGTTCTTGACGCAAGCCGCGCCGTGCCCGTGACGACGAGCCTCCTGAGCAAGGACGGCAAGACGGCATTCGTGAAGCAGCACCGCGAGGAATACGAACGGCTGCGCGAGCAATACGCGGGGAAGGCAGCCAAGCTTGTTCCGATTGCCGCCGCTCGCGCCAATGCGCCGAAGCTGAAGTTTGATGATTTGCCTAAACCCGAGTTCATCGGAGCGCGAGTGCTCGACCAACCATCGCTCGAGACTCTCTCCCAGTTCATTGATTGGACGCCGTTCTTTCACACGTGGGAACTGCGCGGTGTCTACCCGGCCATTTTCCAGCACGAGAAGCACGGCGAGGAAGCGCGCAAACTTTTCGCCGACGCGCAGGAGATGCTTGCCAAGGTTATCGCTGAGAAGTTGCTCACGCCGCGCTGTGTTTACGGGATGTTCCCGGCAAACCGCGTAGGAGACGACGTGGAGATTTACACCAACGACTCGCGGACGAAGGTCTGCACCACGTTCCACTTTCTGCGCCAGCAGGTGGAGAAGACCGACGGTTCGCCGAACTGGTGTCTTGCCGACTTCATCGCGCCAAAGGGACAGCCCGACTACCTCGGCGGCTTCGCCGTGACGGCGGGCGCAGAAACAAAGGCGCTCGCCGACGCCCACAAGGCGGCCCTCGACGATTACAGCGCCATCATGATCGAGGCCATCGCCGATCGATTGGCGGAAGCGTTTGCTGAGTTCATGCACAAGCGCACGCGCGACGCGTGGGGCTTCGGCAGGAACGAGAATCTTACCACGCAGCAACTCATTGACGAAGCCTACCGCGGCATCCGCCCCGCGCCGGGCTACCCCGCGTGCCCCGACCACACCGAGAAGGGTCTCCTCTGGTCACTGCTCGACGTGGAGAAGAACGCCGGCATCACGCTCACCGAAAGCTTCGCTATGTGGCCTGGCGCGAGCGTGAGCGGCTTCTACTTCGGCCACCCGGACTCGAAATACTTCGCGGTCGGTAAGCTCGACCGCGACCAAGTCGCGGACCTCGCACAACGGAAAGCAATGCCGCTCGCCGAGACGGAACGCTGGCTGGGACCGTGGTTGAACTACGATTCGCCCTAAGTACGCGAGTCGGTCACGGCTTCGAAGCAAACGAGCGTCTCGGGGCGGCGCTATCAGTGCGGGCGTGGATGTTGAATGGGACCAGAGAGTGCGGTGAATTTGCCGTGTCACCTATTTAGCTGACATGACAAACGTATACCAACTGCCAAACTTGATGGAAGCTAACTAGGAGAAATCCAAGAACCAGCCCTTATCACTCCCCGACGCCCGTCCGCGTTCTGGGTGTTTCCGATGCGGTGGGCGCGAATGCGAATTTCTAGCAGCAACGTGTCGCCGATTCACAGCGGCGAGCTATGGCTGAGGCTATTTCGCCCCGGTGGAGGTCGGTCGCAGGGCTGACTCGAGCCGGATCAGCATCCACCCGGTGGCGCCGGCACGGCGGACGCGTTCGAGATCGGCGCGGGCGGCTTCCGTATTGCCGAGGAGGGCACGGGCAAGCCCGCGTTCGGCGAGCAGCGTCAAATCTGGGCGGGTGGGGGAGAGCCGGGTTTCGATTTCGTCGAGGGCTTCAAGCAGGTCGGGTCTGGCGGTCGGAGCTTTGCCCGCGGAGAGATTCGCGCGGGCCCGGCGGATGAGCCATGAGGATTTCAGCCGCACTTCAGCAAGGTTTCGCTCGATCACGGGGAGCGCGGCGGCGGGTTTGCCGGCATCGATGAGGCACTCAACCCACTCGGTCTCGAGGACGGCGCTACCGTTGCGACGAAAGCCTTCCGACAGGCCGCGGGCGGCGTCGTCCTGCCGGCCGAGGGCGAGCTGGATTCGGGCGCGGGCGAGGAACCAGTCTTCCGCGGGTTCCGCGCTTGAGATGGCCTCGTCGCAATCGCGTAGCGCGGCGGGACGGTCGCGCTTTGCCTCAAATAATTCTGCCCGAATCATGAGCAGTTCGGGGCGCACTGCGGCGGGCGCATGGTCGAGCGCGTGGTTGACGGCGGCCAGCGCCTCGGTGGTTCTCGAACGGGCCGTTTCGATGCGCGCAAGGTCGATTAGCGCGGGCACGTAGGTGGGGTCGAGTCGGAGGGCAGCGTGGAGGTCGGCAACGGCGGCGTCGGTCCGGCCATAGACCCGAAGCTCGGTGGCGCGGCGACAGAGGAGTTCGGGCGTGCCACCGCGCCGGGCGATTTCGGCGGAGAGCCGGCGGGCCTTCTCGTCCGGGCTTTCGTGGGCGTCGAGCGGAGTCGCGGCAAGCAGTGCGGCGAGTAGCACGGGGGCGGCGGTCGTATGGAGTCTCCAGGGCATGGGTCAGTCCTCGATGATGAGGTAGGGGTCTAGGAGGAAATCGCTGCTGTCGGACTTCCTGTTGTGTCCCTCGATGGCCAACACGTTCTTCCCGTTCTTAAGATGCTTTTCAAAATCCTTGAGTTTGAAATAGGAATGCTTTTTCGCCTCGTGGGCGTTGATGCCCTCAGCCTTTTCTCCATTCCCCTTGGAGACATTCACGCGGAGCACCTCCTTGCCGTTGAGATAGGCGATGAACCCGTCGTCGTAATTGATCATCAGGCCGAGCTCAGACACGGAGTCGGCGATCTCCACTTCGAATTCCGAGCGAATGTAAACCGCGGAATAGTTGTTGCGCATGTCCGGCAAAAGGGTCCGTGCGTCCTTATAATTGTAGCCGATGGCGGTCTTGCCGGTCTTCCAGCCGTCGGCTTTGAACCCGAGCTTCGTCCACGAATCGTTCGCGGGGTGTTTCCCGTCGGCGAGATAGGTCCAATCGGCGTTCTGTGGGATGAGGGTGATGAAATCCTTGGGCGGTTCGACGGCAGGGTGCACACCGGGAGGCTTGAGCGGGGTCCATTTGGGCGACTGCCAGGGCTGGGCAATCCGAACGGGGGTGACCTTGCCGCTCTTCACAATTCCGAAGCGGTCGCGCACCACGCCGGTCTTGTTGATCATGGTGCCGGTGAGCGTGTCGCCGTCGATATCAATAATGACGGAACCGTGCTCGACGATGATCTTGCGCATCACGGGCATCGTGCCTATGCGCTTGAGGGTGGTGCCGCCATGGCCGGCGACGACTTGCACGTCGCCCTCGTTCGGATTGAGGCCGGCGCTTTTGCGGTAGGGCCCGTCCCCGTTCGGGTCGCCGTCGCGGTCGTCGAGGATGACGTTCGCGGCCACGGTCGGCGTGGCATAGGCCCCGTCCATGAGCATCGAACGCTCGTAGATGTGCGAGTGGCCCGTGAGCACGAGGTCCACTCCACCGGCTTCGAGAATCGGCATGATGTAGGTGCGCATATCGACGAGTTGCTTTTCCTTGTCACTGTCATGCGAGCCCTTGGTGTAGGGCGGGTGATGGAAGAAAGCCACGAGCCAGTCGGCCTTGGTGCGCTCAAGATCGAGCTTGAGCCAACGGGCCATCGCGCCCTCGGGTTTGCGATCGAGATCATGCGAGTTGAGGCAGACGAAGTGGATGCGCCCGTAGTCGAAGGAGTAATACGACTCGTTGCCGGAGGGCACGCCGCCCGCCTCGGCCCGAGTCGGGCATACGTAGGCGTCGTAATAAGGCCCGATCCCGGTTGTGCCCTTGGAAGTGCCTCCCTCGTGGTTTCCCATCGCCGCCCAGCAGACGACGTTGCGCAGCGTCGGTTCGTAGGGTTCGAAAAACTTCTCCTGAAACTCCGCGTCACGGCCCTTCGTGTAGGCCATGTCGCCGACGTGGAGATAGAAGTCCAGCGGCCGACGATCCTTCTGCACGAACTGCGTCATGGCGGAGTGGACCGAAATTTGCGGTTCGCGCCCAGTGCCCGAGTCGCCCACGATCCAGAACCGAGTCTTGCGAGCCTGCCCCAGAGTCGGGTGGGTAACGAAACGGTAGCTGGAGTCCTCCGGCGTCAGCCGTTTGTTCCCGTCGAACAAGCCGTAGTAATAGACCGTGCTCGGCGTCAGTCCGGTCACATGGGCCTCGTATTGCCACGTCCCGGGCGGTGCACTGTGGAGTCGCGGCAGGCTCTCGCCGCCCAGCGGAACCGTCCGCGCCTCGGCCTTGTCATCCTTGTTCGTAGAGACGTAGATCCGGCGCGCAACGGACGCGACCGGGACGATATCGCTAAGGTTTTTTACGTCGCGCCCGAACTTCACCACGGGAGTGATCGGCTCTTTCGTGCGCCAGACGATCACCATGGAATCGGGCGTGCCGAGTTGGAGATACGGAGCGCGTGAGAAGGCGGAGTTTTTGGTGCCGCTGTCAGCAAGCGCGGTCGTCGCTACAAGCAAGCCCGTTAAAATTAACCGCTTGATAGATTTTCGCATCGTGAGAATAACGATGCACGCGATTGATTCATATTCAATCAGCTCCGTCAAGGAACCACGCCGCTATCGGTGACCCAAGCCGCCATCGGAGATTATCCGTCGGCTTCGTAAAATCCCGTTCTTCGCTGCTCTCACCCTTCTCGCCCGGTGCCCCTTTGGGCCACAACTCGAC
>CAMDJP010000063.1 GCA_945900775.1 Akkermansia muciniphila | reverse complement strand
GGCGCTGAGAAAAACCCGGCGCGAATACGGTCGCTATAAATTCGCCCGTCGTACTCGTAGATCGAGCGCCACACGAGGAGGTTCGCCCATGTCGGCATCATCTCGTGTCGCACAAGGGTGCGATGACCGCGCTCGGCCCCCAATTGGGCCTGCACTTCTAGCGCGCGCTGGTGCTGAATTCCACCGAGCAACAGATACCCCGCGCAGAGGAGCAGACTCACGGTGGCGAATAGCCATTGTTTCCGTCTCAACGCGACTGTCACGCCGACGGCTAGAATCAGCGTGAACGTCGGGTCTACAATGGCGATGAGATCCCAGCCCACGCGGTAATCGCTGAAGGGCCAGTAGAGGCGCGTGCCCCACGAGGTCGCCGCGTCGAGCAGACAATGACTTAGCCAGCCGAGCGTCGCGCAGAACCAAAGAGCCCCCCAATCGGGTCGCTGTTTCGGCCACGCGAACCACAGGGCTGCAATCAGAAGCCCTCCAACAGGCGTGAACGCGAACGAATGCGTGAAGTGCCGGTGGAACTCCGCGTACATGAGGGGATCCTGATCGCTGCGGATGAACACGTCCGCATCAGGCGCGAACGCGGCGAGGGCGCCGATAACGGCGGCGCGAGGGCCGAGGCGTTTGCCGCAGACCGCAAGACCCGTCGCGGCGCCAAGGAAGACGTGAGTCAGCGGATCCATAGCGCGCCTATCAAATCAGGGCCGGTGCTTGAACAAACTGATGCTCAACGGCGGCAGGTTGAACTCGGCCGAGCAGGATTGGTTGTGCATCGGTTTTTCCTCCGTGTGCACGCCGCTGATGTTGCCCTTGTTGCCGCCGCCATAAATCTCCGCATCGCTGTTCAGCACTTCTTCCCAGCGACCGCTACGCGGGAGGCCGAGGCGGTAGTTCGGCCGCGGCACCGGCGTGAGGTTGAGCACCGCGAGGAGCTGGCTGGAGCCGTCGAGAGTGCTGCGCGTATAGGAAAAAATGCTGTTCGCGTGGTCGGCGCAGTCCACCCAGCGGAAACCTTGCGCACCGGGATCGCCGTCCCAAAGCGCTGGCTCGGTGCGGTAGAATTTGTTCAAGTCCTCGACGAACCGCTGCAAACCGCGATGGAACGGACCTTCGTCGAGCAACCGCCAGTCGAGCTCGCTGTTCTCGTTCCACTCGGTGCGCTGGCCGAACTCACCGCCCATGAAGAGCAGCTTTTTGCCAGGGAAAGTCCACTGATAACCAAACAGGGCGCGCAAGTTCGCGAAGGCCTGCCAGTCGTCGCCCGGCATCCGGCCGATTAGCGAGGATTTGCCGTGGACCACCTCGTCGTGCGAGAGCGGCATCACGTAGTTTTCGTGCGCATTGTAGAGCGTCGCGAAGGTAAGGTCGTTCTGGTGGTGCTGGCGATGGACCGACTCGCGCTTGAAGTAGCCGAGTGTGTCGTGCATCCAGCCCATATCCCACTTAAACGAGAAGCCGAGCCCGCCGGAATCGGGCGGGCGCGTCACCTGCGGCCACGCGGTCGATTCCTCAGCGATGGTCACGACGCCCGGATGCGTCGTGTGGATGACGTGGTTAAAGTGACGCAGGAAATCGATGGCCTCGATGTTTTCGCGACCGCCGTACTGGTTCGGCACCCACTCGCCCGGCTTGCGCGAGTAGTCGAGGTAGAGCATCGAGGCCACGGCGTCCACGCGCAGTCCATCGATGTGAAACCGCTCGCACCAGAAGAGCGCATTCGCCGTGAGGAAGTTCCGGATCTCGTGCCGGCCGTAGTTGAAGATGAGCGTGCCCCAGTCCTGATGCGCGCCCTTGCGTGGATCTTCGTGCTCGTAAAGTGCCGTGCCGTCGAAGCGCGCCAACGCCCAGTCGTCGCGCGGGAAATGCGCCGGCACCCAGTCCACGATCACGCCGATGCCCGCTTCGTGCAGCGCGTTGACGAGGAACTGAAAATCCTCCGGCGTGCCGTAGCGGCTCGTCGGCGCGTAGAAGCCGGTAATCTGATAGCCCCACGAGGGATAGTACGCGTGCTCCGCCGCCGGCAGGAACTCGACGTGCGTGAAGTTCATCTTTCGCAGGTACTCTGCGAGCGGTCCGGCCAGCTCGCGGTAACCGAGCGATTCCGCGACGCCCTTCTTCCGCCATGAGCCAAGGTGCAGCTCGTACACGCTCATCGGCGAACGAAACGGATCCGTCGCGCGCCGGCGCTGCAGCCACGCCTCGTCGTTCCACGTGAACTTCTGCGTGTCCCAGACGATGGCGGCGTTTTTCGGCGGTTTCTCGAAGAAGAAACCGAACGGATCGGTCTTCAGCATCAGCCGGTCCTCGGTCGTGACCAACTCGAACTTGTAATGCGCTCCAACGCCGACGCCCGGCACGAAAATTTCCCACACGCCCGAGACGCCGAGCAGGCGCATCGAGTGTCGGCGTCCGTCCCACTGGTTGAAATCGCCGACGACGCTCACGCGCTTCGCGTTCGGCGCCCAGACCGCGAAGCTCGTCCCCGCCACACCGTCCACGACGCGCAATTGCGCGCCGAGCTTGTCGAAGATGCGTCGCTCATCGCCTTGGCCAAAAAGGTAGAGGTCCCCCTCGCCCAAGGTCGGCAGGAAGGAATAGGGATCGCGCGTCTGCCAGCGCGAACCGTCGGAGCCCGTCACCACGAGGTCATAGGCATACACGCGACTCGCTTTTTTCGTCACGCCTTCAAACAGATCCGAGTCGCCGAGTCGCTTCAGAACGATCGTCGGCATGGCCTTCTCGTGCGTCGGCGCCACCTCCACCGCGCGCGCGCCTGGAATCAATGCCCGCACCACCACGCCCTCGCCCAACGGATGCATCCCGAGCAGGTTGTGCGGTGACCGGTGTTTCAACTGCACCAGGCTGAGATATTCGTCATCGGTCAGGACCATGAGTGGAAAAAGCTTCTGTGGAACTACTCTCTATCTGGCAGTGCGGTAGGATTGGCTGGGACCGCCGGCTTTTCAAAAGGAAGTTCCCGACGCATCCGGATCAGGCGCCGGACCAGTAGGGTTAAGACCCCTAGAACGGAAACATCGTCAATCAGCCCCACTGGTCCCAGGAAAATCTCCGGCACCAAATCCAGCGGGCTCAGAATGTAGAGTGCGCAAACCACAATGCCGAGCTTTATCCAAGTTGTCTTTTTCATGGGACAATCCTCTGTAATTGTTCCGCCAGCACGTCCAGACCGCCTTCGGACCAGACGATGAAATCTGCGGCAGCCATCTTCTTCTCCACCGGCCATTGTGCAGCGATACGCTGAGCGCCCTGTTCGTCGCTCCAGCCGCGCGCGCGCAGTCGTTCCCCCTGACTGGCGGTGGAGCAAGCGACACAAATCGTCCGGTCAAAGTGCGTCTGCACAGCAATTTCAAAAAGCAGCGGAATCACCGCCACACCGACCGGCCGCCCCTCCGCTCGCCACGCGCTCACCTGCGCCTGCCAGACAGCGCGGATGCGCGGATGTAAAATCGTCTCGAGTTGTTTTCTCGCCGATTCATCCGCAAAGACTCGGCGGGCCATCGCTGCGCGCTCGAGATGTCCGTTCGCGCCAACGATCTCCGCACCGAAGGCCGCCTTCAACTCCTCCAGCGCCGGCTGGCCCGGCTCGACGACTTGGCGCGCAATCGCGTCCGAATCCACCACGGCAATGCCGCGCACGCGGAGGCAATCAGCAGCCGCGCTCTTGCCCATCCCCACGCCGCCGGTCAGCCCGTAGATGGTTGTCATCGCGGCGGCGGATTCAGGTCAGACCGAGGTTTTGTAAAATGCGCACGGTCGAGTGCGCCTTGTTCAGTGTGTAGAAATGGAGCCGGTTCTCGCCGGCCTGCAGCAGTTCGCGACATTGCTCAGTGGCGTATTCGATGCCGAACTCCGTCGCTGCCGCGTCGTCCGCGCCCAACTCCTCGAGCCGTGCCAGCAAGCGCGACGGCAACTTGGCGCCGCAGAGCGCGGTGAACTTCTTAATCTGCGCCGCACTTTGAATTGCAATAATACCCGGGTGAATCGGCGCGGTGACACCGAGATCACGCAGGTGATCGCGGAACTCGAAGTAGTCCGCGTTGTCGAAGAAGAGCTGCGTGATCACGAAGTCCGCGCCGCAGTCCATCTTCGCCTTGAGCCGCTGCCAGTCCACCTGCTTGCCCTCTTTGCAGGCGATGTGACCCTCGGGAAAACCGGCCGTGCCGATGCTGAAGCCGTCCAACTCGCGCAGGAACCGAACCAGCTCGTAAGAGAACTCGAAGCCGCCCGGCGTCTTCTGAAATTCGCCTCCGCCCGGTGGATCACCGCGCAGTGCGAGGAGGTTCTTGATCCCGAGCGACCGCGCTTGCTCGACCACCGCACGGAGTTCTGTCTGTGTCGAATTCACACAGGTGAGATGCGCCATCGTCGTGAGACCGAAGTCGCGCTGGATGCGGCCCACGATGGTCAGAGTCTTGTCGCGTGTGCTGCCACCGGCTCCGTACGTCACCGAACAGAAATCGGGTCGCAGCGCGTTCAGCGCCGGCAGTGTCTTCTCGAAAAAATTCCGCTCGCCTTCGTCAGTCTTGAACGGAAAGAACTCGAAGGAGATGACCGGACGACCCGACGCCGCTTTCTCGGCGTTGATGTCGCGAATAAACCTCACCATGAGGCGAGAATGCACGAACGCGCCGACTGACTCAAGCCGACAGAAGTCAGCCGCCGATACAGCTCATCGTGCGCTCGGGTTGGACGAAGTCCGGCTGGCCGATACGGTGACCCGGCTCTTTGCCTCGCACGATTTCGACGAGCCGCGCCGCCAGCGCAGAATCGTCCGACTCGCCCCGGAGTAGCGGCTTAAGATCGTGATCATGCAGGCTGAAGAGGCAGGTGCGAATCTTGCCGTCAGCCGTGAGACGAAGCCGGTTGCAATGGCCGCAGAAAGGCTCGGTG
Source organism: Akkermansia muciniphila (assembly GCA_945900775.1). Classification (GTDB taxonomy): domain Bacteria; phylum Verrucomicrobiota; class Verrucomicrobiia; order Limisphaerales; family SIAT01; genus SIAT01. The sequence goes on along the minus strand of CAMDJP010000063.1, from coordinate 4,030 downwards.
ACCGGCGCGATGACGCCGATCTCGCCCCGGCCATCGGCGAATCGCCAGCGGCGAGCTGTCTCGCTCGGATTGTCTGACGCCACGGGCTGAAGGTCAAAACGACGCTGCAACTGGGCGAGAATCTCGCGGCCGGGCATTACCAACTCGCGCTGCCACGCGCGGCTGGAATCGAGCGGCATGAACTCGATGAAACGCAGGCTCAGGTTTTCTGCGCGTGCAAATTCGGCGAGCGATTCAATCTCGTGGTCGTTCAAGCCACGAATGACGACCGCATTCACCTTCACCGGCTGAAAGCCGAGTTCCTGCGCCTGACGAATACCTGCGAGCAGTTCGTTGAGGCCATCGCGGCCGGTGATTTTCCGGAAGTTTGCGCGGTCGAGCGAGTCGAGGCTGAAGCTGACACGACGGAGACCGGCGGCACGCAGCGCGACGGCTTTGGGACCGAAAAGGAATCCGTTCGTGGTCATCGCCAGATCGGCGATTCCTTCGATGGAGGCAAGTTTGCCGACAAGATTCTCAACGCCGACGCGTAGCAGCGGCTCGCCGCCGGTCACTCGCACTTTCTCAATACCGAGAGAGACGGCGACGCGCACGACGCGCTCAATTTCTTCGAAGGTGAGAATCTCCGACTTTGGCTTCCACTCACGTGCGATAGGCGTCGCGGGCTGCGGATTGCGGAGCGGATCGTACTTGGCACGGTAGAAATCCGCGGCTTCCTCGGTCTCCGGAAGGCAGTAGAGACAGCGGAAGTTGCAACGGTCCGTGACGCTCACCCGCAGGTCGCGCATTACACGACCGTGCGCGTCGGCGAGCGCGTCAGAGCGGCCCATTACTTCTTCGGCGGGACGGGTGGTGCAGGCGTGCCGTCCGGCTCGCTGCCGGGCGTGACGGAGACGGAGCCGTCCTTCTTCAGCTCGACGTTGAGCTTGGAGGCGGGCTTGACGGCGGGCTTGGGAGCCGACCGGCTAACGCCTTCTTTGAGGATTTGGGCTCCGCGCTTCTCTTCAAAAAAACCGAGTGACTGCCAGCGCTCGCGCATCCGTATCGCCATCTCGGACTTCAGCTTGGTGTACTGCGCACGCATAACCTCGAGGTCGTTCATCTGGCGCTCGAGATCGGCCTTCTCGGTCTGGAGGCGCTTCAATTCGCGAAGAAGAAACGAGCGGTCGCCTTCAGAGGCGGCGAGTTTCTTCTCGGTCGAAGCAATCAACGATTCACGATCACCAATATCTTTTTGAAGGCCGGTAATGCGCTTGGTCATGTCGTCCTGCTGCGTTTGCAGCGCGGTAATCTTCGCCTTCTGGTCGTCATTCTCGGCCTTGGCCTTGGCACTTTCAGCCTTGGCCTTGGCGGCGGCCTCGGTGGCAGCAGCCAGAGCCTTCGCGGACTGCTCCTCTATCTTCTTCAAATCGACCTTCGTCGTGTTCAATTCGGTCGTCGTAGCGGTAAGGGTGGCGACGGTCTTGGTGAGATCGGCGGAGAGCGATTTGATCTCGGTGACGCGGTTGGAAAGCGTGGTCTCCAGAGCGTTGTTTACGACGACCTGCTCGCTGAGATTAGTTTTGGTGGTGGACAGTTCGACCTTCGTCTTGCCGAGCGACTCGGTGAGGTTACTGTTCTTAGCGGTGAGGTCGGCCTCAATCTTCTTGGCCTTGTCGTGCATCACGAGCATAACCACACCGAGCACGACCACGACGACAAGCGACGCGACGAGAAACGACTTTTGATTATAATCCTTATTCTCCATAACAATAAAGATGATGAGGAGGCCTTGAAAGTTTGGCAAGCCCACTTTTGGCATTCACTTGCAACCCCTCCAGCGAGCGTTACGCTGTCTCCCATGAAGTTGCCCGGTTGCATTGGCGTGATGGTCCTACCCGGTGCGACGCTTTTCCCCAACGCCATGCTGCCGCTCCACATCTTCGAACCGCGTTATCGCCAAATGCTCGCGGATGCACTGGGGACACACCGCTTCTTTGCCGTGGCGATGCGCAAACCGAAGCAGTCACGGGATATTCCCTCGCATATCGCCGGTGTCGGGATAATCCGCGCCTCGGTGCACAACCGCGACGGCACCTCGCAACTGATGCTTCACGGGTTCGCCCGTGTGGAACTAGCCTCAGCCACCCAGTATAAGCCCTACCGCATGCACTCCATTCGCGAACTGCCTGTGCCGAAAACGGTGGAGGACCCCGAGATGTCCGCCTTGGCTTCGCATACGCGCGCGCTCATCGCCCAATACTTCGGCGAGGTCACCTCGTCCCTGCCGATTTACGCGAATCAGGACACCTCAAAGGTTGCCAGCAGTTTGACTGATTACATCAACCGTCTAAAGGATCCTAGCGCCCTCGCCGATTTCGTCGCCTCTTCTCTTCTGCGCAATCCGCTTCAGCGACAGGCGCTGCTCGAAACGCTCGACACCAAGACGCGCCTCAAACGGTTGCTCCATTTTTTGCTCGAGCAAATCTCGCCCAAGCGTAAGGATGGTGGTCATGAATAGCGCCGGCCTCCCCGAAGATTCCCTCGCCAACGCCTCCCGCGAGGAGATTCATTCCGCCCTCTTCCTCAACCTCGTCATGCACCAGGCGAGCACCGCCATGATGCTACTCGGCAAGATGCCGCACCCCGAGACCGGCGAGCACCTGATGGATCCTGAGACTGCCAAGTTGCTCATCGACCAACTCGAAATGATCGAGGCCAAGACCAAGGGCAACCTCGACGCGCAGGAGCAGAAGGTAATCAAGCAGGCCCTCTCCGCCCTGCACATGGCGTTCGTCGAGGTCATCGAAGGCCACGCCGGAAGCGCCTCGGTACCGACACCGCCCAGCTTCACTCCAGCGCCCATCGCCCCCACGCCAACTCCTGTGCCAACTCCGACCGCAACCCCCATCGTCACTGCTCCTGCGCCCACCGCTGCGCATTCGAATGACGATGAGTCGAGGAAGAAGTTCGTGAAGAAATACTAAGCGCCAGTGTCGGAATGCGGCTGCACGGCTGCGTCCTAAAAAACAAAAAGGCCGGGAGAAAATCTCCCGGCCTTTTGTTTTGAATTCAACTCCTTGCGGCGCGGCTCACTTACCGGAAATCACCTCGACCGCGGCGTCCTTCTTCAACTGCTCGAGATACGCGGGCGCCTGCTTGTCGGCCTCCATTCCGGTGAGAGCCTTCTTGATGTCCTCTTTCACCTCGTCGATTTTTATTTTGCTGGAGGGCTTCTTCTCGCTGAGACGAATGATGTGCCAGCCGAACTGGGTTTTCACGAGCCCGCTGACCTCGTTCGGCTTGAGCGCGAAGGCCGTCTCCTCGAATTCCTTGACCATCTGGCCGCGCGGGAAGGTGTATTCGCCGCCCTTGTCCTTCGAGCCCGGATCCTCGCTGAATTCCTTGGCCAGCTTCGCGAAGTCCTCGCCCTTCTTGGCGCGGGCAAGCACCTTGTCGGCCAGGTCCTTCTTCTTCTTGAGCTCGGCTGCGGGCAATTCAGCGCGCGTCCCTTGGTCCACGCTAGAAATCAGAATGTGGCTGGCACGCACCTGTTCGGGCTGCTCGAAACGGTTGCTGTTCTCGTCGTAATACTTCTTCACCTGCGCGTCAGTGATCAACAGCTTGTCCTTCACCTCGCGGTCCATTACGGCCATGGCCAGATGCTTCTCATAAATCTGGGCTTGAAGCGTGTTCGTGGTCATTCCGAATGACTGGAGCTTTGCATTGAACATAGCCTCGCTCGGCTCCGAGTCACGAAGCTGGATGTACTGCTTGCGCGTCTCGACCTCAGCCTTGGCGCGGTCGGCGGCCCCGGCCTTGGCGGCGAGCAGGCGGAAGATAATCATCCGTTCGAGGATGTTCTTCTCCACCTCCGCGCGGCGCTCGTCGGGAATCGGTTGGCCTTGGCCGGCGGCCTGCGCCTTCAGTTGCATGAAGACCTCTTCGACCTGGCTGGATTTGATCTCCAGCCCTTTACCCTTCACCACGACCTTGTCGGGGAAAAGATTGGTTGCGGTGTTCGCCTTGACCGGCGCCTTCGGATCGGCGG
>CAMDJP010000062.1 GCA_945900775.1 Akkermansia muciniphila | reverse complement strand
TGCTCGGCGGCGGACTGTCGCTCGTGGGCGAGCCGCTGCGTTTGGCGGTGGCGGCGAGGTTGCCCGGTTTTCTGATGGAAGTATTTGGGCGCGGCCCTGAGCTCAAACTCGCCCAGTTGGGCGAAGACGCCGTGACTGTCGGCGCACTAAGATTGGTCGCGCTCTGAAGGCGCGGGCTTACTTTTTCTTCGTCTCGAACGTCCGCGTGTGGCCGGTGGAAGGGACGCTGACGGTGTACTTCTGCCCGTCGAGCGCGACGGAAAGTTTCAGGTGATGCGCCTCGCACTTGTCGGTGGGCGTGGTGTTGGCGATGTGCTCCTTCGCGGTGTTGTTCATCTCGCCGTCAGGGCGCAGGTTGCGGTGTACTTGATACATCGCCTGGATGGAAGGCGTGCCTTTCAGCGTGGCGAAGGTGGCGGGGCCGCACCCTTTCGTGTGGCCGTTGTTCATCACGCTCACGGTCGGCGCGAGGCTGTGGATGAGCGCGGGGTTGTTGCTGACGTCCAGCCCGTGGTGGTTCACCTGATAGACGTCGACGGTGCCCACGCGGTTGACGGGCGTGACGAGCCCCGCTTCCGTGTTCCAAGTGAGGTCGCCGCCGTCCCAAAACCGGAAGCCGCCGACCTCCAGCACGATGCCGACGCTGTTGGCGTTGTCGGATTTATCCGCAGCTTTCGGCTGATGCAGCGCGGCGTGTTCGTTGGGCTTAGCCCCTTTTGATGCTTCGATAAACTGCTGCTTGGCGACCACGCAGCGTAGCACCAGTTTCGCAGCCCCTTCGATTTGCTTGAGCGGGAGCGCGAAGCCTGGCTGGATGACGACGCGCTTCTCGACCTTCATTTCGCGGTAGGGTTGGCTGGACTTGATCCAGAACGCGTCGCTGCCGCCGTCGGGGTTCTTCTCAGTCACACCATTGTCATAGACGCTGCCGATGGGCATCAACTGCGCCAGCTCGGCTGCGCCGCCGAAGTGGTCGATGTGAAAATGCGTGGTGACGAGGTGATCGATTCGCTTGAGGCCGGCGACCTGCGTGGCGACGCGATGGATACGCGCGGAGTCGCGGCCGCCGGGGTTGCCGGTGTCGATTAGAACCGACTCGCCCGCGGGCGTGACGATGAGCGTCGAGCCGCCCCCCTCGGAATCAATCCAGTAGATGTCGAGCGTCTTGGAGGCCGGTGCTGCGCGGAGACCAAGCACAGCGAATAGCGAGAGGAGTAGGAATGCACGGATGGTTTTCATAGCGTGACTGGAATGAAAACGCGGAGCGACCGCAGAAGCAAGCTCGGCTTGCGCGCGGGTGGCCGCGGTGGATAATGCGCGCGTGAAGACCGTAGCCATCCTCGGTGCCTCAAATGACCGTAGCAAGTTCGGCAACAAAGCCGTGCGTGCCTTTGCGCGTCAAGGCCACAGGGTCCTCCCCGTCAACCTAAAGGAGACGCTCATCGAAGGGCTCGCTTGCTACCGCACCATCGCCGACCTGCCTGTCCGGCCAGAGCAGATTAGTGTTTATTTGCCGCCGCCGGTCGTGTTGAAGTTGTTGCCCGAAATCGCTGCTAAAGGTTGCGATGAACTGTGGCTCAACCCCGGCACCGAGTCGGATGAGGTGCTCGCTGCCGCGCAGCGACTCGGCCTGAATGTGGTGCAGGCCTGCAGCATCGTGGCCGAGGGACTTTCGCCTAGTGAGCTTTGATATGGATACCGTTCACGATCACAACCGCGAGGCGTGGGACGAGCGGGTGCGGCGCCAGATGCCGTTCACCAGCACTGCGACCGAGAAGGATTTCCAGAACCCGCTTCGCGCTCTCGATGGCGCCGGCTGGATGGGCAACAGCATCGCCGGCAAACGCGTGCTTGCGCTCGGCGCGGGTGGCGGTCGGCAAGGGCCGCTCTTCGCGGCCGCGGGCGCGATTGTGACAGTTGTGGACGTCAGCTCTGCAATGCTCGAGCAGGATCGTGCCGTCGCCAGCGAACGCGGTTTGAGTCTCAATGCCGTAGCGGCCTCAATGGATGACCTTTCGATGTTCGGCGACGGCCTGTTCGACATCGTTTCGCAGCCGGTCAGCACCTGTTATGTGCCAGACGTGGCGAAAGTCTTCCGTGAAGTCGCGCGCGTCACCGCGCCCGGTGGTCTTTACGTGAGTCGCCACAAACAGCCGACGAGCCTGCAAATCGACCTCAAGCCCACGCCCCTCGGCTACGTGCTCGCCGAGCCGTACTACCGCGTCGGCCCGCTGCCGCCAACGCCCGCGAGCCCGTTGCGCGAGTCGGGCACGCTCGAGTTTCTACATCGCTGGGAGGAGTTGCTCGGTGGCCTCTGCCGCTCAGGATTCGTCATCGAGGATGCGCTTGAACCGAAGCATGCCGACCCGCTTGCGCCGCACGCGAGCTGGGGACACCGCGGCAGCTACGTCGCGCCATACATCCAGTTCAAAGCCCGCCGACTCGCGAGCACCGACACGAACGCGGTCAAGCTTTGGGCGCCGTGAAATCGGTCCGGCGCCTTTGTTCTTCGAGCAAAGCCGTGTAGTTTCCCTTGCTGGGCGTGTAACCGATCCACGATGAAGGCGAGGCCTCCAGCGTTCCTCTGTATCGGACAGCTTGGTGCAATGGGCCACGAGCCGGAGACTACGCTCCGTTCCTTCCCCCGTGCCATCGAGTTGGGCGCAGACGCCATCGAGCTACATCTGCAGTTCGTGGATGGCAAGCTTGTGGTTTTTCATGGGCGCTTTCTCCGCCGAACCACGACCGGCTTCAGCTTTCTTCTCCGCAAACGTTTCTCCGAATTGCACCTGCTGAAGGCCGGCAAAGGCTTTTCCACATGCGGGAAAGGCTTTTATTTGATTCCGAGAAAGCCATTCCCAACCTCGAAAAGCGGTTTTGGAACGTGCAAAAGCTTTTTTGGGGTCTGGAAAAGGCTTTTTCGACCGCGGCAAAGCCTTTCTTGAGGTTGGAGAAGGCGTTGGAGATCTGGGAAAAGGCCTTTTTGAACGCGAAAAATGCCCTGCGCAAGCGAAACAGGGAAAAGAAAAACGGCCGCCCTTGCGGACGGCCGTCTGCAAAACACAAAGAAGGGACTACTTCTTCTCCGGCTTATTGCACTTCTCGCACGCCTTGTTATCCTTGGCGGCTTCGACACAGCACTTATGGGGGCACTTCTCGCCCTTCTTGTCGGCCTTGTCGCAGCAAGAGCCAGCGGTGAACTTCGGCTTGTCGGCCTTCTTCTTTTCGTCGGCCGCGATGAGGTTGCCGGCCAGAGCGACGACGGCGACCAGAGCTAGGAGGGTCTTCATATTAGTAGGATTTTTGCGTGGTTGTTGTTAACTATAGTTAGCCCGAACATACGCCCCATCGGCCCTTGCCGACGGTCGCACAAGCTTGGACGATGTCTCCTTCTGCCAAATTCAAGCCCCGCTGTCCACATAAAAACACCCCCCATCCAGTCCACCCTCCACCCGCCCTCGAAATAGCGGGTGACAAAGGTGCTTTTGCTGTGAATAAGAGCCGTTAAAAAAAATTCATTTCCCCCATTGACACTTTCACTGAAAAGAGCGACTCTCACTATCAGCGCACAGAAACACTAAGGTAATAGCTCCCAACCCATAGACAAACCGTATGAAACTCAACCATCTTTTCGTCGCAGCGCTGGCCCTCGGCCTCGCCCAGTCGGCCCTTTTCGCCCAAGAAGTCCACGGCGGTGGTAATCCCGGTGGCGGAGGCGGTAATGCTGAAACACATCGCACATATAGTAAGCAAGCTCCCGGTGGCGGAGGCGGTAATGCTGGTGGCGTCCCACGCCCCTCGCCGACGACCAGCGTCGGCATAACCAAGATCAGCACCCGTAGCACCGTAACGAACTCCATCTCCCGAGTCACCACAGCGCGACCAGCGACCATCCGCACCGCCGTGCTCACACGTGTGAATCTCCGCCGCCCGACGACGACCACCACGACCGGCGGCAGCAGCGGCAGCAGCAGCAGCGGCGGCGGTGGCAACCAGCTACCCCCCTAAGCCCCGAGCCGGAGCTATAAACCCCTGCCCCAGCGGCAAGTTTTAAGACACGGCCACACCCAACAGAATTTGATTATTTAACAGCGGCTCGGCGCACAAACGCCGAGCCGCTTTTCTTTTCTAGCCTAAGTATCTTCGGGGAGAGGCTTCTGCTTCAGATCAGATAGTTGGGGTGAGCCGCACAGACAGACCGTGTAACGGAGGCTCCAGCACCCAAAAAAGTGCTTCATAATCTCTGAAAAGGGCGACCCAGCTCAATTCAAACACGGCGTGAGAAGAAAAGCCGTGCCGACGGAGGTCTTTTTCCGAAACTGAAGGGGTTTACTTCAACGCCGTGTTGCGGGCGCTTATCGAAGCCGTGTGCGTGCGATTACCGCCAGTGCTAAAGGCGATGGCGTCCTCGAGTTTCGCAGATGAGCTGTCGTGGAAAGTAAGGCCCTGTCTTCTCGATGTTCCGCAGGTTAGGCACTTTGAAGCCTCAGTCACGTGACTCAGTAGTAGCTGTTGCCGTTGGCGCCGTCGGCTACGCCCCAGAATTACTTTTCCGCCGTAAGTTACCTATTACTGTGCCATACGGAGGGAAGGGGTGTTTTATAACTAAAGGATATTGCCGCCTGTTCCTGTGGCGGATACCATCGTGGGGATTCAACACTCCCTACTTTATGCCACTGCGTCGCATTTTTATTACACTGGCCTTCGCTGCAGCAACCCTCTGGAGCGTAGCCGCGCCACCACCGAACATCCTGCTCATCGTCTCCGACGATCATCATTGGGGCGACTACAGCTTCATGGGGCATCCGCACATCAAGACGCCGCATCTTGATCGACTCACGGCGCAGAGCCTCACTTTCTCCCGGGGCTACGTGCCCTCGAGCCTCTGCTGCCCGAGCCTCGCCTCGATCATCACCGGTCTCTATCCGCACCAGCACAAAGTCACGAGCAACGACCCGCCGAGACCGGCGGACATCAAGCCGGCCGCGTTCGCCAAGTCGCGCGCCTTCCTCGATGGCCGCGAGGTGATGAGCAAACACATCGACGCCGCGCCGACGTTGCCGCGACTGCTCGCTCAGCGCGGTTACGTTTCGCTGCAGACGGGCAAGTGGTGGCAGGGCGATTTCCGCCGCGGTGGCTTCACGCACGGCATGACAAAAGGCACACGGCACGGTGACGAAGGGCTTGATATCGGCCGCAAGACGCTCCAGCCCATCTACGATTTCATCGGCACGGCGAAGAAGGAGAGCAAGCCGTTCTTTGTCTGGTACGCGCCGCTGATGCCCCACGACCCGCATACGCCGCCCGAGCGGCTTCTCGCCAAGTACCGCGACAAAACGCCGTCGCTGCACGTCGCCAAATACTGGGCGATGGTCGAGTGGTTCGACGAAACGTGCGGCGCGTTGCTCGCGCATTTGGACAAGGAAGGACTGGCCGAGAACACCATCGTCGCCTACGTCACCGACAACGGCTGGATCACGAACCCCGACACTGGCCGTTACGCGCCGCGCTCCAAACAATCACCGTACGACGGCGGACTGCGTACGCCGCTAATAATCCGCTGGCCCGGCAAAATCGCGCCGCAGAAATCCGCCGCGCTCGCCAGTTCGCTCGACCTCGCGCCCACGCTGCTCGCCGCTGCTGGATTGAAACCGACCAAAGAAATGCCCGGCGTGAATCTGCTCGATGAAAAAGCCGTCGCGGCGCGCAAGATGCTGTTCGGCGAATGCTTCACCCACAACGCCGTGGATTTGCACAAGCCCGCCGCGAACCTCCGCTGGCGCTGGATTATCGAGGGCGATTGGAAACTCATCGTGCCCGCGAAAGCCAACGAGCCCGGCGGCGTTCCCGAACTCTTCAACCTCGCGGCCGATTCCTCTGAAATGAAGAACCTCGCTTCCGCAGAATCCGCCCGCACTGCAAAACTGCTTCTGCAACTCGATACATGGTGGCCGGGCGAGAAATAATCCGATCATGTCTGGCTCCGATATCGCGCTGTTTGTTCCGTGGGTTCCGTGGGTTGGTGGCGCACTGTCATTCCTGTGCCTCCTCGGCAGCCTGCGCGCCAATCGCCGTCGCCGACTGGTGGATGATCTGCCGACATCGAAGACCACCGGCGTGTTCATCGGCCTTGTCGAATTGAAAGGAACCGCCGAGGCAGACCAACCGCTCACGAGCTTTCTCGCCCAGGCCGCCTGCGTCCACTACTCGTGGAACGTCTCGGAGCATTGGTCGCGCACGGTGACCGAGTCCTACACGGATGCTCAAGGAAAGCCGCAGACGCGCACGCGCCACGAGAGTGGATGGACGACGGTCGCCAGCGGCGATAGTTCAATCCCCTTTTATCTGCAGGACGACTGCGGCGCGGTGCTCGTCCATCCAGCCGGAGCCAAGATTGAACCGCAAACGGTCTTCAGTGAAACCTGCACGCCACTTTCCGGGCTCTACTACGGCAAAGGCCCGGCCTTCGCCGTGCCTAACTCAGATCATCGCCGGAGATTTTCGGAGACCGCGATTTCACAGCACGCGCCGATATTCGTCGTCGGTCGCGCGCGCGAACGGAGCGACATCGTGGCCGCAGAGATTGCCGCCGATCCCGCCGCGCCGATGTTCCTCATCTCCACGCGCAGCGAGAAGGAGATTAGCGCCGGATTCGGCTGGGGGATTTGGGGCTGGGGGATTTTTGGGTTTCTGCTGGCGTTGGGTACATCCGCCGTCGTCGCCGAAGGTGAACATTGGAGCATCGCTCCGGAATCACGCTGGCTTTGCTATCTCGTGGCCGCGTTGATTTATTTTCCGGCGGTCGGGCTGGGTTGGATTTGGATGGTTTACAACAGCGTCATTTCGTTGCGCAACCGCGTGCGCCAAGGCTGGTCGCAAGTAGAGATACAGTTGAAGCGGCGGCACGATTTAATCCCCGCGCTTGTGAATGTGGTGACGGGATTGCGCGATCACGAGAGTGCGGTGCAGACCGAGCTGGCCGCGTTGCGCGCGCAGATGACGGCGACGCCACCGGGTGTCGCAGGGGCTGATTTCCAAGCCTGCGCAAATACGATGGTCATTCTCGCCGAACGCTATCCTGAGCTCACGGCACAGGAAAGTTTTTTGAACCTGCAGCGGAACCTCGTAGACACTGAGCAGCGAATCGCACTGGCGCGCGGCTATTTCAACGAGATTGCCACGCACTTCAATACGCGTTTGGAAGTTGTGCCCGACCGGTTCGTGGCCGCGCTCGCGGGGATGCGGGCAGAAACGTTGATGGCTGCGAATGATTTCGAACGCGCGCCAGTGACGGTCGGTTTCCAGAAGTGACGGCGCGAAAGGGAGTGAGGCTCAGCGAATCTTCTGGTCCGGTAACGCCTGCTTGATGCCTTCGTCGAGCGGCATCTTGTCGGTCGCGGGCGTAAGCCCAGTTTGTTTCAACTGCTTGGCCAGTTCGGCTTTCATCTCTTTCACCACGCTCGCGTATTTCGGATTGGCGATGAGGTTGTACCGCTCGTCGGGATCGAACTCCATGTTGTAGAGCTCCGCCATGTGGCGGTCCGGCGTGCCGTCGCCGTGCGGGTAGTGGATGTATTTCCAAGTGTCGGTGCGGACGCCGCGCACGTTGGGCGTGTAGGGAAATTGCTTCTCGTAGTTGTAATGGTAGAGCCACGACTTGCGCCACGCAGAGTCGCCCTTTTGCACGAGCTTCACCCAAGACTTGCCGTGAACGTCCTTGAGCGGCGCGGCTCCGCAGAGTTCGAGGAGGCTCGGGGCCATGTCCACGGTGAGGACTTGCTGCTCGACGACCTTGGGTTTGTCCGCCGACGTGAGGCCGGGGAACCGCACGACCAGCGGAATGCGGATGCTGGCCTCGTGCATGGTGCGCTTGTCCACCATGCCATGCTCGCCGTTGAGCAGGCCGTTGTCGCCCATGTGGACGATGATAGTGTTATCCAGCTCGCCGCGCGCCTTGAGCAACTCGTAGAAGCGGCCCACGGAATCATCCACGCTGCGGATAGTGCCCCAGTAGGCGCGGGTCATGTTCGCGAAGTCCTTCACCGCCTCGGGCCGGCTGTCGGGGAAAACCTTTCGCCATTCGAAGAGCGGTCCGTAGATGCCGTGCCACGTGCTGATACGGTCTTGCAGCCACAGCGGTTTGTCGGCGAGGCGGAAGGCGGACTCAGGATAGGGAATCCAGACGTTGTCGAAGCTGTTCGAGTATTTCGGCTCGGGGAAATAGAAGCTGTGCGGCGCCTTGTGGCCGACCATGAGCAGCCACGGCTTTCCGCCATGATCGCGCTTGAGCCATTCCTCGGCCATCTCCGTGACGGTGTGCGTGTAGTAGCCGGGGATGACCTTGCCGCCCGCGCCGTTCACGTTCCACTCGGTGTCGAAATATTTGCCCTGACCCTTGTGCGTGACGAACCAGTTGAAGCCGGGGCGTGGCTGGTCGTTGTTCTCGCCCATGTGCCACTTACCGAAGTAGGCGGTGTCGTAGCCCGCCGACTGGAGCTGCATGGGGAAGCTGCGGAAGTTGGAGGGATACTCCGTGAAGTTGCCCTTCACGCCGTGCGCGTGCGCATAAACACCGCTGAGAATGCTCGCGCGGCTCGGCGAGCAGAGCGACGTGGTACAGAAGGTGTTCTTGAAATACACGCCCTCCTTGCCGAGCCGATCCATGTGCGGCGTCTTCAAGTGCGGGTTGCCCGCGAGGCCCAGCGCGTCCCAGCGCTGGTCGTCAGTGAGCATGAAGAGGACATTCGGACGCTTTGGAGCGGCATGGGCGTCGGCCGCGGTTCCAAGCAAGCCCAGAATAGCAGTGAAGAGAAAAGCGGGGCGGTAGAACAGACGCATGCTTTGTTGTAGTTCGCTCGCCTGCCTCACGGCAATACCAAAAGGCTTGGGGGAAACGTGCTTGTAACCTGCGCATCACCGGAATAATTTGGTCGTCCGTTACGTCATTAAACTGATGCAAATGAAAACAATCATCCTCGCCCTCGCCACATTCGCCTGCCTCGCGCTCGATCTGGTCGCCCAGACACCCGAGTGGATCTGGCACGCCAACGGCGGCAAAGCCCCCGGCAACAACGAGCGCCGCTTCTTCCGCAAGACCTTCACCCTCGACGCCAAGCCCACCAAGGCCACGCTCGCCGCCTCCGTGGACAACGAGGGCACCGCCTTCGTCAACGCCAAGTCCGTCGC
>CAMDJP010000061.1 GCA_945900775.1 Akkermansia muciniphila | reverse complement strand
CCGGCAACACCTTCACCGAAACTCGCCCCGGCATCACGACTCGCGCGGTGAAGCAAGGGCCGGACACAAAGCAAATCATCGTCACCGGGAGCAAGTTGCAGGGCGTGGAGTAGCGAGTGCGGTCCAGTCATGCGCATCGGCCGGGACTTTCCTCGGAAAGTCATTCTCGACTAGGCTCGCGGGCATGAAGCCCTGCCTCGCCATCACGCTTGCCGTGTTCCCCGCGCCGCTGCTCGCGCGGATCGTGCTGGGCTAAGTCTAAAACCGCTGGCAGGACAAGATTCGCGAGTGGCTGTACGTGGACGGTAGCAGGTTGGCTATGAACGACCATTGCTGCCCATCCGCGTTTCATCTTCCAAACAAGTCCGTCTTTGCATCTTTGGGGTTAATCCTTCTGCCATTCGGCTTTGTCTTCAGCGCACCCGTCAGTTACTCTTCCCAGAATGCAAATCCGCTCCGCCACTCTTCTCACATTGCTGACGCTCGTCGCATCGCTTGTCGCCGAGCAACAAGCCCACGTCTGCCGCTGGTGTTCCACGCAGTTCGCCCCGGCCGCTGTGGATTCGCCCGCCTACCGCAAATACGCACCTGATCGGCGCGCGGACATTCTGCACCTCGCGCTCGACGTGACGCCGGATTTCAAGGCGCGCACCATCGCCGGCACCGCCACACTCACCTTTAAGCCAATCGCCACGCCGCTCGAAGAGCTGCGGCTGGATGCGGTGGAATTGCGCGTGGCCTCCGTGACCAGCTCGGAGAAGTTGCTTGGCCATCAAGTCACCGACCGCGAGATTGTGCTCACCTTCGCCCCGCCCATTCCGATCGGGAAGGAAGCGCGCGTGACGGTGAAATACTCCGCCGAACCACGCAAAGGTCTCTACTTTCGGACGCCGGAGATGGGCTACCCAGAGACGCACCTATGGACACAGGGCGAGCCGAGCGAAGCACGTCATTGGTTCCCATCGTTCGACCATCCCGTCGAGAAGTTCACCAGCGAAGTCACTTGTCGCGTCCCCGTTGGCATGGTCGCGCTCTCGAACGGCAGGCAAGTTTCCGCGCAGCCGGGCGCGGGTGGACTGACCGCGTTTCACTGGTTGCAAGAGAAGCCCCACGTGAACTACCTCATCACGCTCGTCGCCGGGCAGTTGAAGAAGATTGAGGACAAGCACCGTGACATCCCGCTGGAGTTTTGGACCACGCCCAGCGATCTCGCGGCCGCACCTAACTCGTTCCGCCAAACGAAGCACATGATGCAGTTCTTCGAGCGCGAGATTGGCGTGAACTATCCGTGGGCGAAGTATGGACAGGTGGCGGTGCACGATTACCACTGGGGTGGCATGGAGAACACGAGCCTCACCACGCTGAACTACCGCACGCTCTTCACCGCCGAGACGGAGAACCTCTTCAGCAGCGACAGCCTCGTCGCGCACGAGCTGGCGCACCAGTGGTTCGGCGACATGGTGACGTGCAAAGACTGGAGTCACATTTGGCTGAACGAGGGCTTCGCGACCTACTACGACTGGCTTTGGCAGGGCGATTTCGGCGGCACGAACGAGACGCTTCACGCGCTGTATACCGCCGCCAAAGGCATTCTCGCAAATCAAAACGAGACGCGCGGCATGGTGTGGCGGAAGTTCGGCGAACCGGAGGAGATGTTCAACTACCTCGCCTATCCGAAGGGCGCGTGGGTGCTGCACATGCTGCGCTGCCAACTCGGCGCGGACTTGTATCGGAAGTGCGTCCGCACGTATCTCGAACGCCATGCGTTCGGTTCGGTGGAGACGGCAGACTTACGGAAAGTCATCGAGGAACTGTCGGGCCGTAGCTATGAGCGCTTCTTCGAGCAGTGGGTCTACGGCATCGGCGCACCGACGCTGGATGTGACTTACGCGTGGGACGAGAAGAGCAAGCTCGCGCGCGTGACCGTCAAGCAGTCTCAAAAGATTTCCGACGAGGCGCATCTATTCCAATTCCCGCTGACGCTGCGCTTCAAGTCGAAGTCCGGCGTGACTGACCACACGGTTCAAATCCGCGACAAGGAAGAGGACTTCTACGTTGCATTAAAAGCTTCGCCTGACGTGGTGCGCGTGGACCCCGGCCTCACCTTGCTCGCGCGCATCAACTTCAAGCCCGCCACGCCGATGCTCTTCGCCCAACTCGCGGACAAGAGCGACTTCACCGGCCAACTCCACGCGCTCGACAATCTCGCCGGCCGCAGCGATGCCGAAACCATTGGCAAACTTAAAGCCACGCTGAACAGCGATTCGCATTACGCCGTCCGCACTCGCACCGCTGACTTACTCAAGCAGGCGCGAACGGACGAGTCGCTCACGGCGCTCACATCCTCCCTCGCCACGACCGGGGGAGAGGGGATTCGGGACGCCCGCGTGCGCAATGCCGTTGTCGCCGCGCTGGGCGGCTTCTACCACAACGATGCATTCACCGCGCTGAAGCAGGTTCTCACGACGGAGAAGAACCCCGGCATCCAAGCCACCGCCCTACGCACGCTCGGCCCTTACGCAAAGCCCGAAGCCCGCGACCTTCTCGTAAAGTTCCTCAACATCACGAGCTACCGTGACCGCCTCTCCGAAGCCGCCATCGCCGCCATCAAGGCGCAGGATGATCCCGCGTTCGCCGCCCCGCTCCTAGCCGCGCTCCAGCAGCGCGAGACCACGCTGCCCAGTACCGTTTTCTCCGCCGGACTCGACGCAATGGCCTCGCTCGCGCGCAACGAGCCGAAGAAGGATTCCGTCCGCGACTTCCTCACCGCCCGCGTCAACTCGCCCAAGGAGCGTGTCTGCCTCGCTGCCATCGCCGCGCTGGGCACGCTCGAAGACCCTCGCGCCATCGCCGTGTTGGAAACCTTCACCTCACTCGCCGCTAATCGTCCGGAAAAAACTGCCGCCGACAAAGCCCTCGGCCAGCTCCGCACCGTCCGCAAACCCGGCGACGACTTAAAAGGCCTCCGCACGGAAGTCCTCGATCTACAGAAATCCAACCGCGAACTAAAGAAGGATTTGGAGACACTGAAGAAGAAGCTGGAATCGAAGTAATGCAGGCACCCCTCCGTGCGGCGCCGTTCGACTATCCCCATCAAGGAGAGACCTGATAATTATGAAACCCACAATCACACTCCTGCGCCTCCTCGGGCTCGACGACAACAAGCTCACCTTTTACCACGCCGGCCGCTTCAAGCAGCTCAGCCAGTTCGGCGGCACCGTCATCAAAGACCTCTTGGCGTGAAGAGTTCCGTAAAACAAACCACTCCCTGCACTGTCCTGCTCACCGCTGCCATCGCGTTATTCCTGAATAGCGTTTTATTGAAGGCAGCGGAAAAGCCGGCAGGCACGGCCGCAAAAAAACTTTCTCCCCTACTGGTGGATGGGGCGGGCAAACCCATCGCTTCTCCGGCCGCGTGGATGAAGCGGCGAACGGCGCTGATCTCGGAGTGGCAGACCATTCTGGGCGAGTTCCCGAAAGAGAAGGTGCCGTTGAAGGTGGAAGTGCTGGCGACGGAGACGCTGCCTGAGTTCACTCGCCAGCTTGTGAAGTATCAGGTCGAAGACGGCGTGTTCACGGACGCCTACGTGCTCACGCCGCGAAACGCCACCGGCAAGCTGCCCGGCATCGTCGTGTTTCACCAGACCGTGAAATCTCAGGCGCAGCAGGCCGCTGGCGTGGACGCTTCTGTGCCTGAGCTGATGCACGGCGTGCAACTCGTGAAGCGCGGCTATGTGGTCATCTGCCCGCGCTGTTTTATCTTTGCCGACGGCGCGGGCTACGCCGACTGGGTGAAGCGCATGCAGCAGCGTCACCCAAAGTGGACCGGCATGGCGCGCATGACATGGGATGGCATCCGTGCGGCGGATTATTTGGAATCGCTGCCGCAAGTGGACCGGAGCCGCATCGGTTGTCTCGGTCATTCGCTCGGCGCGAAGGAAGTGCTCTACGCTGCCGCGTTCGACGAGCGGTTCAAGGTTGCGGTATTCAGCGAAGGAGGAATCGGGCTGACCTTCAGCAACTGGGATGCGCCGTGGTATCTCGGCTCGCGCATCCGGGAGCCTCACTTCACGCGGGAACATCACGAACTCATCGCGCTTATCGCTCCGCGTCCGTTTCTGCTGCTGGCAGGTAACTCGGCGGACAACGACAACAGCGCCGCCTTCATCGACGCCTCGCGAGCTGTCTATGAATTGCTTGGGGCCAAGGAGAACGTCAGCTTACTGAACCATCGTCAGGGTCACCGCTACCCGGCCGAAGCGCAGACAGCGGCGGAGGAATTGCTGGGGCGCCATTTGAAACGCTGAAGCAAGGCCCAGCCAACTAGCTTGACGTTTTTCGATTCCACGGCAGCCTTCGACCTGTGACACGCATACTTGATTGTGAAAATATAGACACCGGCGAATGCCCATGTGACTGGGAGAAGTTGGCGCTCGCTGGCGAGCATCATATTCGCGTCTGCATGGTCTGCCTCAAGGCGGTCTATCGCTGCGCCAATGCAGAAGAAGCGAAGCTGCGCCTAGCCGCCGGCCATCGCGCAGCAGTCAAGGAGTGAACCGCCGGCAAGTCGCGCGTGGCGAGGAGCTGCGCCCCCCTGCGTGATATTGGCCAGTGTTTTGGGAGCTTTTGTATCCTCAAAAAGAAGGTAGGTTCGTCACGTCTCCCTTGTAAGTCGACGCACGGCCTCACGTGCGGTCAGGGCGAGCCCCTTGCGGTCAAGATCGATTGGCAGCGGTGGGCCGAATGCCACGTGTGCTTCGATACGGCGCTTGGTGAGGACATTAAGGAAATGCGGCAAGAACGTCATATCGCGCCAGTAGGCGATTTCGTCCGGCACCGAGCCTTCCCTCAGCGTGTATCGGATTCCAGCGGGTGTCACCGGCCAATTCCGTGCGACCGCTGGTTCGAGCAGACTTGGATGGAATGGTAATACATCCTCGCCGCCGCTACTGGTGCCTTCAGGAAAAAACGCCAACACCAAGCCAGGTTGTTCGAGCACGCCGGCCATTGCCGATGCCAGTTCCTGCACATCGGAACGTTTGCGCCGGTTGATGAAGAGTGTGCCAGCACAGCTTACTGCCCAACCAATCAGCGGCCAGCCGCGCACCTCGCTCTTCGAGATAAAGACCATCGGTTGAGCCGCCGTTAGCACAAGCACATCGAGATAGCTAAGGTGATTGCAGACCAGAACACCAGCCAGAGGAGCTTGTCCGTGGAAGGTGGGGTGGATGAAAAGGACGCGTAGAAGGCGTCGCGCTAACCGATGGGCCCACGCACTTCGACGAAGATAATCGGGGCTACTACGCTCGCGTAGCGCGATGCTGAGGAGATGCCCCCCAATCGCTATTAGAATCAGGAACACGAAGGTCGTCCCGCGGAACAACACGCGAAACGGATGGCGCAGCAGGTTTATCAAGCGCACAGCAAGTGGCGTATGGTCGGGGACAATGTGTCGAGATCAAGCACGGTCAGGAAATCAATCGTCTTGAACTCACGATCAATGGCGGGTGGGCCGCAGATTTTCGCACCGAGCGAGAAGTAGGCCGTGAGCAGCTTCGGAATCTGAGGGGATTCGTTCAAAGGATGGTCAAGCGCGCAGGCACACGCGGAATGTGGAACAGTACGAAGCGAAGGTTCGATGAGGTGCTGTCCCTGAAGGCTATGAAAGATGGAGGCGCCAACAGCGGGATCGGTCGAGCTAGCCGAGCTGCATCCGATCAAGTAACGGCCGCCGCGTTCGCGCGCGTAATGAACCACACCTTTCCAGAGCAGGCCGAGTACGGTCAGGTTGCGGTGCTGGCTATGGACACACGCACGGCCTGCCTCGACAACCTGATCGCGGACCAGCGCGAATGGTTCGAGATTGAACTCCTGTGCGCTGTAGAAGCCCAGATTCGCTGCAGCGACAGTGCCCGTCTGCAGGCGATAAGTGCCAACGATTTCGCCGGTATGCGTCTCCTCGACCAACAGATGATCGCAGACGCTGTCGAAGGGATCGGCGTCACGCAGCGTGTCATAGGACTGCTCGAGACCTTCGTTCAACTCTACGTTGAAGACGAGGAAGCGCAGGGTCTGCGCTGCATAGATGTCCGCCTGCGATGCCGCAAGGCGAACACGGTAATCATTGCGGAAAAAGGCGCGGGCGAGCACGCGCTCGCTGGCGCTTGCCCAGCGGACGACTTTGGGCTCTGTGGAATTTGATATAGGAATTGATAGTGAAGGCGCAGCATTCATAGGTTCATCCAGTTTCATTGTTTTAACGGATTCATTGTTTTCAAATCGAGGACAGTGAGAAAGATGATGGCCTGATTGAAATGCCGATCAATGGCCGGCGGGCCGCACACCTTTGCGCCGAGGGAGAGATAGCCCAGTAGCAGGCTCGGTAGGCGCACTAGGTCGGTGGTCGGCTGACTCAGGTCGCAGGCGCAGTCCGGGAGTGGCTTGATGCGGAATGGCGGTCGAGTGAGATGTGTTAAAAGCTGCGAGTGGGCACGAGCGCCGATCGAATAATCAGTCGTGGCAAGAGAGCTGGAACCGATGAGATAACGTCCGTTGTGGCGAGTCGCGTAATCGATTAAGGCCTGCCACAACAGGGCGAGGATGTTGCGGTGACGGTAATCGCGCCGGACGCAGGCGCGTCCAATTTCGATGATTTCCCGATGGAAAGGCTCGAGCGGGGAAAGGTCGAAGCATCGGGCGGCGTAGTAGCCGAGGCCGCACTGAGCGGCTAATCCTCTCTGTAGGCGATAGGTGCCCACAATCTCGCCATTCTCCCTGTCCTCCGCGATGAGGTGGTCACACTGCGCGTCGAACGGGTCGCTGTCTCGCAATGTGGCGAAGGCGTCCGCGGAATCATGGTTCTGCTCGAGGTTGAAGGTGAGGAAACGCAGCGTCTGTGCAGCGTGGATGTCTTCTTCGGTCTCCGCCAGTCGCACATGGTAGCGGCCGGTGCTATTGGCGAGTTGGAGCAGGCGGCGGCCGACCAATCGACTTTCAATCGAATTGGAGGTCGTGGCGGTCATTTTTTGAAGAGCTGGCTCAGATAGTCTTGGAAGAGCGAAACGAAAGTGATGCCGATGATGGTTTCGCGAGCGAAGGCGCCCCAGTCCGGCTGGCGGAGCTGTCCGCTGTTTCTCTGGCAACTCAGGATTGGCTCCTTCATGCCTCACAGTCTTGCCATAGAGAGGCTTTCGCTCACAACCGACGTTCCAGTGACGATGGTTACTTCTCGATGGCGATTGTGACTACGGTGTGCTTTGCGAGAACGTAACGGCGCGGGCATACGTTGGTAACGCAGCGAAGATAGATTCGTTGTGTATGTTGCTAAAGGCATTGGTGGTGGATGACGAGCACGATGTGGTGGAGTTGGTGGCTTACACACTCGTGAAGGGTGGATTTGAAGTGATTACGGCCGGCAACGGCTTAGAAGCACTGGAGAAGGTCCGCCTCCACCAACCGGACGTGATCGTGCTCGACCTAATGATGCCAGAACTCGACGGCTTTGAGGTCTGCCGCGAGCTTCGCCGTGGGCTTGCGACCGCCGAAATCCCAGTGCTACTGCTGACGGCACATCGAGGCGAGATAGTGCGGTTGGCGGGGTTGGAGGCCGGCGCATGGGATTACTTCACCAAGCCGTTCGTGCCGCGCGAGCTGCTGGCGCGCGTGAACGACCTTATCCGCAAAGACCACACACATTGAGCCGAAAAGGTTTCAAGTAAACGTAACCTTCCCGCCGTTCAGTCGTCACGCGCACGTGGCAGCTTTGGTTTCAAGGAGACGGTTTGGTTTCAAGGAGACGGTTCTTTCTATGAAAAAAATACTTATTCTCACAGCTGGCTTTGGTGAAGGCCACAACGCTGCTGCTCGTAATCTGCGCGACGCTATCGAAGAAATCTCCGAGGACGCGAAGGTCGAGGTGCTCGACCTCTTCGAGTCGAGCTACGGCATCTGGAACACGATGGCGAAGAAGGCATACCTGAATGTGGTGCGATTCACGCCGTCGGTCTGGAGCGGTGTGTACTCGTTCCTCGACAGGTCCAACTTCGTGAAGGGGCACCTCGGTGGATTCGCGCGCCTACAGGAGGCGCTCGGCGACATCCTACAGCAGACACAGCCCGATTGTGTAATCTCGACCTATCCCGTTTATGCACACGTCATCCGCGAGCTGTATCGCGAGCAGGCCGAGCGGCCGTTCCCGCTGCTGACGGTGGTGACCGATTCCATCACGGTGAACGCCGCATGGTTCAGCGCGCCGAGCGACTGGTTCTGCGTCCCGAACGAGCCAACGGCCGAGATGATGCGCAAGGCCGGCGTGCCCGCGGAGAAAATCAAGGTGCTCGGTTTTCCGGTCAACCCCATCTTCGCTGAGTTGGCGCCCGAAGTGGTTCCGCCGAAGGAGGGAGAGCGTTGGCGCATCCTTTACCTCATCAACACCGGCAAGAAAAAGGCGGGCAAGATTCTGGATTGCCTGCTCGAGCGCAAGGACGTAGAGCTGACCATCACCGTTGGCCGCGATGCCGAGTTAAAGGCAGAGCTAGGGGAACGGACACGGCGCGCCGCCGACCGGGTGAACCTGCTCGGCTGGACGAACCAGATGCCGCAGTTGATGCGTAGTCATCATCTCATCATCAGCAAAGCCGGCGGCGCGACGGTGCAGGAAGCCATTGCAGCACAAACGCCGTTACTGGTGAATCAGGTCATCCCCGGTCAGGAAGAAGGCAATGCACGACTCATCGAGCAGGAGGGCTACGGCGCCGTGGTCGAAGGGAAGAACGACTTAATCGAGCAGGTTGATTCTGCCTTCGCTTATGAGGGCAAGCTGTGGAGGAAATGGCGGCAAAACCTCCAGCGCGACAGCCGACCCGACGCCGCGTTGCGGTTAGCAGAGTTTGTGTTGGAGGAATGTGACCAGCCGGATCCTTCCTCTAAAAAAATCCAGCTCTTCAACAACGCACCGGAACGCTTCACTCTCGGCAGCGCCACGGCAAACACCGTCTCACCCCCTCGCGCGTTGCTCTGCGACCTTCACACCCATACGAACTATTCCGACGGCAAGCTGACGGTATCCGAGCTAGTGGACTTCTACGGCCAGCGCGGGTTCGACTGCCTCTGCGTCACCGACCACATCGCTGATCCGCGGCGTACAATCGGTAAGCTGTCGCGACTCGTAAACCTGACCGTCGGCGAGAACCAGCTCGCCGAGTATTTCGACGTAATCGAGCGTGAGAAACGCCGCGCTTGGCGGAAGTACAGCATGATTCTGATGGCCGGGCTGGAGTTCAATAAGGATGGCCTGACGGAAAAAAGTTCAGCGCATCTTCTCGGCGTGGATTTGGTCGGGCCCATCAATCCCGCGCTCGATCTCGTAGAGACCATCGCGCAGATTCACACGCAGGGCGGGCTAGCCATCGCCTCACATCCGCACATCATGAAAACGGAATGGGGCAAGAACACGCTCTACCTCTGGGAGAATCAGGAGAGGTACGCCCCGCTGCTCGACGCGTGGGAAATTGCGAACCGCAACAATCTCTTCAGCCCGGTCAGCGCGATGCGTCTGCCCTTCGTTGCGAACAGCGACTTCCATAGGCCAAAGCATATCTACTCTTGGAAGACGATGCTCTACTGCGAGAAAGATCCGGCGGCCATCAAGGCCTGCATACGTCGAAATGATCAGGTTTCCATCACGCTCTACCGTGACGGTGGTGCGCGGCAGTCGCCGGCACCCCGGATCGAGCCGTTGGCGATTTCCGAATCGTCTAGGGCAGGGTTGCGAAATGGATCGCCCGTCACCTCGCACTTCGTCAAAAACGGCATCACCATCTGCGATTCGAACCGCGCAAACGAAGGCGCAGACAAGGGGCTTCAGCGGATTTACGAGAGGGCGATTTGAGCTGCTATATAACGTGATTAAGCATCACGACAGACAAACGCCTTATCGCTGTCCAAGCTTCCGCCAGATTCGGATAGCCGGTTGTCATTCGATTCACTACAGACCGGAGAGCATACATGCGCCGCGGATGCTCCATGACGCCGTTCGCCACCCAGCCCCAGCACCCACCGGAGTTGTTCCGCCGTCGCTGGTGTGGCGGCTTTGCCCACGAAGACCTGCGAGGCGGCGGCGTTCGCGTCGGCAAGCGTGACGGCGGAGTCGAAGAGGGCAGCGGGCACGGCGGCGACAGTGAGGAGGAACGCGGTGAGGAGGTGAAGCGTGCGTCTGAGGTGACTGATTATATCAGAAGTCGGTGGGTGTTCGAAAACGCGTTCTCTCACCCCTAACCCGCTTTCGCTGGGAGAGAATCCACGGCTCAATAATTAGTTGATTATTACTGCGATTCGACGACGACGGCACGGGTCACCACGCGAACAAGGAGAAGAAAAAGAAGACGCCCGCCCTCGAGCCCAACTCCCCCGCCACCAAACCCGGTGCAGGTGCGCCTCTTCCACGTTGATGCATTTCCCGGGCTTCCCTCGCAGGCCGGTTCTCGACTA
>CAMDJP010000060.1 GCA_945900775.1 Akkermansia muciniphila | reverse complement strand
AACATGCTGGCGGGCAAGGACGGTTTGGCGCGCGTTTCGCCGACGCCGGGGTTTACGAAGCTCATCAACATTTTCACAATGAACAAGACCTGGCGTTTGGTGGACCTGCCGGGTTACGGCTTCGCGCAGACGGCGAAGAAGGACAAGACGAAGTTCAATCAGGCGGTCTCTGAATATTTGCAGGAACGTCCAAATCTTTGCTGTGTCTTCGCCTTGATTGACTCAAGCCTGCCGCCGCAACCGATCGATCTGGAGTTTGTGGAATGGCTCATCAATAGCTCCATTCCGTTCGTGCTCGTTTTTACTAAAACTGACACGGTGAAATCCGAGGCGGTACAGGCCAACATCGCTTCATTCACGGAGTGCATCGCGGTGTGGTGCGAGAATCTGCCGGAGATTTACACCTGTTCCGCCAAGGAGAATCAAGGTCGGCGGGAACTGCTCAGCGTGATTGAAGCGGCCATCGCTGAATTTCAAACGCCACCACCAGTTACCTCAACCGATGTTGTGTTGGAGGAGGAGCCGTTGCCGAAGCCTTGGATCATCCCGCGCCGCAGTTCCGATGATGGAAGCGCTCCCGGCAAACGCTCGAAAATCACGCGGCCGTGGTGAGTCGGGCGATTTACATCACTTGAAACGATTGTCTTTGAGGGAATGAAGTCTTCGATTGCCACAAGATACGTCGGAGAAATTCACGACTGGCGCGATCAATGGACGATGAACAGGCTTCGGCGAAGCAGGAATTTCGGTGGCGTCACTCGAGGGAAGTCCCCTGACAAATGCCGTTGCGGCGAATGCAGGGCTGGCAGGCACGAAATCTCGGCGGCTGAGCGGGGTGAGAGGGCGTTTTATGGTTTGGCCATAATCTCGGAGGTCACAAACGTCCTTGCAAGTGCATTAGTGCCCGGTGTCGCCCTCACATTGTCGATTGCGTCATCGGTGCGTTTGTGTAGAACGGCGGCGTGCCTGCACAAATGAAGCCGCGCCGCCTCGATCAGATTCTCTCGAATTACGGCTACTGCAGTCGCAGCGAGGCGCGCCTTTGGTTGAGGGGTGGTCGGGTCTTGGTGAAGGGTGTCGTCGCTGATTCGCAAGATGATAAAGTCGATCCTTCTACGGTGCTCGTGGATGGGGCGCCCATAGAATGTCCCGAGGGAATTCTCGCTTTGTTCCACAAGCCCGCCGGCTGTGTCTGCTCGAACGGCAAAAGCGAAGGTCAGACGGTCTACGATCTGTTGCCTGCCCGCTGGTCGCGTTGCAATCCGCCCGTGGCGACTGTCGGGCGTCTGGACAGAGACACGACAGGTGTCTTGATTGTCACGGACAACGGCACGTTAGTGCAACGGTGGACGTCGCCGAAGCACAAGGTTACCAAGGTTTATGAGGTGACGGTGAACCACGATCTGGAACCGCGGTTGGTCGATCTGTTCGCTGCCGGCACGCTGATGCTCGAGGGTGAAGAGAAGCCCTGCCTGCCGGCGACGCTGGAGATTCTTGGCTCGCGTGAAGCGCGGCTTGCTCTCATCGAGGGTCGCTACCATCAGGCGAAGCGCATGTTCGCCAGCCAGGGGTGCGAGGTGACGAAGCTTCATCGGAGCCGTTTTGGCGACTTCGATCTCGATGGTCTGGCGCCGGGGCAATGGCGGTTGTTGCCCATTGCACAATTTCTTTAGGCGCTGTAACTGCCGCATCTCGCTGTGGCGAATCAGTGTTTCATCCTCGGTGCAAATCGGTCATCCTTGCGCACGTGTCCGCTAATCAGACGGAAACCACTTTTCGTTACGAGCGCTGGCGCGCGGTGAGCGGCGGCATTCTCGAGACGGCGGGGACGACTTTTCTGCTGCTCATCGCAGTTCGCCATTTCTCCGCCGGAGCCACTGCCAAAGGATTGCTCAGCATCGGCGGCAGCGTGGGCTTGCTACTCGGGCCTTTGGTGGTTGGTTGGGTGGAGCGCTCGCGCTGGCCGGCGGCGAAAGCGGCCTCGTTCGCGGCGAGCATAGGGGCGGTGAGTTTTCTGTTGATGGCGTTATTTCCATGGCTGCCCATTTATGTGACGGGTGGGATGATTGCGATGGCATCGGCCTCGGCGACCATCCCGCTGATGACGCAGGTCTATCAGGACAACTACCCGGAGGTGTCGAGGGGCCGGCTCTTTTCGCGCGCGCTGATAATCCGCATCGGCTCGGCAATCGTCTTCGCGTACATGGCGGGCCGGGCGCTCAGCTGGGATTTTGATTTCTCCATGCGCTGGCTGATGGTGATTTTCGCCGTGGCGTTCGGATTTGCGAGTTGGTGTTTCGCGAGAATCCCTTCGCGTCCGCTCACGGAGTCGGGCAGTACTCATCCGCTGAGGGCCTTCCGCGCGGTGCGCGAGGACGGACTCTTCCGCTGGACGCTGATTTGCTGGATGCTGATGGGCTTTGCGAATCTGATGATGTACCCGCTGCGCGTGGAATACCTTGCGAACCCAGCATACGAAGTGATGCACCACCAGACCCTCGACGCGGCTGGAGTGGCGCTGCTGGTGAGTGTGATTCCGAACGTAGCACGGTTCGCCGTCAGCCCACTATGGGGCTGGCTCTTTGACCGGATGAACTTCTTCGTGATGCGCATCGTGCTGAACCTCGGCTTCGCACTCGGCATCCTCTCATTCTTTACCGGCGCCGACCTGACAGGGTTCGTGCTCGGAGCGGTTATCTTTGGCGTATCGAACGCCGGCGGGGACGTGGCGTGGGGGTTATGGGTGACGAAGTTCGCGCCGCCGGAGCGTGTGGCCAACTACATGGCGGTGCACACGTTCTTCACCGGCTTGCGCGGGATCATCGCGCCGATTCTCGGTTTCCAACTGGTGCAGCCCGATTCGCTGGGGCCGATGGCGTGGGTAGCGGGCGGGCTGATCTTGGCGGCAACGCTCATGCTGGTTCCGGAAATCAAGTCCGGCAGTCGCGGTCGCAAGGCCAGCCCAATTGTGGAGGAAGTCTCGGAGTGATTACAGCTGCGCGGTAATCGCGACGCACGCGGCATCGAGTCTTTTGTAGTGGAGGACTTTCGTCGGGCATTGTGAGCAAGGCGCGAGTTCGGTGGCTTCGGTCACGAGCGGTTCGCCTCGGGTCAGAAGAGCCGAGTATTTATCTGGCTCAAGCCCTAGCCGATGAGTGCGTTCATGAGCTAACTCAGTGCGCGAGAGCGTTTGCGCGAAGCAGGTCGCAGGGTCGCAGGGGAAAGTAGAAACACTCGTTGTCGAAAAGCACGGTCGCAATGTAGGGCTGTCGCTCGCAGTTCAATCCGTCGTGGCGGTGGCGGGCTTCGAAGCGAATAGTTCCTTGAACCAGTCGCGCGCTGCGTCAAGCGGATTGTCCTCGAGGATGGCGAAGATGCTCGCGTAATCGTCGGTCCAGAGCGGTACGTCGGGCGCGCTGTTGTTGGGAGCGGTGTAGGCGGCTTTCACCTCGTCGTTGTCGAGAATCGCCGGGTTATTGGTAAGGAGAATCCACGTCGAGACGTAGACCCACGACTCGTCCTCCTCTTTGCCGTTAACGATGAGCGCCTTCATGCCGATGTGTGCGGCAAGTTTGAGCACGACTGGTTCGAGGTCGAGGTAGCGGTTGGAGATGTGCACGGCGATGACACCGTTGGTATCGAGGTGGTTCTTGTAGATTTCGAAGGATTCTTTGGTGAGGAGGTGGACGGGGATGGCGTCGCTACTGAAGGCGTCGAGTGCGATCACGTCGAACTGTTGCGGTTTTTCACGTTCCATCGAGAGGCGTGCGTCGCCGAGTGCGACTTCGATCTTTGCGTCGCTGTTCTTCAGATAGGTGAAGGTGTCGCCTTGCGGGCCAGCGAGGCGGATTACCTCGGGGTTGATATCATAGAAGCGGTAGCGGTCGCCCTCGCGGCCGTAGGTGGCGATGGTGCCGGTGCCAAGGCCGACAATGCCGACCTGCTTGTTCTTCTCGCGTGTATGGCGGATGGCGAGACCCACGCCGCTCTTGCCGCCGTAGTAGCTCGTCTGTCGCCGTGCGTGAATGGGGTCGGTGTACTGGAAACCGTGCGTGATGCGGCCGTGGCGCAGGAGTCGGTAACGTTCCTCGGGATTGTCGACGGAATACTCCATCACCGCTAGCACACCGTAGAAATTGCGCGAACTCGATAGGGCACCTTCGTTCGCGTCCTTGGCCTGCAGCCAGAGGCCCCATCCGAGCGTGCCGATCACGGGCAGGAGTGGGATCCAGACAGGCACGTTCCAGCTCGTTGCGGGTCCCACACTGATCCAGATGTAGCAAATGATGGCAAGCAACGCCGCGCAGCCCCAGATGCCGAGCCGGTAATGTTCGTAGGAACCCGTCTTGAGTAGCAGCACCAGCGCGCCGAGTAGGCTGGCGAGCGCGCCGACAGTGCCGACGGCCATCTGGAAAGGGAGCGATGGCTGCACCGGTGCGCCGATCCAGCGTGGCAGGAAATGGCTGACGACCGCTGCTAGAAGGAGCGCGGTCGCACCGAGTCCGATCTGAGCTGCGAGGGAGACGTCCGTGTATCGGAACAACGCCCAGCAGGCTGCCGTCCAGCTCATCACGCAGGCGATAGCTACTTGCCAGCGGCCGATAATCCAGAGGCATTTGCGGAGCAGGCAGACTAGAGCGAAGAGCACGCCGCTTGCGAAGAGACTCCAGTTGAACTCGATGTAGGAGTCGAAAACCATCGGTGCAAGGAGTGCGACGAACAGTCCGCCGAGCGCGCCGCCCGCGGAGATGGTGAGGAAGTAGGCGGTGAGCCGGCGCGGTGCGGGGCGCAATTGATAGAGTTCGCCGTGGCAAACCATGCAGGTGACGAAGAGTGTGGCGCAGTAGATGAGGAGTTGCTTGGCGATGTTCACGTCCACGCCTTTGAAAAGCACCCACGTGACCGCCGCCCAGCAGAGGATGAGGGCGCGGCCGTACCACGCACGCGAGTACCAACGCGGGCTATCGAAGGCGATGATGAAGGTGATCAGATAGAGCGCGAGTGGTAGCACCCAGAGGAAGGGCACCACGGCGACGTCTTGGCAGATTTTGTTCGTCGCGGCCATCAGCAAGGCCGTGGCGCAGGCGGGCAGGGCGAGCCAG
This sequence comes from Akkermansia muciniphila, assembly GCA_945900775.1. Taxonomy (GTDB): domain Bacteria; phylum Verrucomicrobiota; class Verrucomicrobiia; order Limisphaerales; family SIAT01; genus SIAT01. The sequence goes on along the minus strand of CAMDJP010000060.1, from coordinate 5,677 downwards.
AGGAGCGCGCGCCCGGGAATCTTCACTTCCTCGTCGGGTTTTTCGTTCGCGGTCGCATCCAGCTTCGATTCCTCCTTCGGCGCAAACCAAAGTTCGCGCGCGCACCAACAGGCGGCGGCGGCGAAGGCGATCATTCCACCCGACCACCACCACGCCTGTGCGGGGCGGGAGAGGCTGGTCTCCACCAGCACCGGATAGGCGAGTAGAGCGAGAAGCGAGCCGATGTTCGAGAGTGCGTAGAGGCGGTAGGGCGAGCGGCCCGGATGCGCGCGGGAGAACCACGCCTGCATCAATGGACCAGTGGCGGAGAGAGCGAGGTAGGGGAGACCGATGGTGCGTCCAAGCACGAGGAGGATTTGCAGGACGGGATCGCCGTCGCCGACCGGCTTCAGTTGGTCGTTAGGTATGATTGGTAATGTGGCGAGGGCAGCCGCAACCACGGCGAGATGCGTGATGACCTGCTGGTGGGGCTTCAGGAAGGTTGTAAGCAGGTGGGCGTAAGCGTAGCCGGCAAGCAGCACGCACTGGAAGAAGAGCAGACAGGTGGTCCAGACGCCAGGGCTGCCGCCGAACCAGGGCAGGATGTACTTCCCGATGAGCGGTTGGACGAGGAAGAGCAGGAAAGCACCGGTGAAGATCGCCACGGCGAAGGAGAGGGTGCTGCGGCCGGGGGCGGCGGAGGCATGAGTCATATGTATAGGGTAAAAGCTGGAAGCATTCTGCCGGCGAGGCAGGGGATTTCAAAGCTTATTCCGGCGTGTAGGGACTGCGCACTTGAGTTCTGAGGAAGTGGCGGTTAGTATCCTCCTGCTCTATGCTTGAAACCCAGCGCGGATACAAAATCTGGGCCGTGGACGATGTGGTGTATGGTCCCGTGGATCATGCGGTGGCGGTGGGTTGGATTGCAGAGCAGCGCGTCCTGCCTGACACGTGGATTTTTGTCGAGAAGGACAAAGTCTGGAAGGCTGCTGGGGAGATCCTCGAGTTCAAGAAACACTTCGCCGAGGGCGAAGGTCGTCCACCGGCGCCCGTGACCGAGGCGAATCCGCTCATCGCCGGCATCAAGCCGGGAGCTTTGCGCAAGGTTTCCATCCTGAACGAGTTAAGCGATCAGCAACTCGGACGTTTCGCGCAATTCATGGAGGTGCAGTATGTGCGTCAGCACGAGGTCTTGGTGCGTCAGGGTGATGCAGGCGAGGCGATGTACCTCGTCTTGGAAGGGGTCGTGCGTGTCCGCACCATCATCGGCGAGAAGGAGAATACGCTGGCGTTTCTGAACGCGGGCGATTTTTTCGGCGAGATTTCACTCTTCGACCAAGGGCCGCGCTCGGCGGATGTGCTGGCGAACCAGGACAGCGTCCTGCTGAAAGTTTCCACGCAGTCATTTCAGAAGCTCACGGAGGAATTCCCCGAGTTGGCCACGCCGTTCCTCACGGCGGTGTGCAAAACGCTGGTGCAGCGCATCCGCGAAGGCAACCGTCGCCACTACGAGTTCGTCCGCTTCAAGCGCGCGGCTGAAAAAGAAAAGAATCGCGACTAGGCGTGGTCGGCGGCTTGTTACCGCGCGGGCTTCAAAACGCAGGTGACGCCTTCGCGCGCGCCTTCCACAATCAGTTTCGCGCCAGCGCGTTTCACGAGGCGTTTCGCCTCGGCGACCATCGCGTCGATCTTCCGGTCGTCATGGCTGGGATCGTGGTGGAAGAGGTAGAGCCTTTTAACGTGGGCCGCGAGTGCGGTGGTCACGGCGTCCTCCACGCAGGAATGACCCCAGCCGACGTGGTGCCGATATTCCTCGGTGTCGTACTGCGCGTCCATGATCAGCACGTCCGCGCCGCGGATGAACTCCACCATCTTCTGGTTCTGCTGCTCGACGAAGTCGTGGACCATCTGGGTGTTGGAGGAGGCTGCATCCATCGAGTGCGGCTTGAAGCGGGAGAACGGCTCGTAGTCGGGGGCGAAAATTATGATGCCCGCTGAGGTCTCCAAGCGATAGGCGACGCAGATGCCCGGATGGTTCACGAAGACGGCCTTCACCTTCACCTTACCGATGGCAAATTCCATCTCGCGCTGTTCGCAGATCTTCACGTGCCCGGGCATTTCCTCGAGGCTGACGGGAAAGTAGGGGTTCTCCATCTGCGAACTGAAGACCGCCTCGAGTCCCTGACGTGCGCCTTCGTAACCGAATACCTGCACCTCGTTCTGCGGATGATACGCGGGTACGAAGAAGGGAAAACCCTGGATGTGGTCCCAGTGCGTGTGGGTGATGAGCAGGCTCGCCCTCATCGGTCGCCCGGCGGCCTCCTTCTGGAGAGCGAGGCCCAGATTACGAATGCCCGTGCCCGCGTCGAGTACGATTACTTCGCCTTCGGCGCGGACTTCCACGCACGTGGTGTTGCCGCCGTAATGCGCCGTCGCTGGGCCGGGCGTCGGGATCGAACCGCGCACACCCCAAAAGCGCACCGTGGTCGTGCCGTCGTTCATCAAAGGTTCCACGGCGGGTCTGCTGGTTCGCCGCTTGCGAGGCAAAGTTTTTTTCGCGCTCGCCCGCTTCGAAGTCATTACGCTCTTGACGGCCTTTAGAAACGTTTCGGGGGCGATTGGTTTGATGAAGAAGGCGTCCGCGCCGGCGGCGAGCGCGGCGTTCCGATCGGACTCGTAGGCACTGGTGCTGGTGACGATGATCCGCGGTCTGTGTGTGGTATCCTGTCGTAGCTTGCGGCAGACGGCGAAACCGTTCGTGCGGGGCATCAACAGGTCGCAGATGACGAGGTCGGGGTGGTGTTCTCCGGCGAGCTTAAGGCCCGCATCGCCATCCTTGGCCTCAATCACCTGCCAGCCGTCGCGGGCGAGGATGCGGTTGAGGATCAACCCAACGACCGGATCATCGTCAATGATGAGGACTGTCTTCATTTCCGCGCGCGCGCCGAAGAAATATTGCCTAAAACCGACGGCTTGTCAGCCATTTTGAAAACATTGTGACGAATTCCGCCTGCGCGCCCAAGGTTGAAGTTGTCTTGAGTCGCCGCGCTCTTTAGCTTCTGTGGTTTCGTACATGATGTCTGCAATGCTTCGAAAATAACCAGCGCGATGAATCCAACCATGCTCACGTGTTTCTGGGTTGCACTCGGTGGCGCTCTCGGCAGCCTCGCGCGTTTCGCGCTGGGAGGATGGCTTCAGCGCAGTCTGGAAACAAGATTGCCGGTGCTGCTCGGATTTCCTGTTGGAACGATTTTGGTGAACGTTAGCGGCTCGTTCGTCATCGGGTTGCTCGCCTTCCTCAAGATCGCGGGCGGTGAATCGCTGCTGCCTCCGGCGGCGCGGCTCTTTTTGCTCGTGGGTGTGTGCGGGGGTTACACGACTTTTTCGAGCTTCAGTCTCGAGACACTGGAGTTAGCGAACAAAGGCGAGTGGGCGCGTGCGGGCGTGAACGTGCTGGGGTCGGTCACGGTATGCCTGTTCGCGGTCTGGCTGGGTCACACGCTCGCGCTGGCACTCAACAAAGCGCGCGGAGTTTGAGGCGGTTCACGCTGAGGCGCTGACGTTCTTCAGATCGGCGCGTACGTTCTGGTAGGTCGTCGCGTACGCGAGCACCTTCGGGTCGGGCTCGATTCCCCAGTGGCGGCAGGCGCTCCGGTAGCAGTCGGGCCACCAGTTACGGTGCTTCGTGAGCCCTTCCTCGAGGTGCTTATTCCAGTCCATCAGGACGCGGCTCCAGCACTCGTCGCCGTAGTCTGCCGCCTTCTTCGGATCGCCGATTGCCTTCACGTACCAGTCGCGGCCGACGCGGGCGTGGAGCACCTCATCAGCCCAGTCGTAGTCCTGAAAGAGCGCGGAGAGCGGATTGCCGGACGCTTGGCCGACCTCCCATTCGTGGCGCTTGCCGGTCTTCGGCATGAGCCCCTGCTCGATGAAGTAGAGGACGGCGTGGCGCTCAATCGGTGTGAGTTGGGTGTTCAGCGCGAGGCTCCAAGTGAAGTTCACCATCACCTCGCGTGGCCAGTCCACGCCCGCGGCGGCGAAGCCAACCTCGCCCATCATGGCGTGTCGCGCCTCGTCCCAGAGTTGTCGCGTCATGTCGCGGTAGTAACCCCACGGCTTGCCGGGAGTCTCGGCGATGATGCTCGCCATCATTTCAGGAACGTCGATCTCTCGCAGACGCTTGTAGAACATCATGAGTGTTTTGGCACGGGCCGGCATTGTCTCGTCGTAGAGGAAGGCCTCGGCGTTGACGCCCATGTTGTACGGATCCGGAAAGCGGGCGTCACGCCGCGGCACACCGTCGTACTTGTAAGGTTTGGTAGAATACTGGCGTGCAGCGGCCTTGCCGCTCGACGTCTCGGTGCCGTCCAGCCCACCGGCGGCGGCGAGACAATCCTCGAGGAGCGAGAGCCACGAGGCGGAGCGCTCGCGTCTCTCTGGCGTGACGATGGCCGCGATAGCCCGCGCGCCGTACGTGCACATCTCGTCGAGCTCCAGCAGGGCGAACTTGCAGAGGCGCACGCTCGGTTGATCGGCGAGAGGGTTGGTTTCCGCGAGATGTTTCTCGAGCGAAGCCTCGAGCGCTGGAACGGCGATTTCGTACAGGCTGAGCAGGAGTTCATCCGTCGTTGTCGAGGCGATGATTTCGTCGAAGAGAATTTCGAGCGCGGTGTCCGGCACAGTGTCGAGGCCGAGCGGCGGTTCGCGCATCTCGCCGATACGGGCGCGCAGGGCGGTGGCGTGCTCAGCACAGAGATGTGCGTGGAGACTGAAGGCCATCTTCAACTCGTACAGAGGCTCAGCGGTGAGACGGGAAGTGAAGATCTGGTGCAGCCGCTTGAAGGCGTAATGATGGCGCTTGAGTCGGCGGACGCACTCCTCGACCGCGAGGCCGGAGCGCGAGGCTTCGGCGAAGGAGCATAGGCCAGCGAGCGGCGGAAGGTTACGGGGAGTCGCACAAGTATCCATAGTTCAAGAGGCATTATCCTAGCATTCGACATGTCCGTCCCGGAGAAATTCCTTGCCTCGAAAAAGGCGAGGGCAGATAAGGAGAAAGGTCTTCAAGGCCAATGTAGCTCAGTGGTAGAGCAACGGTTTCGTAAACCGTAGGTCGTCGGTTCAATCCCGACCATTGGCTCCACTTTAAAATCAGGGGTTTTCTTTGGTTTTTCATCGAACCCTTTCTCTAGCGAGTGACGGCTAAGTGCCAAAGCTTGCTTTCGCGTTCTCGTCTAGAAAGCGAAACCAAGATATCCACAAATGCTCGGAAAAGAAACGAAAACGTAGGCGCGAATGGAGTCTTGCCGCGTTTCAAGCAGCCCTCCATTTCAAGGCAGACTGTATTCGGGGGGGGCTTCACTCTCAGCAAGTGAGTTTGCCAGAGAAAAGCGTGAGCTTCTTTGTGTTTCGATGGCACGCTCAGAATCTAAACTCAGATGAGAGCGGGCTACAAATTCAAAACAGTGCGTAACGCAGGCCAAAAGGGCGCAGCCAGACGGGAACCGTCCCGCTCTCTCCTGATTACCCCTCTAGCGCTCCCTCATTCCCTAGTGACCGGGTCCACTTTTCTGAGCCACTTGGTGTGTTAGTCCGGAGACTTGGTTGAGGTTGTCTGGTTCTGCTCTGTTTGTCCATTCCCGGCGCAGGGAGGGCGTAGCCCGACCGCAGATGGGAATGGACCGATTCTCGCCGCGAACGC
>CAMDJP010000059.1 GCA_945900775.1 Akkermansia muciniphila | reverse complement strand
TAGTCGAGAACCGGCCTGCGAGGGAAGCCCGGGAAATGCATCAACGTGGAAGAGGCGCACCTGCACCGGGTTTGGTGGCGGGGGAGTTGGGCTCGAGGGCGGGCGTCTTCTTTTTCTTCTCCTTGTTCGCGTGGTGACCCGTGCCGTCGCCCTTGTCGGGGATGCCGTCAGCGGGGGCGCCTCAGTCTATTTCTTGTTCGAGTAAGTCAGGGTATCCACATTTTCTGGCCAGATGGATTTCAGCTTGTAGGGCTTCACGCAATCAGTTGCCTGATGACGGTGCCGCCGAACTGGCTGAGCTGCTTGAAGCGGCCGGCGTGGTAGAAGGTGAGTTTGTTGTCATCGAGGCCGAGGAGGCGCAGGAGGGTGACGTGAAAATCGCGGACGTGGGCTTTGCCTTCGACGGCGGTCATACCGAGTTCGTCAGTGGCGCCGATGGTGTGGCCAGCGTTGCAGCCGCCGCCGGCGAGCCAGAGGGTCATCGCGTTCGGATTGTGATCGCGGCCGTAGGCGGTGCCGCCGCGCACGCCGTTGTCGGGCGTGCGACCAAACTCGCCGCACCAGACGATGAGTGTGCTCTCCAGAAGACCACGCTGTTTCAAATCGCTAATGAGCGCGGCGATGGGCTGGTCCACGCCGCGGACGAGATTACCGTGGGCGCGCTCGATGTAGTCGTGGCTGTCCCAGGAGCCGTTGTAGAGCTGCACAAAGCGCACTCCTTTTTCCACGAGCTTGCGGGCGAGCAGGCATTTGCGGCCAAAGGAATCAGTGGCGTCGTTGCCGATGCCGTAGAGTTCCTTGGTCTTCGCGTCTTCCTTGGAGAGGTCGAGCGTCTCGGGCACTTGGATCTGCATGCGGAAGGCGAGCTCGTAGTTGTCCATGCGCGCGGCGAGTTCGTCGTGGCCGGGATGCTGCGCGGCGTGCGCGGTGTTGAGCTTGGCGATGAGGTCGAGGTTCTTGCGCTGGCGGACTTCGCTGACGCCGGGCGGTGGTGTGAGGTCGAGAATGGGCGAGCCTTTCGCGCGCAGCGGCGTGCCTTGGAAGCTGGCGGGCAGATAGCCGTTGCTCCAGTTCGCCGCGCCGCCTTGCGGGTAGCTCACCTCGGGCAGCACAATGAAGCCGGGCAGGTCTTGGTTCAGAGTGCCGAGTCCGTAGTTCACCCAAGAGCCGATACCGGGATCGCCGCCGAAGCGGTTGCCGCAGTTCATTTGATACATCGCAGTCGGGTGGTTCACGCTGTCCACGGTGCAGCCGCGGAAGAAGCAAAGGTCGTCGGCGACCTTGGCAAGGTGCGACCAGTTTTCTGCGATGTCCGCACCGCTCCGGCCGTGCTTGGCGAACTTGAAGGGGCTTTGCACGTAGTAACGCTTGCCGCTCTCCATCGCGGACTTCTGTTTGCCCTCACGCACGAATTCTTTGAGGTGCATCTTCGCCAGCATGGGCTTGGGGTCGAAGGTGTCGATGTGCGATGGGCCGCCTTCCATCATGAGAAAGATGACGTTCTTCGCCTTGGCGGGCAGATGACCTTGCTTCGGTGCGAGCGGATTCTTTTTCGCCTCCTCGGCAAGCAATGAGGTGAAGGCGACGCTGCCGAGGCTGGCGCCCAAGCTGTAGATGAAATCGCGTCGCGTTGGCGCGTGCAAAGCGCGGGATCCGACGCAGGGAAAGAAGGGCTTAATAGACATAAGCAAACTCGTTTGAATTGAGCAGCACGAGGCAGACATCGGCGAGAGCGCGGGTGTGCGCGGGGACATCGGCAGTCTGAAGGTCAGCCACAAAGTCGGCGTAAGCGTGCAGCTTCTCGTTGAAGGAAAACTTCTCGCCGGTGTTCTCCTCAACGGCATCGCGGCGGACTTCGAGCGGCGGCTTCCGAGCAGACGGTTTTGCTTCGCCGAGCAGGGCTTCGATCTCGCGCCAATGAGCGAGGCAGGCCTGTAATTCCCCGGCGCGGGGAGCGCGAGAGAAGGCGAGCTGGAAACAGCGCGTGATCGCTGCCTCGTCACTCTTCGTTTCCTTCACCGCACGATTCGCTAACGCGAGCGCTCGCGAATGCGTGCTCTGGCCATTGAACAAGCTGAAGACCTGCGGCGTGACGGTGCTGGCCTCGCGGCGTTCGCAGGAGAAATCCGGCGTGGGCGCGTTAAAGACTTCCTGCGAGGGGTCGGGCAGACCGCGAATCTTGAGCGCGTAAAGCGAGCGGCGATGGCGCTGCTCTGGCTTCGGATTGGGCGTCCAGGCGGAGGCGAAAGTGCCCATGACCTGGCGCGGCTGGAGTGCGGCTTCGAGATTGATTTCCGGCCGGTTCGGGATGCCGCCGAGCGTGGGATTGAGTTCGCCCGTCGCGGTGAGCATGGCATCGCGCAACTCCTCGGCGGTGAGGCGGCGCGGTTTAAAAACCGCGTAGCTCGCGCCGGTCGGGTCCTTCTCCGCGAGCGTTTTCAAATCAAGATGCGTGGCGCTGCGACGATACGCCTCGGAGTTCATGATGAGCCGGTGCATGGATTTGAAGCTCCAGCCTTTCTCCACAAAGGTCGCGGCGAGCCAGTCGAGCAGTTCCGGATGCGTGGGCTTCTTGCCGGTGCTGCCGAAGTTGTTCGGATTACCGGCAAGGGGATGGTCAAAATGCCAGAGCCAGATGCGGTTCACGATGGCGCGGGTGGTGAGCGGGTTCTCCGCACTGGCCACCCACTCGGCGAAGGCTTTGCGGCGACCTTCGATGGTGTCGGGTATGGGCGTCTTTTGCGCGGAACCGATCACGCTGAGAACGCCGGGCTTCACCTTTTCGCCAGCGCCAAACGGATCGCCACCAGTGAGCACGGTGGTCTCTTCCAGTTCGCCTGTAGTCATGCGATCCGCCGGCATACGCAGCGGCGCAAAGACGGTTTTATATTCCCGTGTGCGACCGCCATACACCGCGAGTGCGTAGGGTTCGTAGCGGTCAAGCTCCCACCGAAGACGTTCGAGTCCTTTGCGGGCGACTCGTTCCAGTCCGAATTGTTCCGGCGTGAAGCCGACGAGCTTGGGTGGGAAATCTGCTTCCGGCACGCGAGCATTCGTGAGGGCATTGCGCGCGGTGGTAAAGAGGTCCGAATACTGGCCGAACTTTCTTGCGGGCGCTCGCTTCGGCGCAGAAAAGTTGCGTGCAGCCTCGACCGCGGCATTCCACTGAGCAGAATTTTTGCCGTTGGTTTTAAACCAACGCGCGGCGTTCTCCAGCAGCACGGCATCCAGTTTCGAGAGCGCGGTTTCATGTTCGACCAGTTGCTTTTCGAGATAGGCGCGCTCCTCGAAGCCCTTTGTGTTTTCTACCGGCAGGAAGGGCGCGGCCCGTTCGGAGAGCTGGGTCGTCGCAAACACGGCTTGTATCGAATAGTAGTCGCGCGTCGGCACGGGATCGAACTTGTGATCGTGACAGCGCGCGCATTGCAGCGAGTGCGCGAGGAAGGTCTCGCCGGCGCTGTTCACCACGTCATCGAGGAAGCGCTGCCGTGCAATCTTCTCGACCTCCATGCCAGTCAGTTCCCAGGGGCCCATCCGCAGGAAGCCGGTGGCGATAATTTTTTCGGGATCGCTCGGGTCAATCTCGTCACCCGCGATTTGTTCCTTGATGAATTGGTCATACGGCTTGTCGCTATTGAACGCCCGCACCACGTAATCGCGATAGCGCCAAGCGTTGCCGCGCTCGTAATCGTTCGCAAAACCGCTGCTGTCCGCATAGCGCGTCACATCCTGCCAATGCTGAGCCATGCGCTCGCCGTAGTGCGATGATCCGAGCAGACGCTCGACGACAGCGGCGAATGCCTGATCAACAGTCCGGGCATCCTTCACGAAAGCCTCCACGTCCTCCGGCTTCGGTGGCAGACCAATCAGGTCAAAGGTCGCGCGTCGAATCAGCGTCACGCGATCCGCTGCAGCTGCTGGCGCAAGTCCAGTGGGCAACTTCGACGCGATGAAAGCATCGATGGGATTACCATTTCGTGCGGGCGGCATCGGCTTCTTCACCGACTGATACGCCCACAAGCCCTCGGGTTTGTATTTACGGTTTGTCCACTCTGCATCGAGGCCGCCGCTCGTCTTCACCACGATGCCGTCTTCCGCTGACCACTTCGCCTCGTTCGCTTTGGTGAGTTCCTTCACGCGCGCGACGTCGGGCCACGGCGCACCGCCCGCGATCCAGTCTTTGATCCAACCAATCTGCTCGGGAGAAAGTTTGTCGGCTTCCTTCGGCGGCATCGCCTCCCAGTCGTCATGCGTGCGTGTCACTGCGAGATACAGCGGACTCTCCTTCGGCTTGCCCCCGATGAATCCCGGTTTCTTGCTGTCGCCGCCTTTCAGCGTGGAAGCGCGCGTGCGCATGTCGAGCCCGCCTTTGATTTTCGCCGCGTCTTGGCCATGGCACGCGAGACACTTCTCATGGAGAAGCGGCACGATACGACGAACAAACAGCTCCTCGCTATCGGCAGCATGGAGCGCGGTAGCAGAAGGGTTAACGGCCGCGCCCGAGTTTGTCGACGGTGGGGTGGAGGGCTTCGGCGGGCCGCCACTTTTCTTCTTCTTGTCCTTGTTCGCGTGGCGACCTGTGCCGTCGCCCTTGTCGGGGATGCCGCCAGCGGGATTGAGCTTGGCGAGCGCGACGGTCAGGCGGGTGCGGGCGGCTTTGCTGGCCGCAGTGTCGGCGGAGGCCGCGACGAGCTTCTCGGTGAACGGCGCGTCGCTCATGTCATAGAGTTCGCCCTTCTCGTTCAGCTTCCAACCGGCTTCGCGCACATACCACATGGCGGCGAGTTGATTGTAAATCCACTCACGCTTGGTGCCGGGTTCACCGCGCAATTGCGGCGCGAAACTGCGGCCGTCGAAGATGGTCTTCTCGGGCAGCTTGCCGCCACTGAGTTCGGCGAAGGTGGAGAGCCAATCGGTAGAATCAATCAGGTCAGTGGAAACCTTTCCCGCCGGAACTTTGCCAGGCCAGTTGGCGATGGTTGGCACCAGGCCGCCGCATTCGAGCATCGATCCTTTCATGCCGGAAAGGTTGCGACTGGCAATCGTCGACAGCAGGCTCTGGCCTTTGCCGGTGCCGTTATCGCCCATGAAGATGATGAGCGTGTTGTCGCGGAGCTTCAGGGCCTCGAGTTCGGCGACCAGTTTCCCGACGAGCTTGTCCATGTAGCGGATGTTGTCGCCGAAGAGATCCTTGCTGTCGGGCGCGCTGTCGGGCGTGGGCTGGATCTCGCCGTGGACGTGGACCATCGAGTAGTAGAGGAAGAACGGCTTGGTCTGGTTCGCGCGGAGGAAAGTCGCGACCCGCTCGTGCATCAGGTCGGGCATGTATTCCTTGTCGCCGAGTTTCAGCTCCTTGCCATTCACGTGATAGGCCTCGGCCTTGCCGGCCTTCTTGTTCCAGTAAACGCCGCTACCTTTAAAGCGCAGGTAGTCATCGAAACCAGCGGCGTCAGGGTCGCCGGGGAGCTGACCCCACTTGCCGATGAAGGAGGTGGCGTAGCCGGCGGACTTTAACACGCGCCCCAACTGAAGTTCCGAGTTGGGCATGACCATGCACGCGTCCTGATTGGAGGAGCCGTTACGGAAAGCATAACGGCCTGTCATGATGAGTGCGCGCGACGGCCCGCACAGCGCTCCGGTGAAAGACTGCGTGAAACGCGTGCCGGTGGCCGCGAGCTTGTCGATGTTCGGCGATTTGTAGTTATCCGAGCCGTAGCAGCCGATGTTTCCGATGCCGAGGTCATCGGCGAGGATGAAGATGATGTTCGGCTTAGATGTCGGCAACGCAGCGGCGGCGTGCAGCGCAGCCAGCGGCGCGAGCAGCAGGGCGGTGAGCAGTAGAAGGGTGGTTTTCATCAGGCTCCGTAAGATGTCGCTACTTTGCATTCGGATGCTTGCCGCCCTCAGTGACGAACTCGTCGCGGCTCAGAAAACCGTCTCGGTTAGCGTCCCACTTATCGAAACGCTCGCCAGCGGCTTTCGCATCGGATTGGTGGCTGGTGTAATAGGCGCGCGTCAGCTTGTCGGCTTTCCCGGCGTCCAGCTTGTCGAACTTCGGACCGCGCCCCTCGATGGCGCTGGCATCAGCGGTCTTGGCCGGAGCCGGAGCTGATTTCGCTGGAGCAGCTTTGCCCTTTTTCTTTGAGCCAGCTTTCGCAGGCGCTGGTTCCGTGAGAACCGGCGGGAGATATTTCGCGAGCGCATTGATGACCGCCTTGTGCTCAGGATTGTCGTGTAGACTCACGGTTTCGGCAGGGTCGTTCTGGTGGTCGTAGAGTTCGGTGGCGATGATTTTGGCGCCGTTGCGTTCGCGCCAGAAGGTCGCGCGCCACCGTTCGTCGCGGATGCTGTAGCCCATCACCTCGCCCTCCGGCGTGCTCCGTGGATACTGGCTGATGGCAACTTTGATTTTCGGCGCGGTGGGATTCTCGATGAAGGGCTTCAAGCTGCTGCCCGGGAGGCCGATAGGTTTCGGAAGGCCGCACAAATCGGCGAGCGTCGGATACACGTCCACGAACTCCACGGGTGCTTCGCACTTTTGCCCGGCAGTCTTTTGCTTCGGCACGCTGATGAGCAATGGCGCGCGCGTGGCCAGCTCGAAGTTCGTGTGCTTGTGCCAGAGGCCGTGATCGCCGAGCTGCCAGCCGTGATCACCCCAGAGCACAATGATCGTGTTATCGGCTAGGCCTTCCTTTTCCAGCGCGTCGAGTAAGCGGCCGATCTGCGCGTCGATGTAGCTGATGCACGCGTAGTAGCCGTGGCGGAGTTGCCGGGCGAAGTCAGCGGGGATCGGCTCGCCCGCGGGCACGCCGGGATAGTTGTGCAACTCGCTATTGTTGTGGCCGGCAAATGCGGGCGCGCCCTTGGGTAGATGATTAATCGTCGGCAGCGGAATCGTCTTCGGATCGTAGAGGTCCCAGTATTTCTTCGGCGCGACGAACGGCAGATGCGGCTTCAGGAAACCCACGGCAAGAAAGAACGGTTTACCTTTCGACTTCAAATCGTGGAGTCGCCTCACCGCTTCGGCCGCAGTCGCTCCATCGGGGAGTTCATCGTCTTGCTTCGGGCTGACCTCAAACGACGGGCCTTTCTTTGCGCTCTTGCCATTCTTCCGGTCGAGGCCTGCCTCCAAAGGCGCACTGAATTCCTCTGCGTTCACATTGTGCCGCGTGACAATCTGCTTCGTCCAGTCGACTTGATCCGTGTCCACGGCGCGGCCCTTTGGATACCAGTGCGGCTCATTCCAAGAGCGACCGTCTTCAAAGCCCCCGTGGTAAATCTTGCTCAACGCGGCTGTGTGATAACCATTCGCCTTGAAGTGCTGCGGCAACGTGATGCAATCCGGCTGCGCGACACGGAAATGCGTCCTCAAATCCCACACGCGCGTCGTGTCCGGGCGAAGGCCCGTCATCATCGCCGTGCGCGATGGACTGCACACGGCCTGCTGCACGTAGGCGCGGTTGAACACCGTCCCGCGCACGGCGAGACGGTCGATGTTCGGCGACTTCACGACCTTGTTCCCATAACAGCCCAGCTCAGGCCGCAGGTCATCGACAGCGATGAAGAGGACGTTGGGTCTTGGCTGTGCGGCACCCGAAGTGACGACTGCAAGGAGGACTAAGGTGATCGAGAGCAAATGACGCATGGCGAGGGCGTAGATGCTTCGAGTGGCAAAAAGGTGACAGTCGGCGAACATGGAAATCAAGCGGAATTGAAATTCCTCAATAAAATTTGGTGCCGGCGGAGGGGGTCGAACCCACACACTCTTACGAGTACAAGATTTTGAGTCTAGCGCGTCTGCCAATTCCGCCACGCCGGCGCAGCTTGAAGATCAAGCAGCTTGTGGAAACTACTGGAGGCTGTAACTCTGCGCAAAACCTTTTGTGAGTGGCGCGGGTTCCCCGTATCTTGGGACGGTGACCGCGAAGTCGCACAACTCCGAATCATCTCCGCACGAAGAACTCGGCTCGCTTCAGAGTGTCGTCATGCCTGACCTCTTTCAGCAGGAGGCTGTGACCGCGCTGCGTGAAGGACGCGACGTGGTCGTCCATGCCCCAACCGGTGCAGGCAAGACTCTCGTATTCGAGCTCTGGTCCAATCAGGGCAAGCCGCGTGGCCAAGGCATCTACACTGTACCCACGCGCGCGTTGGCCAATGACAAGCTCTCCGAATGGCGTGCACGCGGTTGGAATGTCGGCATCGCCACGGGCGACCTCGCCGAGAACCTTCACGCGCCCGTGCTTGTCGCCACGTTGGAGACGCAGAAGAATCGCCTCATCCACGGCGACGGCCCCGCACTGCTCGTTGTGGATGAGTATCAAATGCTCGGCGACCTCGACCGCGGCCTGAACTACGAACTGGCCCTGGCGCTCGCCCCACCTCAGACGCAACTGCTCCTGCTCAGCGGCAGCGTGGGCAATCCTCACGATGTGGTGAAATGGCTGCAGCGCCTCGGCCGCCGCGTTACGCTCGTTCGGCACGAGGAACGACCCGTGCCGCTCGAAGAGGTCTGGGCGAACAACCTGAACTTCCATTTGCCAAACGAAATCCGCGGCTACTGGCCCCGCCTTGTCGCCAAGGCGCTCGCGGAAGACCTCGGCCCCGTGCTCCTCTTCGCCCCGCGCCGCGCGAACACCGAAGCGCTCGCCGCGGAGTTGTCGCGACAATTGCCGGCGCCGACTCCCCTCAACCTTTCGCCCGAGCAGAAGCAGATCGTCGGCGAACACCTTGCGCGGATGCTACGCAACCGCGTGACCTACCACCACAGCGGGCTCAGCTACGCCGCGCGCGCGGGCGTGATCGAGCCACTCGCTAAGGCTGGTCAACTCCGCGCCGTCGTCGCCACCATGGGCCTGGCCGCGGGCATCAATTTCTCCCTCCGCAGCGTGGCGCTTGCCGGAGATTCCTACCGGCGTGATGGACAGGAACATCCGATTCGCGCCGACGAAATCTTGCAGATGTTCGGTCGCGCCGGCCGACGCGGGTTGGACGAGACCGGTTACGCGCTCATCACCGCCAATGAGTTGCGCCTGCGCGACGGTTTTCCGTGCCAGTTGAGCCGCAGCGGGATGGTGGATTGGGGCGCGCTGCTCGGCATCATGTCGGCTGCGGCGCAAGCTGGTCGCGAGCCGTTCGCCGAGGCCGCTCGTGTGCAGCAACGGCTCTTCACCACTCGGCCGATTCCGCTGGGCGTCGAGGAGGCGATCAAGAATCCCCATGCGCCGTGCGGCCTGAAGACGGACGCCGAGCGAGCGCGGCACGTCCGCCAGCAGGTGCGCGAGATGCTCAACAGCCGTGGCGAATGGCAGTCATTTCCCGCCTCGGTCGAGAAGCCGCTTCGCGAAATCTGGAAAATCACGAAGTCAAAAACGGTCGAAGACGGCACGTCTCCGCCGACCGACAGGACAGCCTCTTTCTCACTCGTTCCGGTTTTGTCCGAACCGGCCGCGCTGGAGAAAATCGGCACGGGCGGCCTCACCGTGCTGCACGAGGATGATACGGGAAAGATTTACGGCCGCTGCGCTAGTGTCGCCGAGAAGTTATCCGATGGCAGCGTGGTGCTGGCCAAATGGGTCCGCCGACTCACGAACTGGAACGGGCGGAGCGCGCCGCTCGCGGTATGGGAGGAAAAGATTGCGCCGGCCCTCGAGCAAAAAATGGCCTCGCAACGCCTGCCGGTGCAACGCTTCGTTAGTCATCCGGGGAAAATCACCGCCCTGATTAGCCTTGCCGAGCAGACGCTCCGCGTGCCGGTCGACGCACATGGTGTCGCGCTTTGGAACTCCCCCGCACGCGAGGTGATGCCGCTCGACTGCGCTCGCTGCGAACTTGTGCCCGTCTGTCAGAAGTTGCCCACCGGCGCGGGCGTGGCTCTGCTCTGGCGGCGGCTCGGGTTGGTGGATGCCGCGGGTGTGCCGACGCAACGTGGGCGCATCATGAGTTTCTTCCACGGTGGAGATGGACTCGCCATCGCCGCGGCGCTGGAGGATCCGCGTTATCCTCTCGACGAACTGATCTACGACCTCGCGAATCTCGATGCTGGGTTCCGTTTCTGTGGATCCGAAGACCGATGGAGCGGCCGGCTCGCGCGGGCCAGTCAACAGCACTTCGGCTCTCAGAATTTTCCCGGCTACCTCGACAACGGGGTTCCACCACAGTATGGCAGCGGCGCCGAGGCGGTGGTCGCGGCCGTTCACAAAAACCCCAGCGCCAAGCACGCGTGGGTCACGGAGATTCTCGGTGCGGGCGATATTGACCGCGCCATCATCGAGTGGCGCAGCCTATTGCGGCAAATCAGTCACGCACCAGTCCTCGATTGGGCTCGTTGGGCAGCGTTGCAAACGCTCGCGAGGCAGATTTTGCGAGAGACGGAATCGCCCACGGATACAGAATTGCCGCCACTCGAGTATAACCAGAAGCGCCGGATGGAACACAGGCTCGTGCTGCGAAAGCACTAAGCCGGAGAAGAAGCTCCAAGCAACCGCTCACGTGAGCGAATCGGAAGTTACTTCGTATCGGACGCGGCGATCGGAGGGCCGCCGACGCGGAGCGCGATACGCTGAGAGGACTGAGCAGAGGCTGCTGGTGAAGATGCAGTTGTAGAGACCGGCGGCGTGACAACTGTCGATGCAATCGCGCTGGTCGCGGCCGCTTGTGCAGCCTGAGCGGCTGCCAAAAGATTACGTTTGCGAGTTACTTCAGATTCAATGGAGCCGCTACCCGAGACACGCGATGTGGCTCGTTCGTATTTGAACATCATCTGAGGGCCGCCGGGAAAGCCGCCGCCACCCATCTGACCGCCGTAACCACCCATGCCGCCCATGCCGCCACCCATCTGACCGCCGTAACCACCCATGCCGCCCATGCCGCCACCCATCTGACCGCCGTAACCACCCATGCCGCCCATGC
>CAMDJP010000058.1 GCA_945900775.1 Akkermansia muciniphila | reverse complement strand
CACGAGTTGGTCCACCACGTTACGGTTTTTCATGGTGGTCGGCATTACTTCCCATGTGTAGGTCTCCATCTCGAAATGAGAGCAGAGGCGTGGTTGCTGGCGGAGGAGGTCGAGCACGCCCTGAAGATGATCAGCCGTAGTGTCAAAATGCTCTGCCGGACGCTGGTGGAGCGGGACGTGAAAATGGATGCGCCATTCCTCGCCCGCTTCGGGCGCGCGTGCATTGGCGAGGGTGAGGGCCACGTCGAGATCCTTGTGCCGAGTAAGCGGGCCGCTGTTCGTCCGGGTAATAACCTGATGGAAGTAGATGTCGTCGGCGAAGGACTTCAGCGCGGCGCGGGCAACAGGCGTGGGCCAGAGCTTGAGGGCAGAGCTGAGGTGAATTTTGCTGATCTTGATTCGGTGCTGGATGAGCCGCCCGAGGGCCTCGGCGGCGTTCTCGAATTCGACAGCGAGATGGCAGCAGTCATAGTTCACCCCCAGATGCTCGTCGAGACGCAGGTCATTGGGGCGGTCGCGGCGCATCTGCTCGAAAAATTTCACTGTCTCCGGCGTGGTCTCGAGATAACAGAGCGGCTCGGGCTCGAGACCGAGGTGGAGTTTTTTGCCCGAGGCGCGGCTAGCGCGCTCGATATGTTCGACGCAGCGCCAGAGGTTCGCTCGGGCCGCGGCAACTTGCCGTTCGTCCTTGATGAACTCCTTGAAGGAAACCGGCACAGTGCTGACGCTGCCTTCCACGCCAGCGGGCACTATCTCGGCCAGCAGGTCAAAGAGAAGATTTGTGTAGTCGAGTCGTTCACGCGTGGTCCAGTCCGGCGCGTACACCTGTTCTTTCACGCGCGTGCCGTGGAACTTGCCGTAGGGAAATCCGTTGATGGTGAAAACGTAGCAGCGCTCTTTCTCCAACCATTTTTGGAAAGCCAACAATGTGGGGCGGTTGCTCAACTCGCGCGCCGCATCGGCGCCGAGGCGCAGGCCGATGGCGTAGGGCTTTCCGAGGCTGACGCGATCGCGCACGGCGAGCGTGTATTTCTGCAGCGCATCAAACGTCTGCGCCCACGACTCACCACGGTGGATGTTCGTGCAGTAGGCGAGATGCAGGCCGTGGTTCAGTTTCATACCAGCAGCAACTTAAACGCAAAAGCACAACGGCGCGGAGAGAAAAATCAGGCTGGCAGCTTGAATTTCGGGCACTGGCCCATGAACCGCGCGGGGTTTTGGAAAATCATCTGGTCAATGAATTTTGCGCTGTGGCCGCGTCGGCGCATTTCGAGCGCGGTGCGCGGCACGGCCAATGGCACGCTCACGCCCCAATCGCACGCACTGTTCATCCACAGCCGTTCGGCGCCGTAAGTCTCGATAATGTCGATGGCACGCGCGGGGCTGCACTTGCTCTCTGGATACAAGGTCATGCCCGCCCAGAAACCAGCATCGAGCACGCGCTGCACGGTGTGCTCCTCCACGTGATCAATGATGCAGCGCTCGGGCTTGATGCGTTTGTCCGATTTCAGCACGTCGAGGATGAGCCGTGTGCCCTTGAGCTTGTCTTCCAAATGCGGCGTGTGGACGAGGATGAGCGAGTTCGTGCGCGCGGCGAGGTCCACGTGCATCTCGAGCACCTTCATTTCGTTACGCGAATTTTTGTTCAAGCCAATCTCGCCGATGCCCAGCACGCTCGGCTTGTCGATGAACTGCGGGATGATGCCGATGACTTCCTCGGCGAGCTTCACATCCTCCGATTCCTTTGGGTTGATGCAAAGCCACGCGTAGTGCGGCAGGCCGAACTTCGCGGCGCGCTTGGGCTCATAATCGGTTAGCTGGCAAAAGTAGTCGTGGAAGCCTTGCACGCCCTTGCGGTCGTACCCCGCCCAAAAGGCAGGCTCGCAGACGGCGGCGCAACCAGCGGTGACCATGTCCTGATAGTCATCCGTCGTGCGGCTGACCATGTGACCGTGCGGTTCGATGTAGCGCATGGGAATTTGAGAAAACTATTTACCGGCCGGCCACGCGCCGCATGCGCCCTTGCCCGGCGCCTTGGCGATGGGCTTGGTCGTGGGGTCGCTGAAGGCGAGCAGCACCTTTTTCGCACGGCCTGGCTTCTTGCCACTCAGTTCTTTCATGGCTTTGCGAAAGGCGGCGAGGCGGAAGTCGGGCGGGCCTTTCGCGCGGTCCACGCGGTCAAGGAACGCGGCGACCTCGACGAGCTTGAAACGGGCCTCCATGAAATACAATTCGAGCACTTGCTGACGTGTCATAACGTGGAGGCATAGCTTACGCCCTGCCGACGCAGATGACAACACGTTTGCCAAAAGAAGGCCGATGCCTTGACGTGGCGCGACAGTTTGTTTTCAATGGGGGTGAAGTATGCCGACTTACGAATACGCTTGCACGAAGTGTGGGGAACGGTTCGAGCTGGTTCAATCCATGAGCGCCGAGCCATTGAAGACCTGTCCGAAGGAGCTCTGCGCGAAGAAGAAGTGGGGCAAGGGAAAGGTGCAACGAGCCATCGGCGGCGGCGCGGGCCTGCTTTTTAAGGGTAGCGGCTTCTACATCACCGATTATCGCAGCTCGAATTACAAATCGTCGGCGAAGAAGGATTCCTCCGGAAGCTCCTCGACCACTCCAAGTGCTGCCTCCTCTGGCGGTAAGTCTGAGAGTAAACCAGCGTCTTCCCCGTCCAAACCTGCAGCCAGTTGATGTGATGAACAGTCTTCGCCCAAATCTGACGCGCGTTGTTTTCGGCTGGTGCGTTGGTTGGCGGTTAGTGCTGGTGTTGGTCATGGGGTCGATCTCAGAATCGGCCTCCGCTGCCTCGCGTCTCGTGCAGAGTGTCACGCGACAGTTCTTTGTAAGCACTACTTCAGAGAGTACACCGCGCGCGGCGGCGCCGGTTCCGTCTGGGACCAATCTGGTTGCGTTGGACCCGGGTTCGTTTGCGATTCTCGCCGAGCGCATCAAGGAATCGCTTCTGCGTGAGTTGGGCGCGGCGGACGAGTGGCGCGGCAAGATTTTTTTCATCCTCCATCCCACCACGCCGGGTACCACGCCGGTCTTCGTGCAGAACATCCGGTTCACCGACGCGTGGCAGTATCAGGTGGATTTGCACGACCGCCTGGACCCCACACAGATGGCGCGCACCGTGGTGCAAGTGTTGTTGCAGGAGATGGCGAACCGCAAAGCTGGTTCGCGTGCGGCGGAGTTGCCCGTGTGGCTCGTGGAAGGGTTGACCGCGCAAGTGCTGATGGGAGGTGGACCGACGCTTGTGCCACAGCCGCGGACTCGCCAAACCTACGAATCCATTGCACCGGATACTTTCCAAGCCGCGCGCGCAGTGTTGATGAAGCAAATGCCGTATTCGTTCTCCGATCTAAGCCTTCCTTCTACGCAGCAGGTGTCCGGCGAGGGTTGGGCCGTCTATCAAGCTAGCGCACAGGTATTCGTCGCGCAGTTGCTCTCGCTTCCGGAAGGACGTTCGCAGTTGCGCGAGTTCATCGCACGTCTGCCGCGCTACTGGAACAGCCAACTCGCCTTCATCGAGTCGCATCGCGCGCAGTTCGGAACGATGCTCGATGTCGAGAAATGGTGGAGTCTCGCGTCGTTGAACTTCGGCAATCGCGACCGCTTCGCGAAATGGTCGCACGACGCCAGCCTCGCGCGGCTCGACGAGATTCTGCAGCTTCCGATGGAGGTGCAACCGGCCGCGACGGCCCCGGCACAACTGGGCCGCCTGCGGCTGCAGGAGGTGATGGAGAAGGCCGAGTACCCGGCGCAGAAGGCGCTGCTCCAGCGGGCTGTCAGCCAGATTCAGTTGCTCCAGCTCAACGCGCCGCCCGACCTCGTTCGGCTGATGAATGATTATCGCGTGACTATTCTCGGCTATCTGAGGCAGCGGGATTCTGCTGGTGCCGAGGGGCCGCGTGGTCAGCCCGCGCCTTCGTCCGTTGCTGTGCTGAAAGAGGCGCGAGAGCAGTTGGATGTGCTCGATGTGATCCTCGGCGATTTCCGCAAGTACGCCCCTGCTGCAGCGAAGACCGTTGCCCCTAGGACGGTCAATGGGGCTGCCCCGGTCCCTTGACACCCTTTCGTTGTGACTTATAGTCCGACCAGATGTCGCAACCATCAGATGGTAGTCGTTGTTCGCCGCACTCTCCCGGCCCCGAAACTCTGAAGCAGTTTCGTTCCGCTGGCCGGGGTCCGTGGACCAGCGTGTCCGATGCCGATTGGAACGACTGGCGCTGGCAGCTCAAGAATCGCATCACGTCGCTCGCGCAGTTGGAGAAAGTGATGCCCGCACTTTCGCCCGAAGAACGCGCAGGCGTGCATTTGGCCGACACGAAGTTGGCGATGGCCATCACGCCGCATTTCTTCAACCTCATCGACACCGCCGACGTGAATTGCCCCATCCGCCGGCAAGTCATCCCGCGCGAGGAGGAGACGCTGACCAAATCGTGGGAGCTGAGCGATCCGTGCGGCGAGGACGCCCACTCGCCGGTGCCCGGCCTTGTGCATCGTTATCCCGACCGCGTGCTCTTCCTCGTTACCGACCGTTGCGCGGCCTATTGCCGTTATTGCACGCGCTCGCGGCTGGTCAGCAACGCCAGCGGCTATGATTTCCAACCGGACTTCGACCAGCAGATTCAATACATTGCGCAACATCCGGAAATCCGCGACGTGCTGCTCTCCGGCGGTGATCCGCTGTTGCTCAGCGACGAAAAACTCGGCGGGCTGCTCACGCGGCTGCGCGCCATCCCGCATGTCGAATTCCTGCGCATCGGGACGCGTATTCCCATCTTTCTGCCGCAACGCATCACCCCTGCGCTCTGCGCGATGTTGAAGCAATTCCATCCGCTCTTTATCAGCGTGCACACCAATCATCCACGCGAACTGACCACGGAAGTGCGCGAGGCGCTGGCGCGCTTGGCCGATGCGGGCATCCCGCTGGGCAACCAATCGGTGCTGCTCCGCCACGTCAACGACGATCCCGTCGTGATGAAGGCGCTGGTGCAGAAACTCCTCCTGTGCCGCGTTCGCCCGTACTACATCTATCAGTGCGATCCCATCGCAGGCTCCGCGCATCTACGGGCGAGCGTCCGGCGCGGATTAGAGATTATGGAAAGTCTGCGCGGTCACACCACCGGCTACGCCGTGCCGCAGTACGTGATTGATGCGCCCGGTGGCGGCGGCAAAGTGCCGGTGAATCCAGAGTACGTGCTCAGCCGCAACGCCGACCGCGTGGTCATTCGCAACTTTGAAGGCAAGGTCTTCGAATACATCGAAGGTGCGAGTCAGCCTGTCGGCTACAAACCCAGCGAATCTTTCGAGGCGCCCAAAGTGCTCGAGCCTGCGCGCGTGCGCCGGATGTGATTCCTCTCATGAAACTAATTCACCACTTCACTCTCGCCGCTTGTATCGCAGCGGTGTGTGTTTCCAGCGCCGTCGCCGCTGCGCCCGCCAAATCCATCGCCGCACAGTTGCAGCCGTTCGTGGACAAAGGTGAGTTGGCTGGCGCAGTCGCGCTGGTGGCATCTAAGGATAAAGTGCTCGCCGTCGAGTCGGTCGGCTTTGCCGATGCCACCGCAAAGCGGGCGATGAAAGCGGATGCGCTTTTCTGGATTGCCTCGCAAACCAAGCCCATTACCGGCGTCGCCGTGATGATGTTGGTGGACGAAGGCAAGCTCAGCCTCGACGAGCCAGTGGAAAAATATCTGCCTGAGTTCAAAAACCAGATGATGGCCGTCCCGAACGAGGCGCCGCGCAAGCCGGCACATCCCATCACTGTGCGCGAAGTGATGAACCACACCAGCGGCATGCCGTTCAAGTCCGCTGCGGAGTCGCCCACGCTTGACGGCCTCACGCTGCGCGATGCAGTGCTCAGCTACGCTAAGACGCCGCTGACGCACGAGCCCGGCTCCAAGTACGTTTACTCCAATGCGGGCATCAACACCGGCGCGCGCCTCATCGAAGTCATCACCGGGCAAAGCTACGAATCTTTCATGGACCAACGTCTCTTCCAACCGCTGGGCATGAAAGACACCACGTTTTGGTTGAGCAAAGAACAGATCGCGCGGCTGGCCACACCGCACAAACCCAACACCGCCAAGACTGCGTTGGAGACGACCATCATCAGCCAGCTCATCTATCCGCTCGACGATCGCAAGAAGCGTTATCCGATGCCTGCGGGCGGCCTGTTCTCTACCGCCGCCGATGTCGCCAAGCTCTGCCAGATGGTGCTCAACGGCGGTGAACTGAAGGGCAAACGCTATCTCTCCGTCGCTGCGGTGAAGCAGATGACCAGCCGCCAAACACCTGCGGCGTTGAAGGAAAGTTACGGCATCGGCTGGTCCACCAGCGGCGCGTCCTTCGGGCACGGCGGGGCGTTGGCCACCAACATGTCCATCGACACACAGCGCGGGCTCATCACCATCTGGCTCGTCCAACATGCCGGGTTTGTGGGAGATGGCGGCAAGGCGCAGGGCGTTTTCCGGCAGGCAGCCGAAGCGCAGTTTGGCCCGCCGCCTGCCAAACGTTGAGCGCGTCGCGCCTCCTTCGCCGCACATGCCTCGCGAAACTCACGTCGCCAAGACCACGCGACTGCACCAGATTATCGCCGGACTGCACCGCGCCTATCCCGACGTGCGCTGCGAGTTGGATCACGCCAACTCGCTGGAGTTGCTCATCGCCACCATCCTTTCCGCGCAGTGCACTGATAAGCAGGTGAACATCGTCACCGCTGATCTATTCCAAAAATACAAGACTGCCGCAGACTTTGCCGACGCGCCCGCAGAGGAATTTGCTAACGCCATCCGGCGCATCGGCCTCTATCGCAACAAAGCCAAAAACATCCAAGCCACCTGCCGCATCTTGATCGATCAGCACAGCGGCCAAGTACCGCGTACGATGGAAGCGCTAGTCGCTCTACCCGGCGTCGGGCGCAAAACCGCCAATGTCGTCCTTGGAAATGCGTTCGGCATCAACGTCGGTGTCGTGGTGGACACGCACGTCGGTCGCTTGTCCGTGCGCCTCAGGCTCACCTGCGAAACGCAGCCTGAAAAAGTTGAGCTCGCGCTCATGAAGTTGGTGCCGCGTGAGCGTTGGGCGGATTTCAGTCACTGGCTCATCTGGCACGGCCGCCGTCGCTGCGCCGCGCGTAAGCCTGACTGCGCCCACTGCGAGATACACTCGCTCTGCCCGCGCGTTGGTGTCGAGAGGTGAGCCGCTGCTTTCCGAACTTCCGTTTCTCGCCGATTTACCGATGATTACCGCGATGGCTGACACGTGGCTGCTTCTGCAATCCGGCGATAATTCCGCCGCCTTTAACATGGGGCTGGACGAGGCGTTGCTGGAAACTATCGCGCGCTTGAACCGGCCGCTGCTCCGTTTCTACGCGTGGAACGAGCGGGCTGCGACATTCGGTTACTCGCAGCGCTTCTGTGAACTCACCGCGGCCACGGGTCTCCGCCCACTCGTGCGTCGACCGACCGGCGGCGGACTCGTGCCGCACGATTCGGACTGGACCTACAGCCTTTTTTTCCCGCCAGCGCATTCGTGGGCCGATCTTCCGGCCAGCGGAAGTTATCGTCGCGCGCACGAATGGATTGGCTCGGCCTTCGGGCGAATGAACGTGGAGACGGAACTCGCGCTTTGTTGCCGGAAGGAATTGCCGGGCCAATGCTTCGTCGGCCACGAGAAGTTCGATTTGCTCTGGAACGGACGAAAGATTGCCGGCGCAGCTCAGCGGCGGAATCGGTGCGGCTTGCTCATCCAAGGATCAGTACAACCGCCGCCGATTAAACTCGCAAAGGCCGACTGGCAGCACGCGATGTGTGACGTGGCCGCGTTTGACTGGGGCGTGAAGTGGGAACAATTCACGCCGGATGGCGAATTGGCCGAACGGGCAGGGGAGTTGGCGCGGACGAAGTATTCGCTGGTTGCCTACAACGAAAGGCGTTGAGTCAGTACTTACCTGAGGAGCCCGCCGCGCCGGTGACGATGGCGATGCTAGCCGAGGTGCCGAGGCGCGTGGCGCCGACCTCGATCATCGCGAGTGCCCCCGCGGTATCGCGGATGCCGCCCGAGGCCTTCACGCCGGCGGACTGGCCGACGGTTTCGCGCATCAGCTTCACATGTTCGATAGTTGCGCCCGCGGTGGAGAAGCCGGTGGAGGTCTTCACGAAGTGAGCCTGCGCCTCGATGACGAGTTTGCAGGCGGTGACGATTTCATCGCAGGTGAGCAGGCAGGTCTCGAGGATGACCTTGACGAGTCGGCCCTCGGCTGCCTCGACGATGTCGCGGATTTCGCGGATGCAGTAGCGGTGGTCGGCGTCTTTGAGCCGGCCTATATTCAGCACCATGTCGATTTCCGCGGCACCTGCGTCCGCGGCGACCTCGGTTTCGTAGCGTTTGGCGTCGGAGTCCATCGCGCCGAGCGGAAAGCCGACGACGGTGCAGACCTTCACGTCGCTTCCTTCGAGCAGCGAGGCAGCCAGTTCCACGCGCGAGCCGTTCACGCAGACGCTGTGGAAGTGGTGCGCACGGGCCTCGGCGCAGAGTCGCTGGAGGTCCTTCGCGGTAGCGTCGGGCTTGAGGAGCGTGTGGTCGATGTAACGCGCCAGTTCGATGGGGGCTGGGGCACTCATCACTTCGGCAGAAGGTCAGCCACGAGCGCCTTCTCCTCCTTTAGTTCGTTCTCGGTGGCGGTGATCTTCGAGCGGCTGAAATCGTTCACCGGCACGCCTTGGATGATTTCCCACTTCGCGCCGTTGCTGCGGATGGGGAAGGAATAGATGAGCCCCTTCTCGATGCCGTAGCTACCGTCGGCGCAGACGGCGACGCTGAAGCAGTCGTCCGGGTGCGTCGGCGTGGTAATGGCGTGGACGCTGTCCACCACGGCGTTGGCGGCGCTGGCGGCGCTGGAGAGGCCGCGGGCCTCGATGATGGATGCGCCGCGTTTCTGTACGGTGGGAATGAAGGTGTCCTTAAACCAAGCATCGTCGTTGATGACGGTCTGCGCCGGTCGGTTGCCGATGCGGGCGTTGGGAAAGTCCGGGTACATCGTGGAGGAGTGGTTGCCCCAGATCGCGATATTACTGACGGCGTCGACTCCCACGCCGGCCTTTTTGGCGAGCTGGGCCTTGGCGCGATTCTGGTCGAGCATCGTCATGGCGAACCAGCGGTCGCGCGGCACCCCCGGCGCGCTGTTCATGGCGATGAGGCAGTTCGTGTTACACGGGTTGCCGACGACAAGCGTGCGGATGTCACTGGCGGCGTTCCGGGCGATGGACTGGCCCTGACCGGTGAAAATCTTGCCGTTGATGCCGAGGAGGTCTTTGCGCTCCATGCCAGCCTTGCGCGGGACGGAGCCAACGAGCAGCGCCCAGTTCACACCGCGGAAGCCCTCGTCGAGGTTGGCAGTGGGCACGATGCCTTTGAGCAGCGGGAAGGCGCAATCCTCCAACTCCATTACCACGCCGTTGAGCGCCTTGAGAGCCGGCTCAATCTCGATGAGGTGGAGAATAACCGGTTGGCCTTGGCCAAACATCGCACCGGAGGCGATGCGGAAGAGGAGGCTGTAGCCAATCTGGCCGGCGGCGCCGGTGATTGCGATACGGATGGGGGCTTTGGTCATAGGTTGCGGCGGTTGTTTTTCCAAAAAAGGCGCGGCGAGTATGCGGCGTGGCGCCGGATGAGGCAAGTATGCGGTGGGAGTTTATTGAAGGGAATCGAAATGGCCCAAGATTGCCTTACTAGAGCAAGGAATAGTGGCGTCGGGCACATGGCTTTTTCCAGAGCATCATTCACAAATTCCAAAAAGACGATGACAAGGCTGGCGAAATGCCGTTAAGTCTCCGCGGTTTTGCATGCCTAAACGCACTGACATACACTCTGTCCTCATCATCGGCGCCGGCCCCATCATCATCGGGCAGGCGTGCGAGTTCGATTACTCCGGCACCCAGGCCTGCAAGGCGCTGCGCGAGGAGGGTTACCGCGTCGTGTTGGTTAACTCCAATCCGGCGACAATCATGACCGATCCGGAGTTCGCCGACCGCACTTACATCGAGCCAATCACGCCCGAGTGCGTCGAGAAAATCATCATTCGCGAGAAGGAGGAGATGAAGCGGATGGGTGCGAAGGGAAAACTCGTTTTGCTCCCGACGCTCGGCGGACAGACGGCGCTCAACACCTCGATGGCCCTGCACAAGAACGGCGCGCTAGAGCGACACGACGTGGAAATGATCGGCGCGAAGCCCGACGCCATTCACAAAGGCGAAGACCGCCTCGCGTTCAAGGAGCTCATGCTTCAAATTGGCCTCGACGTTCCCATCTCCGGCGTCGCGCACAACATGGACGAAGCCCGCGCCGTGGCGGACAAGATCGGCAAGTTTCCGCTCATCATCCGGCCCGCGTTCACGCTCGGTGGCACCGGCGGCGGCATCGGTTACAACCGCGAAGAATTTGAGGAGATTGCCAAGCGCGGTATCGAATTATCGCCCGTCAACGAAGTCCTCATCGAGGAATCCCTCCTCGGCTGGAAGGAATACGAGATGGAAGTGATGCGCGACCGCGCCGACAACTGCGTCATCATCTGCTCCATCGAGAATTTTGATCCAATGGGCGTCCACACCGGCGACAGTATCACCGTCGCGCCCATCCAGACGCTCACCGACAAGGAATTTCAGATCATGCGCGACCAGAGCTTCGCCGTGATTCGCGCCGTGGGCGTGGAGACCGGCGGGAGCAACATCCAGTTCGGCGCCGATCCTGTGACTGGCCGCATGGTCATCATCGAGATGAACCCTCGCGTCAGCCGTAGCTCCGCCCTCGCGTCCAAAGCCACCGGCTTTCCCATCGCGAAGATCGCCGCCAAACTCGCCGTCGGCTACCTGCTCGACGAACTCAAGAACGACATCACGCGCGAAACGCCCGCGAGCTTCGAGCCGAGCATTGATTACGTCGTCACCAAGATTCCGCG
>CAMDJP010000057.1 GCA_945900775.1 Akkermansia muciniphila | reverse complement strand
AGCTGGCCGGCGAGGTTGTAGCCGTGCAGTTCGCTCACGAACATCCGCCCGCGCTCGTCCCAGCAAATGCCCGAGGGCGACGCGAGGAGCGGTTCGCTGGCGACAATCTCCATCCGAAAACCGGCGGGCAGTTTGAACGCGGCGGCGCTTTGCTCCGGCGTGCGCGGCTTGGGCGCATCGATGGGCGCGGGAATTTGCGCAGCAGCGAAGGCTGCGATGAGCAGCGAGAGGAAAAGAAAGGGGTGCACAAAATCGCGATGGGTCGACACGATTGAATGGCTACCACCCTGTTTCCCGCACGACAAGCAGTCTTTCCCGTGCCGCTCGAAAAAATTCTGAATTCGCCGTGTCCATCCATCGCAGCCGCCGGTTGAGAGCGAATGCCATAGGCTTACCTTGTCCGATGTCGTTTTCATAGCCCCGCTGGGTTCCCTGTAGCGGGCGAGGGTGTTTTACAACTGGCTGGAACTGGGGCGGACTGCCGCTGGTCTTATTTCCCCGCGTGCTGGGCGATGAACTCCACGATGGGCATTGAATCAGCGAGGCCGTGCGGATGGTGGCCGATGCCGGGCTTGCGGATGAGCGTGATGCTGCCGCCGAGCGCCTTGTAGCGGTCCGCGATGAGCCCCGTATTCTCCTCCCACGGCACCACGTCGTCCGCGTCGCCGAAGACATGGAGCAATGGCACCTTCGCATTCGCCAATGGCGCGAGGGCGTCCACCGGGTTCCCTTTGTAGGCGAGCGCGGCGGCCTCATCAGCGAATTTATAAACCTTCAGCGTGAGCGCCCAGTCGCCTTTGCTTCCTTTGCCCTTGCCCTTGCCGCCGGGCCAGCTCTTGAAATCGCACACCGGCGCGTCGCCATAGAGGCAGGCGACCTTGTCGGGGTTCGCCGCCGCCCAGTTGTAGCAGTAAAGCCCGCCGCGGCTGAGGCCGACGAGCGCGGCCTTCTTCGCGAGGCCATGTTTGGCGGTCAATTCCGCGTAGGCCTTATCCCAATGCGCGACGGCGTCGGGACAGCCCAGCAGATTCGGTACGCTGAGGTAAACGATGTGGAAGCCGCGACCGAGCAGCGCGATGTCTGGTGCGGGTTTGTGGCCGAAGAACTCGCCGTGCCAGACCCACGGCTTGCCCGGCGCGGCCTGCTTAGGCACGACGACGAGGAGGTTCTTGCCGTCCACGGGGAAATCGTAGCGGTCATAGCCATTCCACACCGACTTCTTGCCGGGGAACGGCGCGGCGACCTCGGCGGCGAGGCTGTTGCTGCAGAGGAATGGGGCTGCGCACAGCAAGGCGAGAAGCGCAAACATCGTGGACCAATATCGTGTGTTCATGATTTATTCTTTCTTGGAAGTGCGGGTTCGCGCTTCCTCAAGGCTCGCGGCGAGGTTCAACGCCCAATAGGTGCCTGACGAAAAAATCCTGCCGGCGGCGGGCCATGTAGGGGCTCTCGCCCACGCCGTGCCCGGCACCCGGAACCACGATCATGTCAAAATCCTTGTCGGCCTTGATGAGGGCGTTGGCCACCTGCATGGTGGAGGCTGGATCGACGTTGGTGTCTAGTTCGCCCACTGTCAGCAGCAGTTTGCCTCGCAGTTTGTGGGCGTGAGTGACGTTGGAGCTGTCGGCATAGTGCGGGCCGACTGTCCCCATCCAAGCTTCGTTCCACCAGATCTTGTCCATGCGATTGTCGTGGCAGCCGCAGTCGGCGACCGCGACATGATAAAACTCGGGGTGAAACAGTAATGCGCCCATGGCGTTCTGGCCTCCAGCCGAGCCGCCATAGATGCCCACGCGGGCCGTGTCGAAGGATGAGTATTTTGCGGCGGCCGCTTTAATCCAAGCGATACGGTCGGGGAAGCCGGCGTCCTTGAGATTCTTCCAGCACATGTCGTGGAATTTCTTCGACCGCCAGTTGGTGCCCATGCCGTCGATCTGCACGACGACAAAGCCAAGCTCCGCAATCTGCTGCGCCGTGTAATAGGCGCGAAAATCTTTCGGCACGTGGTGGCCGTGCGGGCCGGCATAAATCTTCTCCACGACAGGATACTTCTTCCCGCGGGCGAGGCGAGTCGGCCAGTGGATGACGCCCCAGATATCGGTCTGGCCGTCGCGCCCCTTGGCGACGAATCGCGCCGGCATCTGCCAGCCGGGAATCTTCTGGAGTTGGCTGATGTCGGCTTCCTCCAAGGCGCAGACCAAGCCGCCGTCCGCGGCGCGGCGCAGCTCGTGGACGGGCGGAAGATCGACTCGCGAGTAGCGGTCGATGTAGTAGCGGGCGTCGGGCGAGTAGTCCAAGTCGTGCGTGCCATCGCCGGCAGTGAGCCGGACCAGACCGCTGCCGTCGAAATTCACGCGGCAATGATGAACGTGATAAGGGTCTTGGCCGGGGATGACGCCACAGGCGCGGAACCAGATCTGCCCTTTCTCCACCATCACGCGATCCACTCCGCGGACAACCCACTTGCCCGACGTGATTTGATTTTTCAACTTCCCAGTGTTGGCGTCGAAGCGGTAGAGATGATTCCAGCCATCGCGCTCGGACATCCAGAGAATTTCGCCCTTGTCATCGAGAGGGTAAATGAACTGCTTGTTCGAATAATCGACGAAGGTTTCGGGTGTCTCTTCGATCAGTGCATGGGCGGCGCCCTTCTGAGCATCGACAGCCACCATCCGCAACACTTGGTGACCGCGCTGATTGTAGATAAAGGTGAATCTCGATGAATCCGCCGCCCAACGCAGCCGATCGAGTTGCCAAGGATTTTCAAACAGCACGCGGTCGAGCGTAACCTCGCGCTGACTCGCGATGTCGAACAAGCGGGGCCGAGTGAGGGCAATCTTGTCGCCCGGCTTCAGATACTGGTGTGATTTGAGATTGGGCTGCACCTGATCGCGCGGCGACGACTCGACGATGTGAATCCTGTGCTCCTGCTCCGGCTCGGTGTGAAGAACGACGAAATGCTTCGAGTTGGGCGCCCAATAAACGCGGACCCGCTGAAGCTTCTCGCCCTTGGTGAATTGAATCGGGGCCGGATTATCCTTGGCGCGGACCACGATGTTGCCGTCATCCGCGCTTACTCGCCAGGCGCCATCGGGCGAGGCGTTGTCCTGTCGGCTTTCGTGCCGCACGGCGTCGCCACTCGGCTTGCGGCTGGCTTCGGGCTTGGCAAGCTTTTCACCACGGTCAGCCAACTTTCCCGACGCTTCGTCGAAGATGAACCCGCGGTCGGCGACGTTGAGATGAACCTTGCCGTCGGCAGCGACATCGATTGCTTCGATTGGGAGGTTCTTGGGGTCTATCTTGCGCCCTAGTTTTTCCGAGAGCGCCGCGGCCAGCTTTTCGTGGTTAAAAGCGTTCTGCCGCCGACCTTTCCCGGCATCGACCCACACAAATTGCGACGCTCCGTCTGCCAGCTTGTTGCGATACCAGAGCCGCTGACCATCGGAGAGCCAGTGAGCCTCGATTCGGTCCTTAAATACTTTTCCTTCGATTTGCGCCCTCAGGCCGCCGGCGCGTTCATAATCGATCTTGGTCCCTTGAGCGCAAAGCGGTTGTGGGGCAATGAATGCCAGCGGCGCGATAATGGCAGCGAGTAGAATGTGTTTCATTGGGTTTGCGAGTCGTGGAGGTTGGTGCGACGGCCAATCATTTTAAGGTCACTGGTCGGCCAAGGCAAATCCGGAATCCGTCGCGGGAGTCTGAATAGGTCACGCTGCCGAGGGCGGCTTGCGCGAGCCAGCCGCGTCGTGACTGGGTGGGCCGAAGGGAGGGAGAGTTCATGGCATTGAAACTGGGTTATCAGTCTAGTAGGACGAAGGTGGCTCGACATTCCAACCCATGTCGAGTCCGGAAATACCGGCAGCACGACCGCTTCTCGACATCGGAGTGTCGCGCTACTTGCCACCTCTCATCTTTTTCGGTTTGCTCCCAAGTCACTTGTTCCAACACCCTCAATGAGAACCGTCAAAACACTGCTTCAATGCCAAACAGAAAACCACTGATGCAACAATTGTCCGTTCCGACTACCCGTTGTCCGTGGCAATCGAAGCCCCTTGAAGTTCTTCGCGTGAACAACCTGGCAATCGTGGTGGCGATTCTCGTCGCTTGCCTTTTCGCCGCTCCTACTGCCTTGGCGCAGACGCCCTTGGCGCGGGCCGCAGAGTTGACGGACTTGCCGCCGATTGCGAGTTGGGGATCGGTCTCTGAAGTCGATGAGCCGGAGAGTGCATTTCATTCGCTCGGGCGGACGATGTGGCATCAGGGGCGCAGTGCGACTCGGATTGCGGCGTTTCATCAGTGGTTGAAAGCAAAGAGGATTGAGCCGCTCGGCCTTTTGCCGCAGAGCCTGAAGACACCGGCTGATGCGCGGCGCGTCTTGATCGAACCGGAGCGCTCGCCCAAATGCGGCTGGACGGCGACGAAGGATGCGATTGTCAGTCGGCCGGGGCATCGCGGACCCGAAGCGCGATTGCCGCTGAAGGTCGATCGTGCGGGGATGTATCGGTTGTGGATTCGACACCAGGGATATGCCACAGGCACTGCGGTCACGAGTTTGACGCTCTATCGAAAGGGCGAAGAGGCGGCAGCACCGTTGCTCTACGAAGAGTTCAACACGCAGCTCGTCGCGCAAGATGGACCGCGCTGGCATGATTTGATGACCGAGCTGGCGGCGGGGGAATACACGGTCGCCCTCGGGCATGTCGTGCGGTACTACCACACTCCGACCGCCGTGCCGTTTCTGGAGCACAAGGTGGATTGTCTCTATCTGACGGATGAACTTTCGGCAGCAGCTCCAGCGGAGGAGGTGCTGACCGCGCTGCGCGAGTCGTCGCCCGACCTGCAATGCAATGCGCGCCCTGCGCTGTCGGCGGCGGATCGCGAAGCTTGGCGGTTGTGGCAAGTGCGGCCAAGTCACTGGGAGAATGCGCGGGAGAACGAGCCGCTCTTTCGGCTCAGCTACGCGTTCTGGCGCGAAGAGATTGCGGCCATTGCTGGCCAGAACTACAAGGCCCCGCCGCTTGATTCGGTGCGAACCGGCATCGCTGATTATCGCGACCCGCGCCGGCAGGTGATCTTCGATCCGATCTGGAACATGGTCGGCAATCCGTTTCGCATCCAGCAGCAGACGGTTGTGTTGCAGAGCGACATCAACACCGACCCAGCTGCGAAGGACGCGGTCTTTGATTATATCTACCCCGGTCATTTTCCGGTCGTGACCGGCCAGTGGATTCGCGAGGGAGGCGGGCTTTCGGCGGATCACGGGGCGACGAGCGCGGCGGCGATTGGGCGTTACACGGTCGCGCGGCCCGGCAAGTGGCATCTCTGGGTGCAGTTCAAGAATATCAATTACTTCGAGTACTACTCGATTCACGCGAGTACTGAGACCGGGCAGCGAGCCAGCTGGGAACGCACCGAGCGGCTCTATCCCGGCGGTCGCGCGGCGTGGTCCAAAGTCGGAGTGGTCGACATTCCCGAGATGACTCCGGAGCAAGTCGCTGCTCATCAGGCAAAGGCCGCGAAAGGCGTTTTCATCGACAA
Organism: Akkermansia muciniphila; assembly: GCA_945900775.1. Classification (GTDB taxonomy): domain Bacteria; phylum Verrucomicrobiota; class Verrucomicrobiia; order Limisphaerales; family SIAT01; genus SIAT01. The sequence goes on along the minus strand of CAMDJP010000057.1, from coordinate 5,882 downwards.
CGGCGAGCCCGTGTTTGTGAGTCGCGTCGGCGACTGGAAGCAGGACGGGCAGACCTTCACCAACGCCGCGCCGACGTCGTTCCTCTGGGCATCGAGCGGACTGAAATCCGGCGAGGATTTTCGCATCCGCGCACGGATCACGCTGACCGAAAAACCCGGTCCCAGCTCCGGCTTCTTCTTCCGCAATCACCTTGGGCTGCAAGACAACTTCATCGACTTCGACGGCACAATCGTTGGCCCGTCATTCGCGCTGGGGGCGAAGCAGCAACTGCACGAGCACATCCGCCCGAACGAACCGTTCGATCTGGAGATCGCTCGCGAAGGAGCGTCGCTGACAATCCGCATCAATGGCAAAGAGGCTGGCAGCGCGAAGTTGGTCGATCAGCCGAATCGCCGCTTCGGTTTTCGCACGGGCAAAAACACGCTGCGCATCCATTCGTTTTCGGCGACCGGCAAGCTCGACGACGGACTGACGATGCAGCGTGAAATCAACATCGCGATTCTCATCAACAAGTACATCAACCCGCGCACCTATCGCGGCGTCTATCGGCTCTTCATCACCGACGATGCCGACTATAAGCCGGAAGGCAGCCTGGCGCCGAAGCCGAGTCTGGCTCGTTACGAATCACAACTGCGAGCCGCCGGCGGCACGCACGAAACCGGCTATGTGATGAACCTCGCGCCCGGCATCGGCTCGATTAACCAAACGTGGATGCCCGGTCCCGAGCCCGCTCGACCGACGCTCGCCATGCCGATGGTGCGCGACACGACTCGTTCCGCGAGCCTCTACTTTCGCAACGTCCGCAACGAACCGCTCGTCCTGCGCATCACGCCCAGCTCATTGACCAAGGGCAAACAAACCTTCGCCGATCGCATTCAGTGGCGAGCGGTCGGCTTCGCTCCGTATGGCGAAGGCCGCGAAGAATGGACGCCATTCTTTTTGCTGCATCGTCCTTTTCTGATTATCCCGCCCCGCAGTGCGGCTCAAGCGTGGTTGACGTTCGATTCGACCGGCGTACCGCCCGGCGACTATTCCGCCGCGATTCGCATCGAAGCCACCGACCTCGCGGGCAAGACAAGTTTCCCGACTCGTACCATCGCGACGAGCGTCAACGTGGCCAATCTCCGCATCGAACCGAAGCAACCAATCCTCATGCACGGCTGGGTGAATCCGCCGCCGGGCGAGCAGTATTTGGTGGACTGGTTCAAACGCTTCAACGTGTGGCAGGGACCGTTCTTCTCGAAGTCCGACATGACGAAGTACGGACTCAAGCAACAGATCTGGTGTCAGCGCAGCGGGGACGCGAAGCAAATCCGAGACATCATTGCGCAAGCGAAAGCGAAAGGCTTGAGTCACGACGATTGGATGATGTCGGTGAATGACGAACCGACCGGCAAGACACCCGCTGAACTCGCCGACTACTTGGGGATCGGCAAGTTGATTCGCCAGATTGATCCGCAGCTAAAGATTACGATGAACCCCGGCGAGGCCGCAAACGCCGCGACGTTCCAAATCCTGCAACCGCTGGTAGATGTCTGGAATCCGTACAAGCTGCATCTGTCCTACGGCCCGAGCGGTCGCGACTATTTGAAGAAGCCGTGGATCTGGTACACGACGCCCTGTTACCAAGACAAAACCCCCGGCATCGCCGCCGAAATGTACGACCAGATTCGATCGGTCCTGCGTCAACCCGCCGACTGTCGAGGCACTGCGTTCTTCGCTCCGTACTATCCGTGGCGCGACCCGTGGGACACGGCTTACGAGCACATCAAAGACGTCTCCGTCTTTGTGCTTCCCTCGCGTCACGGCCCCGTTGCGACGCCGGCGTGGGAAGCGATTCGCGAAGCTGTCCAACATGCGAACCTCGCCCGCATGGTGCGTGAACGAGCCAAGCCCAACGATGCCGCCGCCAAATCACTCTGGGAGCAAGGCACCGTCGAAGTGCTCCGCGACTGGCTGCTCGCCCATCCGTAAACGGCGTGGGCCAATGCAGTGATGAAACTCTCTCTGGTATGATTGACCCACGAGCTCACCCTCCTTACGTTCCTGCTGCTCTCGCCGCATGGAGCGGCTTGTGCTGGACCCTTCGCTCCCTTTGATGCGCGCGGATCAGATGGCCGCGGCGATGGCGGTGCCCATCTCGTGTGTGCCGACTTTTCGCGCCGCGGAATCGGCGTTGGAGTAGATGTCGCCGGTACGCAGGCCGTTGGCGATGGCTTTGCTGACGGCGGCGTCGATGGCGTCGGCAGCGGCGTTCTGTTTGAAGCTGTAGCGGAGCATCAGCGCGGTGGAGAGTATCTGCGCGATGGGGTTGGCGAAATTCTTGCCGGCGATGTCTGGCGCAGTGCCGCCGGCGGGCTCGTAAAATCCAAACGTCTGTCCATCGCTGGTCGCACCGAGGCTGGCGCTGGGCAACATGCCGAGCGAACCGGCGAGCGCGGCGGCTTCATCGGAGAGGATGTCGCCGAACATATTTTCGCAGAGCATCACGTCGAACTGCGTCGGGCGCAGCACGAGCTGCATCGCGCCGTTGTCCACGAACATATGCTCGAGCGCCACGTCGGGGTACTGCTTGCCGACCTTCGTCACCACGTCGCGCCAGAGCACGCCGTTCTCGAGCACGTTGGCTTTGTCGATGCTGCAGACTTTTTTGCGGCGCAATTGCGCGGCCTTGAAAGCGACGTGCGCGATTCGTTCAATCTCCGGCGTGGTGTACACCATCGTGTCAATCGCGCGCAGATGACCGTTGCCGATGTCCTCAGTCTTTTTCGGCTGACCAAAATACATGCCGCCGGTCAGTTCGCGCACGACGAGCATGTCGATGCCCTCGCCCTGCCGTTCTTTCGAGAGCGGGCAGGCGTGAGCGAGTTCTTTCGGCAACTTCACAGGGCGCAGATTGGCGAAGAGTCCAAACTCTTTGCGCAGTCGCAACAGTGCGGCGCGTTCGGGACGTTCCTCTTTCGGAATCGTGGGATCGCGTTCGGGCAAGCCGACGGAGCCGAACAAAATGCAATCGCTCTGTTTGCAGAGTGCGAGCGTGGCATCGGGCAACGCTTTGCCGGCGGCATCGATGCCCGCCCAACCGACGGGCGCTTCGGTGATCTCGAAGTGGACAGGAAACTTTTTCTCGACGGCGCGGAGGACTTTGATGGCTTCACGCATCACTTCGGACCCGATGCCGTCGCCGGCGAGCGCGGCGATTTTGTAAACGGAGTTGCTCATAAAAACAGGCGGCGAGACTAGGCGCGGATGGTGATGACGGCAAGCGTCGTGTGAACGGAAAGTCCGCGACGAACACTAGCCGTTCACCGAGCGGAAATCTCGAGCATGCGCTCGATGGGGAGACGGGCGCGGTCGAGCGTGGTGCGGTCCATCTCGACGCGGGGCGCGAGGTTCGCCATGCAGTCGCGGAGCTTTTGGAGCGTGTTCATCTTCATGAACTTGCACTCGTTGCAACGGCAGCTGTCGCTGGGCGTCCGGTTCACATCGTAGAGCGGAGCACAGAGGAACTCCTTGTCCGGGCATTCCTTCTTCATCCGGTGGATGATGCCGGCCTCGGTGACGATGACGAATTGTCGGGCGGGGCTTTCCTTGCAGTAGGTAATCATCTTCTCGGTGGAGCAGACGACGTCGGCGAGGGCGCGGACCTCGCGGAGGCTCTCGGGGTGGACGATGAGCTTGGCTTCGGGATAGGTGCGCTTGATGCGGAGGATGTTCTCTTCTTGGAACTCGACGTGGGCATAGCAGTTGCCCTTCCAGAGCGTCATCGGGCGGCCGGTCTGTTCCATCACCCAGGAGCCGAGGTTCTCGTCGGGCACGAAGAGAATGTCTTTGTCCTTCGGAACGGCGTTCACGATTTTGACGGCGTTGCCGCTGGTGCAGATGACGTCCGAAAGCGCCTTCACGGCGGCCGAGCAGTTGATGTAAGTGACGGTGTAGAAGTTCGGGTTCGTGGCTTGAAGCGCGGCGAGCTTCTCGGCGGGACAACTTTCTTCGAGCGAACAGCCGGCGTCCTTGTCCGGTAGCACGACAATCTTGCCGGGGTTGAGAATCTTCGCCGTCTCGGCCATGAAATGAACGCCGCAGAAGACGATGACATCCGCACTGGTCTTGGCAGCTTGCTGAGCGAGACCGAGTGAATCGCCGACGTAATCGGCCACGTCCTGAATCTCGGCGACCTGATAATTATGAGCGAGGATGACGGCGTTGAGCTTTTTCTTGAGCGCAAAAATATCGCGGGAGAGGGCGTCGACCTGCGCAGGAGGCAGCGGCTTGCGGACGCGGAGGCGTTCGCCCGTGGCGAGTGGAATCTCGATGGTTTCAGCCATACAACAAACGTTATCGGCCAACGCGGGGAGCGTCAATGAACCTGTCGGTGGAGGTCACGGCCGTTTTTTTGCGACGGCGTTGGTCTTGATTTCGCTCACCGGCGCGAACTGTTGCGCACGCTGGCCGGCCGCGAAAATCTGGTCGGGCGACATTCGTTGCGAGAACTGCTCGCGCGCCTGGTTAGCGGTCTCGTGCCCCTGTCGAATGGCGAGGGTGAGCCAGAAGTAGGCCTCGGCGAGGTCGAGTCTCACGCCCTTACCCTCGGCGGCGGCGAGGCCGGAATTGAACTGAGCAACGGCATGCCCCTGCGCGGCGGCACGGCGGAACCAGCGTGCGGCCTCGTTCGCATTCGGTTTCGCGGCGTGGCCGTCGAGGTGGAGCGTGCCGAGGTTGATCTGCGCGTCGGCGTAGCCCTGCTCGGCGGACTTCTGGTACCACGCGATGGCCTCGGTAAAATCCTGCTTCACGCCCAGCCCCTTCTCGAACGCGGCGGCGAGGTAGAACTGCGCTTCCATGTGGCCTTGCGCGGCGGCCTTGCCGAACCACTTCGAGGCCTCGACGGGATCGATGTTGGCGTAGACGAACCCGAAATCGAATTGGGACTGCGCGTCGCCTTGCTTAGCGCGTCGTTCGAGCTTTTCCAGCTCGGTTTTTGGCGCGCAGGCGACGAGAAAAATGAGGAGGAGAACGTGGAGAAGTGGGGAGAGCTTTTTCAAGGCCGAGGAATTACTTCTTCGGATTGGGCGTCTTGGCCGGCGCGTTTGTTGAAGCGGTTTTCGGAGCGGGAGATTTTGTTTTGGTGGTCTTATTTGGAGGCTGCGTTTTCGGGGCCTCTTTCTTTGGTTCTTCCTTTTTGACTGCGGCCTTCGCACCGGGAACGAACTCGGAGGAGAGGCGCTGAGCCTCGGCCACCTGTGCGGCGCTCATGCTATTGGCGAGAATGTCGCGGGCGCGTCCAGCGGTGTCGTCGCCGGCACCCGCAGCGAGATTGAGCCATTTATATGCATCGACCCAGTTCTTACCGCCTTGGTCGCTATCGCGTAGGACAAGCCCGAGTTGAGCCATGGCGTCGGGACGGCCTTGTTCGGAGGCGACGCTGAGCCACTTGATGGCCGCGCCGGCGTCCTTGCCCACGCCATCGCCCTTGGCGTAGAGCTTGCCGAGGGCGGTTTGAGCGCGGCCGTTGTTCTGATCGGCAGCTTTGCGGAACCATTTAGCGGCCTCAGTGCTGCTCTTCGCGGTGCCTTGGCCGGTGAGATGCATATTGCCGAGAATGAGTTGAGCGTTCGCGTCGCCCTTGTCGGCCAGTGATTTGACGGTGCCGAAGTCGAGCTCATCCGCGTGCGCGGCGAGCGGAGAGATGAGGACGAAGGCGAGAGTAATCCAGCGTCGGCGCGTGAGGTTGTTCATGATGGCAAGATTATGAATCGGCACGGCAAACATCAAGCCGCATCTGGCGGCAACGAGAGGTCAGACGCGCTGCGACCCGCAGCCGTTACGTTTGGTTTGCCGTGCGCGTGGTTCAGGATTCTTTGCTCAAGGCACGGCGGCC
>CAMDJP010000056.1 GCA_945900775.1 Akkermansia muciniphila | reverse complement strand
CCGATGATGGCAATGACCACCAACAGCTCGATAAGCGTGAAAGCACGACGGCGTGGGTGAACCTCACGCCAAAGTGCGTGAACCTCACGCATAGGACTTTTGCAATTATGATTAAATGGCTTCATTTTGAATGATTTTCAGCCAATCGGATTGTGCCCAGAGGAATTAAGCATAACTCGTGCCATCCAAACTCGTGGCGTCCGTCAATGGAACCAAATGAGAAACCGCTCCCTCGATTTACCTGAACTGTCTGATTTGCAAACCGCATATTTGCAAACCGCATATTTGCAAACCGCATATTGCGACCCCGTTCAGGCTTTGCCCCCGGTGGAAAAAGCACGCCGCCCCGACGTTACGGTGTTACGGCAAGGGCGTCCAGCCCACAAACTTGTACCGTTCGTAGACCCATTCGAAATCTGGGTTGCCCCGCCCGCCACCGGACCAAAAAAAGGTACTACCACCCCCGGCCGCATCCTGCGCGGCTTTAATGGTCCCGGGATCAATCCAGGAGTGCATTTCCACATGGCCGTCGGCAAAAGAAACGGTGCTCGCCTGACCGTGGTACGCCGCAAATGGATCCACCCAGCCGGGGGGGGTGGTATTTATAACAAACGTTCCCCAGTTAAATCCACGGGGGTCGGCCGATTCGACAACGACCATGCTTTCACTTGGGAGTTGGACATCCGCAAAAAATTTAAAAGGTGTCTGCCCGCCCCAGCCCCCGCCGCCCATTCCACCCGCTTTTGCATAACTGTCTATGCCCCAACCTGCTCCGAGCGGTCTTGTGTCACGCTTATCACCGGGGCATATGAAAGCCTCTGTTGTCGGCACATATTTGAAAAGCGGGCTTGCTGTTAAGGATGCCTCCACCATCTGCCGCGCGAGCGCTTTATCACCACCAGCGGCAGTCACGAGTGCGGAGGGGGCCGTGAGGGCGACTCCCGCGAGGTCCTTTGGAATCCAATAGCCACCACCTTGCGCTCCGGGAACGAGCGCATCATTTTCATCCGTCGCATACTGGGCGAAACCTAGCATGAGCTGCTTCTGGTTATTGATACACTTTACGCCAGTGGACTTGAGCTTGCCTTTCGCGAGTACCGGCAGAAGCAGGGAGGCCAGAATACCGATGATGGCGATGACCACCAACAGCTCGATAAGCGTGAAACCACGACGGCGTGCGTGAACCTCACGCCAAAGTGCGTGAACCTCACGCATAGGACTTTTGCAATTATGATTAAATGGCTTCATTTTGAATGATTTTCAGCTAATCGGATTGTGCCCAGAGGAATTAAGCATAACTCGTGCCATCCAAACTCGTGGCGTCCGTCAATGGAACCAAATGAGAAACCGCTCGTAGGCGCGGCCCGGCGTCACCACTACCGTCGATGTAAGGACTGGGGTGGCCGAAAGAAGGGTTGCCGCATAGTCACGTTTCATTAATATCTCTCGCCACAAACTATGCACCGCACCATCACCCGCTACCTGCTCGGCCTGCTCTTCTCCGCCTCCGTCGCGTTCGCCGCCGACTACAAGCCGCCGCAAAAGAACCTCGGTTTCCCCGTCTACACCAACAATCCGCCCGGTCCCCAGATGAAGGGCGGGCACGCGGCCGCCGACACGCCCGCGCTCCCGCCGGAGCAGACGCGCAAGCTCATCCAAGTTCCGCCCGGCTTCGAGGTGCGCCTCTTCGCCAGCGAGCCGGAAGTCGTCAACCCCGTCGCGATGGCGTGGGACGAGCGCGGCCGGCTATGGGTGGTCGAGCTTTACGAATATCCGAAGGGTGCAAAGCGCGGCGAGAAGCCTCGCGACCGTATCAAGATTCTTGAGGATACCGACGCCGATGGCGTGGCGGACAAAGTCACGGTGTTCGCCGATGGATTCAATCTCGCCACCGGCCTCGCGCTCGGCAATGGCGGCGCGTATCTCGGTGTCGCACCGGACTTGCTCTTCCTCGAGGACACCGATGGTGATGACAAGGCCGACAAGACGACGAAGCTCCTCACCGGCTTCGGCATGGAAGACCGCCACGAGCTGCTCAATGGCTTCGCGTGGGGGCCCGACGGCTGGCTTTACATGACGCACGGCGTCTTCACGCACTCGAAGGTCCGCAGCGGGCACGATCCCGATGGCTTCGGTGTGCAAATGGACGCCGCGCTCGCGCGCTTCCATCCGCGCACGAAGAAGTTCGAGGTCTTCGCCGACGGCACGAGTAATCCGTGGGGCGTGGACTGGAACGAGCGTGGCGACGCCTTGGTGAGCGCGTGCGTCATCCAGCATCTCTTTCACCTCGCGCCGGGCGGCCTCTACAATCGCCAAGGCGGCACATGGCCGAATCCTTATGGCTACGTCGCTGACCTGCCCACGAAGGGCCTGCCCGCCGTCGTGAATTGGCGTCACTACCGCGCCGCGCACGCCGGCATTTGCGTTTATCAGGGCGACCAATATCCGCCCGAGTGGCGCGGCCTCGTGATGCTCGGTAACATTCACCAGAACGCGATCAACTGCAATCGACTCACGCCCGTCGGCACGACCTACACCGCGGAGAAGGAGTCGAAGCTCCTCGGCGCGGACCAGGGCATCGGCGCGGTCGGCGCGGGAAATTTCCTCGTGAGCAAAGACCCGTGGTTCCGCCCCGTAAGCGTACAGACCGGCCCCGACGGCGCGCTCTGGGTGATGGATTGGAGTGATAAATACCCCTGCTACCAGAACGCGCAGGCCGACCCGCTCGGCGTGGACCGCGAGATGGGCCGCATCTGGCGCGTGGTCTGGGTCGGGAATGAGCCGGGGAAGAAAGTAGCAAGCCGGCCAGAGGTGAAGATGGAATTGAACCGCCTGACTTCGGCCCGATTGGTCGAGCGACTCGTGAGTGAAAACAGTTGGCAGCGTCGGATGGCACAGCAGGTCTTGAACGAACGCCGCGACAACACCGTGATGGGCAAGCTGCAGCAGCAATTCGCCAATGCCCCAGCCGCCAGTACCCGCCGCGCGGCGTTCTGGACACTGGAGACCAGCGGCTATCTCGCGGATGATGTGCTTCTAGGCGCGGCGGGCGACGCGACGCCGGAGATTCGCATGTGGGCTGCGCGCTTCATCGGCGAGCAGCAGGTGGCCAACGGTAGCCGGCTCACACATCTGGCCAAACTCGCTGGCGACTCTGACGTTCTCGTGCGCGGTGCCGCCGCCGCCGCCGTGCGCCAGTTCACCTCTGGCTCACTCACGGTGAACACCAAGCCCTCGGTGAATGTGGCCACCTCGGATTTACTCCCGCACTTCAAAGAACTCCTCGCCCGTCCCAGCGTCGCCGGCGACACCTACTATTCCCACATCGTCTGGATGGCGATGGAGCCGCGCGTCGCCGCCGATCCGCAACCGTTCCTCAAACTCTTCGCCGAGACCGACACCAGCGTCAGCGCCTATTGTCTCTATCGCACGATGCGTCGCGTGAGCGATCTCGCCGACGCCGCTGCGCGCGAGCGGCACCTGAACGCCGCGATGAACTTCCTCCGCACCATCACCGACAAAACGCAACTCGCCGGTGGCGCACTCGACGGCTTCATTAAGGCGCAGGAGGCCAAGGGCACGCGGCCCACCACGTCGTTCGCGCCAATCCTCGAGCAACTCATGGCCAACCCCGCGCTCGCCGACCGAGCCCGTCGCCTCGCCGCGCTGCTCGGGGATACCAGCGCCGCCCGCACTCTCATCGCGAAAATTAACGATGCGAAGGCCAGCGTGGAAGACCGCCTGAAGGGCATCCAGTCCGCGAGAGAGACGAAGGATGACGCCGCGCGAGCCGAGTTGGTGAAGCTGCTCGGCAGCGAGAAGAACCAGACGCTCCTTGCCGAGACCGTCCGGGCATTGAGCGCGTATGGCGACGATGCTGCCTATCCAATCGTGGACGCGTGGAAAAACTTCAGCCCCGCCACACGCCGCGTCGCCGCCGAGGTTCTCGTCACCCGTGTGAAATGGGCGCGTGCGCTTCTCGCCGGTGCGGATCGCAAGGTCGTCAGCCCCGCCGACTTTTCCGCCACGGCGCGCCGCGCCCTGGCAAAGAGCTCGGACAGCACCGTCGTGGACCAAGCCGACCGACTCCTCGGCCGTTACCGCGCCACGGGCGACGATAAGCTCAAGCTCATCGCCGAGAAGCGCAAGGTGGTGTTCGCCGCCGCGCCCGACTTAAAAAACGGTCACGAAGTCGCCAAGCGCGCCTGCTATGTCTGTCACAAACTCTACAGCGAGGGCGCGGACGTCGGCCCCGACCTCACCGGCGTGGGCCGCTCGACGCTCGACGCGCTGTTGCACAACATCATTGATCCGAACGAGGTCATCGGCAACGGCAACGAAGCCACGGAGGTGGAGCTGAAGGACGGCACCGTGCTAACTGGCCGCGTGGTCGAAGATGCGCCGACGCGCCTGAAGCTCCTTGCCGCCGGTCCGACCGAGCACGCCATCGCCAAGAGCGACGTGGCGGTGAAGGACGGCAAACCGAAAATCCGCACGCTTCAATCAAGCCTCATGCCCGAGGGTCTCGAGCAGATGTCGGACAAAGATTTCCGCGACCTTCTCTGGTTCCTGCTCAATCCGCCGCAGGACAATCGCGCGTGGACACCCTCGCTGCGCAGAGAATTATTCGGCGATGAAAACGCCGGCCTGCCCAAGAATTATCGCTGAAAATCCGTGTAACCTTGCCGCCCGAGCAGCCGTCCATGAAACCGGTTCTGTACAACCAAGTCGGACCTAAAACCAAAACTCCATGAAAACTATACTTCTCATCATACTCGCCGCGTTCACCCTGAGTGTCGCGCTGCCCTCCACTGTCGAGGCCGCCAATTCCAAGAAGCCGACCGCCTCGGCCACGTCCAAGAAAGGTAAGAAGGGCGCGAAGAAAAAAACCAAGAAGGGCGGCAAGAAATCCAAAACGGAGAAGAAGGCCGACAAGAAGTAATCCACTGCCAGTTATCCGACACCGCCCGCCTGTGAAGGTCGGCGGTGTTTTCTTTTCGCCATCGGCGCGGGCTTTACACACCGCGGCCAAACCGTATCCTCGCGCTGTGCGCACGGTCCAAGTCCAGCTCGGCAAACGCAGCTACCGCATCCTCATCGGCGGCGCCCTGCTAGTCCGTCTCGGTGCGGAGTGCAGGAAGCTCGGCCTCGGCGCGCACTGCGCAATCATCACCGACCGCAACGTCGGCGCTCGCTATGCGAAGGCCGCGCTCGCCTCACTGAAAGCCGCCGGTTTCAACCCAGTCCTCATCACTGTTCCTGCGGGCGAGACGGCGAAAAACTTGAAGACGGTTCAATTTTGCTACGACCAACTCGCCGCGCATCGGCTCGAGCGCAAGTCGTTCATCGTCGCGCTCGGCGGCGGCGTGGTAGGCGATCTCGCGGGCTTTGTCGCCGCCACGTATCTGCGCGGCGTCGCCTTCGTTCAGGTGCCGACCACGCTCCTCTCGCAGGTCGACAGCTCGGTCGGTGGCAAGGTCGGCGTGAATCTGCGCTCAGGGAAAAATCTCGTCGGCTCTTTTCACCAGCCGCGGCTCGTGCTCTGTGACCTCGACACGCTACACACGCTGCCCGTGTGCGAGCTGCGCGCCGGTCTCGCTGAGGTAATCAAGTACGGCATCATCCACGATGCACGACTGTTCGCGTGGTTAGAAAAGCATCTACCCAAGCTTCTCGCGCGCGATGCGAAAGCGCTCGCCACCGCCGTCGCGCGCTCGTGCGAGATTAAGGCGAACGTCGTCGGTCAGGACGAAACGGAGACCGGCCTGCGCGCTATCCTGAACTTCGGCCATACCATCGGCCACGCCATCGAGGCGATCTCCGGCTACGGCGAGTATTTGCACGGCGAAGCAATCTCCATCGGCCAAGTGGCGGCAGCAAAGATTTCCGCGGCGCTTCTCGGCCTGCCGGAGCGAGATGCCGCGCGCATCGCTCAACTCTTCAAGCAGGCTGGTTTGCCAACGCAAATCCAACTCTCTCCAGCGCAGCGCAAAAAGCTCTTCGCCGCGATGCGGCTCGACAAGAAAGTGAGCGACGGCGAAATCACGTTCGTTCTCGCCAAGCAGCTTGGTGAAGTCGTCTGGGGTCAAAAAGTGCCGCCAGCTTTGATTGCACAGGTATTGGCCGATTAATCCATCATGTCCGCTGTCAGCGAAACCATTGTCCGAGAGTATTTCGAGCTGCACGGTTTCTTTGTGCGGCAGCAGCGCAAGTATATCGCGCCGGCTCGCCGTGAGGAGGACGAGGTCGATTTCTTCGTGCTCAACCCACGCGCAACTCCAGGCGAAGCGATGCCGTTCGTGCTCCGCTCGGGCGACCTCGCCGGCGTGGCGCGCGCATTGGTGGTGGTGAAGGGCTGGCATACGGAGACCTTCAGCCCGGCGGTGCTCGCGCACGCACCGGAAATCTTCCGCTTCGTGCAGCCAGCAGCATTTAAGCAAGCGTCGAAGCTCTTCGGATCGACGGGGCCGTTCACAAAAATTCTCGTCGTGCCCGCGTTGCCGCAAGACGCCGAATCGCGGCAGGCAAGCATCGATCTGCTCCGCGGCAAGGGCATCGACGCGGTGATTCCGTTCGGCACGATGCTCAGCGACCTCATCGAGCATATCCAGACGAACCGTAATTATCAGAAGAGCGACCTCTTGCAGGTGATGCGCATCTTGAAAAACTACGACTTCTTCGCGCCGCCGCAGATGGAGCTGTTCAAGGCAAGCCCACCGCAGAAGGCCCGACGAACGAAGTCCGCGGACTGATTTTCCTGTTTCGCGTCGCGTCGGCTCCAGCTAACTTCCCTTCGCGCGCTATGCTGCTGGTCATCGACAATTACGATTCGTTCACGTTTAACATCGTCCAATACTTGGGCGAGATGGGCGTGGACCTGCAGGTGCACCGCAACGACCAGATCACGCCGGAGCAAATCCGCGCGCTGCAGGCCGAGCGCATCCTCATCTCGCCCGGACCGTGCTCACCACGCGAGGCAGGCCTCTCGAACGACATCATCCGAGAGTTTGGACCGAAGCTGCCACTCTTGGGAGTCTGCCTCGGGCACCAGTGCATCGGCCACACGTTCGGCGCAGAGGTGGTGGTGAATTACCGGATGATGCACGGCAAGGTTTCGCCGATTAAACACGACGGGCGCGACCTTTTCGAAGGGATGCCGAATCCGTTCAACGCGACGCGCTACCACTCGCTCGTGGTTAAGCGCGATACCCTGCCAACCTGCCTTGAGATTACCGCCGAGACCGACGAGGGCGAAATCATGGGTGTGCGGCACAAGCAGCACCCGATCTGGGGCGTGCAGTTCCATCCTGAGAGCATCCTCACCGAGCATGGCCGCACGATCCTGCAGAATTTCCTGAAGCTCGGGCGCTGAAGCGCGCCCGACGAATCACTTCCCGCCCGCGGCCTTCTTCAGCACGTCGGCGATCTTCACTTCCTTGCCGCCTTGGCGCTTGCTCTCGTCCGCGGCTTCCATGAAGGCGAAGAGCTCGATCGTCTCCTCGGGCGGGACTGGCACGACGCCGGTCTGAAAAGCCTTCACGAACTCGGCGACGAGCGGCGCGTAGCCATCGTATGCACCCACGGGGCTCTCGCCTTTCTCGCCGACGGCCTTGCCGACGTAGCCCTTGCCCTCGCGGAAAATACCAGTGCGCCCCCCCTTCCAGGTGCCGGTGACCTCAATCTTGCCGTCGGCCGTGGTGCCTCGCTTCACACTTTCGCAGCCGGTGCCCATCACCGTGAAGAGCGATTCACAGCCGTGCACGCCGTACCAGAAAAGGTCGGGGTGAGTCTTCTCGAGGCTGCACGGGCTGGCGGTCTCGCAGTGGGTGACCTTGCCGAGCGAGCCCGCGCGAACGGCCTGCGTGGTTTTGCCGTAGCGGAGCGAAGAGGCACTCCAGACCGGCACCTTCGCAGCTTTCGCGAGCCGGAAGATTTCGAGCACGCCGGCGAGCGAGCCGGCCATCGGCTTGTCGATAAAGAGCGGCTTGCGCGCAGCGATGACAGGGCGCGCCTGGGCGAGATGTGGGCGGCCGTCCACGCTTTCGAGGAGCACCGCGTCCACGTGTTTGCACATCTCCTCGATGGAGTCGTAGAGCTTCACGCCGTACTTCTCCGTGAGCGTCTTGGTAAAGCCTTCGACGCGGTCGGCGCTCGACGGGATGTCCGAGCTGCCACCCTTGAATGCGGCGACGACCTTCGCGCCGGGCACGTGGCCCTTGGCCTGTGGGTTGTTGAGAATCTCCGTGAAAGCGGTGACGTGCGAGGTGTCGAGGCCGATGATGCCGAGCCTGAGTTCTGCAGCGAGTGAAGCGCTGCTGACAACTAGCGCGCTGAGGAGAAGGAAGATTTGTTTCATAAAAAGATTCGCGTGAACGGATGCGAAACTACGCCGCCTCGTCTATTTGTAAACCGAAAAGGAAACCGAGCCGCCCCCGCCGCGGAACCGATCAGGGGTTGACCGTAACGGACTTCCAGCTCAGGTGATGACGCTTGGCGTAGGCGGCGAAAGCCTTCTCGTTCTCAATCAGCACGCAGCGAACGAGCGCCGACTCATCCATCGTGGCCTGGTGATGGTCGAGGTTCGGAATGAGGTGCTGGTGTCCGTGCACGTAGGCGAGCACGAAGGCCGCCTCGGCCACAGCCACGTAGGGCAGATCGATGTCCGCACCTTCGGCGAAATCCTCGACGATATCGGCGAGGAACTCGAGTTGCTCGATGAGATGCGGGAACTTGTCCGCCTTGAGCTGCGTGAATTCCAGCTTGAGCATCGGCATCTTGTTATCGATGCCTTTGAGGATTTTAGGGGTGATCTGCTCGGCGCCGTGATGAACAAACTTTACGATTTCCGCCATGAGCCGACGCTACCAGCGCACCGCAGAGCTCGGCAAGCTGGAAGCCGCGAAATTATTTACCGCGCCGGTCAGTGCGTCTCCACCGGGCACTTCGGCAGCGCATCGAGGAAGGCTTGCCCGTAGCGTTTCGTGAGCACGCGATTGTCGAGCAACACCACGATGCCGCTGTCGGTCGTCGTGCGGATGAGCCGGCCAACGCCCTGGCGGAACTTCAGAATCGCCTCCGGCAACGAGAATTCGCTGAACGAGTTCCCGCCGCGCGCTTCGATTGCTTCCACGCGCGCTTCAATCAAAGGATGGTCCGGTACCGCGAACGGCAGACGCGTGATGATTACATTCGAGAGCGCCGCGCCCGGCACATCCACGCCCTGCCAAAAGCTATCCGTGCCGAAGAGCACCGAGTCCTCGTCGTCCTTGAATTTTTCCAGCATCGTCGCACGCGGCATGCCCGTGCCTTGCACGAAACACTCGAGCTCGAGCTCGGCGAAAAACGGCTCCATCCGCTGCGCCACCTCCTGCATCAGCCGATGACTGGTGAATAGGACAAACGCCTTGCCGTGCGTCTGCCGGACAAAATGCTCGATCCAGCGCACCAGCGCGTCGCGGTAACCGGCGTCGCGCGGGTCAGGCATCTTGCTTACGACGTGGAGCTTCATCTGCCGCTCGTAATCGAACGGCGAGCCGGCTTGCAGCTGAGTGGCGCGCTCGCCGCCGACACGCCGCGCGAAGTAGGCGAGCGGATTTTGCGGCGCGAACTTCGGGCCCGCGACGCTTTTTCCCGTGCTCACACCGAGCGTCGCGCTGGTCATGATCACGGTGGTCGCGCTGCCGAAGAGCCGGCGGCGCAGGTAATCGGCCACGTCCACCGGCGCAGCGTTCAGCGTAAGATTCTGCTGCGCCTTGCCGGAACGCTCGACCCAGTACACATAGTCCTCGCCGCTCTGGCTGAGGAAGAGCGCCAGTTCCTCGCGCAGCTCGGCGAGGCGTCGGTTGCATTCCATCAGCTCCTGCGCGGCGTCCTTGTCCTCGGACATCTTGATGAGCTCGCTCACCGCTTCGCGCAGTCGCTGGATCGGCAGCGTGAGGTTGTCCGGCACGAGGTCGGGCCTGCGAATGCGCAGCTCACTCCACGCGCGGGTCGAAGTGTTCTCCGGCTTCGTGCTTTGTTTTGAAATCTCCTCGCACGCCTCTTCGACGGTGCGGAAGAACGCGTCGCCCGCGCTGAGGACATCGCCCACGAGCGTCACCGCCGAGCCCTTGCGTAGCATCGAGAGAAGCCCCTTCTCGGTGCGCGGATTCCAGAGCCGCTGCAGCGCGTAACGCAGTTGGCCGCTCGAAACACTTGCGCCGATGTGCCGCGAAGCGACTGGCTCAACCGTGTGCGCCTCGTCGAAGATGACGAAGTCATTCTTGAAAAGAATTCCCTCGCTCGCCTCTTCATCGTCGCTCGCGGACGGCAGCAGCGTGAAGAAGAGCGAGTGGTTCACCACCAGCACGTCAGCGGCGAGGATGCGCTGGCGCGCGCGCTGGAAAAAGCAGATGCCGTTCTGTTGGCCAAACTCCGACGCGTGCCCGCAGAGTTTCGGCGAGCAGAGCCCGCGCTCGGAGCAGACCTGCGCCCACACCTTCAGGTCCGGCTCCACCTCGAAGTCCGAGAGGCTGCCGTCCGCCGTCGTCTTCGCCCACTCCGCTACGCGCTTCAGCTCCGCTTGTTCCGGCGAGGTGAAGAGGCTCTCCGCTGATAGCATCGCTTTTTGAAGCCGGCGCGAGCAGAGATAATTCTGGCGACCCTTCAACATCGTGAACTGGAACTTCACCGGCAGAATCGCCGTGAGCATCGGCAGATCTTTTTCCGTGAGCTGCTCCTGCAGGTTAATCGTATGCGTGGAGACGACCGCCTTCTTGCCGTGCGCCACCGCGTAAAGAATGGACGGAATCAGGTACGCCAGACTCTTGCCCACGCCTGTGCCAGCCTCGGCGAGCAGATGCTCGCCGGATTCCAGCGCGCGCGCCACCGCGACCGCCATCTGCTGCTGCTGCGGGCGGTACTCGAAATTCTTCGCGCGCGACAGCAAGCCGCTCGGCGAGAAAATCGCTTCCACCTGTGCGGGTAACGTGTCGTCGCCCCCCACGGGCTGGTGTTCGATGACGCTAATCACGCCGGGCGACGCGGGACAACCTCGATCTCGCCGCGATTCTTCGCGATCTGGTTTGCCGCCAGCACGCCGCGCCAGTTGGTGAGCGGATAAATCATCGCGTCGCGACCGATGATAGAGCCGGGGTTGAGCACGCTATTGCAGCCGATCTCCGCGCGGTCGCCAAGCAGCGCGCCGAACTTCCGCAGGCCCGTGTCGAGTTTGTGTCCTTGAGATTCGACAGTCACGTTGCCCGCGAGCGACTTCACGTTCGAGAGGACGACGCCCGCGCCAAGGTGCGCCTTGTGGCCGAGGATGGAGTCGCCCACGTAGTTGAAGTGCGGCACCTGACAGTCGTTGAAGAGCACGCTCTGCTTCACCTCGCACGAGTTGCCCACCATACAGCCGTCGCCGATAATCACGTTCTCGCGGATGTAAGCCCCGTGGCGAATTTCGCAATCGCGCCCGATGATCGCGGGCCCCTTGATGATCACGCCATCCTCGATGACCGTTCCCTCGCCGATGAGAACCTTGGGACCAATCCACGCGCGCTGCGCCCGCCGTGAAGCCATCGGGTGCAGGAACGGCGCGCCGAGCATATTCACGGCGAAGAGAATCTTGCGGAAACCTGTCGGGCCGAGGTTGGGAAATTTCTCGAGATACTCCTTGAGCCGCTTGAGCGCGTCCCACGCGAACTCGCAGCCCTCGAAGAGCGCCGCGTGCCGCGTCTGGCTCAGGTCGAAAAGATCGGCCGGTTTAAACATGGCCCCACGGTAGGCGAAGC
>CAMDJP010000055.1 GCA_945900775.1 Akkermansia muciniphila | reverse complement strand
GCCATGTTCGGTCCGGTGATGAGCGCGATTTGCTGCGTGACGGCGTCCAGCTCCGTGTCGTTCGGCACGAAACGTTCTTCGATCAGCGCTTGATCGAGCACGGGGTGTCGCCCATCGCGAATCTGGATCACACCCTCCGCGCCGACGTGCGGCCGGCAACAATCGTAGAGCCGCGCCGTCTCAGCGAATGCCGCGAGCACGTCAAGTTGCGCCAACGCGTCGGCCGTTTGCTGGATATCGCGTAAATGCGCGAGTACCGCCTCGCGCGTGCGAAGAAACAGTTCGTACTCGAGCTTCACGCTGCGTTCCTCGGCACCGAGGATCTTGCCCTCCATCTCCTTCAACTCCGGCGTGATGAAACGCTCGCCGTTGGCGACGGTCTGCTTGCGGATGTAATGCGGGGGTACCTTGTCGAGGTTCGCCCTCGTCACCTCGATGTAGTAGCCGAAGACGGAATTAAACCGGACCTTGAGCGAGCTGATGGCGGTGCGCTCGATCTCGTCCTGCTGCAACTTGGCGATCCAATCTTTGCCGCCACGCATGGCCTGACGCAGTTCGTCCAGCGCGCCGTCGAAGCCGTCACGGATTAGCCCGCCCTCCTTCACCGCCAGCGGTGGTTCATCCACGATGGCGCGCGCGATAAGCGCCGCGAGTTCGGGCAACTCGGTGAGTTGCGTAGCCAGCTCAGCGAGAAGTTTTCTGGAAGACTGTTCCGAATGGATTATCTCATGCAACGCGGGCAATTCCTGGGCGTTGTTGCGTGAAGGCGCTTGGACGGTTGCGATAATCGATTCGCGCAGTGCCGGAATCTGCTCCAGCGCGAGGCGGAGCGCGAGCAGGTCACGCGCGTTTCCGGAGCCGACGCTGAGCCGGCTGAGCGTGCGCTCGAGATCGCGCACCTCGGAGAGCTGGGCGCGAAACTGCTCGAGCGTGACAGCATTTTCAATCCAGGCCTGTACGGCATCCTGCCGTCGGCGGATTGGTTCCGCGGCGGAGAGCGGTTGCGTGAGCCAGTCGCGCAGGCGTCGTGCGCCCATCGGCGTGACGGTGCGGTTGAGGGCGCCGTAGAGCGAGGTGTTCTTGGGCGCATCGCGGTGGCGCGGCTCGAGGATTTCGAGGTTCCGCAACGTGGTACCATCGAGCACGAGATAGTCGCGGCGTTCGTAGGTGGCCAGCCGCGTGAGGTGAGCCACGTCGCGGCGCAGATGTTGAGCGAGATAATGCAGCGCGGCACCGGCGGCGCCGATGGCGGCGGGGCGGTCCTTCAGACCGAAGCCATCGAGCGCGGCAACCTTGAAGTGATCGCGCAGCGTGAACACGGCTGTCTCGGGTACGAACACCCAATCGTCGTGTCCGTTGGCGATGAGCGGCAGCGGTTGCAGCAGAGCGCGAAGGGATTGCGCCTCGCCGGGATAGATCAATTCCGCAGGCCGCAGCCGTTCAAGCTCAGTGAGCAGCGCGCTATCGCTCTCCAGCTGAGTGGTTTTGAAGTCGCCGGTGGTGAGGTCCACGAGCGCGAGGCCGAAAGTTTTTCCGCTCGCGCAGACCGCGGCGAGGAAGTTGTTTCGTTCGGCGGCGAGCATTCGTTCGTCGAAGTGCGTGCCGGGTGAGAGGATCTGCGTGACCTCGCGCTTCACGAGTTGGCCGGGGCGAGCCTCTTCCATCTGATCGCAAACGGCGACCTTCCGTCCGGCGCGGAGGATGCGCGCGACGTAACCGTTGAAGGCGTGGAACGGAATGCCGCACATCGGAATCACGCCCCGCTTGGTGAGGGCGACGTTGAGGAGTTGCGCGCCGACTTGCGCATCCTCGAAAAACATTTCGTAGAAGTCGCCGAGACGGAAGAGAAGCAGCGCGTCCTTGGGGATCTCGCTTTTGATGCGGCGGTACTGCGCCATCATCGGCGTGAGTTGTGTCTCGATAGACATCGCGGTGGAGTGTTTGGAGAGCGCGAACGGAATTCAACAGATTTCCGCCGCACTACGAGATGAGAGATTTTTTAAAAAACTTCTGGTCAGCAAGATGTGTGAGAGCTACAACTCAATCGTCCCGACGGTGCGTTTCAAGTTTAAGTGACCGGTTCCGGTCATAATTACGAGGGGGGGTGACAAGCCATGGCCACTAAGAAAAAAGCTGTTAAAAAGCCCGCTGCGAAAGCTGCTGCTAAGAAGAAGAAGTAGTTTTTTCTTCAATCAAAGTCGCCAGTCTCGGCTATGCGCTGAGGCTGGCGTCTTGCTTTTCGCCCCGATTTCCATTCCTCTTCTGCACATGGCCACGCTGGTTTTCGACATCGAGACATCGCAGCTACCGTTGGAGAATTTCGACGAGACGCAGCAGGAATATCTTTTTCGTGAAGCGGAAAAACTGGTGGATCTCGGCGCGCGTGAAGCTAAGCGCGCAGAGATTCAGCGGATGTTCAACCTCTGGCCGCTCACCGCACAGGTCGTCTGCCTCGCGATGCTCAACGCCGACACCGGCGGCGGCCAAGTGCTCTTTCTCGCGGAGGATTATGAGGCGGATGCCGGTGGCGGCGCGGTGGAGTTCGTGCCGTGTGCCGACGAAAGCGAGTTGCTCGCGCAGTTCTGGGAGGCGTCGCAGAAGTTTAATCGCATCGTCACCTTCAACGGTCGCGGCTTCGACGTGCCGTTCCTCTACCTGCGCTCGGCGGTACTGAATGTCCCCATCACGCGCAAGGACTGGCTCGGTTACCGCTACCAGATCGAGCCGCACTGCGACCTCGCCGAGCAGTTCACGTTCTACAACGTGAGCGGGCGCGACGGTGCGGCGCGCAAGTTCAACCTCGATTTTTACTGCAAGGCCTTCGGCATTGAATCGCCCAAGAGTCACGGCGTGAGTGGCATGGATGTGAACGACATGATAGCGCAGAGCCGCCACCAGGAAATCGCCGAGTACTGCTTGCGCGACGTGCGCGCAACGGTGGAGCTGTACAAGATTTGGAAGGAGCGCCTCGCGGGCGTGAAGTAGCCTGGCATTTGCGCAGAAATACTTCGCCAGCAAACTTCCGCTTGTCAGTTACGGGAAACGGGTTCTAGATTGCGGGGTGGCTGTAAAAGCACCTGGTCAAGGAGCCCGTCCGAAATCTTCCGACGCATCAGCCGCGCTTCCCTCAAGTGAACGCATTTATCAACACGTGAAGAACTATATCCTCGACACTAACGTCCTCCTCCACGACCCGAACTCGATCCTCAATTTTCAGGACAACAACGTCCATATCCCAATCGAGGTCCTCGAAGAGGTCGACCGCTTCAAGCGCGAATCGTCCGAGTTGGGCCGCAACGCCCGGACCATCTCGCGCATGCTTGACAGATTTCGTGGGGAAGGTCGATTGAGCGAAGGGGTGAAACTCCCCAATGGTGGCGCGCTGCGCATTCTGATTCCTGGCCCGGGCGAGGGCGAGATTCCGGCGCTGGATCCCCGTGTGGTGGATAATCAGATTCTCGGCATCTCGCTCGTGTTGCAGAAAAAGAATCCAAAGCTGAAAACCATCCTCGTCTCCAAGGACATTAATCTGCGTATCAAGGCCGATGCCCTCGGCCTCGCTGCGGAGGATTACGAGAGCGATCACGTGCGCCTGCAGGATCTCTATGCGGGCATGTTCGAGAAGACTGTCACCGCTGATCAGATGGCGAAGTTCCGGTCCGACGACGAGCTGGTGCTGGGCGAGAAACGCTGCCCGAACGAATACTGCGCGCTCATCGATGTCGCCAATCCGAAGCGCGCCGCACTTACTAAAGTGGACGCCACCGGCACCAAGGTCGTGCCGATTCTTGACTGCCGCGAAGGCGTCTGGGGCATCAAGCCGCGCAACCGCGAGCAGCACTTTGCCTTCGATGCTCTGCTTGATGACCGCATCAAGCTCGTCACTCTCATGGGCAAAGCCGGCACCGGCAAGACGCTCATGGCAATGGCCGCGGGTCTCAAACGCACCGTGATGGATCGGGAGTATCGACGTCTCGTCGTCGCTCGGCCCACGATCGCGATGGGGAAAGAGCTCGGATTTCTCCCCGGTTCACTCGACGAGAAACTCGCCCCGTGGATGCAGCCGATCCATGACGCGCTCGAGATGCTCAGCGATTTGAACATGGGCACCGAGCATCGTCGCAGCAGCGATCTGATGCGCTCGGGTCAGATTGTCGTCGAGGCGCTCAGCTACATCCGCGGCCGCTCAATCGCCAATCAGTTCATGATTATCGACGAGGCGCAGAACCTCACGCCGCTCGAGGTCAAGACGATCGTCACCCGCGTCGGTAGCGGCACCAAGATTATCTTCACGGGCGATCCCTACCAGATCGACAATCCTTACGTGGACGCTTCCTCCAACGGCTTCAACTATCTCATCAGCAAATTCCGTGATCACCCGATTGCCGCGCACATTGAATTGCAGAAAGGTGAGCGGTCCGAGTTGGCGGAGATTGCCGCGAATATTCTTTAGCCGCAGACGCAAACGACCATCAAACCCAGCCTCCCCGCAGCAATGTGGTGGGGCTGTTTTTGTTCTGCGGAGTAGCCGCGCCCAGAAAAAGGAGGTGACAGTCCAGTGCTCTTGGCTAGACTCATCGCTTCGAATCACGAAACCCAGAGCCTTTATGAAAGTCTTGTTCCGTCTACTGTTCGCCCTTCCGCTTCTCACCGCGGTTCTCTTCGCTGCCGAATCGAAAACGGCGCGGCCGAACATCCTCTTCATCTTCTCCGATGACCACGCGTATCAGGCGATCAGCGCCTACAATGATCCTCGCAAGCTACTCGAGACCCCTCACATCGACCGTCTCGCGAAGTCGGGCATGCTCTTTACGCGCGCGATGGTGCCCAATTCCATCTGCGGCCCAAGCCGCGCCACGGTGCTCACCGGCAAGTACAATCACCTGAACGGCTTTTATAACAACTCCAACAGCCGCTTCGACCCCGCGCAGCCGACCTTCGTGAAGATGCTCAAGGCTTCCGGCTACGAGACTGCCGTCATCGGCAAGTGGCACCTGATCAGCGAGCCGAGCGGTTTCGACCACTGGCATATCCTTCCCGGGCAGGGCATCTACTACAACCCGCCGATGATCAAGAACGGCGAGCGCGTGAAGCACGACGGCTACGTCACCGACATCATCACCGACCTCTCGCTCGACTGGCTCAAGCAACGTGACAAGTCCAAGCCCTTCCTCCTCATGGCACAGCACAAGGCGCCGCACCGCGAGTGGTCGCCCGCGCTCCGCCATCTCGGTTGGGACAAGGATAAGCCGCACGCCGAGCCGGCGACGCTCTTCGATGATTACTCGAACCGTGGCAAGGCCGTGCGTGATCAGGACATGACTCTGGAGAAGACCTTCACCGCGCTCGACGCCAAGCTCTCCACGCCCGGCAGCCTCAATGCCGAGCAGCGTAACGCGTGGGACGCGTATTACAGTCCGCGCAATGCGAAGTTCAACGCCGCCAATCTCACCGGCAAAGACCTCGTCCGCTGGCGTTACCAGCGTTACATGCACGACTACCTCGGCTGCATCAAGGCGGTGGACGAAGGCGTCGGGCGGATACTCGATTTCTTGAAGGCTGAGGGGCTCGAGGAGAATACGATTGTCGTCTATTCCGCCGACCAGGGCTTCTACCTCGGCGAACACGGCTGGTTCGACAAGCGTTGGATCTTCGAGGAATCGCTTCGCACGCCCTTACTCGCCCGCTGGCCGGGCGTGACCAAGCCTGGCAGTGTGAACCATGAAATCGTCTCCAACCTCGACTTCGCCGAGACCTTCCTCGACGCCGCGGGTCTGCCTATCCCCGCCGACATGCAGGGCCGCAGTCTGCGTCCCCTCCTCGCTGGGAAGACCCCCGCCGACTGGCGCAAGAGCTTCTATTACCATTACTACGAGTATCCGGCGCCGCACCACGTGCGTCCGCACGAAGGCGTCGTGACCGACCGTTTCAAGCTCGTCCGATTCTACAAGACCGACGCGGATTACTGGGAACTTTACGACCGCCAGAAGGATCCGCAGGAACTGCGCGACTTCTACAACGACCCCGCCTACGCGAAGAACGTCGTCGAGCTGAAGCAGGAACTCGGCCGGCTCCGAGTCGAGCTCAAGGTCCCCGCCGAAACGCCGCGCGAAGCCTTCGGCAACGCACCGTTCGCGGGTGAACCGTCTCCCACCCAGCCGCCCGGTAAAAAAAAGAACCCGAAGAAGTAGGCCGCCCATACGTTGAAACGCCTCGCCAGTCCGTTGGCGGAAGGTTCCAACGCCTTGGCAGCGGCAATCGGACCCGTTGGAAGAGTGTTCTGCGTCGCTGACCCACTGTTCCAGAGCTCTGGCGGACCAATCCAACGCGGTGACGAAGTGTTCGGAGCGCCTTGGCGGACTCTTCCAATCGGTTGGCGGGAGGTTTCCTGACCTTTGACGAAGGGGTCCAAGGCTTGGAAAGACCATTCCGCTGCCTTCGCGAAACACCCCGAAAGGTAGCGGAGGGCATTCCCAACTGTTTAATTCAGCCAGCTTCGTGATCCCCCTTGCTTTTTCCAGCTCCTGCATTAGGTTACGCTCGCTTTCCCTATGGTTTTGCGGCCAGCCAACTTGTTGCCCGGCAAGGATGTCGCCACGCGACAGCCGCGCGTCCTGTTTGGGGATAACACCGTGGAGGTGCAGATCTTGGCCCAAAAGGCCCTGCACGCGGTGGGGGTGGAGCTGATTATCTGCAACGATGGGAAGGGAGTGATGGAGGTGGTGTCGGACGGCGGCTTCGACCTGATCATCCTCGATTCGACACTCCCGGACATGAGCGGCGTGGAGCTGTGTCGCCGGCTCACGCTTCACCCCAAATTGGCCGACACACCAATTCTGCTGCTTAAGGCCGACAGCCGGATGGAGAACAAGATCGAGATCCTCGATGCGGGCGCGTTCGACCTTGTCCGCCTACCGCTCGATCCGCAGGAGTTGGTCATTCGCGCCAAGGCCGCGTTGCGCTACAAGGCGCTGCGTGACGAGCTGAAGAGCAAGAGCAGCGAGTTGATCCATGACCACGAAACTGGAGTACAACTGGAGCGGATCATCCAGCGCGTCCACGACTGCTGGGCCGAGCTGCAAAAGCAGCAGATGCTCGGGTTCGTTGCCGGTCATCTAGCGACACAGGTGGCCCCGGTTTTGACCTCGGTCACGAAACAGATACGAACGATCTCTGACGAGACGGCGGCACCGGAGCTGCAGCAGCAGTTGCGTGGGCTCGCGGTGTCGCTGCGCGATGCGGCCGTGCAAGTCCATCGGCTTTCCTCCCTCGCGCACCGGAACGGCGAGACGCGCGAGGTCGGGTTGGCCGCGTTGCTGCAGGACCTCGTGAAGCTGACGCGTTTCGAGACAGAGGCCCTCGGCCTGGAACTTGAGCTGGAGACTGGCTGCCGCTGGCGTGGGCCGACGCACCAGTTCGCCCACGCGTTCCTGCTGCTGTTACACAACGCCGTCGAGGCCGTCGCGCGGGGGGCGGACGAGCCGCGCATCTTCATCACGCTCAAGAGCGATCTGGAGTGGTACCGCATCGAGATCGCGGACAACGGTCCGGGCTTGGATGTCGCCATCCGCTCCCACCCCTTCGAGGCGTTCCAGACTACGAAGGCCGCGCCGCATATGGGCATGGGCCTGTACTGCGCCCAGCAACTGATCTCACAGCTCGGCGGGCAGCTCGAAATCGCCGATGCCACACTCGGGTTCCGTACCAAGGTGACGGTGATTCTGCCTCAGAATCCTGCGCCATGACGCGCAGCCCATCTTGACGTGTTAAGCGCGTTCGGGTAAGACGGCCTTCTATGAACCGTTCATTCGTTCCCATCCCCGCCTTCTTGTTTGTTATTCTGTTCGCTTTGGCGGGTTGTAAAAAAGCTGATCCTGGTGCGGGCGGCGCGCCGGCAACCGCAAAGCCGCGAATCGCCTATGTCTGCAACGGCGTCGCGGATTTCTGGAGCATCGCCAAAGTGGGCGCGGAGAAGGCGGGCGCCGATCTCGGCGCGAACGTTTCCGTTCACATGCCCACCGAGGGCATCAGCGACCAGAAACGCATCATCGAGGATCTCATCACGCGCGGCGTGGACGGAATCGCGATCAGCCCGATTGATCCCGTGAACCAGACCGACCTGCTCAACAAGGTGGCCAAGCAGACGAAGCTCATCACTCACGATTCCGATGCGCCGGCCTCCGATCGCCTCCTCTACATCGGCGTGGACAACTATGCCGCCGGGCGTCTCTGTGGCGTGCTCGTGAAAGAGGCGCTGCCCAACGGCGGCAGCGTGATGATTTTCATCGGCCGACTCGAGCAGGATAATTCCAAGCGCCGCCGACAGGGTGTGATTGATGAAATCCTTGGCCGCCCGCACAACCCCGACAATTACGATGTCCCCGGCACCGTTTTGAAGAACGACAAATACACCATCCTCGGGACGCTCACGGACCAATTCGATCGTGTGAAAGGCAAAGCTAACGTCGAGGACACGCTCTCGAAGCATCCCGACATCGGCTGCATGGTCGGCCTCTTCGGTTATAATCCGCCCCTGATTCTTGAGGCTCTCAAGCAGGCCGGCAAACTCGGCAAGGTACAGGTCGTCGCGTTCGACGAGGACGCCGCCACGCTCCAGAGCATCAAAGACGGGCACGCGCACGGCACCGTCGTGCAGAACCCGTACATGTACGGCTACAAATCGGTCGAGGTACTCCTCGCGTTGCAGAAGGGCGACAAGACCGTGATTCCCGCCTCGAAGTTCATCGACGTTCCCGCGCGCCAGATTCGTAAGGACACCGTCGAGGCTTTCTGGAGCGATTTGAAAATCAAGCTCGGCAAACGCGACTAAGCCCCGTCGCCTAGTTGCCGCGATGACCGCTCCCGCCACGCCTCTGCTCGAAGTTCGCCGCGTCACCAAGCAGTTCCCGGGCGTTCGTGCGCTTCGCGGCGTGGATCTCACCCTCGGCCGCGGCGAAGTGCTCGCTGTCATCGGCGAGAACGGCGCGGGCAAAAGCACGCTGATGAAAATCCTCGCTGGCGTGCAGCGGCCCGATTCCGGCGAGGTGCACTTCGATGGCGCGCCGGTCGAACTCCCCGACGTGCAAGCGGCCCAACGGCACGGCATCGCCCTCATCCATCAAGAGTTGAACCTTGCCGGCAACCTCGATATCGGCGCCAACATCTTCCTCGGCCGCGAACCGACCCGTTTCGGCCTTGTCAATCGCGCCATCATCCGCGCCGAATCCGCCAAAATTCTCGTACCGCTCGGTCTCAATCTTGATCCCGATACGCGTGTGGATGATCTGCCCATCGGTCTGCAGCAACTCATCGAAATCGCGAAGGCCCTCGCCAGTCGTGCCCGCGTGCTCATCATGGACGAGCCGACCTCCAGCCTCACCCAGCACGAGGCCGCGCGATTGTTTCAAGTCATCAAGGACCTTCGCGCGCAAGGCGTCAGCGTCGTGTACATCTCCCATCGCCTCGGCGAAGTGAAGGAACTCGCCGACCGCGTGACCGTGCTGCGCGATGGCGAGAATGCGGGCGAACTTTCCCGCGACGAAATCAGCCACGACGCGATGGTGCGTCTGATGGTCGGCCGCGACCTCTCCCAATTCTACCAGCGACAGGGGCATCCGCCCGGCGAAATGGCCCTCGAAGTCCTCGCCCTGCGCACCCCCGTGCATCCCCGCCACGAGATCAACTTCACCCTGCGTGCCGGTGAGATTGTCGGCATCGCCGGCCTCGTTGGCGCTGGTCGCACCGAGCTTTTGCAAACCCTCTTTGGCGTCACGCCTGCTGTCGGTGGAGAACTCCGCGTGTGTGGTGAATCTGTACGACTTCGTTCGCCCATCGATGCCATCCACGCCGGCATTGCGCTTGTGCCGGAGGATCGCAAGCAGCACGGCCTCGTCCTCGAGATGGCTGTGCGCGAAAATCTTTCCCTCGCCAGTCTACGGCGCGATCAGCGTGGCGGCTTCCTGAATCGCTCAGCCGAACAGGCTGTTTGCGACGAGATGATTCCGAAGCTGTCTATCAAAACACCATCACCTTGGCAGCCCGCGTTGTTTCTCTCCGGCGGCAATCAGCAAAAGGTCGTGCTCGGCAAATGGCTCGCGCTCTCGCCGCGTGTGCTGTTGCTCGACGAACCGACGCGCGGCATCGACATCGGCGCCAAGCGCGAGATTTACAGCCTGATGGATCAACTCGCCGCGCGCGGCGTGGCCGTCCTCTTCGCCTCCAGCGAGATGGAGGAGGTGCTTGGGATGGCCGACCGCGTGCTCGTGATGCATGAAGGACGACTCACGGGCGAGTTGGCCCGCGCCGAATTCAGCGAAGAGGCTGTGATGCGCCTCGCCACCGGTGCGGAAAATCCGAGCTGCACGCCCCACTCGATTTCCAAATGAAAAAGACCCTTGGTATCTTTGCGCTGCTCGCCACCGTCTGCGTCGTGACCATTCTGCTCAGCGACCGTTTTCTGACGGCGTACAACCTCGAGAACGTCATTCGCCGCACCGCGCTCTTTGGCATCATCAGCATTGGCGTGGCGTTCGTAATCATCACCGGCGGCATTGATCTTTCGGTCGGCTCACTCATTTGCCTTGTCGGCTGCGGCCTGCCGTGGCTGCTCTCGGTGAAAGGGATTCCGCTGCCCGTCGCTCTCGCGGCGGTGCTTGGCGTTTCGCTGCTGATTGGCCTTTCGCACGGGTTGCTCATCACGAAGCTGCGGTTGCAACCGTTCGTCGTGACGCTGTGCGGCCTGCTGCTGTATCGCGGCCTCGCGCGCGGATTGACCGGCGACCAGACGCAGGGCTTCGGCACCGCGCACGATGGTCTGCGCTGGCTGGCCACAGGCAAGCTCGCCGTGCCCGGCCTTGGCGGTTTTGGCGTGCCGATGCCGTGCGTCATCCTGCTGTTCGTCGCGCTCGCCGCGGCGGTGTTCCTGAACCACACCATTTACGGGCGACACCTGCTCGCGCTTGGGCGCAACGAGCAGGCTGCGCGTTACAGCGGCATCCACACCGACCGTATGATTATTCTGGCCTACGTCCTCTGCGCAGGGTTGGCGGGCTTGGGCGGAACACTCTTCGTGCTGGACGTGAACTCGGCGCAGCCGGTGGACTTCGGCAACTTCTACGAACTCTACGCCGTGGCCGCGGCGGTGCTCGGCGGCTGCAGCCTACGCGGCGGCGAGGGAGCTATCACCGGCGTGGTCATCGGCGCGGCGTTGATGCAAGTGCTGCGGAACATGATTACCCTCACCGGCCTGCCGACGCACATCGAGTTCGCTGTCATCGGGGCCGTCATCCTCGCCGGCGTGGCGGCGGATGAGCTGGTGAAACGTCTGGCCGCCAAACGCCGCGCTGCCCGCGAAGCCGTTGGCGGTTGATGGGAAAAGGGCCACCGGCTCGCAACTCGATGGAGATAGTTCCTCCCCGCTTTCGGCTGAGGTCGGCTGAGGTCGGCTGAGGTCGGCTGAGGTCGGCTGAGGTTAAGAAATTGAGCCATCCGTGCCTCCCTCTTCTTTTGCATGGCGAAGGGAGAGGAGGGCCAAAATCAGATGTGAGATGCGAGATTCTTGCGACGGGAGGAGGTTGTGAAGGTAGGGCGCGCTGTCCCTAGCGCGCCGCGCTAATCGAACACGCGAACAAACTCAACGGCGGGGTGAGACACCCGCCCTACCAAGCGGTGGAAGGGAGCAAACGCCAAAGCAAATTGCGACGACGATGCGGACGGCTTACCACGTTGGCGAGACTTCGGCCTGTTAGCTGTCCGGTTTCATCTTCTCCCCGTTAGCTTAACGCGCCAAAGACCGCGCTTGCGAAGAGACTCTTTAGGAGGATTTTAGCCCGCCAAGCCAAAAGCTGTTTCGAGGAAACAAAAAAGGCGCCCCTTTCGGGGCGCCTGTGATTGTTTC
>CAMDJP010000054.1 GCA_945900775.1 Akkermansia muciniphila | reverse complement strand
TTTTATTGGTGTTTTTGAAGTGGAGCGGGTGAAGGGAATCGAACCCTCGTCTCAGGCTTGGGAAGCCCACATTCTACCATTGAACCACACCCGCGTGAGGTGACGTTCTTCTAGCATCACTGGTAGCGGGGCGCAACCCGCTTTTCTGCGCGCTTAGTTGCGGGTAATCCGCTCGAGCTCGCGCACGCGGGCGTTGACGGTCGCGCGCGTCACTTTGTCGATGCGGTTCAGGCCGAAGCCTTCGCAGCAGAAGGAGGCGACCACGCTGCCGTGGAGAATGGCGCGGCGCAGGTTGCGCTCAATCGAGCCGCGTGACTGCGCGAGGTAGCCCATCAACCCGCCAACGAACGAATCGCCCGCGCCGGTCGGATCCACCACCTTGCGCAGCGGATAAGCCGGTGCGAGGAAAAGGCCGTGAGGTCCGGATAGGATAGAGCCGTGTTCGCCCTTCTTGACGATGACGTAGCGTGGGCCGAGTTTGTGAATCTTCGGCAGGGCGGCGATGATGTTGTCTTCCTGCGCAATCTGCCGCGCCTCGTGGTCGTTGAGCACGAGGGCGTCCACGCGCTTGAGCAGTTTCAACAAATCCTTCAACGCGATGTTGATCCAGAGGTCCATCGTGTCGGCGACGACGAAACGTGGGCGAGTGAGTTGGTCGAGCACGCGCGACTGCAGCGCGGGCGCGATGTTCGCGAGCAGCACGAACGGCGTGGCACGCCACGCGGCGGGAAGCGTGGGCTGGAATTGTTCAATCACCCCTAACTCGGTCGCGAGTGTGCGGCGGTTGTTCATGTTCAATTCGTACTCGCCCGACCAATGGAAGGTTTTGCCCGGCAGATGCTGTAGTCCCGCGAGGTCGATGTCGTGGCGATGGTAGAGGTTAATGTACTTCGCTGGGAAATCCTCGCCCACACCACCGACGAGGCGCACGCGGCTGAAGAAGCTCGCGGCCACGGCGGCATGACTGGCCGAGCCGCCGAGTAGACGGGGGTTCTCCGCGTAAGGGGTCTTGATCGAATCAAGCGCGGTGGTACCGACAATGAGCAGACTCATAGGTGGTGAATGTCAAATCAGCGGGCGGAAAGCAACCGTTCTTTGAACTGCCGACAGGTGGCGGCCACATCGGGCGAGTTCAAAATGGCGGAGACGACGCAGACGCGGCGCGCACCAGCGGCGAGGACGGAGTCGAGGTTCTCCAATGTGATGCCGCCGATGGCGAACCACGGTATGCGCACGTTCTCGGAGGCCCACCGAACGTAGTCGAGGGTAACGCCGAGACGGCCGGGCTTCGTCGGCGTGGCGAAGATGGGGCCGATGGCGATGTAATCCGCACCAGTGGCGATGGCGCGTTCGGCCTGTGTCGACGCGTGTGTCGAGAGGCCAAGCCGCATCTGTTTAGGGCAGCCTGTCACTTGCGCAGCGGTGGTGAAGCCTGCGGTGAAGAAATCTTCTTGCCCGAGATGGCAGAAGTCGGCGCCGAGTTGAAGCGCAAGCTTCGGATGATCGTTGAGAACGAAGCTGACACCCGCGCGCCGACAAAACGGCAGGACAGCTTCCGCGAGTTGAAGGGTTTCAGCGAGCGAGGCGTTCTTCGCGCGGAGTTGGATGAGATCCGTACCGCCGTCGCAGAGTTGATGCACAATCTCCACGGGCTTGCGGCCGTGAAGATAGGCCGTGTCCACGAAGGTATAGAGACGGCAGTCGGGGAGAGATTTCATCAAGTGCACACTTAACTAACTCAAGCCGAGCCTGAAGCCCCAGCGAGGACGGTAAAGGACATGGGAAACTTGTGGTAACACGAATCGATTTGGCCTAATAAGGGTGCCACTATCTGTGATTTAGACTTGTGTGAGGACAATTGGCAATAACGAGAACAACTTCACCATCACCCCTGCACTCCGCTACTGGGATGCTCCATCGTGCCACTGGGATTTCCCGCAGCGCATGCCGAAGTTGTAGCATATCGGCTGCAGTACTGCGGAGGAAGCGGTCGCCAGAAGCGTGGTGAGGCAGCGCAGAAGGCGGCCCTTTCGGGCCGCCTCCTGTCGTGTGATTGAACGAACGTGTTCTAGTGTTTCGATTTACGACGCCTGTTCTTCAATCTTTACCGGTTTGTATCCGCCGACCGATTTAAAGTAGAGCATAAGCAAAAGATAAATGGCGGCCATGCCGACGGGGAGCGCGGCATCTGCTTTAAGAGTCTTGCGCGCACCGGCGATATTTGCTTCCACCATAGCCTTTTGATCAGGGGTGAGCTTGGATTGTTCCGGTAGAATATTTTCGCGCTTTTCTTTTTCGGCCAGATTCCTTGCTGCCTGCATTTTGGCACCATCAAGGGGTGTGACTTCCTTAAAAAGACCAAGCAAACCTGAGGGCCTCTCTGCCTTGTTTGCCTCCAGAACGGCCTTCTGACCCTTTTGCTCCAAATGTTCAGCGGCAAACCGGTCCTTGGCATAGCCAAGGCCAGGGCCACCTATCTGCCCAACGGAGAGCATTCCAATACCACCCATGATGGACATCGCGACGGCCCCAGTCCGCGGGAAACGGTCGCCTACCACCGCAAGCATCGTGGGCCAGAAGAAGGTCTTGCCAATGCTGTAGAGCAGCACGGCGCCGAATGCGACTCCCAGTGTTGTAACCGTCGAGCAGGCAAGCAGGCCGACGATTGCGAAAATCGAGCAAGTGAAAAGAATCGCGATCGGGGAAAGTTTGAGTGTCGACTCAATCCAGTGGCTGCAGAATCGCAACGAAAACATCATCACTGAAGCAAAGATGAATAGAATCGTTCCCTGCTTCTCCGTTAGGATGCTGCCATTGATGTTCTCGATCCATGAATCCGTTCCAAGTTCCAGCGAACCAATGATGGCGTGCGCGATAAAGAGTGTGAAAATCATCCAGTGCCCCAACGCAAACTGAGTGATGACTGCCACCCAAGCCACAAAACCAATACCGACACAGGCTGAAATGATGACCCAAGACTGGGATTTTTGGGAGTTGAAGAATTCGTTGCCCGTAATGCCGCCGAGGATGCCGCCCAACGAGTCACGGAAAAACAGGAAGAGAAGAATACCAACGATGCTGGCACCCATGATTCCGACGTCTTTCATCATCTGACCCAGTGAAAGCCCCTTCGATGACGCCTCGGATTTGGGGAACGATTGGCCAAAGAAAAGAAAACCGTAAATCACTGTGGGGATAAGATATAACCCGAGCTTCATTTTCCACGAGAGCGCGTCACCCAGAAAAAGTGTGATAAGCGCGCCGAGAATCATCCCAGCGGGCCAGCTTGCATGGAGTATGTTAAGATAGTGCGTGCGGTTCTTGGGAAAGGCAGTCGCTATCAGCGGATTGGCGACAGCTTCGAGCGTCCCGTTGGCTAGCGCGAAAATGAAAGAGCCGCAGAAGAGCAGGTTGAAAGCGGTGGCCTGAGTAACATCCGGAGCAGGCGACAAGGTAACAACAGCGGATAGCACATGGAGCGCGAATGCGGCTGCCACGAGTTTTCCGTAGCCGATTTTATCCACCACTACGCCGCCGACAATAATTCCGAAGCAGAAACCCGAAAACCCTGCCCCCCCGATGAGACCGACTTGGCCGTCTGTAAAACCGAAGAGCGTTTTCCACTCTCCGGTGAGGCCGTTGCGCAGGGCGAAGCCGACGCCCGCTGCCAAGATTGCCATGAATCCCGCCCACAACAGGCGTTTGGCGTTCGGCACGCTCCCTTCATTGCTGATTCCACTGATCATAGGTTGTTTCTCTCCAAGCGCGCGCCCCAGCCAGCCACTTCAGCCAAGCTATGAAACCCGCGAGACCTGTTCATCGAAGCAATTCTGCCTTGTTATGTCAACCCGAAATAGGCCGTTCCCACCAGATATGGGGTCGTGCTTTGGTAAAATACCCACAAGTGGGTGCCAAGCCCGTGAATCCGAATTGAATTTCCAAGCGCACCGGCTCGGCTGCTCATCTCCTTCATTAAATTGACAGGCCTGCGAAGCTAACTCTTGAACAGAACTCTCTTGTAACTGAGAGAATCGAGGCTCTTTCCGCTTGTCCTCATACAGATGGTCTCTATCCTTTGCCGCGGAATGAACCCAAGACGCTTCTTCAACCTCATTGCCTTTGGTGCCTGTGCATTTCCCCTTTTCGCCGCCGATCCATTCGCCGCGGGCGTGCGCACAACCGAGCCGCTCGCCCCCGTCGAACAGCAGAAGACCTTCCGCCTGCCGCCAGGCTTCGAAATCCAGCTCGTCGCGGCTGAGCCTGATCTGCGCAAGCCGATGAACATGGCCTTCGACGCCGCAGGACGTCTCTGGGTGAGCGAGTCTCGCGAGTACCCGTTCCCCGCCAAGGCTGGCGAACCACCGCGCGATAGCATCCGTATCTTCTCCGACTTTGGCCCAGACGGCCGCGCGCGCAAAATAACCGTCTTCGCCGACGGCCTGAATATTCCCATCGGCCTACATCCCTTCCGCAGCCCGTCCGCGCCCGGCGCAAAGCCGACGTGGAAGTGCATTGCTTGGAGCATCCCGAACATCTGGCTTTTGGAAGACACCGACGACGACGGCAAGGCCGACAAAAGGGAGATTCTCTTGGGCCCTCTCGGTTGGGAGAGGGATACTCACGGTAACCAAGCCAGTTTCCGCTACGGCATGGACGGCTGGATTTACGCCACGCACGGCTTCAACAACACATCGACCTTCCGCGCGAAGGACGGGTCGAGCATCACGCTTCAGTCGGGCAATACTTATCGCTTCCGCCCCGATGGCTCGCGCATCGAACAGTTCACTTGGGGCCAGGTGAACCCATTCGGCATGTGCATGGACCCACTCGGCAACTTCTACACCGCCGACTGCCACAGCTCGCCCATCTACCAACTTATTCCGGGCGCGTACTACCCGAGCTTTGGCAAACCCCACGACGGCCTCGGTTACGCCCCCACGGTCATCCAGCACAGTCACGGCTCCACTGCCATCGGGGGCATCGTGTACCTCAGCGAACCATCCTGGCCCTCGGAATTCTTCGACAACATTCTCGTCGGCAACGTCATGACCAGCCGCATCAATCGCGATCAAATCACCTTCCACGGTTCATCACCCAAAGGAAAAGAGGTGGCCGACTTCCTCAGCACAAGCGACCCGTGGTTCCGGCCCGTGGACATGCAGTTTGGCCCCGACGGCGCGCTCTATATTGCCGACTTCTACAACCGAATCATCGGCCACTACGAAGTCTCGCTCACACATCCGGGCCGCGACCGCGAGCGCGGCCGCCTCTGGCGCGTGGTGTACAACGGCAAGAATGGCGGGCGGGTTGCCATAGACAAACCGCGCGACACCTCGACCGACTTCACGCAGACAACCCCCGCCCTGCTCATCAGCGAACTGATGTCCGCCAACCCGAAACGCCGCGCGCTCGCCTTCGGTGAGCTAGAGTTCCGCACCGACGCGGCGGCGCTCGACATTCTAAAGGCCGCCGCCAAAGGCCACTGGCATTTCCGCCAACAGGACGAGCGCGACGGCCTCATGAGCGGTGCGCTCTGGCTGCTCCAACGCCGCGGTGCGCTCGACGAGGAGACCTTGCTCGCTTCACTGAAGGACACCGACCACACTATACGTCTCCACGCGCTGCGGATTGTTAATGAACGAACGCTCCCTTCGGGAAGCCGCCTTCTCCCCGTCGTCATCGCAGCGCTCAAAGATGAGAATGCTCACGTCCAGCGCGTCGCCGCCGAGACCCTCGCCAAACGCCCAGATGCCGCACACATTCCGCCGCTGCTGGCGTTGCTCCACTCAACTACGAAAGAGGACGTTCACCTGCGACACGCCGTCCGTATCGCGTTGCGGAATCAACTCGTGCCGGAGAACAGCCTTGCGAAGCTCGACGCTGCTAAACTGACCGAGGCCGACTCCCGCGCCCTCGCAGACGTCGCTGTAGCCGTGGCCAACGCCGACGCCGGCGCGTTCCTGCTGAAGCATCTCCGCCGGTTCCGCGAGGATCGCGAGACCACCGCACGCCATCTCCGGCACGCGACGCGCCACGCCGACGAGGCGCAGTTGGATGGTCTCGCCGCCATCGCGCAGGAAACCTTCGCGAGCGATCTCAACTCGCAGTTCACGCTCTTCAAATCCGTGCAGGAAGGCGCTGCTCAGCGGGGCACGAGCCTGCAACCCTCCACCCTCAAATGGGGCGCCGAACTCGCGACAAAACTCCTCGCCGCCAGCGATGGAAAGCCGACATGGCGGAACTTTCCCGTTGAAAACAGACCCGAATCGAAAAGTCCGTGGGCTTTTCAGGAACGCTCCTGTGCTGACGGCACGAAGGCACAGTTCATGTCCAGCTTCCCGAATGGCGAGAATCTCACCGGCGGGCTACGGTCAGCCCCATTCGCTCTGCCCACCAAGTTGAGCTTCTACCTCTGCGGCCACGATGGCGCACCCGAAAAGCCGGCGCAAAAGAAGAACTCCATCCGCCTGCTCTCCTATGCCACGGGCCAGGTGTTGCGCGAGGCCGCTCCACCGCGCAACGACACCGCGCAGAAAATCACTTGGGACCTCACCGACCTCGACGGTGCCCACGCGATTCTCGAGGTGACTGACGGCGACAACGGTGCGGCCTTCGCGTGGCTCGCATTCAGCCGGTTCGAACCGGCGTTGCCGGAGCTCAACCTGAACAACCCCATCTCGCTCGCACAACGGCAGGTCGACGGCGCGGAGTTGGCGCGTGCGCTCAAGTTGAAATCGAGCGAGGGCACACTGGTAAAGCTGCTCGCGGAAACGAAGGGCGACGGCGAGACACGTGCTGCGGCTGCGCGCGCATTGCTCGCGATTGATGCGAAGGCCCATCTGACGACTGTGAGCCGGTTCACGACGAACGCTGCCGCGCCAGCGGTACTGCGCGAAAAGAGCGCGCTCGCGCTGGCTGAACTCGACCTGCCCGAGGCGCTCGCGCCAGTCATTGCCGCTCTTCGCGCCGCGCCGCGCGTGCTTCAGGTGAAGCTCGCCGCGGCGCTTGCCGGTACGCCGGGCGGCGCCGAACGCCTCCTCGTCGCAGTAGCAGCGCGGCAGTTGACGCCTCAGTTGCTTCTCGAGAAAACAGTGAAGGAACGGCTCGAGGCCTCGCGCCCAACGGACTTCGCGGCGCGCTTCGCGAAGCTGACGCAGGGTGTGCCGACGTCCGACAACGCGCGGCAGAAGCTCCTCGACCAGCGTCGCACGGGCTTCGCCACCGCAAAAACCTACTCGGCGAACGGCGCGAAGATGTTCACGCAGGCGTGCGCGGCGTGCCACCGCATCGGCAGCGAAGGCGGGCTCGTCGGGCCGCAACTCGACGGCATCGGCAACCGCGGCCTCGAGCGGGTCGTCGAGGACATCCTCGACCCGAACCGCAATGTCGACCACGCCTTCCGCACGACCGTGTTCGTCCTCAAAGAGGGCGAGAGCGTGAGTGGGCTGTTCCGGCGGGAGGAGGGTGCGACAATCGTCTACGCCCTCGCCAACGGCCAAGAAGCGCGCGTCGCGAAGGCGGACGTGAAGGCCCGGCGCGAATCGGAGCTCTCGCTGATGCCGGAGAACTTCGGCGAAGCGCTCTCCGCGCAGGACTTCAACGACCTGCTCGCTTTCCTGCTCGGGCAACGGAAGTGAACGGCCACATAAGCGCATGCTAGGAATCAAAAACCGTTTTCGAAATACGCTGCGTGCGCTCCCCAAGTAGAACGCCGCTAGTCTCGCGGTCGTCCACGATGCGGCTCTCGCGTGGCAAACTGAACAGCCTCACGATACCGATCGCTTGGGTAAAAACCGGGAAGGACTACGTGAGTTGGCACCTGATGGGCTTCTATGGAAACCCTCGGCTGCTCAGGCGGGCAGAAGAGGACACAGAGAAAAAGGGTTCTCGTATAACTCGGCCCTCTAAAATGGCGCCGGCCAATTTGGGTTGAGCGCAGGTGGCGCGGTGCGTTAGCGTGATGCTCTTAAATATGATGCAGGACGATTCATTCGAGGGCGGCGCGTTTCATCCCGGTTTTCCCAAGGGGAGATCTTCGGGCACGCTGCGTGTGAGTCCGTCGCACGTGCACTTCACCTGCGGGAACGGAAGCTTCGAGTTGCCACTAGATGGGGTGCAGGTGGAGGAGGGCGGAGCAAGCGACCGGCTGATCTTCTTCAAGCACCCGCACAACCCAGGCTGCTCGGTATACACGGACAATAAGGCGATTCTCAACCACGCCAGTTTCCAGCATCACCGCGGGATGCAGGGGCAAAAGGCGGCAATCGCGAAGCGGCGCTGGACAGGGCGCGCGGTGTTAGCGGGCGTGTTCACAACGGTCGCGCTGGTGCTGGTGGGTCTGTGGCTGGCCAAGGCCCCGATGGTCGGGGTCATCGCGGGGCAGGTGCCAGTGTCGTGGGAGGAAAAGCTGGGGGAGACGGTGTTCAAGCAAATCACGTCGCGCGCGCGACTGATGGAAGACCCGGGGTTGCAGAAACAGCTCGAGCTCTTGACTGGGCCGCTGGTAGCCGGTGTGAGGAGCGAGCGGTACAAGTTTAAGTTCCACATCGTGGAAGACGCATCGCTGAACGCCTTCGCACTACCGGGCGGCATCGTGGCGATTCACTCGGGCCTGTTGCTGCGCGCGGAAAGTCCGGAGGAAATTATCGGCGTGCTCGCCCACGAAATCGCCCACGTCACGCGGCAGCACGGTGTGCGCAAAATGATCGAGACGCTGGGACTGTACGCGATTCTGGGGGCATTGTTCGGCGATACGGAGGGACTGATGGCGGTGTTGGTCGAGAATTCCGGGGCGCTGCTGAACCTGAAGTTCTCACGCGACTTCGAGCGGGACGCCGATGAACAGGGCTGGGCGACGATGCTGGCGGGGGACATCAACCCGCGCGGGATGATTGAGATGTTCCAGAAGCTCGAGAAGGAACACGAGGATCCGAAGAAGAAGGCCGGCGTGATGGGCAAGCTGGAGACGCCCGATTTCCTGAGCACGCACCCAGGTGTGAAGACCCGCATCGACCATCTCGAAGAGAAGTGGGCGAAGCTGCCGAAGCAGACGGGCTACAGGACATTCGACTTGAATTACAAAGACTTCCAAAATATGCTGCGCAGCCGTCTGAGCCAGCAACCTCCCTCCGCGAAAGAGAAAAAATAATGCGAGCAACCATCGAGGGCGCACCTTGCTTCGCCTACATCCACGTGGACCTGGACCCAGGCGAGACGGTAATCGCCGAGTCGGACGCGATGTCGAGCATGTCGGCCACCCTGGGAATGGAGGCTAAGCTCAACGGTAACATCTTCTCCGCGCTGATTAAGCGTTTCCTCGGCGGCGAATCGCTCTTCGTGAACAGCTTTACCAACCGCACCGGCGAGACGCAGCGTGTGACGCTGGTGCAGGCCACGCCCGGCAACATCAGGCAAGTGGAGCTCGCGGGTAATTCGCTCTGCCTCCAACCGGGCGCGTATGTCGCGAGCACGCCGGGAATCCATCTGAGCATTCGCTGGGCGGGGTTCGTCTCGATGTTCGCGGGCGAAGGGCTTTTCAAGCAGGTCGTCAGTGGTCAGGGCACGCTCTGGTACGGCGCCTACGGCGGTCTGCTCGAGCGCGAGGTGGACGGCGAGTTCATCGTGGACTCGGGTCATCTGGTCGCGTACGAACCACAGCTCAAGCTGAAGCTGCAGCTCGCCGGTGGAATTTTCTCGAGCTTCTTCGGCGGCGAGGGCTTCGTGACGCGCCTCGTCGGCAAGGGCCGCATCACCATTCAGACCCGGAGCCTGAGCGGCCTCGCCGGCTGGATTAACCCGAAGCTGCACTGAGCGTATGGAAATCGAAATCCAGCACGGACCGGGCAACGCCGCCGCCAAGATTCAGCTGCACCCGCGGGAAACCGTGATCGCCGAAGGCGGCGCGATGATTGCGATGAGCAGCGACCTGCACGTCGAGACCACCACGCACAATCGTGGCGGTGGAGGCATCCTGAAAGGCCTCAAGCGGATGATCTCCGGCGAATCATTCTTCATCAACCACTTCACCTCCAGCAATCAGGGTGGCAACATCATCTTCGCCGCGGACCTGCCGGGCGACATGATGAAATACACGCTCGCGGGCGAGACGCTCATCGTGCAGGCCGGTTCGTTCGTTTGCTCCTCTAGCGAGGTGACGATGGATATGAGTTGGCAAGGCTTCGGTAAGGCGCTCTTCTCCGGTGAGAGCGCCTTCTGGCTAAAGATTGGCGGGCACGGCCAAGTGGTGCTCAGCTCCTTTGGTGCGATCTACCCCGTCGAGGTTAATGGCGAGTACATCGTCGACACCGGCCACATCGTCGCCTTCAGTGAGACGTTGAATTTCTCCGTGACGAAGGCCGGTGGCAGCTGGATGACCGCGCTGCTGGGTGGCGAAGGCCTCGTCTGCAAATTTCAAGGGCAAGGCACCGTGTGGTGCCAATCGCACAACGCATCCAGCTTCGGCCAAGCCCTCGGCCCGCTGCTCAAACCCCGCTCCTGAGGAACCATTATGGACCCAGACGCCCGCGAGTACGATTACGCGATCGAGTGCAAACCCGACTTCGCATTCCTCACCGTCCAGATCCCCGCCGGCAAGACCCTCAAGGTCGAGTCCTCGGCGATGGCTACGATGGACACCAATCTCGTGATGAAGACCAAGATGAAGGGCGGCCTCAGCCGGTTGCTTACCAGCGAGTCGCTCTTCATCAATGAATTCACCGCGCAGCATGGCCCCGGCCAGATTGGTATCGCGCCGGGATCGCCCGGCGACCTCGAGCACGTCCACCTCAACAACGAGACAATCTACCTGCAAAGTTCGGCCTTCGTAGCCGCCACGCCTGGCGTGGAGACCGACTCAAAATGGCAGGGATTCAAGGGCTTCTTCAGCGGCGAATCGCTCTTCCTCATCCGCTGCTCCGGCACCGGCGACCTCTGGTTCAACACCTACGGCGCGATGATCGAGGTGGATGTCACGCAGAACTA
Organism: Akkermansia muciniphila; assembly: GCA_945900775.1. Lineage (GTDB taxonomy): Bacteria > Verrucomicrobiota > Verrucomicrobiia > Limisphaerales > SIAT01 > SIAT01. The sequence goes on along the minus strand of CAMDJP010000054.1, from coordinate 1,174 downwards.
CATCGTGGACACGGGCTACATCGTCGCCTTCACCGAAGGCCTGCAGTACGAGGTCGGCATGCTCGGCGGTCTCAAGAGCCTGTTCTTTTCCGGTGAAGGCTTGGTGTGCCGCTTCTCGGGTCAGGGCAAGGTCTGGATTCAGACCCGCCAAGTCCCCGCCTTCGCGTGGTGGACATCGCCGTTCCGGCCGCAGAAGAACAACAGCTAGGCCGGTTTCGAAGACTTCAAAGGCCGTCCCTTGCGGACGGCCTTTCTCATTTCTTCCGAAGCCGAGCAAGGAAACAGCTGTCGCTCCCGGCGAGGTCCACTTTCCGCTGCTGTGCGAGTAGGCCGCCGTACAGACGCACATCGCGGGCAAGTAACTCGAGCTTATTGCGGAGCTCATCCGTCGCCACTGCGCCCTCTTTCACGTCCACCTTCTCGATGAAGGAGACCCCGTACGGCAGCACCCACGCCTGACACTGGCGCGCCACTGTGCGGAGTTGATCGTGCACCGTGAGCCCTTTCTCATGGCTAGCGACGAGCGTGGCGAAAAGCTTGCCGGCGAACTCGTGCCAGAAATGATCGAGGAAATTCTTCAGCGCACTGCTGATTGAGCCGTGATAATCGGGTGTGCCGAGGATAAAAGCATCTGCCGCCACCACGCGCGCCCGCAGCGGCGCGTAGTAGGCCGCAGTGAACGCGGTGTCGGTGTTCAGGAGCGGCAGCGTCTCGACCTGCAGATCGAGCATGTCCACACTGCACCCGGCGGCGCGGAACTGTTCAACGAGATGGTTCACCGCCACCCGCGTAACCGACTTCTCATGCAGGCTCCCGACGACGGCGAAAATGTGCAAAGGCTTGTCTGACATGGCGCGAGCCTAGCAGCTTCTCGGCACAAGGCAACGACGGGGAGGAAAATGGACATTAACGAAACCGGACTTCCCGCCGGCTTCGCTTAATCCCGCCGACCAGCCGCGTAAGCCTCGAAGACCCGCTGAATCTCGTCGCGCACGCGGCGGAAAACAACGAGCTTCTCTTCTTCCGTGCCCGCGGTGTGGGCCGGATCATCGAAGCCCCAATGGTGACGGCGGACCTGTCCGGGGAACACTGGGCAGACTTGATCCGCGTTGCCACACACGGTGATGACGGTCTCGACGGGCTGATTGAGAAACTCGTTCAGGTGCTTCGACCG
>CAMDJP010000053.1 GCA_945900775.1 Akkermansia muciniphila | reverse complement strand
TGACTCCATTGGCTTTGGCGATGGGTTCGTGGTCCTTCGGCAGGAAGGAGCGATTGAGCGTCTTATTGTCCTTTTTGATCCAGCCCAATCCGGCGGGACGCGCGATGTCCCAGAGGTGCACGTGGCAATCAATGATCGGCACGCTGCCGGCATCCGCGGCACGTGCGACCGACATCAAGACGACCAAGCAAGCAATAACCTTCGCGGTGAGGAGGCGCAGCTTGTGGAGCATCGAAAATGCACGTGCTGCCGAATCGAGTCGGGAGCCTTTAGAGCAGGCTTGGTGGTGCAGTGCCACTACGCCAAGAACTGCTTAATCGGGCCGGTTTGGTCGGTGCCGAACTTGTTCAAGCCCAAGTCGAGGTCACCGTAATGTTTGATGGGGTTGCCGTGGGCGTTGAGGAGGGTGGTGTAGAAGTTGCCGAGCGTTTTGTGGCCGGGATTGCCCCAGTAAGGCAGGCGCATGTAGCGGCTGCCGAGTTTGAGTTTGCTGTTTGAACCGGAGAGGACGAGGAACGGGAACTCCGTGCCGTGGGAGTGGTGTGTTTCGCCGCTGTTCGGAAAATAGAAGATCATCGTATTGTCGAACATCGTGCCTTTGCCCTCGGGCACGCTTTTCAGACGGGCGACGACTTTTTCCATGACCTTCATGTGGTGCAGCTCGGTCCGGTGGCGGATTTCGACTGCCGCGATGCCGCCGATGACCTTGCCGTGCCCCACGTCGTGCATGTTCACGTTCTCGCCCTCGATGCCGGGGATGCCGGTATACTGGTGGCCAAGTTCATCCACGGTGAAGGAGACGACATTCGTGAGGCCGGAGATGAGGGAGGCGAGGAGCACTTCGGCGTGGCCCATCTGGCGGTCGAGAGTGGTCATCTTTTCCGCGAGGTATTTGCTGTCGAGTTTCGGGGCATGGCGGCGGACGATGTCGGCCATGAGGTCGATTTTCCGGTTCCGCTCGCGGATGTCGTCAACGGAGCCAGCGTAACTGCCGACCTTGCGTTGCTCGATGCCCGCAAGCTGGCGGGCGAGTTCAGTCTCGTGGCCGGCGACGAACTCCAGCACCTTGCGTTGGAGTTGATATTGCACCTGACCGGTTTTGTCCGCGGCGACGGATTTGAAAATCTCCTCCACCGCGATTTTGGGCGAGCCGAAGGCGTAGTTGGGCTGCTGCGGGCCGCGCGCGGAAAAACCCTTCGCGATGCCATCGAGGCTGCCGCGTGCGTTTCCTCCGCCGGTGGGAAAGCAGGCCAGCTCGATGTGTTCCATCGGCGAGGGGAAAAGGCGCGCCAGCTCGAAGTCCACAGTGGCCCACTTGATGGAACTGGGCCTCTCGTTCGCCTTGTAAACCCCAAGCGAGGAGCACCACGAGTGATGGCCGGTGGTGCACATTTTCCCGGAGAGTCCCTGGATGATGGTCAGGTTTTTTTTGTGCGCCTCGAGCGGTCCCATCCACGCGGGGAGCTGGTGTTTGTCCAAGTCCACCTCGAAGGCGTCGTTGCGCTTTTCTTTTTCCTGCTCTGCGGCGGCGAGGGTGGGCGGCACGCAGACTTTGGGGAAGAGGCCGTTGCCGCGGTGCATGAAAATGAAACGCATCGGCGTGGCGCCGCCAGCGAGCGGAGCGGTCTGCGCGGCGGAAAGGCGCGGCAGAAAGCCGGGCAACGAAAGTCCGCCGAGGGCGAGGAAGGCGTTTTTGAGGAAGTCTCTGCGCTGTTGCATAGTGGTAGTGTGAGTTATTTGCGGTAGAGAAACGAGTCAGAAGTGAGGAGCGAAACGACGACGGCCCTGAAGCTGCCGCCGCTTTGGACGTAGACTTTGTCGGCGTCGATGAGCGTGCGCGAGTCGGAGAGCATTTCATTTCGGCCCATGAAAAAGCGGAACGCATGACGGATGATGGACTGGCGCACGCGCGGGGACTTGGCGAGGCGGTCAATGAGGTCGAAGGCGTCCCTGACCTCGCCGTCGAGGGCAGCGGTTCCGGTGCTGTCGAGCGCGCCAGCTGGGTTCACGAGCAGTGTTTTGTAAATCGGCAGGTTGCCGTTCTTACCGACGATGTTTTCCTCGTGCTCAAGCGATTCCTGCGTGCGGAAACGGCCAAAGTCATCGAACTGCTCAAAGGGCAGGCCGAGCGGGTTCATATATTGGTGGCATTTGTAGCACTCCTGCGCGGAGGTGACTTTGACAAGACGCTCGCGGAGGGTCTTGTGGTGGTCCTCGGGAACAACGGCGTCCACCGTGATGGGCACGTCGGGCACGCGGCCCGCGAGGAGCTTCTCGCGAATCCAGCGGCCGCGGCGCACGGGGTCCGTTTCCGTGTTCAGCGAATGGGCGATGAGCCACGCGGGGTGCGTGAGGATGCCTTTGCGGTTGGCGATTTTGAAAGGCTGCTCGACCGGGTAATCCCAGAATTTCGTGTCGTCCAAGCCCTTGAACCTGAGATTCTCGACCTCGCCATAGCGCCCGCGCAGCGGCGTTGGCGGGAGGCTGTAGAACAGGGAGTGATTGTAGTGGTAGCCGTGAGCCGTCGAGATGGTGGTGAAGGGGGTCAGACCTTTCTCAAAATAATCGCTGAAGAAATACATGTGGCGCAGGAACTCGCGCTTTTGGTGCAGGCCACTTTTGGGGAACTGAACGGTCTTGCTCGCCATCAGCAGCGCGAGATTCTCCGCCATGACCTTGTCCGGCTCAGTCTTCCACTTCGTGTCCTTCAGCGCGGTCCAGAGCTCCTTCCACTCGGCGATAATCGCGCGGCCCGCCGTAGGCTCCCGGTTGTAATAGACGATGAACTCATCGGTGCCGAGCAGCGTGGCGAAAACGTCGCGGTCCCTTTGGAGAATGTGGTCCACGACGCGGTCGGCTTCATTCACGAGGAAGCCCGGTGTGCCGGCTGTGCCGCGGTCGGGGTTTTGGTAGATGCTGCCGCTGCGCTCCGGATCCTTGAAAACCTTGGTCGCCATCGGATACCCGAAAAAGTCGCGGAAGAAACGGACGATGCGCGGGTGCGAAGTCACATGTGCGCGCATGTTCTTCCCGCTCAAGGCCGGGTCAATTTCGCCCGCGTAATAGGTCTTATCATCTAACAGGCGCAGCACTTCGCGCCGGTAGTCCTCGCGCGTGCCGAGCCGTCCCTGCTCGGCGGCTTGCAGCAGCTTCGCATCCGGGCCGCGGTCGCCGAGGGCGTAGGATATCGCGTCGGCTCCCTCGCGTGGTGCGAGCAGCTTCCGGCCATGTTGGTCCGCCGGCCCTGCGCCAAATTCCATGCGGTAGAGAAATTCCGACTCGAGCAGCACGGCCAGCAGCATCTGCCGCAACCCTTCCGCATTGCCGCCAATCGCGACGGCGTCGCGCGTCAGTTGCGCATACTTCGCCAACTCCGCAGGGTTGGGTGCGCGATGCAGCACGCTGGCAAATTGCGCGCGCACCGCGTCGGTGATTTCCGCATCCGTCGGCGGGGATTTTTTCAGCACAATCGCATCGAACGCTGCCGGATAATTTTTCGGCACCCAGCGGTCCTGCTTGTTCGGCAAATCCTCGGCGTTCAACTCGCCGTTCTTCACCCGCGCGCCGAGCACCTGCTTCTGCGAAATCCATTCGGCGTTGGCGAGCATCACCAGCAGCGTGCCGCCATCGAGCGACTCATTGTCGTAATACCGCACGCCCGACGCCTCCGGCAGCACGAAGGGATTCGCCACCCCGTAAAGCTGCTGCGGACGCCCGAACCCCATCGGGCCGAAAACATCGTTCGCCCGCTGCGTGAAAATCTGCGGGCTGACCAGCCAACGCCGCGCGGGCGTAAATGGAGCGTCCGTGGTTTCGCCGCTGAACAGCTTGTCGTGGTCCACATAGTTCCCGTAGGCGAGGAGACGAAACTTGTCCTCCAGCGTCGAGGCATTGTGAGCGCGCAGTTCGCCGCCCATCCAATCCAGCAGCGCCTTCCGCTCCGCCGCCGTGGGCTGTGATTTGCGGCTCTTCGGCGGCATGAAGCCGAGGTAGGTCTGCTCCTGCATCCGGTTCAGCAAAGCGAGCCGTTCGGCGAGGGGCAGGGTGCCCAGTTTGTCAAAGCGCACGTCCCCCTTCTGGCTGTCCTCGCCGTGGCACGAGGAGCAGTAGTTCTTCAGCAGCGGCTTGACCCGGCTATCGAGCGCAAAGGCATCACCCGCGGACGCGGAGGAAACTGCAAAAGACCCGAGCAGGGCGGCCAGGACGATGGAGGAGTTGCGCGGCATTACTTGCCCGTCTGGAGCAGCTTCACCATCGCCTGCCCCATGGCTTCGCCGACGTTCATGTAAGTCTCGGCATTGCCGTTGTAGTGGCCGTTTGATGCGCCTCCGAGGGAAAGCGGGTGGGTGTAAACCGTGGCGACGTTGCCTTTGAACTGCTTGTATTTACCCTTCTGGCCATCCACCGCCATTTGCGCGTCGAAGATCATCCCATCGTTGCTGGCATCGCCCTTTTGCGTCTGGCCGAGCGTGGCGCAAACGAACTTGGCGTTCGGTGCATTGAAGTCCTTCCGCAACTGCTCGATGAAGTAAACGAGGTTCTTCTCGTAGTTGCTCGCGAGCCCGGAGTCGTAGCGGTCCTTGTCGCCCTGCCAGAAAAAGAAGCCTGCGACCTCGTATTTCGTGGCGTCTGGGTAGGACTTGTTCAGTTCTGCAAGCACGGTCTTCGCGTTGGCGATGTCGCCGTCGTATTGCATGCCGGCATACCAACCGATCGCCTTCGGCTCCGCGCCCTTCTCCCATTTCATCGGCGACTGCTTGTAGCCGGCATAGACAAAGGTCTTCGTGGTTCCCGTCTTCTGGTCCTTTTCCTCAAACTCGTAGCTCTTGCTCCCCGGTGCCAGCAGGTCCCAGCCGAGGCTGCGGTTGCCGATGCAGCTCTTGAGAATCATCACCGGCGCATCCACCGCATTTCCCACGGCGTGTCCGATGCCAAATTCCGGCCCGATGGACCCCCCCTTGACGGTCATCCACTCGTTGTTGAACTGCTTCATCGCACCCGTGCCGCTGCCCATCACGCGCACGTTGCGAACGTCCTTCCGCTCAGTCCAATTACCCGCGTCGTCCACGAGGTAGGGGTATTTCTTCTTGGTCTTTACCGCGTGCTCGAGCGAGCCGTCTTTGTCCGCCGGTCCCACCTTGCCCGCACCCACCATGTTCGACTGTCCGAGCAGGATGAAAACCTGCACGGGCTTGGTCATGTCCGCCGGTTTGCCGTCCGGCTTGGGGAAATCGGCGCCCAAGACGGCAGGAGCAAACGTGGTGGCCGCGATGGCGGCGACAGCAAGGGTGCGTGAGGCTTTGAGGTATTGATTCATAGTGGCTTCCTTGTCACTTGACTGGTGTCAGTGTGAATTCTTTGATGGTCAGGCCGCGACTTCCTTCGGGGCGGGCCAAGCGCAGGCTGTTCTTGCCTTGCTTGAGTGATAACGTGACTGCCGTGGTCTGCGCCCATCTGCCAATGCTGTAGGGCAGGGCAATTTCGAGGGGCTGTTTGGCATCGTTCACGGTGAGCTGCACCTTCGGGTTATCCTGCACGGTGGAAACGCGCGTCGTGAGGGCATAATTTCCGGCTTTGGGAAGGTCAACTTCGCAACTGATGGTGCCGCCCCCGGAGAACAACTGGTGACCTCCCTCGAAACTACCAAGGATTTGAGCGCCGCTGCAGGCCGCCGCCGGAATCGTGATTACGCCGTTCGGAGCGAAGATGATTTTCTTGTCGGCATCCGTAACCGTCGCCTTGACCAGCGCCCGGGCTCGAACTTCGGCGGATTCGTTGGCTTCGCCCAAATTCTCTCCAAGCGCCGCCTGTCGCACCGGTTTGGCTTCGGCGGCGCTGGCCCTTTTCACGAAGAGCGACACGGTGTTCCATGTGCCGATGGGGCCGGGTTTGAGGCTGATGTATTTCGCCTCGCCGAGCGTGTCGCCAATCCATTGGGCACGCAGCGCCTTTTCGTGTGCCAAAGGCTGTTTGCGAACCTGCGTTTCCATGACGAAATCGGCGTCTGTCATTTCCATCACGCCTTTTGCGTCAGGATAACCCCAGCCCGCGCCGAGGTTGATGACCCAGCCGTTTGGCGTCCAATGCGCCAGCGCCGCATGGCCTTTCTGGGGCCGGGCCACGGTGGGAATACCGAACGACCGCAAAATAAACCGTCCGAAAAACGCGCGACGCCCGCAGACTCCGCCATTTTTAATGATGTTCTGGTAGTTCTGCAAAGCGGGCAAATCGTCTTTCACGTTTTGCGAACCGTAGCGGACATCTGTGGCGACGGCTTTGGAGTAGCGCCAGCCGTAGTCGGGGTTGAGCACATGGTCGGGCCGATAAATGCGCAGCATCTCGCGTCCCCACGTCAGCGTCTCGTCGGACTCATCGCCGTTCACGACATTGCGATACTCCCAAGCAGACAAATCCTTGAAAGCGGGGTCCAATTCTCCGGCGAGGCTGGCCTTCTCGAAATGTAAATACCGCTGCACCGGGTCCACCACTGCCGGAGCATTGACCGCCTCTTTGGGGTTGCTCTGCGCGATTGGCACGGCGTGTTCGAGGCTCGTTGCGATTGCCAAGCGTTGAAAATGGCCCTCTTTGGCTCGCGAACTGGCTTTTTGGATGGCGGTGTAAATCTGCATCGCCGGGCCGTAATTGCTTTTTTCCGGGCCATCGGCTGCCAGCATCGCCTTCATCAACGGAACGTTCGCAAGGAGTTTTTCGACCAGCGCGGCCTGTTCGGTGCCTTGCAGGGCGAACTCAGCGAGTCCGCGCGGTGTGGCGTTGGCCAGCACCGCTGCCGTGACCAACTTCGCGTCCAGTTTGTCGCTCGCCAGCAAAGGTTCCGCTGCCGATAGGAGCAGCTTGGAGGCCGTTAGTTCATTGGCGCGGGCCGCGACCAGGGTTTTTTGCGCCGCCTGATTGGCCGCGACCAACTTCGGCTCGTCCACTTTGGCCTTGTCCAGCGCCGCTTGGCGCTCTTTGAGGGCTTTCAACCCGTCTTCTTTGTTCGCCTGCCACTTGGCCAACTCTTTTTGGGCGGCGTCGCGTTCGGCGTTCGACTTCGCGTTTTTGATGGCGGCTTCGGCTTGCGCGATGCCCTTTTCGGCACCGCCAATCCACTTGCCCTTGGCGTGATCCACGAGCGCTTTGGCGGTTTGCACTGTGCCAAGCGCTTGTTGCGCCGCTTTGGCTTGCGCCTCGGCCACCTTGACCGCGTCACGGGCTTTCTGGAGGGCAATGACATTTTGCTCGTCAATTTTGGGCAGGCCCTTGCTGACATCCGCCTGCGCGGCGGCGAGGAGGGCGTTGTAGCGGTCGAGATGACGCTGGTCGTCCGCGGCAGAAAGATGGGCGACCGTGACGAGAATAACCCCGACGTTCAGAAAAGCGGCTCGAATTTGACGCACAGCTCTATCGTACATCAGCAGCTGATGTTTTATCAATGATGAATGCTGGACGTGAGAGCACGCCTCCGACAACGTCGCAGGGGAATTTTAGTCGTTTTTGCTTTGTGCAGGGTGTAGATGAAGTTTGATAGTACGCTGGGTGGGAAAAATCCTTATGATAGCACGCTATATTTTATTGTGCGGGTTGGCGCTACTGACGTTCGGTTGCTCGACGTTCGAGCGCGATTGGAAGCGTGCGGCTGTGATGCCCATCCCAGCTGCCGGTATCGAAGGACGGTGGGAAGGGACTTGGCTGAGTGACTACAACAGTCACAACGACGTGTTGCGTTGCCTAATCACGCGCGGTACGAACGGCGTTCATCAGGCGAGGTTTCACGCGAAGTACGAGAAGGTATTCAGCTTTGAATACAAGGTGGACCTGCAGGTGGAATCATCCGGCAGCGGCTACAAGTTTACCGGAGCGGCTGACCTCGGCTGGCTTGCAGGTGGCCTTTACCAATATGTCGGCGAAGCGACGTTGACGAATTTCTTCTCCACCTACCGCTGCAAATACGATCACGGCACGTTTCGGATGACGCGGCCGAAGTAGTGGCGCGTTTACCTCGTTCCCAGTTAATCCCGTTTGTCCGGTTGGCTCTGGCGCTCTTTTGCGCGTTGACGGGCCTGTCGAAAAGCGTCCAATGAACCTAAGGGCTCTGCGGCGGTTGGTGTCGCTTGGGTCTTTGAAGAAACCTCTTTTTCTGAAACGCGCACAGTGCCAGAGGCTGACGGTTTAGGGATGGTTACTGGTGTGCTGGTTTCTTCCTCTTTTTTGATGGGCGTAGTTTTGCGTCGAATGAACAGCAGCGTGCCGGTGCGGCGCTGGAGGACCTCGAGAAGGAACGCGGCGGCGGCGAGCAAGATCAGCCACGGGGCTAATTCGATGAAGCGCGGGCGTTTCGGGAGGGTTTCCCAGATAGCGGCGAGATCCACGCGCTGTTCCCCGCCAGTGAGGGAGGAGATTTTCTCGAGTGCCCCACGCCCAAGGCCCGGCTGCTCGGGCGCAAACTCGGGCGAGTATGGCAGGCAGACGGGCGTGAGCGAAGCTGCCGGCAGGCCGGGGATTTCAAGCGTGGCCAACAATGTCTCGCGGCCTTGGATGGGCACAACGGCTTCGAGCAAATCGGCCGTGCGCCAGCGGAGAGGAACTGCGAGTTTCGTGGGCGATTGACCGGGCAGACCGTGCAGAATCTTTGCCTGTGGTTGGCCGGCGAAACTCTCCGTGCGCCGCTCGGGATCGAGATGAAGCTGTAGGACGCACGCGCCGTCGCGGACTTCCTGTGTGAGCAACAGGCCTTCAGGCAAAAGCGACTGTCTACCCGCGGTCCAGCGCGCGAGTGTGGCGTGGAAGTCGCCGACCTTCGCCCATTTCGCGATGGCTCCGGCGAACTTGCCATCGGCCTCACCGGTGTAACAGAGCACGCGCCCGCTACCGACCTGCCAGGCAGCGACGGCGGGCGCGGCATACTCGTCTTCGGTCACAAGAGCGAGGTTCGCCTCGGGACGCAGGTAGGTGAGATTGTAGCCGCCGAGTGCTGGCGGTTGCCAATCGGTCGGGCCTCCCAAGAGTGTGAAGGCGGCGGTGGACTTCACGGAAGTGGGTTCGTCAATGAACGTGCTGCGGGCAACGGTGAAGATGTCCTGCGCGAAAATGCGCGGCACGTCGTCGGCGTTGGCGGTGAAGTAGAGCTGGCCTTCGCCGCGCTTGGCGATGTCCTCGAGCAGCTTAGCGTCCACATCCTTCGTCGTGCCGAGTCCGACGACGCTGACTGTCATACCCGCCTCGCGGCAATGACGGATCAACTCCTTGTAGTTGCCCGGCTCTTCGGAGTCGGCCGCGTCGGCGAAGAGAATGAGATGCTTTGTTTCAGCCTTAGCCTTGAGCAGCATCGTGCTGGCGGCTTTGAGTGCCTCGTAGATGTAGATGCCGCCGCCGGTTGATTGGATGGAGAGGATTTTGTTGCGTAACGGCCGGTTATTCTCGGCTGTGTCGAGATTCACAATCGTGTGCGGCGCAGTGTCCACCGCGATAACCCCGAACTCGTCCATCGGCCCGAGAAGATCGAGTACCTGTGCAGTGCCAAGGTTGGCGAGGTCCATCTTCTGCCGGCCACCGCCGGCGGGTGCGGTCATGCTGCCCGAGCGGTCGAGCACTACCACAATCGCCATCCGCAGCTTGCGATGTTCCTGCCGCAGTTCCATCGAGACGGGCAGGATGCGGTCGAGGGGTGACTTGAAGTAGCCGCCGGGTCCAAACGACTTTCGTCCGCCGGTCATCATCAATCCGCTTCCGGTTTCCTCCACCCACGACGCCAGCGTTTCCATGCCCACGTTGCCGATTTCTGCGGCGGGGACGTTTTCCAGCAACACGGCTGAGTAGCGCGAGAGTTCCTCGAGGGACCAGAGGCATTCGCCGGGAGGCTTCGATGCTATGTTCACGCCGCCCTTGGCCAGCAACTGCGCGAGGCCGGATTTGCTGCCGACCTCGGCCACGTGAAGGATTGGCTTCGGCCCCTGCACACCCATCAGCGCACGCGCGGTGTTGTTTTCTGGGAACGGATCTCCGTTGCCGCCGACGACATTCAACTCGTACTGCGCTGTGCCTGGAGCGGGCGCACGATCGCGAAAGAGCAGGCGCGAGAGGCCAGTTGGGATTTTCTTTGAACCGGCGGCGATGATGACGGAACCTCGGGTGAGTTGGTAGCGGATCTCCTGCTCGGCGGGAGACTGCACCCATGCGGTGAGCAAATAGGACTGGCCCGGCAATACCGTATCTGGCACGAGCCAGCGCTCGATGGCGAGGTCATTGGCGGGCGGGCGCGTGAGCAGGCGGTGGTCGATTGCCACTCCGAAGCCTGCGGCGCGCGCGGCGGTGGAGATTGGGTTGTTGCCGGTCCATTTACCGTCGGAAAGCACGAGGATACGCCCGGGAGAATCGGGTGGCAGCAGCGTCAAAGCTGTTTCCAGCGCCTCGCTCAAGTTGGAATGGTCGCCTCCCACTTGGGCGATGAAACCGCCGAACTCGCCCCCCTGCGGTGGTCGTTCGATTGCGGCCTGCCGTCCAAACGAGACGACGGCAAGTTGGTCGCGCGGACTCATCGCCTTCTGCACGCGATCAATCGTCTCCTTCTGTGCGGCGGCACTACCAGCGGGCATTGAATCGCTGCGGTCGGCAAGAACGACGACGGTGCCGTCGCGGTCGGGCAGACGTACGGCAGGCCGGCAGAGGGCAAGCACAACCAGCGCGAACGTCGTGATGCGCAGGCCGGCAAGAATGCGGGTGGGGATTCGCCACCCCGCGAGCATCAGCGCCAGCGGAATCAATAGCACGAGCCAGATGGGCTGCAGCAGGGTCACGCGGTTCCTTTGCTTCGCGCGACGCTGCACAAGTGGCCGATCATTCCCGCCAGTGCAAGCAGGAGGAAGACCCAGATTACCGAGGCGTATTCGCGCCGCGTTTCTTCCGGGCGGTTCCAATCGCCCCACTCGCCCGATTTCGCAGAGGCGAGATCCGATTCGTCGTTGGCCAGAAAGTTCACGGCGAACTCGTTTGTGGTGCTCCCACCGATGATTCGGTGGAGCCCCACTTTTTCAAGTTCGAGCGCGATCAGGCCGCCGGCAGCGCTTAAATCCTTCGCTGTGCCATCGGGCGCTTGCCATCGCCAAGGGGCGGATTCGGCGCGGAAAGTGACATTTTGCCCGAGTCGGAAATTGCGCTCATGGAGGCCGGGCAGTTCCTGCAGGCGCCAGTGGAGGAGGTTATGGATTAACACCGGCCAGTTCGGCGTGCTCGGAAGTGTCGAAGCGGAGAGGTCGAGATTCAGCATGAGTTGTTGGCGGCCGAGGGAATCGGTTCGAGTTGCGAGTAGTGGCACATTTCCAGCACTGATGAGGGGCAAATAGCCGGGGGCATTGGTGAGAGTCACGGCCGACCAGATGATGCCATCGAGCGCGAGGCCACGTGTGAGCGGATGCGCTTGGTCCACGACGAACGGCCCAGTGTAGGCACTCGAGTTGGTGCTGTTGACGATGCGGAGGTTCCACGTGCTGGCGCCAGCGGGCGTGTTAGTGGAGGTATTGAGCAGCAGTTCCGGATCGGTCTTTTCCTTTGAACGCAGGCCGGTGGCGTCGAGAGTGCGGTCGATCAAGGTCCGGAGCGATTCATCGTCTATGGCAAGGTCCACGCGCACCCGCTGGCGCGAGGGCGGGGAGAGCGAGACACGGTTGTCGGCTCCCAATGCATCGTCTGCCAGTGAGGCCTCAATGGTGGGCGTGCCCGCAGGGAGATTCAGGATGACACGCTCGCGCGCGCGAGCTGGGATTGAAACCGTGCCAGTGTGCAGCGTGTTGCTACTGTCGCGAATGGTGAATCGTGCGGAGTGCGGTACGGCGGAATGATTGGCGAGTTCGAGCAGGCAGCGATCTTGGTCTCCGTGCGCGATGCGACTGACATTTACGAAGGCGAAATTTGGCGCAGTCCGACCGAAGGCGAGCCAACGGATGCGGCCGCTAGCGAATTTATCGTGCGGGGGTGCGTGGTCGGTGAGGATGAGGATTTCGGCCTGCTGGTGGCTGAGATCGGTGGCGATGGCGATGGACGCTTCGAGTGCGGCGGCGGGTGCGCGGCAGGTCCACTGGGTGAGTTGCGCCTGGATTTCTGGCGGCGCCGTGACCGCCGGCCCAGCAATGCGCGGTTTGTCGCCCGCGAGGAGAAACCGAACGGAGTGAAACTTTCGCTCGCGTAGCACCGAATTAAGGCGTTCCTCGGCGCGGCTGCGCGCGGAATCTTTTTCGCCACCAGCGAGCATCGAGGCAGAGTCGTCGAGGATGACGATGAGCGGACGCGTTGTCTCAGGTAACTGCCAGCGCGGACCGGTGGCGGCGGTGACGAGCAGGGCGAGGATGAGTAACTCGAGGAAGAAGATCCACGGCAGGCGCGGACGCTCGAGCTTCACGCCGCCTTCGCGGGATTTCAACTGCTGCTGCCAGAGAATGAGGCTGGAGACGGGCAAGCGCCGGTGCTTGTGGCGAAGAAAATAAATCGCCGCGAGCGTGGGTAGCACGATGAGACCAGCGAGGGCGAGTGGATAGGTGAGAACCGGAATCATGCGGGCACGAGGGCTTGTGCGGCCGTGAGAGCGGGAAGAGATTCCTCAAGTTGCTCGGCAACGATGGTCGCGAAACGCGCGCCGGTCTGGCGGCAGGCGTCGCGCCAGCTTTCCTGATGGCGCGCGAGTGCATCGCGGTACTGCTGCTGTCCGGTGGCGTCGATGTAGAGATCGAAGACCTGTCCGTTCTCGCTGTCTTCGAGACGGAGGTTGCCGGGTGGTGGCGGTTCGGCGTCGGTGCGCGCGAGAAGTTGGACGACGGTGACTTCCGCCGCGCCGTGCGCGAGACGGCGAAGCGTCGCGAGCGGGTCGCCGGGCCAGAGGAGGTCGCTGAGGAGTACGCGCAGACCGAGGCGGCGGCATTTGGGGGGCAGGATGGCGAAGGCGTCATCGAGGTGACGCGTACTGTCGAACGCAGGAATATTCCAGGCGGGTGGTGGCAGAGTATCGTTCGGCAGTCGGCGGAAGCCGTCGCCGGCGAGCCAGATGGCGCGGGTGCAGCGAGCGTTGTCGGCGGCGGTGGCGAAGAGCGCGGCGAGTTTCCAGAGGCCCTCGGTCTTGGCGGTGTCCGCCAGAGCCATCGAGCGGGACGCGTCCACCAGTAGGTCGAGGTGCGGCGTGACCTCGTCGCGGAAGAGCTTCACGGTGAGCTTGTCGGTGCGCCCGAAAACGGCCCAGTCGATTGTGCGC
>CAMDJP010000052.1 GCA_945900775.1 Akkermansia muciniphila | reverse complement strand
GGCCCGCGCAATCAGTACGGCAGCGCGATTAACCTGCTGCTGACGAGTAACGATCGCGAAGATCCCGCGCGAAAACGTGAGGCGGGACGACGGGTCAACGATATTCCGGCCAACCCTTCCTTGCGCGATTCGCTGACCTTTGGCGATTTGATTCAGCAGGGCTTGCTGCCCGCGTCCGATCTGAGGCCCGACCTCCTTGCGTTCCGGAATTTGGCGGCAAAACCATCTGAGGAGGTCACAGTCCAACGCGCTCGCGAACTGGTTCAGCAGGTGCAGGCGGAGTCGCGTTTCGGCATTCTACAACTCAGTCGGACGTATGAGATGAGCTCAGACGTGACAGCAGCGCTCGCCGAATTCCGCGGTGAGATGTTGATCCTCGGTCTGAGATCGCTCTCGGCGGAAGTCGCCCAGACGCTGGCCAAGAGTCAGGCGGCGACTGTTTGGCTGCATTCGGTCACATCGGTTGCTCCCGAGGCCGCGGAAGCCATCGCCAAATTGCCAGGCGATCTCGTGCTGTCCGGTCTAGTGGAACTCGATTCCGTGCCGCTGGCGTTGAAGTTGGCTCAGCGTCCGGGCGCTTTGTCGTTTCCTTACTTGAAACGGATCACACCGGAGATCGCCGTCGCGCTCGGCAAGAATCCCCGTAGCCTGACGCTGGGCGCGTTGGCCGATGTATCGTCCGAAGTTCAGGACAAGCTAGCGGAAACCGTCGGGTCCCTCACCGTGCCAAACCTGGCATCGCTGAACTCGATGCCCCTCACCAAAAAACTGGCAGCGGGTTTCGCCCAGTCAGTATTGCTGCCAGCCATCAAGACGCTGTCCGTGGAACAGGCAAAGGAGATTGCTTCGGTCAAACGAGTTTTCTTTTTGGGCGGCACATTTCTTCCCCTGAGCGTGATGACAGAGGAAGTCGCGACGGTGTTTGCCAACAATCCAGGTGCTGGGCGTCTAGAACTTGGGGTCGGCGTAGCCCGCGGTATCGAGCTCGAGACACCTTTTAAGATTTTGGTGCAATCGCAATTGAGTATCGGACTGACGGACGTGGAATTGCTCAACAGCGAGCAAATACGGATTTTAGATACGGCGACGGCTTCTGTCCCGGGCGGTCCATTTGGGACTCAAAGGTTTCAAAGGAAGGTCAGTCTGCCCAAGTTGCAGACGCTGGACTCTCCGCTGCTCGCCGAAACGCTGCTTCGATGTGCGTCCGATTTCGGTCGCGTCACCACGATCTCGCCCGCGGCCGCGGGCGCCTTGGCGAGTGTTCCAAACCGTCTTCGGTACCTCAGTTTGTCGTTTCCTAGCTTGCAGGAACTAAGTCCCAAGACGGCTGAACTGCTCATGACGCGCCCTTGGTCTGCGATCTCGCTGCCGGCTTTGCAGGACGTTTCCCGGGATACCGTTCGCAGTCTTGTGCGGCAAACCTGTCATTTGACGCTGGGCCTCACCACCCTGCCACCCGAACTCGCCTCCGCATTTGGCGAGATGATAAGTAATGAGGGCGACCTAGGCGGAGGAACGCTGACTTTTCCTTACCTGACGGAACTTTCGCCGGAGGCCGCTCGGATTCTCGTGGCATCACTGAACCGCGGCGACGAGATTCGCGTTTGGGGTGGACTCAACAAGGCACCACAGTTGTTCATCGGGGGTCGCAATCCCAGCGGCCTCTCATTCAAAGGCAGTTGTCCGCCGCTCACCCCGGAATTGGCGACTGAACTCGCGAAGTATCGGGGCCGGTTGTCGATTGCCGGCCTCCAAGAACTTTCGCCGCAATCGGCCGCCGCCCTAGTGCCTTATCGCGGGACGCGTCTTGAGTTATCCGGCCCCGCGACGGACAAACTGTCGCCCGAAACAGCGGCGGCACTCGCCAAGTTCCCGGGGACGCTCGACATGCCGCTCAGGGTACTCGACTCCATGCCGTTAGCCGAAAAATTCGCTCGGCAATCATCGCGAACACTGGATAGGCTTGAGGTCATCTCGGCCGAAGCGATTCCGGCTTATGTCAAATACAACGGTTTTTTCACACTCCGACAACTCTCGGTGCTCGATTCGCCCGTACTGGCCGCTCGGCTGATTCAAGATTCTTCCGGCCAGAATTTGGTCTCTCTACGAACCATCACGCCTGCGGCGACGGAAGTCCTGGCCAGCGGTCCCAATGCGCCCTACCTGGGGCTCGTCGTGCTTGATGATCCCGCAGTTGCTCGGGCACTGACTAAGTCGCGGAAGGGAGTCACTCTCCCGAGACTCCGCGCGGCCACGCCCGAAGTCCTGGCGATTCTCAAGGCAGCGACCCAGATCAAAACTCCGCCTCTTGAATCAATCTATGTCCTGTCGCCCAGGAAGTAACAACAGCCGCACGGCACTCATGAGTCAGCCACGTCCATGACCGTGACTCACACTCCAATGTTGACCAGGTGAGCCATGAGATCTAAACCGCGGAGCGTCCAGAAAGTAATTTCCTATCGGTAACGAGCCGCAGCTCTTCTAACCAGTCTTTGCGCAGCGCTGCCGATTTAATGGCTTGGGGTAAACTTTCACCAACTTCACTGAAGCTCAATCCCCCGCCGCTTCGTCTATCCCTCCAGCATGTTGAACCAACTCTTTCCAGCCATCCTCTCTGGGTTACTCCTCTCGGCCTTGGCTCTCCCCTCCGCAGACTGGCCACAGTGGCGCGGCCCCGACCGCAATGGTGCCCTCACCGGCGGTCCCGCACTCACCAGCACCTGGTCCGCCGACGGCCCGCCCAAGCTCTGGGAGAGCGAGCCGATTCCCAGTGACGACGACGGCGGGCACGGCAGCGTAGTTGTCGCGGGCGGACGGGCTTACTTGTCCGTGGTGTGGCATGGTGAGGAACTAAGCCAAACGCGCACCCTCACGGACCTCATCCTCCGCACGCAACTTGGCTACCAAAATTCCGCAAGCCTCGGCAAGGAACTGATCGCCAAAATCGAGGCCACCCGCGAGTCGCTCCCGCCGACGTTACGCGGCGCGAAGCTCGACGAGTTCACGCAGAAGTTTATCGAGGAGAACCTGGACAAGAAGCAGCGCCAGATTTTTAGCGGCTTCGTCAGCGGGCGTTTCAAGAAAGGCAAGCTCGCCATCCCGCTTGGCGACTACGAGAAACTCCAGGCCCGCGTGGAAAAGCCCTTCACCTCGCAGGCCGAATTTGAGAAATGGGTCAACGAGCAGGGCTTCGTCGACAACGTCAAGACCGCCGTGCTCGCCGCTGTGCCGCCGAGCAAGCGCGTGGCAAAAGACACGGTCGTTTGCCTCGACGTGAAGTCCGGCAAGACTCTTTGGATGGCAAAGGCGCCGGGCGAGCCCAAGGGTCGTAACTGCTCCAGCACGCCGTGCGTCGCCGGCGGACGCGTCTTCGCCATGGGCAGCACGCATCTCAACGCCGTGGACGCAGCGAGTGGAAAGCTCCTCTGGTCGCAGCCGTTGCCTTCGAAAGGCCCCGGCTCCTCACCGCTCGTCGTGGACGGCGCGGTCGTCATCCTCGCCGGCAAACTCGCTGCCTATGATGTGGTCACGGGCAACCAACTTTGGGAGCAGCCCAAAGTCAGCGGGAACAATTCCTCGCCCAGCGCGTGGCAGAAAGACGGCAAGACCGTCCTCATTTGCAATAGTCGCAACGAACTCGCTGGCGTAGACCTCAAGACCGGAGCGGTGCTCTGGACGACCCCCGGCGGCGGCGATTCCACACCCGCCATTAGCGGCGACCGCGTGGTTGCGCTCTCGCGGGATGGAAAAGTTGGTTTCGCCGGCTACCGACTCTCCACCACCGGCGCGGAGAAACTCTGGAACCACCCGACTGACGCGGAGCGATCGCAGTCCAGCCCGGTCATTCACGAAGGTCACGCGTATCTCTTCGAGGACGGCCAGCACCGCTGCGTGAACCTAGAGTCAGGGAAAGTCGCGTGGAGCCAGATGGTCGCCTCCACCATCACCTCGCCCGTGGTGGCGGACGGAAAAATCTTCGTGGTCATGAACAACGGGAACAACCTGCTCGTGTTGAAAGCCACGCCAGCCGACCGTGTGGAACTGGGTAAGGCGAATGTCCGTGCACTGTGGATTCCCACGCCCAGCATCGCCGACGGCAAAGTCTTCCTCCGCCACCGCGACCGTGTGCGCTGTTACGACCTGACGGCAGGGAATTGAGCGAAGCAGCCCTAGTCAAAAACGGATCACTCACTGTTTCAGCAGCGGACGTTTCACTGTTCGCGACCGGTCAAGGATCCGTCAGATTCGGCGACCAGCCGCCCTCGCGCAGTTCGGGAATCTTCCCCGAAGGCGGCAACGTCGTTTGAATGGCTGCCTTAATTTGCTTCGAAAGTTCCGCCACGATCGCGGCATGAGCGGGTAGTTCGGCGAGGTTGATGAGTTCCTTCGCGTCCTTGTCGTGGTCGTAGAGTTCGCGACCTTGTTTGCCGTGGTCCCACTCTGTGTAGCGCCAGCGCGCAGTGCGCAGGGTGTAACCGAAGAATGATTTCCCATCGGAGGCCACGTCCGCGGTGACTGTGGCGCGCTTGGCTCCGCCGCCGCGGGTGACTTGCGTGAGCGCCCAACCGCGACCAATCACGCTCGGGTCTTTCAACATTGGCACGAGGCTTTGGCCTTGGATGTTCGCTGGTGCTTTCACGCCGGCGAGTTCGGTGAGGGTCGGGAATAAATCCAGATGGCTGACGGGAGACTTCGCGACCGCGCCCGCCTTCGACACACCCGGAGCGACGACGAGCAACGGCACGCGCGAGCTTTCCTCGAACAAACTCATCTTCTGCCACAGGCCGTGCTCGCCGACGTGATAGCCGTGGTCGCTGGTGAAGACGATGATTGTGTTGTTCGCCAAACCGAGCCGATCCAGAGCTGCCACCACGCGGCCGACTTGTGCATCCATGAAGCTGATGCTCGCGTAATAGGCCTGCAACGCCTGCCGACGCAGCTCGTCGGTGAGATTGTCCTGCTCTTTCTTGTAACTGCCGAGCGCAGGAGCGGGCAGGTCCGCTTGATCTTCTTTCACGCCTTGCACCACCGGCATTTTCGCCTCCGGATAGTAGCCGTAGTAAGGCGCCTTGGGCGCGACATACGGGGTGTGCGGCCGGAAGAAGCCCACGGCGAGAAAGAACGGTCGATCCTTCTGTTTCGCGCAGCGTTCGAGCACCCACTCGGCGTCCGCACCGATCTTGCCATCGGTGTGATACGCGTCGCTCTTGGGCGAGGCATACCAGCTCAACGTCCCGCCGAACTGATCCGGAATGAGGCTTTTGATCATCGGTTCCTCCTCGAGTCGGTCCACGCCGGCGGGGTTCAATTCCAGTTCCCATGAGGCCGGGTCGTCGTGACCGTCGGTGCCGACGGATTTGGGCACGTTGTAATGGTAGAGCTTGCCGATGCGCGCAGCGAAATAGCCTTGCTGCCGGAACGCCTGCGACAAACTCAACTGCGTGGGGATAGTCTGCCGGAAAATCTGCTGGTTCGCGTGGATGCCAGTGCTGTTCGGGTAAAGTCCGGTGAGTATCGAATTCCGGCTGGGCCCACACAACGGGAACGTGCAATACGCGCGATCGAACCGCACACCGCGCGCCGCAAGCCGGTCAATGTTCGGCGTCTTCGCCAGCGGATCGCCGTAACAGCCGAGCAGGTTGTTCAAATCATCCGAGATGAT
This sequence comes from Akkermansia muciniphila, assembly GCA_945900775.1. Lineage (GTDB taxonomy): Bacteria > Verrucomicrobiota > Verrucomicrobiia > Limisphaerales > SIAT01 > SIAT01. Next base: position 7,830 of record CAMDJP010000052.1, on the reverse strand, counting down.
GAACAACACGTTCTTGCGCGGCGCAGAGGCAGCTTGCGTTGGTGCGAGCGTAGCGGAAAGCAGGAGCACGCCAACGAGAAGCGGGATGAGCAGAGATTTTGAATGTTTCATGGTTTGCGTGTCCTTGGTCCGACTGACTGGTCAGTAAAAAAATTTCCATAAACATTTGAAGAACTCGCGCTGGAGTCGGGCCACGGCCAGCTCCTTCGCCTTGGCTTCCACCTCCACTGTCAGCGGCCAGCCAAGCCATGCTTTTGGAAAATCTTTCGCATCGATGTAATCGTGATGCCGCTGCGGCTTCGGGCCATCCCAGCCTTCCAGCGGACTGGAGATGTGAAACAACGGCTCGCGACGCCCCCAAGTCTTGCGGCCAGCTTCAGTCGCGGCTTCGATCGTCGAGCCATCGGGGCAGCAACGATGGTGGTGCACGTCGTAGACCAGCGGCACGCCAGTCCCGCTGCAAACAGGGAGCAGATCGTTGGGGGTGTAAACCTTGTCGTCATTCTCCAGTGTCAACCGCGAGCGCACTCCCTCCGGCAGGGACTCGATGTTCGTGCGCAGCGCGCGGAGAGCGGAGGGCTTGTCCCCATAAGCACCGCCGCCGTGAATGTTGATGGTGTCTGCGCCAATCCATTCGGCGACCTCACTTTGGTAATCCAGTTCGGCCAGCGAATGTTTGAGTGTGCGTGGATTTGGCGAGTTCAAAACCACGAACTGGTCAGGATGAAAGGAAAGCCGAAGCCCATGCTCGCGTGCAAATACCCCGCATTCCCGATAGCGCGCGACAATGGCGCTGCTCCCCGGCAATTCATCCACCGCGTAGCCCGCCGTTGGGTGTGTCTTGATGGGAAGAATCTGGCTGTTCACCCGAAATGCGCCGATACCGTGCGCCGCACAGTAGCTCAGAGCGGCGAGCAGCGCGTCGGCGTTGACGACGCAAAGTTCCGCCAGTCGAACCAGTCGCTCGGGCTTCCCGAGCCGCAGCATCGCTGTGGCGGTCGTCGTGCGGAACTTAATCGGCTCACTGGCAAACATGCAGCACAGCCCCAGACGCAGCGCGCCATGCCCCGCGACGAGCGATTTAGCTTTCGGCTTTCGCGTCATCTTCAGCCCCGCGCTTGAATGTGGCCGAGACCGCCATCCACGCCAATCACCTGACCCGTGACCCAGCCCTGTTCGCCGTTCAGCAGCCAGCAGATGGCGGAGGCCACCTCGGATGCTTCGCCAATCCGTCCCAGCGGATGCATCGCGGCGGACATCTTGGCGACGGTTTCATTTTGGGTGAGTGAGCGGGTCAGTTCCGTTCGGGTCAGGCCGGGCGCGACACAATTCACGCGGACGCGATAACGCGCATAACTGGCCGCCGCCGCCAACGCCAGTCCTTCCACCCCTGCCTTCGCAGCCGCGATGGCTTCATGGTTCACTAGCCCGCGCCTCGCGGCCACCGAGGAACAGAGGACAATGCTACCGCCCTCCGGCTGGCGCATCATCACGCGCGTCGCGGCACGCACCACATTGAAGGCCGTGGTCAGATTCAACGCCAGCGTGTCGGCGAATTCCTGGTCGGTGATCAGGTGCGCCGGTTTTAGAAGCACCGAGCCGGCGCAGTTCACCACTCCATCCAAGCGGCCACAGCTTGCGACCACCGATTGGATTGCAGCATCCACTGCCGCACTGTCGCGCGCATCCAGCGGCAGCGCCTGTGCGCCCGTCTCTGTGGCCACGCTTTGTAAGCGCTCGGCGTTCCGACCGGCGAGCACCAAGCGGCAACTTTGCGCGAGCCGGCGAGCCACGGCGGAGCCGATGCCGCCCGCACCACCAATAACCAAAATCACTGGACCAGTGTTCTCACTCATAATTTCTTTCCGTGACCGTCGCCAAAACGCTTCTTCAACGCCTCAGCACGATACCCACAAAACTTCTCTACGTCCGGGTGCACGAACCATCGGTGCGCTATGAAATCGAACGGCACGGCATAATGCACCACGTCACGAGTCAGGGTGCCGCCATCGCGCGCCTCAAACGTGTGCTCGTGAATGCACCGGCGGTAAGGCCCGCGAAGCTGCTCGTCCACGAAGCGATGCGGCGACTCCCATACGTTGATGCGCCTGCGCCAGCGCAGCGGCAGGCCGCGGACGCGCAGCCGATAATCAATCAACACCTCTTCGTATATCGCAATCGGCTGGGGTGTGACGATGTGAAAGTGCAACCACGGTGGCGAGGTTGCCTCGAGGTTGGTCGCATCGGCGAAGAATCGGAACGCCTCCTCCAGCGAGAGCGGTAGCCAGAGTTCAGATTCGAATTTGTGGATGCGCATTTATTTTTCTGCACCTCATTGGCTCGGCGTCGTCCGCAGCATCACCTCGTTGCGTCGCAGAAAGGACGGCGTCCACGGCGGGTCGAAATAGCCATAGACCGGCTCGGACAGGGACATTCCAGCGAACCACTCCTTGCCCGATTCGCCGAGCTTTGGCGATTTTATTCAGCAGGGCTTGCTGCTCCCGTCCGATCTCACGCCTGGCCACCTTGCGTTTCGGAATCTGTCGCCCAAACCGATGCGAGATTGCAACAGCCTCGATAACGATGCTTGCCAACGGTTCGTAAAGGCGCAAAATCACAAGTGTGAACCCAGCATAAAAGCATTTCTCCCTAAATCGCGCAGCGTCCAGAAAGCAATTTCCTATCAGTGCGCCGCCAGAAACTCGGTGTGGGTACGGATGAAATCTCCGTTCCTCATCGTTTTCCAAGCGTTTCTTCTTGCTCCAATTCAACCCCAAAATCTATCGTACACCAGCAATCATAAACCAAATGCTTATCAGTTTGTTTTTGGCTTTCGGATTTTGTCTCCTGTCGCTTACCACCCAAGTTGTTGGGGCAACCCCTGTGCCCGCCACCGAGGGCGTCACTTTCTTCGAGCAGAAAATCCGGCCACTGCTAGTCTCCACTTGCTACGAGTGCCACTCGGCGGAGGCGAAGGCGAAGGGTAAGCTCAAGGGTGGACTGTTTCTCGACACGCGCGCCGCGATGCTCGCTGGCGGCGATGAAGGCCCGGCCATCGTGCCCGGCAAACCGAACGACAGCCTCCTCATCAAGGCGCTGCGCTGGTCTCGCGAGGACTTGCACATGCCGCCGAAGAAGAAGCTCCCACCCGAGGTCATCGCGGACTTCGAAAAATGGATAGCGATGGGCGCGCCCGACCCACGCACCGGTGAAGTGGCGAAGGCACGGCGCGAAATTAGCATCCCGCAAGGCCGCGACTACTGGGCCTTCCGTCCGCTCAAGCCGGTGCCGGTCCCGACCGTGAAAAACGCCGCATGGGCGAAGACGCCGATTGACCGCTTCATCCTAGCGAAGCAGGAGGAGGCGAAGGTGACGCCGAGTCGCCTCGCGTTGCCCGAGCAGTTGCTCCGCCGTGCGACTTTCGACCTCACGGGCCTGCCGCCGTCTGTCGAGGAGACCGCGGCGTTTCTGGCCGATCCGTCGCCCGCCGCGCTCTCCTCGGTCGTGAATAAGCTGCTGGCGAAAGCCGCCTACGGAGAGCGCTGGGGTCGCCATTGGCTCGACGTGGTGCGCTACGCCGAGAGCAACGGCTACGAGTTCGATGCCTTCCGACCCGGTGCGTTCCACTATCGTGACTGGGTCATCCGCGCCCTCAACGATGGGATGCCTTACGACCGCTTCATCCGCTGGCAGCTCGCGGGCGATCGCATCCAGCCCGACACGCTCGAAGGCGCGAGCGCGGCGGGGTTCCTCGTCGCGGGGCCGTATCCCGGCCAAATCACCGCCAAGACCATCGAGCGTATCCGCTACGACCAGCTCGACGACATGGTCTCCACCGTCGGCAGCGGCTTCCTCGGCCTCACCTTCGGCTGCGTGCGCTGCCATGACCATAAATACGACCCCATCCCGCAGACCGACTACTACGGCATCGCCGCGGCGTTCGCGCGCACGGTGCACGGCGAGTTGAAGGTTGACCCCGTCCACGAGGAAACGCAGCGCAAGCTCGCCGCGCACAAGCAGGCCGGCGAACCCTTGCTCGCCGCTCTCAAACAATTTGAAGCCGAGCAGTTCCCCACGCGCTTCGCCAAGTTCATGGAGACTGCCCCCGCCCAGCCAACCAACGCAGCGACCTGGCAGATGTGCGACGCAACGTCGGCCTCTGCCACTTCCGCCACGCTCGTCATCGCGCCCGACGGCTCCGTGCGCTACACCGGCAAGAAGGCCAAGGACGACACCTACACCGTGAAGGTTGCGACCTACCAGCGCGGTCTGCGAGCGTTCCGCCTCGACGCGCTCGCTGACGACGCGTCGCCTGCGAAAGGCCCCGGCCTGTCCGACAACGGCAACTTCGTCCTCAGCGAGTTCAAAGTCACCGCGCGCCCGCTCGACGCGAAATCCAAGGCCAAGCCCGTCACGGTGAAGCTCAAGGCAGTGGCTGCGTCGTTCGAGCAGGATAAGTATCCGCTCGTCGCCGTGACGGACAAGCGCCCTAACTCCGGCTGGGCAATTGCGCCACAGTTCGGCAAGGACCACGCGGCAGTCTTCAGCATTGAGGGTGAGCCGGTGGGCTTCGAGGGCGGCACGGAGCTGGAATTCCAACTCGTGTTCAAGGGCCACTTCGGCCTCGGGAAACTGCGGCTGGGCTTCAGCAATGGCGAGACGCCCGCCGCGCTGGCCGACGCGAAGGCGGAGCAAGGCTTGCGCGAGTTGCAGAACACCTTGACCGCGACCGGCGGCGCGCTGAATGAGACGAACCGCGTCGCGCTGTTTCGGTGGTTCACGCGCTTCGACCCCGAAGCGATGAAGCTCCAAAACGCCCTCCGCGACCACGCCGCGAAGACGCCCAAGCCCGACCTCGTGCCCGTCTATTCCACGAAGGCCGGTGGACAGGATGTTCACCTGCTGCGGCGGGGCGAGGTGGACAATAAGATTTCCAAGGCCGACCCGAATTACCTCCAAGTGCTCAACACCGCGGCCGAAGGCGCAAAGCGATGGCTTCCGAAGTCCGAGGCCGACCCGCGCATCGCGCTAGGAGACTGGCTTACGGATGCCGAACAGGGTGCGGGCAGCCTGCTTGCGCGTGTGATGGTGAACCGCGTTTGGCAATACCACTTCGGCCGTGGACTCGTAGCGACGCCGAATGATTTCGGCGTGCAGGGCAAGCCGCCGACTCATCCTGAACTGCTCGACTGGCTCGCGGGCGAGTTCGTGCGCGGTGGTTGGCAGCTCAAGCCGTTGCACCAACTCATCATGGCCAGCGCTGTCTATCAGCAGGGCGCGGACTTGAAGCCGGCGAATCTCAAGGCCGACCCGGAAAACAAACTCTGGTGGCACCGCCCCGCGCGTCGACTTGAAGCTGAGGCCATCCGCGACGCGCTCCTGAGCGTGGGCGGCAGGCTTGATGAAAAGCTCTTCGGCCCGAGCGAAACGAATTACGAGTCGCCGCGCCGCAGTGTTTACCTCCGCGTGAAGCGTAGTGAACTCATTCCGTTCCTAACGCTCTTCGATGCGCCCGAACCCGCCGCGAGCGTCGGGGAACGAGGTGCGACCACGTTACCCACGCAGGCGCTTGCGATGATGAACTCTACTTTCGTGCGTGACATCGCTGACCGGCTCACGAAGCGCGTTCTCCTGCCGGGCGTCGAGCCAACCGCCGCGATTACGCAAGCCAGCCGCATTGCGCTTGGTCGCGCGCCGACGACCGCTGAGCAGGCGCGCCTCGTAAAGTTCTACGAGCAGCAACTAGAGATGCTGGGGCCGTCGTCCGCTGACGCGAAGGCCACCGCTGCGCAAACTAACCGCGCCCTCACCGAAACCTGTCTCGTTCTGCTCTGCATGAACGAGTTCATCTACGTGGATTGATTTATGTTCGGCCAATACGCTTCCAACGAACTCTCTCTCCCTTCGCGTCGCAATTTTCTTCAACGCGCTGGACTTGGCCTCGGCTCCGTCGCACTCGGCACGCTGCTGCATGAGGTCGGTGCCGCGCCGGTGAATCCGCTGGCCGCGCGTCCGCCGCGCTTTCCGGCCAAAGCGAAGCGCATCGTGTGGCTCTTCATGACCGGCGCGCCGTCGCAGGTGGACACATGGGATTACAAGCCCGAGCTGCAGAAGCGCAACGGCGAGCTCCTGCCCGGCAGCGACCCGAAGACGGGCTTCTTCACCACCAGCGGCAAGATTCTCAAATCGCCCTTCGGCTGGAATCAGCACGGCCGCTCCGGCTCGTGGGTCTCCGACATCTTCCCGCACCTCTCGAAGCACGTGGACGACATGGCGTTCATCCACTCCATGCACCTCCGCGCGAACAACCACGCGCCTGCCTCGATGGAACTCATGTGCGGCGTGGACCGGCCCGGTTCGCCCAGCGCCGGCGCGTGGGTCACTTACGGCCTCGGGGCCGACAACCAGAATCTGCCCGCGTTCGTCGTGCTGCACGAGACACGCCCGCGCGGCGACGACCAGATTTGGAGCGCGGGCTTTCTGCCCAAGACCTATCAGGCGCTCACGCTCGATGCGCGACGCAAGGAGGCGATTGATAACCTCGTCCGCGCCAAGGACGAGTCCGAGACGCAGCAGCGCGCGACCCTCGACTTGCTGGGTTCACTCAACCGCGACCATGCGCAGGCGCGTCCCACGCAGGCCGATTTGCTCTCGCGCATCAACTCCTTCGAGCTGGCCTATCGAATGCAGATGGCCGCTCCTGAGGCGATGGACATCGCGAATGAGTCCGCTGCTACGCGGCAGCTTTACGGCTTGGACAAGAAGGAGACCGAGACCTTTGGTCGCCAATGCCTCATCGCGCGCCGGCTGCTGGAGCGCGGTGTGCGCTTCGTGCAAATCTTCGCTGGCAAGGGCACCGGCGGCGACGGCAGCGTGAACGACGTGCCGTGGGACGGGCACAACAACATCGAGACGAACCACCGCTCCTGCGGCGCCGCGACGGACCAACCCGCCGCCGCGTTGCTCACGGACCTCAAGATGCGCGGGATGCTCGAGGACACCATAGTCGTCTGGGGCGGGGAGTTCGGGCGCACGAGCGACTCGCAAGGCAGCCTGGGGCGCGATCACAACCCGAAGGGCTTTACCATCTGGCTTGCCGGTGGCGGCGTGAAGGGTGGCGTGCATTACGGGGCGACCGACGAGTTCGGCTACAAAGCCGTTGAAAACAAAGTTCATGGCAACGACCTTCACGCGACCATCCTGCACCTGCTCGGAATGGATCACGAGCAGCTCACTTACCGCCACAACGGCCGCGACTACCGCCTCACGGATGTCGGTGGCAATGTGCTAAGAGACATTATGGCGTAGAAGCACTGCGCAGCCCGCGCCTAGTTGGGCCTGACGTGACCTCGTTTATTCGGGCCAGTGGAAGTGTTAGTCTGGGGCCAACAAAGAAAGGCACCAGACATCGAAGGCAAACGGTATACGACGGAAGACAAGATTCGGATTCTGGGGGAAGCGGATCGTGGGGAGAAGGCCATCGAGCAACACGGGGCACCCGAATATCTGCGGAGCGACAACGGTTCGGAGTTCATCGCGAAGATCGTGCAGCGTTGGCTGGCGGAGCAGCGGATCAAGACGATCTACATCGAGCCCGGCAGCCCGTGGCAGAACGGTTTTGCGGAAAGCTTCCACGGGCGGTTTCGGGATGAATGCTTGAACCGAGAACAACTGTGGACGTTGACAGAAGCGCGGGTGGTCATTGAGGACTTCCGGCGTCAATACAATCACAAGCGGCCACACAGCAAGCTGGGCTATGAGAGTCCCGTGGCGTTCGCGGCGAGAATCGGTCCATTCCCATCTGCGGTCGGGCTACGCCCTCCCTGCGCC
>CAMDJP010000051.1 GCA_945900775.1 Akkermansia muciniphila | reverse complement strand
CGCAACGCACCCAAAACGGGGCCGGAACAAGGTTCCGGCGCGCGTGCACTGGTGGGGTTGAGCGGCACGAAAGCGCCAGCCACGCCCGCCGCTGCGGTGGAATATTATCGTGGGTGGGCGGAATATTATCTCGCGTGGACCGCGCTCGGAGAGAAGAACGAGGACGAGGCAGTGAAACAATTCGGCATCGTGGCGGACGGATTCATCGGTCACTCAGCCGCGTCTGACGCGCGGTTGCAACTCGCCGTGCTTCTCGCGCGTCGGAATGACGCGGGTTCCGCCGCAGCGGCGCAGGCCGCTCTCGCGAAGTTCATGAAGGAGAATCCGAACGATGCGAAGCTCGATCAAGCCGCGTTCCATCTTGGTAGCGTGTTCGCGAAGCAGGGTCAGTGGGCGCCGGCGCTCGAACAGTTCCACAAGGTTGCGGCGATGGAGAAATCCGCGCTGCGCGACCGCGCGTTTTACGAGGCGGCGTGGGCGGAGAAGGGCGCAGGGCGCAAGGCTGCCGCGGTAAAGGAGTACGAGGCGCTGCTCGCTAAGTTCGCGCAAAGCCCGCTGGCCGGTACAGCTGCGTTCGAGTTGGCCGAACTAGAGTACGAGGCGAAAAACTTGGACGGTACCATCAAGCGGCTTACCAAGTTGCTCGATGAGACGAAGGACGCGGGGCTGCGCAGCCGCGCGCAATACCGGCTCGCATGGTGTCAGTTCGACAAGAGCGACTTCACAGCGGCCGCGAAGTCTTACGAGACCGTGTTGAAAGATGCACCGCCCGAACTGATTGCCGTGGCTTCGTATCAAGCTGGCGTATCGCAGCTCAAGCTCAAGGCCTACAAGGCCGCGCTCGGCCACTTCCAGAAATCATTCACGGCGACTGGCGGTGCAGAGGTCAAGGAACTGGCCCTGCTTCGCACGGGGGAATGTCAGGCGTTGCTCAACCAATGGACCGACGCAGAAAAGACTTACGAGAGCTTTACTGAGAAGTTTTCGAAGCACGAACTCGCCCGCCGCGCCAAGCTCGGTCTCGGCTGGGCGCGGGAGAATCAGCAGAAGTTCACTGAGGCGCTTCCGCTTTACGAAACCGTCATCGCCACGGGCGATCGCGATGATCTCGCCGCGCGCGCTCAGTTCCAGACGGGCGAATGTCTCTTCGCTCAAAAAAAGAACGACGACGCCATTCGCGCGTTCATCAAGGTCGAGGTCGGCTACGGCTACCCCGAGTGGAGCGCGCTCGCGTTGTTGCGCATCGGCAATGTGCTCGAACGCAAAGGTGATCGCCCCGGTGCGCTGGAGCGTTTTAAGGAAGTCGCGCAACGTTATCCCGACACCGAGGCCGCCCAGATTGCGAAAGAGCGGCTCCGCTGAATGATCTGATGCTGACACACCACGACCACCACGACTTGCCGCCGCGCTCCGCGCGGAAGGGACGTCGCTGGCTTGTGGCGTTCGGTTTCATCGCGTGTGCCGGCCTGCTTTCAGCCGCTGAACCGTCCGCCGCCACCGTGCTTCCACCGGCGGCTCTACCCACTGTTGCGCCGAGCAAGATGGAGGCCGTGTTGCATACGCTCGTGCAGTACAAATGGGCCGTGCTCGTGCTGCTCCTCTCGCTGGTGGGGCTTATCCATGTCGTCCGCAAACTCGCTACCGAAAGCGAACGTCGCAAGCTGAACATCCTCCAGCGTTGTCTCATTGGGTCCATCCTTTTCCATTTGTTGATGGGCTTCTTCGTTACCACGTGGATCGTCTCCAACGCCGTGAAACGTTCGGTGATCGAAGTGACCACCCAATCAGGGCTCGTGCCCATTGATCTCGCGAGTCTCACCGGTGAGAGCGAAAGTGGTGGTGAAGCTGATCCGCGTTTGGTGCAGGCGCTGCGTGAGCAGGTCTCGAATCTCCCCAATGCCGGTTCCGGTATGGCCGTTGCCCGCGCGACCGGTCAGACAGGTGGCGGCGGCGCACCGATTCGTAATGGCAACGTGATGACCGGTGGCGCGGCCGGTGGCGCGACCGGTCGCTCCGGTCCGTCGGCTTCGTTCACCGTTTCCGAGAGTTCCTCGACAGAGAGCGCCCAGTTGAAAACCGCGAGTGCGTCGACGCTGGCCCCGCAGTCTGCGCAGATGAGTGGTTCCCTTGAAGCCCGCGCCGACACCAGCGTGCCGCGACCCGAGATGGCGCGTGCCCCGCTCGACCTCGCGGCGCCGAGTCAGATGGCTGTCCAGCAGGTCACGCCCGAGATGGCCCGCCCGACGATGAACGTGCGCGTCCAGCGCGCTGGCACCACCGCTTCGCGAATGGTGCAAGTGGCCACGGCGGAATCGTCCGGCGCAACCGGTGAGTCGACCTCCGCGGCTCCATCACTCTCCCCCGCTAGCGCAGCCGCTGCGATGGCATCGATGTCGGCAAACACATCCGCTGCCACAACGGGCGTCCAGATGGAATCGGCACGACCTGTGGCCGCCAGCGCCGCTGGCCCGACAATGCAAAACCCGTCCAGCCGAATGGACGCGAGCCGCGGCGCGACCGACCCCAGCGGTGGAACTTCGGCGCGTGCTGAGATGAGTTCAGCGAATGCGGCTGCGCGCACGAGTCCGGCCAGTGGCGCAACCGGATCCGCTGTCGGTTCGTTCGGTCCGGTGAGCAGTGGTAGTGCTGCCTCGCAAGCCGAGAATCTCGGCGCAGCCAGCGCGGCAGGTGCTATGGCGGCGATGGCAGGCGGCAATCTGAGCGGTACGACAACGTCCGCGATGCAGATGGAGGCGGGTCAACTGGGTGGTGGCGCAAGTGGATCAACAGGCGCGAAGTCGAGCGCGGGCATGGCGGGCGCTTCCAGTCGGATGGATGTCTCGCGTGCAGCGAATGGCAGCGCGAATGGGAACCAATCTTCTTCCTCCGGCCGCGCGGCGATGGGCAGCGGTGCGCTCGCCGGTGGCCAATCTGGGGCAGGGCAGAGCGGTGGATCTTCGGCGGTCGGTTCGTTCGGGCCCGCAAGCAATGGCAGCAGCGGTGGTGGTGAAGGATTGAGTGCGGCCAGCGCCGCTGGGTCGCTTTCGTCATCCGCTGGGAACGGTGCTGCTGGTGGTAGCGCTGCTGGTGGGATGCAGATGGAGGCGGGCCAACTGGGTGGTGGCGCAAGTGGATCAACAGGCGCGAAGTCGGGGTCGGGCCTTGCAGGTGCGTCGAGCCGAATGGATGTAACTCGCTCGGGAAACAGTTCGGGCGGCGGTAATGGCGGTTCGACTGCGCCGGGGCGCGCGGCGATGGGCAGCGGTGCGCTCGCCGGTGGCCAATCTGGGGCAGGACAGAGCGGTGGATCTTCGGCGGTCGGTTCGTTCGGGCCCGCGGGCAATGGCAGCAGCGGTGGTGGTGAAGGATTGAGTGCGGCCAGCGCCGCTGGGTCGCTTTCGTCATCCGCTGGAAACGGCGCTGCTGGCGGTAGCGCTGCCGGTGGGATGCAGATGGAGGCGGGACGTCTCGGTGGCGCAAGTGGATCAACAGGCGCGAAGTCGGGGTCGGGCCTTGCAGGTGCCTCGAGCCGAATGGATGTTTCGCCCGCAGGCAATGGCTCGAGTGGTAGCGGTTCGAGCGCGCCGGGTCGCGCGGGAATGGGCAGTGGTACGATAGCCGGCGGTAAGAGCGGCGCGGGCCGTGGTGCGGGTTCCTCGGCGGTAGGTTCGTTTGGTCCCTCCTCGGGCGGTGGTTCGGGTAGTGGCGACAGTTTAGCGTCGGCTGGCAGTTCGGGTGGGGTGTCGGGTCTGCCCCAGTTCGCGATGGCCGGTGGCGGCGGTTTCCGTGCTGAGATGGCGTCTCCCGGAGCCGGTGGGGCGGGCAAGAGTTCGGAGGTAGGTCGCGCTTCGAGCAAGGTGGGGGTGAGTCGTGCGGGCGATTCGGGCATTGGCGAAGGTGGTGCGGGTGGCGGACCGGCGCGGCCGAGTGGTTCGGGTGGTTCTAGTGGAGGCGTAAGCAAGCTCGGTTCCTTTGCTGCGTCGCAGAAGGTGGATTTTGGCTCTGGCACGGGCGACGGCGTCCGCGGTTTGGGATCGGTCAGCATCGGTGGGCCGGGAGTTTCGCCGAAGTTCGGTGGGCCAGAGTTGAAGTTGGAGACTAAGCCCGCGAGCGTCGCCTCGGCTCCAAAGCCGGCCACGCCGCCGGAAGCACGTCCTTCGGCGCCGATTATGACGACGAAGGCCACGATGGCTGCGACGAAGGTCGAGCGGCCGGTGGCGTTGATTGCCAAGGCTCCGATGGATATGGCGCCGCTGCGGCCGGTGTTCCAGTCATCGGCGAAGCTCGAGAGTATTGAAGTATCGCGTCCGTCGGAACTGCCGGTGACGGCGGCGACGCGATTGACGGACATCGCCGTGCCGCTGCGTCCGGCGGTCGCGTCGCTGATTGATACGAAGAACCCGCTGGCGCTGCGTTCTCCGGAGCTGCGCGCGGGGTTAATCGACCAACTCGGCGGCAACGACGAGACCGAGGCGGCGGTCCGCCGGGCGTTGGATTGGTTTAAGCGTACGCAGGAACGGGAAGGCCATTGGGCGCGCGGCGGTCAGGGGCATCAGGCCGCAGGGACCGCGCTGGCGATGCTTTGCTTCATGGGTTACGGCGCGAAGCACACCGAGCCGGGGCCGTATCAGGAGACCTTGGAGCGCGCGATGACGTGGCTCTTGAAGCGGGTGAAGGCGGAGGGCGATCTACGCGATGACGGGGACATGTACGACCAGGCAATCGTGGCCATGGCCCTGGCCGAGGCGTTCAATCTCACGAAAGACCCACGCCTACAGGAGCCGGTGCGCAAGGCGGTATCGTTCATCGTGGCCGCGCAGAACAAACAGACCGGCGGCTGGCGTTACAAGCCGTGGTCGCGCGACCCGCAGGAGAAGGGCGACCTCTCGGTGACAGGTTGGCAGATCATGGCGCTGAAGAGTGCGTCGCTCGCGGGCGTTGCAGTGCCGCCGGATACCTTCGCTAGTGCGGGTCGGTTCATCGAGTCGCTCGGGCGCGGGCGTCAGGGCGGACTTTATGGCTACCGCGCCGCCGATTCGGAGCCGAAGTCGGCGATGACGGCGCAGGCTCTCTTCTCCCGCCTGCTCTTGGGTCAGGGGACGGGCGATCCGCGCACGGCGGAGACGCTCGTGTACCTGCGCGAGCGACTGCCAAACTTAAACGAGGTGAATTACTACTACTGGTACTACGGTTGTCTCGCGCTCTACCAGCATCAGGGCGCGGTCTGGGAGGAATGGAACGCGCGGATGCGGCCCATCTTCCTCAAGGGCCAGCGCCGCGACGGTCATTTCTCGGGGAGTTGGGATGCCGAGGGCGACCGCAAGGAGAGCTACGGCCGCGTTGTGACCACCGCGTTGGCTACACTCTCGCTCGAGGTTTATTATCGCTACCTACCGCTCTACAAGCCGACGCTCACAGCCGCCACCGAAGCGCAGAAGTGAGTCGGACGGTGCGTCCTTCATCTTTGATTTATGCAACTCTTAAGGACTCGTCTCTATCTTCACCTCTCATTCTTGCTCCCAATCCTACTCTCCTTCCACGCCGGCGGGGCGGAAGAGGGCTTTGCTCCGCTCTTCAACGGCAAGGACCTCTCCGGTTGGGTGCCTGTGAACGTGGCCCCGGGCACCTTCACGGTGCGCGAGGGAATCATCGTCTGCACCGGTAAGCCGACCGGCGTGATGCGCAGCGAGCGTATGTACGAGAACTTCATCATCGAGTTGGAATGGCGTCACCTTCAGAGCGGCGGCAACGCCGGCCTCTTCATCTGGGGTGACCCCATGACGGCGAAAGGAACCCCCTTCGCGCGCGGAATCGAGGTGCAGATTCTCGACAACGGCTACGCTGCGAAAGGGAAGAATGAACTGTTCACCACGCACGGCGATATCTTCCCCATCCACGGCGCCACGATGACTCCGGCTGGGCGCGTGGCAAAAAGCGGCCGACGCAGCTTCCCCGCGGAGGAACTCTCGCGGTCCGCACCCGAGTGGAACCACTACCGCGTCGTCGCCAATAACGGCGAGGTACGACTCAGCGTGAACGGGAAGGAAGTAACGGTCGGCAAGGAGAGTTCCCCTCGCAAAGGCTACCTCTGCCTCGAGAGCGAAGGGAGCGAATGCCACTTCCGCAACATCCGCATTAAGGAACTCCCCTCCACTCAACCGACGGCGGCGGAGACCGCGCGACTCGCCGAGGGCTTCACCACCCTCTACACCGGCGTGAACCTCTCCGGTTGGCTCACGCCCGCGCCTTCGGGTCACTGGCGCTCGAACGACTGGCGCCTCGAGTGCGATGGCAAGCCCGGTACGCCGCCCCTGACCACCGAGAAGGAGTTCGGCGACTGCGTCGTGATATTGGACTGGCTCGCCGGCGCGACCCCGGCGAAGACCGGCGACGTCGGCTCTGTAGCCCTGCGCGGCGCGGAAGGGGCTCTTGTGAAATTGGATGCCGCGCAAGCGGGCGCGTGGCGGCGCCTGCAGATTACGCTGCGCGGCGAGGAGATCTCCCTAGAACTGGACGGAAAACCTTCCGGCGAAAAGCGGCGCGTCGCCAACCTGCCCAAGCGCGGACCGATTGTTCTGCGCACCGCGGGCGGCCCCGTCACATTCGCTAACCTCTTCGTTCGCGAATTGAAGTGAGCCCAGCCGTCATTTCGGCTTCACGGTGAAGTCGAACGGCTTCTCCTTGGCGAAGTCTTCCCAGCGCCGGTTCAGTTCCGCTACGCTCGGCTTGCCGGCGTGCACGTACACCCCGTAGCGCAGTTGCAATGGCTTGCCGGCGACGATGAGCCGCGGTCCGTCGAACGTGAGCGATGATCCCATCCAGCCGTCCGCCCGCACGTGGAAGACGGTCGGGTGGTTCGGGTTCGAGGGATGGTCGAAGAGAGTGACTCCCTCGACGGTCTTGGCGGTAACTGGGCCGGAATAATCGCACCACTTCGCCGCTTTCCAGAAGCAACCGTTCTTTCCTTGTTCATCTATGTTGCCGGCGGCGTTGCGGATGGTACCCCCGCCGTCCTGTATTCCCATCGTTTTGGCCACCCGCACGGCGAAGAGGCCGAACGGAGTCTTCCCGAGCACCGTCTCTTTCTCCGGCGTGGTGAGTTGGAGGTCCACGAGAAGGAGGAACTCGTTATTGGGTAAAGCCTGCACGGCTGTGCGGCGCCGCTCGATGAGCTGCACTTTACCAGCCTTGTCTACCCAGTGGTTCAGGGCGACTACGCCGGCCGCCGAGTCGCCATCCTCGAGCCGCTCGATGCGTTGGTGGAGGATACGGCCGGTGTTCGTGCCGCGATCGGCCCAGAAGGTGACGTCGTTGACATCATTATGAGAGACCCAGCAGGAATTGTGGTGGCTGTGCCCGACTGGGTCGTGCGGATGGCCCATGCGCGTGACTGGACGGCCGCCCGGGCCGATCAAGGGGAAGATAAAGGGACGCTGCAAGGTGGCCGCAAAGTGGTAACGGGCGATTTCGTAGCCGTCGCGCTGGAAGGAGACCTCGTCGTGGGGTTGGGGTACCGCCTGCAGCAGGGGGATGCCCTTGGCGTGGTAGTTGTGGCTGACGTGGCAGCCGACCCACGGCAAGAGAAGCAAGGCGAGGTAGCGGCGAAGTGGTTTCATGGGCTCAATGAGATGGCAAAGCGCGGCGTCAGGGCGAGCCTGCACTTCGCCAAGTCGTTCGATTTGAGTCCATCGAGACTTGGTTGTCAGCGCGATTTGGACGGGATGGCGGCGGACTTGGAGGGGAGGACGCGAGGGCCGGTCTTGTCGATGGAGAGCAAGCGCTGGGCTTCTTCGAGCAGGAAGTCCACTTGTTGAAAGGGCTGGTAGCTGATGTCCTGCCAGCGCACGCGGCCTTCGCCGTCGATCAGGTAGGCGCCGTGCAGAGGGGTCTGCTCGAAGTCGTCGAAGGCGCGGTAGGCCTTGAAGGTGCCCTGGGTGGGGTCTGAGACCAAGGGGAATGGAAAGGAGGAACCAAGCTTGATCTTGTCGAACGTCTCTTTGAGGCCTGTGGCTGTGTCGGTACTCACGCCGATGAGGGTGATGCCAAGTTTGGAGAAGTCATCAGCTACCGGGGCGAATCGGGTGAGTTGCTCGATACAGTGGGAGCAGCCTGCGCCGAGGTAGAAGAGGAGCAGGACCGGCTTGCCACGGTACTGGGAGAGGGAGACGGTGCGCCCAGTGCTGTCGGTGAGGGACCATTCCGGCGCGGTGCTAGGCCGCCAGCGGAAGGGGCCGAGAGAATCGAGGGGAGGCCGTGCCCCGAGATCCTTTGCGGGCGTAATTATGGCCCGCCAATCGGCAGGAAGACCTAGTTCCTTTGCAAGAGGGGCTAGGCGGGTGAACACGGGCAGATCGAGGTCGGCTAGAGCGGCCTGTTCGCGGAGCTTTTGGAAGGCATCGCGGGCCAAGGCGGCCTTACCGCTGGCATGAAGGATGTGGACGTAGGTGGCAAGGTGCCGGACTTGATTAGTGGCGGCCTTGACGGCCTCAAGGGCGAGCTGTTCGGCCTTCGGCTTGTCATCGAGAAGGAAATGGATGCGGGCGAGTTCGGTTTTGGGAAGGTCCTTCGCCTTGAGAAGATAGGCGAGGGCGTTGGTTTTGTTCCCAGCAGCGATTGCGGCGTAGATGCGGGCCTCCGCAGCGGCCGATTCGAGTTGCTGCTGTCGGTTAGTGGAGGAACCGGGGCGGGGGGCGACCTTCGCGGGAGCATTAGTAGTACCCTTCACGAGGGCGTTAGTCCCCTTCACGGGGGCATTGGTGGAGGGCGCGGGCGCGTTGGTAGAGGACGCGGGCTTGGAGAGTTGCTTTGCGCGTTCGAGGGCCAGTGATTTTTCAAGCTGGGCGAGCTGCAATTGTCCCTCGCGAATCTGCCCAAGGCTGAAGTGGGCCTTCGCGAGCGCCTTGGTGATCCGCACCTGCTCCTCGGTGTCCTTCAGGGCCGGGGCGAGGTAGGGGGTTTTTGAGAGGGCAATGAGTTCATCCCACAGTTCGTAGCCGCTCAGCAGGGCGAGGAGGTGGGTGCGCCCGTAAGCGTGGCTGCTGGTTTTGGAGTAGGAGTAGGAGGACGGGGCGTTAGTGCTCCGAGAGATTTGGGGGATGCGCGGAAGCTCGATCATGTTCTTCGCAAGCGCGACGGCGTCGCGCACCCGGCCGATGTGACTCAGGTCGCGCGTGAGCCATTCGTTGTTGTGCGCGTAGTTGTGAATCTGATCCGGCAGAATGCGGTCGCGCATCGTGTGGGCGTGGTCCACGCGCGCGGAGGCCTCCTGCTGCCACGCGGCATCGGCGTAGCGGTGCAGGCGAGAGTAGATGTGCCCGGGCATATGCCACATGTGGGCGATGTCGGGCGCGACAGGGCCACACTGGGCGGAGTTCTCGAGCGCGAGCTTGGCGTCACGGTAATCCCAGAGGTGGATGCGGTAATGATGAGCGGGATGTTCGGGATGCGCGGCGAGGAGGGATTTTAGAATCTTCTCGGCCTCGGTATGCGGGCGGGAAGGCGAGATTTTTTCGCCGTCGGTCCATATTTTCAGCGCGAGAAAGGCCTTGGCCTCGATGTCGTCGGGGAAGCGCTCGACGATGGCGGTGAGTTGGTCGAGATGAGCCTTTTGGCGGGCCTTGGCGTCTTTGAGTTCGTCGGAGTAGAGCGCGGCCAGGGCGTCGATCCAGAAGCGTTCACGAGGACTGACGGCGGGCTTGAGCGCGGTGGCCTTTTTGATGAATTCTTTCGCGCGCTTGTTGTTGTTGACGTTCGCCATCGCGAGACCCCAGTGGGCCATCGCGCATTGAGAGTCGATTGCGGCGACCTGACGGAAGGAGCGCTCGGCCTCGAAGTACCAGAAGCCGTGGAGCTGAGCGACGCCTTGGTTGAAGAACGCCTGAGCATCGGGGGAGGTCGTCGTGATGGGAAACGCGACGCGACCGACGTCGGGCATCAGATAGGCGCGCTGGCGCGGGCCTTCATTGAATACCTCGCCATGGGCCGAATGACCGGCACGCGGCCCCGTGGCATCCAGCGCAGGCTGGCCCGCAAGCGATGTAGCAGCGAGCGCGATGAGCCCAGATAACCATATTCTCCAATGCCGAGGCACATAATTACTCTGACTGCGCCGAGCGCGATTGCAAGTCGGTTTAGGTGCGCCCGCGAACTTGGCGCAAGGCCAGATTGTTACCGGAGAGATGGTATGGGAGAAGGGCGCGAAGGCACACCGACTGCGTCAACGTGCGCTGCTTTCGATGATGGTGTGAGGCTCGCTCCTCTCAGAGCAGCCCCGACGTTTCGGGAAAGCCGCAGAGGATATTGAAGCTCTGTACGGCTTGCCCGCTGGCGCCTTTCACGATGTTGTCCTCGGCACTAATCACGATGAGTCGACCGGTGCGCGGGTCGAGCCGCCATGCGATTTCGATGCAGTTCGTCCCCACGACGTTCTTCGTGTCAGGTAGCGCCTTGCCATCGAGCAACCGTACGAAGGGCTCGTTGCGGTAGGCGCTCTCGTAACATGCAGCGATTTGCTTGCCGAGCATTTCCATCTCAGCGGCGTTGGTGAAGTGCTTCGCGGGCGCGAGATAAAGGGTGGTGAGGATGCCGCGGTTCACCGGGATGAGGTGCGGCGTGAACTGGATTGTGACCTCCGTGCCAGCCGCCTTCGTTAGTTCCTGTTCGATTTCCGAGAGATGCCGGTGCTTCGGCACACCGTACGGGCGTACGCTCTCGTTGCATTCCACAAAGAGGTAGTCGAGCTCGGCTTTCCGCCCGGCGCCGCTCACGCCGCTGAGCGAATCGGCGATGATGCCGGCGGGCTTGATGAGTCCATTGCGCAGGAGCGGCAGCGTCGGCAGCAGGATGCTCGTGGGATAGCAACCGGGCGAGGCGATGAGGGACGCGTTCTTGATTTCGCTCCGGTAAATCTCCGGCAATCCGTACACCGCCTGCGCGAGCAACTCAGGCGCGGGATGATCGTGCGCGTAGAACTCCTTGTAGGTCGCGGCGCTGCGCAAGCGGAAATCGGCGCTGAGATCAATCACCTTGCAACCCAACTGAAGCAGCGGGATAGCGAATTCAGCGGCGACACCGTGGGGCAGTGCGAGGAAAACGACCTCCGCCTCTTTGGCGAGAAGCTCGGCATTCGGCTCCACGAAACGCAGCGCCTTCGCACGGAGATGGCTGCCGAACTTGGGGAAGACCAGCGCGATGGTCTGGCTGACCTGCTGGCGTGAGGTGACGGCGACGAGTTCGGCGTGCGGGTGGCGGAGCAGCAGGCGTACGAGTTCCTCGCCGGAGTAGCCCGAGGCGCCGACGATGGCGACTTTGACGGTCTTGTTCATTTTGGCGACGTAGTTTTAACGCACCGGAACGAAGGTGCGGAGTTAATTTTTCGTAAAAACAAAAAACCCGCCGGTTGCCCGGCGGGTTCGTGAAAGCGAGTTCGGATTAACGCTTGCTGAACTGGAAGCGCTTGCGGGCGCCGGGTTGGCCGTACTTCTTGCGCTCTTTTTCGCGGGGATCGCGGGTGAGCAGGCCTTGGGCCTTGAGAGCCGGGCGCATAGCAGCATCCACCTCGAGCAGCGCGCGGGCGATACCATGGCGCACGGCGCCGGCCTGGCCGCTAGGGCCGCCGCCAGCGACGTTTACGCGAACGTCATACTTGCCGTTCGACTCGGTGACGGCGAAGGGTTGCACGACCATCGCACGCTGGTCTTCCACGTGGAAGTAAGCGTCGTAGGCGCGGCCATTCACGGTGATTTTGCCGGAGCCGGTGGCGATGCGCACGCGAGCAACGGCCGTCTTGCGCCGGCCGGTGCCGAGGAATTCCTTGAGATTGGTCTTGGCCATAAAATGGTTACTTCACGGCAGCCACGGAATCGGGCTGCTGGGCTTGGTGTGGATGCTTGGTGCCCTGATACACCTTGAGCTTGGTGAGGAGTTGGTCGCCGAGGCGGTTCTTCGGAATCATCCCCTTCACGGCGTGGGTGATGAGGCGCTCGGGATGCGCCGCGCGGACCTGCGCGACGGTCCTGTACTTCTCGCCGCCCTTCCAGCCGGAGTAGGACATGAATTCCTTCTGGGTTTCCTTCTTGCCGGTGAGGCGGATTTTCTCCGCGTTGATCACGACGACGAAATCGCCGGCATCCAGGTGGGGAGTAAAA
The DNA here is from genome assembly GCA_945900775.1 of Akkermansia muciniphila. Classification (GTDB taxonomy): domain Bacteria; phylum Verrucomicrobiota; class Verrucomicrobiia; order Limisphaerales; family SIAT01; genus SIAT01. The sequence continues at coordinate 2,613 of CAMDJP010000051.1, read as the reverse complement.
GTCGGTTTGTTGCGGCCGCGCAGTATGTTCGCGACCTGGACGGCGAGACGTCCGAGGACTGCACCATCGGCATCAACGACGTGCCACTTGCGCGCGTCCAAATCGATTTTTGGCAGAAATGTCTTCATAAAACCCTTCGTAAAGGGGCGTAGAAAGTAACAAACACGCCGGACAAGTCAACAGCCTTTTCGGCGGCTGGGTTCAATCGCCATTCAGGCCTCGGGCGAGCGTGTTTTGAACTGCTTTTCCAAGGCCGAAAGTCGGCGGAGCAGCTCGGGCAGTTTTTGAGAGGCCAAGAGCTGACGCTTCATCTGCCGGTCGGGCTGGGCGGGCGTGCCGAACCACTTCTCGCCGGCATCGATGTCGTGCATCACGCCCGACTGCGCCGCGACGGTAACCTTGTCACCGATGCGCAGGTGGCCAGCGAGGCCGACCTGGCCGGCGAGCGTGACGAAGTTGCCGAGCTTGGTGCTGCCGGCGACGCCCGCCTGCGCCACAATAAGGCAGTGTTCGCCGGTCACTACGTTGTGGGCAATCTGCACGAGGTTGTCGATTTTCGTGCCTTTGCCGATAACGGTCGGCCCGAGCGCGCCGCGATCGATGGTCACGTTCGCGCCAATCTCCACGTCGTCGTGGATGATGACGTTGCCAATTTGCGGCACCTTGCGGTGTTCGCCTTCGTCGAAGACGTAGCCGAAACCATCGGAGCCGACGACCGTCCCGGCGTGGATGCGCACGCGGTCGCCGATGACGGTGCGCGGGTAGAGCGTGACGTTGTGGAAGATGACGGAGCGCTCGCCAATCGAGGAGCCCACGTCTACGTAAATGTTTCCGTGCAGACAGGAATGTTTGCCGATGATCACGCCATCGGAGACGATGCAGTGCGGTCCGATGCGCGCGGTGGAGTGAATTTTCGCCGTTGGCGCGACGGTTGCCGACGGATGAACACCGGCTGGCGGCATCGGCTCAGGAAAAAAGAGGGGTAGCACCTTCGCGAAGGCCCGGCGCGCGTCCTTCACGCGGATGAGAGTCTTCTTCTCTGTTGTGAACGGCTTGTCCACGATGATGGCCGCGGCGGCGCTCTGCTCTGCGCGTTCGAAGAAGGTCTTGTTCTCGGCGAAGGTGAGGTCGCCGGCACCGGCCTTGTCGGCCGAGGCAAAGGTGTGGAGGACGAGGCTGGAGTCGCCTGTGATTTCGCCGCCTAAAAGCTGAGCGATCTCGGCTACGGTGTAGGACATGATTTAAATCCCGCGTTCGGTTACGATGGTGTTGTTTTCCGCGAGCACAAGTACGCGGGGCTTCCACTGTTTCGCCGCATCCGCATCTATCTCGGTGAAGCTCATGATGGTGAGGCGGTCGCCCTTTTTGCCGAGGTGGGCGGTCGCGCCGTTCAGGATGATCGCGCCCGAGCCGCGTTCGCCAGGAATGACGTACGTCTCGAAGCGCTCCCCGTTGCCCATGTTACCGCAGAGGATCTTCTCATACGGTAGCAGGCCGACGCGCTCCATCAGGTCCGCGGCGATGGTGAGGCTCCCTTCGTAGTTCACGTTGGAATCCGTCACCTGTGCGCGGTGGATTTTTGATTTCAGCAGATGAACCAGCATATCCTCAAGTCCACGTTGACTTGAAAAACGGGGGTCACTATAAAGGCCGCGCATTCGTATTCAACATCTACTTTGATTCCATTTCATTTATGAGCAGAAAAATTCGTTACGGTATGGTCGGCGGCGGGCGCGGTGCATTCATCGGCGCAGTGCATCGTATCGCGGCGGCGATGGACCAGCAGGTTGAACTCGTCTGCGGCGCGTTCTCCAGCGACCCCGAGCGCAGCAAAGCCAGCGGTGCGGACCTCTTCCTACCACCAAACCGCTGCTACGGCACGTTCGAGGAAATGATTCTCGCCGAGAAAACCCTGCCCGCCGACCAACGCATGGATTTCATCGCCATCGTCACGCCGAACCACATGCATTTCCCGCCGGCGAAGATGGCGCTGGAAAATGGCTTCCACGTCCTCTCTGACAAGCCCGCCACCTTCGACCTCGCCGAGGCCAAAGCCCTGGCCTCACTCGTGAAGAAAACCGGCCTGCTCTACGGCCTCACGCACAACTACACCGGTTATCCGCTCGTGAAGCAGGCGCGCGACATGGTCGCTACCGGCAAGCTCGGCAAGATTCGCAAAGTCGTCGTCGAGTATCCGCAGGGTTGGCTCGCCACGCGCCTCGAGGCTAGCGGCCAGAAGCAGGCCGGCTGGCGTACCGACCCCAAGCGCTCCGGCGCCGGCGGCTGCGTGGGCGACATCGGCACTCACGCCGAGAATCTTGCCGAATACATCACCGGCCTGCAGATTTCCGAGCTGGCTGCCGACACCACCAGCTTCGTGAAGGGCCGCAAGCTCGATGACGACGTCAACGTCCTGCTTCGTTTCAAGGGCGGCGCCAAGGGCGTCCTGCACAGCTCGCAGATTTCCGTTGGTGAGGAGAACAACATCAATATCCGCGTCTATGGCGAACTCGGCAGTCTAGAATGGCACCAGAACGAACCGAACACGATGCTCGTGAAATGGCTCGACCAGCCGATGCAGGTCTATCGGACTGCCAATGGCTATCTCTGCGA
>CAMDJP010000050.1 GCA_945900775.1 Akkermansia muciniphila | reverse complement strand
GCGCCAGTGGCTGATGGATTTCCTTCACGACCCCAAGCACGAGCGTTTCTACGGCAAACGCAACGACCGCATGCCCGCCTTCGGCGCGCAGCAAATCCTTGATGCCAAGGAAATCGGCCTCATCGCCGACTGGCTTCGCGGCGATTGGTACGAGCCGGCGCAAGCGAAGTAGAAAGTATCCCTCAAAGTTCAGCCGCCTGCTCTCTTTTTCCCACACTGGAGCGTCAGGGCGTCAGGAAATCGTACTCGGTAGAGAGCTGGTGCTAGCACAAAGTGCAAAGCGGACTTCCACGAGGCGTAGGAAATCGCACCGACTGAAAAGTTAGTCCCCTGCTCGTTCACCACGACGAGGGGCGAGCGGAATCACCGCAGGCACGGGGACGCCGTTACGGAACGGAAATAATCAAACTGTGTGACTGTTCCTTACGGGGTGGCCCAGGTGCTCGGGACACGGAGATTCACACGATTGATCCCAACGGTGCGGCTGGTCGTCGGTCGGGCCGTGCTGATTTGGGAGACGGAGGTAGGCGCGGTACCACGGATGCTGACTCTGGTTACGCCGGCGCTGGTGGGAGTCTGAGTCGGTCTTGTGGGGAATGTCGGTTTTGGGGGCGTTGTTGGGGGAGGGGTGGTGGCGCTTGTGGTCTGGTTCATCGTGATATTCAGGAGGACGTTCCCATCTACGTCTTTCGCGGTGCCCTCATAAGACCAGATGTTTCGGCCGTTTGCTTGGGTTTGCTCATGGGTAAGTCCTTCATTAATGATAATCTCGAACAGGGTGCTAGTACCCTTGAAACTTCCACCCACCTGACTTTGAAACCCGCCATCCGCCACCGGGCCTCCGCTCGTGTAAATCACCTTTCCACCAGCGCTCTTGGGCGGATAGTAAATCGTCATCGAGTCCGGTTTTGCAAGGGGTTTGAAGTCTAATTCGATGAGGGCGGAGTTGGTTCCAGCATCGAATATGTTAGACTGTGCGCCGCTTCCGCTGGCGGCGCCGCCCACGCTGGCTGCGGCTTGACCATCCAGCACCGTGCTGAGCAAGACCGCGACGACGAGCGCCGAGATTGAAAGATTGAGAAGATGCCCCACGGGGCTCCTAAACGACTGGCTGTCTATTCTGGTTATGCACTTCATAATAAAATTTATCCCAAGTAGAGACTGGTCGGGGGGCAAGGGTATTCGCTTATTTAAAATTATCCTCGAGTGAGACTGGTTGGGTGGGGATATATTCGTTTATTTTTCGACCCTCCATGGCAGGCAGGGGCATGGGGCGCCCGTTGAGATCACCTCTGAGACCATTTTCGGAGGCGAGCGGAGGGGCTGAGTGTTGCCTTGTGGATGTTGCAGGGCAGAAATCTTCCTGAAGTGACTTTCCAAGGACTTTCCTGCCCTTGAAAACAGATTTTCCAGACCAGAAAAGAGGGTTCCGGGTCTTGAAATCCACTTTTCAGCTCTGGAAATCCCGTTTTCGGGTTCGGAAAAGACGTTTTCCAGACTGGAAAAGGGGTTTTCGAGACCTGAAATCGCCTTTTCCAATCCGGAAAAGAACCTTTCGACACCGGAAAAGCAGGTACAAGAAGAAGAAAGCGTACTTATTTTCATTTTCCTTGTAACTACTTAAGTTGCTCAGCGTCAATGTATTGCATATGCAAGAATGCATTCATGTCTCAGCCGTTTCGTGCGCTGAGAGGAAGATAACTGGCGCGATCACAACCAACCATAACCTAAACCCAAAGGAGACCTGCGTATGAAACCAAGACTTCCAGACAAACTGCACCGGCTCGAAATGCTCTGGCGCCGTCACGCACCGCATCGCATATGGATGGGGATGACGGTGGACCAGTTCGCCACCAAGCTTGCCCGCCTTGATAATCACTTGGACGGCATGAAAGCGGTGGACTTCACGTATATGGGAATGATCGCTTCGCGGGAGACGATGGCGAGCGATCTGAATCTCGACTATCAACGGATCGTGAGCCTTATCTGGGGCGACCTCGAGTTCGGCCCGTTCAGCGAATTCCTCCGTGCTCTCGGTTACAAGACGCTCGATGAATACAGCTCGCCTCGAACGGATGACCCGCCGCCCTCAGGTATCGCCCCGAACACCGTGGACTTGCCACCGCCCTCAGGCATCTTGCCGCCAAACAATCAGGCTGCGGCCTAGCAGACATCGCCCATCCACCGCGCGCGGGAAACCATCTCCGCCCGTGGATGTGGCGCAAAATAACCGTTGGCACGCGGGGGTGGCTCTGATAGAAATCCCCTTCCCGCGCTGCCGGAGTGGCACGCGAAGGAACGGAAACATTTATTTTATGTCACAGCATCCCAGCCTGCGCGCGTCGAACTCCCTCGGGGCGAAACGAAATGTCCTCAAGCGCTTCGAGCGGGCCGCCCTACTGAAGAAGCGCGGTCAGTGGAAGGACGGCGACCGCATCACCGGCCTGCGCAAGACCAAGCCAGACGAATAACCGCGCACCCCGCGCCATTCCGACGCGATGTTGCGCCTCCAAAAGTTTCTCGCCGAGGCGGGCGTCGCCTCTCGCCGCGCCGCCGAGCTGCTCATCCGCGATGGTAAAGTCGAGGTGAACGGCTCAGTCGTCCGTGAGCTCGGCACGAAGGTGAATCCCGACGCCGACCGCATTCTCGTGGACGGTCAGCGTGTCCAAATCAAACGCAAGATTTACGTCGCGCTTCATAAGCCGCCCGGTTACCTTTGCACCCGTTCCGATGAGCGAAATCGTCCCATCATAGGAGAGCTTCTCCCGAAGGAATGGGGCAGCCTCTATCCCGTCGGTCGGCTCGACCGCGACAGCGAGGGTTTGATTTTTGTGACTAACGACGGCGACTTCGCGCTGCGGCTCACTCATCCGCGATATGGGATTCGTAAGAAGTATCTCGCGATTGTGACTGGCCGCGTGGAACCGAAGCAATTGACTCGCTTCACCGAGGGCGTGCAGCATCTGGGCGAGTTGCTGAAGGCCGAGAAGGCGCGATTGATTGATGCAAATAACACGCGCAGTCTCGTGCAACTCGAATTGGCCGAAGGGAAGAACCGCGAGGTGCGCCGGCTCTTCGAGACATTGGGGATGGTGGTGGAGCGGTTGCAGCGGATTCAGATTGGTCCGATCAAACTGGCGGAGCTAAAACCGGGCAAATGGCGGACGTTGACAGAAACAGAGATTAAATCTTTACTAGCGAAACTATGAATATCAGGAACTGGATTGGTTTGCTTACTCTCTTTGCCGGCCTCATCGCTGCGCAAGCCGCCGACAAGGCAACCGTCAAGCAGGCCCGCACCAACGCGCGCGGGGCGGCGTCCATTACCAGCGAGGTGGTAATCCAACTCGAGAAGGGCGAGGTCGTGACCGTGCTCGAGGAAATCACCCCAAAGAACGCCAAAGCCGGCGAGCCGACCAAGTGGCTGCGTATCCAACTCCCCGCGGACACTCTGGTCTGGATTCACGCCGGGTTCATTGACGCCCAGACCAAGGTGGTCATCGCCAGCAAGCTCAACGTCCGCGCAGGTCCCGGCGAGCATTTCAGCATCCTCTGCCGCCTCGAGCAAGGTGCTGCCGTGAAGCCCGTCCGCACCGTGGGCGAATGGATGGAAATCGAAGCGCCAGCGACCGCTTCGGTATATGTCGCCGCTGAACTACTGGACCGCGAAGCGACCTCCAACGTCGTCACCGTCCCCAAAGTTGTCCCAACGACGAATTCTTTCACGAGCGTGATTCCGACCCCGACTACTAACGTCATCAGCATTCCCTTCACCAGTTTCGTGAAGCCAACCCAGCCCCAAACCAACGGCGTGACCGAGGCATTCCCCGCACCGCCCATCCCCGTCGTCTCCACCAAGTCTGTTACCCCCAAGGGCGGCAACAAGAAAGGCCCGCCCAAGAAGGAGGAGACCAATACCGAGGAACCCAAAACCGTCACCCCGCCGACTGCAGCCAAAGTGGAAAAGCCGAAACAGGTGGAACCAGCCGTCACGAGTACCAACAAGTTGCCGTGGTACAAAGCCATCTTCCACACCGAACCCAAGCCCAAGCTCGTTGCGAAGAAGGTGGAAGCGCCCATCGTTCCGCCAACACCAGTGGTTGCTGAAAAACTCCCCGTCCGCATCGTCACCCGCGAGGGCATCATCCAACGCACTCTAAATATCCAGGCACCCGCCGAGTACGTCCTCGAGCATCCCGAGAGCGGCAAAATCATTAACTATCTCCACACCACCAACACCAACGTGCCGATGAAGCTCCTCAAGGGCCGCCGCGTGCTGGTGAGCGGCGAGGAAGCCATCGACCCCCGCTGGACCGACACGCCGCTGCTCAAGATTGAGACGCTCCGCACGACGGACAATTAATCGTGGCCGCCGGCAATCTCATTGACGGCCGCGCCATCGCCGAACAAATCCACGCCGAAACCGCCCAACGCGTTTCGGCCCTCAAATCTCGCGGTATCGAGCCAAAGCAGGTCTTCGTCCGTGTTGGCGAGGATCCCGCCTCTAAGGTCTACGTCGGGATGAAGGAGAAGACTTCAGCCCGCCTCGGCATCGCCTCCGAGACACAGGTTCTTCCCGACGCCACCACCGAGGCCGAGCTGCTCGCGCTCATCGCGCGCCTCAACGGCGACCGCAGCGTCCACGGCATTCTCATCCAAGTACCCCTGCCCAAGCACATCAGCGAGTCGCGCGTCTTCGCCGCCGTTACGCCAGAGAAGGACGTGGACGGCTTCCACCCTGTAAACGTCGGTAAGCTGATACTCGGCGATGAGACCGGCTTCCGCCCCTGCACACCCGCGGGCGTCCACGAGTTGCTCATCCGTTCAAATGTAAAGACCGCCGGCGGGGAAGTCGTCGTCCTCGGCCGCGGGAACATCGTCGGCAAGCCGATGGCCGCCATCCTCTGCCAGAAGGCGAAGCACGCCGACGCCACGGTGAGTATCTGCCACTCGCGGACACGCAACGTCGCCGAGCACTGCCGCCGCGCGGACATCATCGTCGCCGCGATGGGCGTGCCCGAATTCGTGAAGGCGAACATGGTGAAGCCCGGCGCGGTCGTCATCGACGTCGGCGTAAACCGCATCGCCGACCCATCCGCCAAGAACGGCTCGCGCCTCGTGGGCGACGTCGACTTCGCGCGCGTCCAACCGATTGCCGGCCTCATCACGCCGAACCCCGGCGGTGTCGGCCCGATGACCATCGCGATGCTGCTCGCCAACACCACCCGCGCCGCCGAGCTTGCCACACGTTAATCTCACTTATTTTATGAACCCCGCTCGCATCCTTCCCGATCTCCAATGCTCGCTCCTCTGCGAAGACATCCGTCAAGAGGCCAATGGCAACTTCATCCTCATCGGCGTGCTTGGCTTCCTGCGCGTCCCGCAGTTGCCCGTCACTGCGCTTAAGCTCTGCGTCTTCAGCCGCTGGACCGCCGGTGTCGGCGCCTTTACCGAGACGGTGCGGCTCATCGCGCCGGACCAGACGACCGTGCTGCGCCAGAGCCAGGTGAAGTTCGCGCTCGCCGATCCCGCGCATCACGCGACCAACGCCTCCATCTTCGGCCAGATTGAATTCAGCCTCCCCGGCGTCTATCAACTCGAGGTGCTGGTGGATGATGTGATGAAGCTGCGCTATCCATTCCCGGTGATTGTCGTGCCACAGCAGCCGCAGCCGGAATCGGCGCAAGAAAAGGCGTGAGCCGAACTGCGCGGTTTGAAGCCGACGCCCTTCACAACGTCAGTTCTTTGACGGCGCGCGAGCCGTCTTCTTGAATCAACACGTGGAATCCGACGCCACAAAAAGTGCTGCCGCCGCAGAGCCAAAGTCTTCGACCGAGACCCTCGGCGCATGGCAGCCGTTCAGTTTCGGTGGTGTCGCCGCCTTCGCCCGCGCCCCGTTCAGCCGACTCCTCATCGTGCAACTCGTCACCGCCGCTGCCGTGGCCGCGTGCGTCGTCTGGTTCCTTGCCCGACAATGGTGCCCCGTCATCGAAACCGCCATTCGCCAGTTTCCCAACGAGAGTGCCATCATTCGCGAAGGCAAACTCGTCTGGCCCGCGCGCGAAACGAGCGTGCTCGCCGAGACTCATTTTCTCGCCATCGTCGTCAGCCCGCACGAACTGAATGAGACCGGGCTGACCGCCGACCTTCAATTCGAACTGGGTGAAAACCATCTGCACCTCGGCTCGCTTTTCGGCTATCTCAGATGGCCATATCCAGAGAATCGCCAGATGCCGCTCACGCGCGGCGCCGTCGAGCCGTGGTGGGGCGCGTGGAAACCGGTTCTCCTCGCCGGCGTGGCAGTGGGAACAATCCTCTGGCTGCTGTTGGTATGGGTCGTTTTAGCGTCAATCGGCATGCTCGTCGTGCGGCTCATCGCCTTTTTTTGCGACCGCGAGTGCACGCGCAATGGCGAGTGGCAACTCGCCGCCGCCGCGCTGTTGCCAGGCGCGTGGATATTCGCAATGGGCGTGGTGCTGTACGGCCTCGAATGGTTACCGCTCCTCGGCTTGTTGCTCGTGATCGCCGTGCACCTCGTCGTCGGTTGGATCTATCTCTTCTTCGCACCTTTCTGCCTGCCGCGCGTGCCCTCCCAAATCGCCACCGGCATTAATCCCTTCAATACCGCGCCGGCTACGAGCGATGCGCCTGCGCCAAATAATCCCTTCACAGACGGGGACGAGACACGCGTGAAACCGGCTGTGCCAACCCTACCCAGCTTGCCATCACCACCAACGCCTTCGCTCACGGTCCCCGCGCCAACCGTGCCAGCGCAGCCCACAGCAGCTCCATCCAATCCATTCACCACACCCGCTGTTCCAGAGGGGAATCCTTTCAAAAACGAAGGCGAATCGGTGCAACGCTCGACGGGGAATCCTTTCGGCGGCGAATCGAGCCTTTGAACACAACGGAACATTGCAAGCCCAGGTTGGTTCCTCTACGATTGCAGCTATGACTCGTTTGGTGAAATTTTGGCCGCTCGCTGCACTCGCGGGTGCAATCGTTCTTTGCACCGGTTGCCCAGCGCCCGGAGCGACCGATGATCAGAAGGAACCCTATTTCCTCTCCGGCCGAGAGAAGGTGCGCCACGCTGACTACGCCGGCGCCATCCAAGCCTTCAACAAGGCTGTCGAGGTGAACCCTCGCTCGGCCTCGGGCCATTACGAACTGGGCTGCCTCTACGAGGAGCGCGGCGCGGACCCGGCCGCGGCGATCTTCCACTACGAACGTCATCTCAAACTAAGTCCGAGGGCCGAGAACGCGCCGATAATCCGTGAACGAATCAACACCTGCAAACTCGAGCTGGCGAAGTCGTCCTTCCTCACGCTTGGCGGCCAGTCGGCGCAGAATGAAAAAGCCTTGAAGGCCGAACTAGACCGATTGCTCGCCGAGAATACCCAACTCCGCCACCAACTCGACACGCTCGGGCAGGGCGCACGCGTGCCGATAGCGACGAGTCCACCCGTGGCTGGAAAGACACCGCCCGTCAAAACGGGCCTGCCTATCGCGACCAACCGTGTCGCCGTGCCCTCGCCCACCAATACGAACCGTCCACCCGCCGCCACCGCGGCGACGACTCACAAGGTCGCCAGCGGCGAAATCCCGGGCGCCATCGCGCGCAAATACGGCATCAAGGTCGAGTCGTTGCTGGCCGCCAATCCAGGGCTGGACCCGAAGAAGCTCAAGGTCGGCCAGACCCTGAACATCCCCGCGCGCTGACCCATTGACTTGCGGCCACCACTGACCCAATTTCTTTTGATGTGACGACCCAGCGTTTTCTCCTTGGCGGTGCCACCGCGTTTTGGCTGGTGATGACCGGTCTTCTCTGGCGTTCCGAATACCTCGATGGCAAATCGGGCAGCCCCGTGCCGATCGAGGTGGTCTGGGAGAAATTGCTCAAGTCACCCGACGATTCGCATCTCGAAATCATGCACCGCGACAGGCGTGTCGGCAGCTTTCGCTGGTCCCCAAACATCATCGAGGAGACAACCGAGGGTCTTTCGAAATCCAAACACGTGCGGCCGGAGGGGATGGTGAGCAAGACCGCCGGCTACACGCTCGACGTGATGGAGGGCAGTGTGACTCTCCCTGAAACGAAGCGGCGGCTGCGCTTCGGGCTGAACATCAACTTCGACCGCAACCGAAACTGGCGCGACTTCCTGATCACGCTCGGCCAGAATCCGCGCCTCGTCCGCATCGAGAGCCACGCGGCCACGCAGACCCTCCGCCTCATCACCTCGGACGACCAGTCGCCGAGCCACGAGGCGCAATTCACCTTCGAGCAACTGCGCAACCCGCAGCAGCTCTTCGCCGGCGTAATCGGCGCCTTCGGCGGCCCTGAATCGCTCGGTCTTCTCGCCGCGCAGATGGTGGACACCTCCACGCTGAAGAGCCTCACCAGCCGCACGCTACAGCTCCGTTGGGAGGCGCGCAGCGACTTCATGAAGATGGGCTCGGCCCGTATGCGCGTGTACCGCCTGCAAGCGCCGCTGCTCGACAAACACAAGATTGTCATCACCATCAGCCGCGTCGGCGAGATCCTGAAGGTCGAACTGCCCAACGACATCACATTGCTGAATCGGAACCTCTACCTCTGACCCGCCTGTCGCATGATCGAGCTGAAGAACTTGGTGAAACATTTCGGTGACCTCGTCGCTGTGAATGACCTCTCCCTGACCATCGGCCGCGGGGAGTTCTTCGCCGTGCTCGGCCCGAACGCTGCCGGCAAGACCACCACCATCAAGATTCTCACCGGGCTCATCAAGCCCACCAGCGGCAGCGCGAGCGTCTGCGGCTTCGACGTGCAGGAGCAACCGCTCGAGGTTCGACGCCGGCTCTCGTACGTGCCCGATTTTCCGTTCCTCTATGACAAGCTCACGCCGTGGGAGTTCCTCCGCTTCACTGGCCAGCTCTTCCGCATGGACGAGGAGGCAATCCAACGCTCGACGCGCGAGCTCATCCCGCGCTTCAACCTCGAGTCCTACCTCCGCCAGCCAATCGAGAGCCTCTCACACGGCACGCGCCAACGCATCGCCATCGTCTCGGCGCTGATGCACGATCCCGAGGTTTTCGTGCTCGACGAGCCGATGGTTGGTCTCGACCCGCATCACACCCGTGTGGTGAAGGACGTCCTCAAGGAGCGCTCGCTGCGCGGCATGACCATCTTCCTCTCCACCCACCAGCTCAGTATCGCCGAGGAGATGGCCGACCGCATCGGCATCATCCATCACGGTCGGCTCATCGCCGTCGGTACGGGCGAACAACTTCGTCAGCAAAGCGGCACTGACGGGGCACTCGAGAAATCCTTCCTCTCTCTCACTGCGCAAGAGGCCAACTTCGTCGAAGAGAAAGCTGCGCTGAAGGACCGTGCGCCGGAGATTACGATCGCCTAGTCCTGCGCATGTCCTCCGCTGCGTCCACCGCAAAAATTCCCTCGCCGCTCCGGCTGCTGCTGCAGGTGAACCTGCTGCAGATGTGGCGGAAGTTCCGCACCGCGAACGACCAGTCGAGCCTGCTCGTCGGCACGCTCATCGTCTTCCTCACCGGCTACACCGTCCTCGCCTCCGCATTATTCTACCGTGCGCTCCACTTCGCCGGACGCTTCCCTGGTCTGGGCGAGATGTTGATTGAGCGAATGATTTATCTGCTCTTCTCCTTCCTCTTTCTGTTGCTCCTCTTCAGCAACGTCGTCATCGGCTACACGAACCTCTTCCGGAACAAGGAGACCGCCTTCCTGATAACGCTGCCAATCAGCGCGCAAGACATCTTCCGCTGGAAGTTCCTCGAGTCCACGCTGCTGGCCTCGTGGGCTTTTCTGTTGCTCATCGCGCCGCTGCTCGGCGCTTACGGGCTGGAGCAGGGCGCGCCGTGGCACTTCTACCTTCTGGCGCCGGTGCTCATCGCGCTCTTCATCGTGCTGCCGGCCGTGTTCGGTTGCTGGATCGCCATCACCATCGCCCGGCATCTCGACCGTCGACTGTTTCAACTCCTCGCCGTGTTTGTAGTGCTGCTCGCCTTTCTCGGCCTACGTGCGTACTGGAAGCCGGAGGTGCTCGATGATGAGAACATGGAGTCGCGCGTCATCTCCGTGCTCGATCGACTGCTGACAAAGACGCGTTTCTCGCAGTTCCCTTTCCTACCAAGCTACTGGCTCTCCAGCGGCGTGCTGCACTGGGTCGAGGGGGCACTCTCGGCGGCGATCTTCTTCGTGCTGGTGCTGCTGAGCAACGTCGCCTTCTTCGGCCTGCTCGGATTCACCGGGACCGGTCGGTTCTTCTACAGCGCCATCTCCGCCACACACAGCCGCAGTCACGTGCTGGCCCAGTGGAAATGGTTCCGCAACTGGACCTCGCGCCGGCGGCAGTTCCACTATCGCGCCGGCCCGATGGAATGGTTCCTTGGCCTCGTGCCGCGACTCGAGCCGGACACTCGTGCGGTGCTGCTGAAGGATATGCGGGTCTTCTGGCGAGACACCGCGCAGTGGGGCCAGACACTCGTGCTCTTCGCGCTCATCGCGGTGTACGTCAGCAACCTGCGCCACTTCACGCAGCAACTCGCCAACCCCTTCTGGGTGCACCTCTGCTCGTACATGAACCTCGCGGCCTGCTCGCTCAACCTCGCCACGCTCACTACGCGCTTCGTCTTTCCGCAGTTCTCGCTCGAAGGCAAACGGCTCTGGATTGTCGGACTCGCGCCGCTGGGCCTCGTTCGCGTGGTGCGAGTGAAACTAATGCTGGCCGTCGTCGCCTCACTCATCGTCACGTTGCCGCTCATCTGGTTCTCTTGCCATATGCTGAAGTTGCCGCTGGAGCAGAAAATCTATTTCGCCGGCGCCGTCATCGTGATGACTTTCACACTGAACAGCCTCGCCATCGGCCTCGGCGCGCTCTATCCGAATCTGAAGGAGGACCAGCCCAGCAAGATTGTCACCGGCTTCGGCGGCACCTTCTGCCTCGTGCTCAGCTTCCTCTACATCGTCGGCAGCGTGCTGCTACTCGCCTTCAGTTCGCCCTGGGGCGGGATGGACTTTGTTTCCCCGAACTTCAAGGTGCTCGGTTGGGTCGGCTTCGCCGGCCTCTCCGTCGCACTCGGCTGGCTGCCCTACCGCTGGGGTCTGCGCCGGGTCGCTACCTTCGAGCACTGAGACCAGCCGCCGCTTTACACCGTTTGTCCGTGGCACTAGAGTCCGCTCATGGCAGCAGGCTTTGATGATTCGGATTTTGTGGAACGCGACTTCCCCACCAGCGCCCCCGCCACGCCGCGTCCCTCCAGCCGCAGCGAACTGGACGCCAAGGTGACAGACGCTCAACAGAAGCTCGCCGAACTGCGCCGCGCGCAGGAGGAACTCGAACGCGAGCGAACCGCCGTCGAGGAGTCGCGCCGCCGCTTCACCGAGTATCAGACCGGGCGCGAGGAACTGCTTCACGAATTCACCCGCGGGCTCGGCCTCATTGAGGAGTCCGAGCTGACCGCCCGCCGCGACGCCGAGCAGATGGCCAAGTCCATCGCCGGCCTGCGCGATGCCCTCGAGAAGGTGCAGGCTTTGCAAGACTCCCGCTGGTCGCAGGAAAACTGGAAGGTCGAACTCACCCGCGCCCTCACCACCCTCGAGAACGCGCGGATGGAATGGAACGCCGCACGGCTCAAGTGGCCCGTACTTACCGCCGCAACAACGACTGCGCCCGGTGCTGCCTCGTCATCCCAGAATCAATCCAACACAATTCTGCAAAGCGACATCGGCTTCTGGAAGCTCTGTCGCTACGGCCTCGCCTTCACTTGGCCGCTTGTGTTGCTCGCCCTCCTAATCTTTCTCACGCTGCTGCTTCGCCGCTAATCTCGAGTTATGGGTTGGTTCAGCAAAAAAGCCGATCCGATTCAAAGCCGCGCTCATCAACTGGACGCAGAGATTGCCGCGCTCGAATCCAAAATCAAGAAGCTCAGCGACCAGCTCGATAAAAATGCGCAGCCAGCACCCTCGATACCGAGACTGAGGCCCTCCGTTCCTCCGTCACAAGGGGACTTCCCGCACCACACAACTCCCGCGTCAGTTGCCACAGCCAGCCTAGTCGAGGTAGACCTCCCTCCAAACATCGCGGCTCCCGTCGCCGCCGAGACACCAGCGCACTACAACCCAAGTGGCGTGCGTAAATTCGACCTCATCAGTGCACTGCAGCGTTTCCGCAAGAGTGTTACTGCGCCCGAGCCGACCAACCCCAAGCTGGTCACTTACCTGGCCGCCGGCAACATCCACGGCCTGCGCCCGCTCCGGCACGAGAAGCGTGTTGCTCGTAACCGCTTCATCGTCCTCTCTGTCGTCCTGCTCGGCATTCTCTTCGCCATCTTCAAGTTGCTCGTGCGGAGCCTTTGAAAATGCGTCGGCGTGTGCCGATCACCAGGCCCGTCAGCTCAGCGTGCGCAAGCGAACCCAATTCCACTGATTATCCACTGACACCACGTCGTGAGTGCGAACGGTCTCGGCGGTTTTTCAGGTGGGATGGAATGGAAGAAACGGCTACTGGCCGCGAAAGCGTCGCCGCTCAAAACTCGTTCACCGCGTCGATCAGCTGGCGCAGGCGGCCGTAGTCCTTGCGGTTGAAACCAAACGCCACGCGCCGCAATTCAAGCCACTCACCGTCTTCGCGTTCTTCAGCCGTCGGCGTGATGGACCGAAGAGGCTCTCCCTCGATGATGTCGGCAAAATCGCGGTTCAGCTTTTCCAAAGCCGCCAGCGGAGGGACACGCTGGAGACGCAGAATGAGCCGGTCCTTCACAAAGCGGCTCGAATGGTAGTTGTGGTAGAAATGCGTGATCCATTCTGCCGCCTGCTCCACGTCGTCGGTGATCTGATAGAAGCCGAGGTCCTCGGGCGAAATCAACTTTTTGCGCAGCAGATGCTCGCGCACGCTGCGGTCCCACGTCTTCCAGAAATTGCCGCGCGGCCGATCCACTAATATCAACGGCACGAGCTGGGCCTTTCCGGTCTGCATCAGAGTCAGCGCCTCGTATCCCTCGTCGAGCGTGCCGAAGCCGCCAGGGAAGAGCGCCAGCGCTGCCGAGTGGCGCAGCAGGGTGAACTTGCGTGTGAAGAAATATTTGAAGTGGATGAGCTTCTTGTCACGTAGAATGACTGGGTTCGCTGTCTGTTCCCACGGAAGGCGGATGTTCGCGCCGAAACTCTTCTCTGGCCCGGCGCCTTCGTGTCCGGCCTGCATGATGCCCGGCCCAGCGCCAGTGATGACCATCCAACCCGCCTCGGCCATCCGGCGACCGAAGGCGACCGCCTGCCGATACTCAGGCTGCGACGCTTGAGTGCGAGCGGAGCCGAAGATGGTGATCTTCGGGGTGCTGGCATAGGGCGCGAAGAGTTTGCTGGCGTAGCGCAACTCGCGCACGGCGGTCTGAATCACACGCGCGTCGCCACGATGTTCTACATCGTGGAGGAGCTTCAGCGAGTTCTCGATTAACTCAGCGACGAGATCGGCGTTGTGGCCGCCGCCCTTGTAGGCGATGAGCTCAGCGATGCGCCGACCCAGCTCGGGGTCGGTTGGGGATTTCGCTCGGCGCGCCATCACGTACAAGAGTATTGGCCTCGGAGCCAAAAGCAATCCCGCCGCCGCTGCCAACTTGCCTGCCCGCCAGCTTGCTGTTAGTTTCGCCGCTCTTTGGGAAGCGCAATGGACTACAAGAATACGCTGAATCTGCCGCGCACGGACTTCGCCATGAAGGCCGACCTCGTCGTGCGCGAACCGCAACGCCTCGCCCACTGGGAGGCTGATGCCATTTACACGCAGATTCGTGCCGCCCGCGCGGGCCGCGAGAAGTTCGTCCTCCACGACGGCCCGCCTTTCGCTAACGGCGATGTCCACGTCGGCACCGCGCTGAACAAGGTGCTCAAGGACATCATCGTCAAATACAAGTCCCTGCGCGGCTTCGACGCGCCTTACATCCCCGGCTGGGACTGCCACGGCCTGCCCATCGAGTTCAAGGTCACGCAGGACATGCGCAAGGCCGGCGACACCGCGAGCGATGCCGCCACCATTCGCACCGCCTGCGACGCCTACGCCCGCAAATACATCGACCTTCAGCGCACTCAGTTCAAACGCCTCGGCGTCTTTGGTGACTGGCAGAATCCCTACCTCACGCTCAACAAGGAATATGAGGCCGATGAACTCCGCCTCTTTGCGGACGTCGTCGCGCAGGGCTTCGTCTATCGCGGCAAAAAGCCGGTGTATTGGAGCATCCCGTGCCGCACCGCGCTTGCCGAGGCCGAGGTGGAATATGCCGACCACGTCAGCCAGTCCGTCTATGTGAGGTTCAAGCTCGCGGGCGAGCCGAACACCTTCCTCCTCATCTGGACCACCACGCCGTGGACGCTCCCCGCGAACCTCGCCGTTGCCTTCAATCCGTCGCTGTTCTACTCGCGCATCTTCGCCGACGGAAACATCTATCTCGTCTGTAACTCTCTCCTCGAAACCGTTGCACAGAAAGCCGGCTGGACGGGCGGCTACCAAATCGAACGCACCGTCTCGGCTGAAGAACTGGCTACGCTCACCTACGAGCATCCCTTCTGCGCGCGCGCGGGCCGGCTCTTCCCAGCCGACTTCGTCACTGCCGACACCGGCACCGGCTTCGTCCACATCGCGCCCGGTCACGGCGCGGACGACTACAGTCTCGGCCGCAGCCAAGGCCTGCCCATCTACTCGCCCGTGGACGACGCCGGCTCTCTCGCACACACCGCTGACCTTCCCGCCGACCAACAGATGCCCGCCGAAATGCTCGGCAAGTCCATCCTTGAAAAGCAGGGTCGCAGCGACGCCAACGACTCCGTCCTGCACGAACTGCGCGTGCGCAACGCACTGCTGCACCAAGAGAACTACCACCACAGCTACCCGCACTGCTGGCGCAGCAAGACCCCCATCATCTTCCGTGCGATGGACCAGTGGTTTATCAAGATTGACCACGTTCTAAGCGGAGAAAGTGGGAAAGTGGGAAAGCGGGAAAGTGAGACTGGCGCGGCCGTGCACACGTCCACTCTCTCACCTGCCTACTCTCCCACCTGCCCACCTGCAAGCAGCTTCCGCGAGCAAGCGCTTCAAGCCATCGAGACCGTCCGTTGGATCCCCGACTGGGGCAAGAACCGCATCGAAGGCGCGGTGAAATCCCGGCCCGACTGGTGCATCTCGCGCCAGCGCAGT
>CAMDJP010000049.1 GCA_945900775.1 Akkermansia muciniphila | reverse complement strand
CCGCAGATATTCGGGTGCCCCGTGTTGCTCGATGGCCTTCTGCAGCCACGTCAGCACGTCCTGCGAGCGCAAGGCTCGGTCCGCCCGCAACACGTGACACTCCCGCGTGTGTTCATCTAGGATGGTCAGCATCCGCAGTGCCCCGCCCCGCACCGTCGCATCCGCGATGAAGTCCCACGTCCACACGTGGCCCCGGTGGACCGCCTGCGTCGGCAACCCCGTGGAAACTCCCCGCCGGCTCACCTTGCGTTTGGTCGGTGGCACACGCAGCCCTTCCAGCTGCCGCAGCCGTTGGAGGTGCCGCTTGCCCACCCGCCAGCCTTCCCGCCGTAACAGCGCCGTGATCCGCCGATAATCCCATCGCACCGCAGGATCTCGTCGCCAGCGCGTATCATTTGCTCGGCGTGTCCGACGATCAAATTCTTCACGACGCGAATGGCCGGCCGCATTTCATTCGGCCAGGCAAGGCGATTACGGACCTTTTTCTTTGAGGATTCCTGAGCGCGTGGCTCAGCGATCGAAAAAGTAGAAGAGGGCGTCGAGGGGCAGAAGGAAGGTGTCAGCGAACGCCGAGAACGGAATGTCGAAGGCGGCGAGCGCGCGGGTACCGGAACCGACCGTATCGCTTTTGGGCGCGTGCATATCTATCAAGTCCTGCCGGACACCCGGATAAAACGCCGGGTAGTGAACATCCTTCTGGTTCACGCGCGCGGTCAGCGTACCACAACCGGTGGCTCCGAACGCGATGATGACCAGACAAAGTCCGAGGATAATCTTTTTCATGGCAATGGACATCAGACGATGCGGCCAACCTTAGCTTTCGGGCTAGGCTTTTCAAGCGGCAAACCGTGGCGAGCCAGCAACTCCTCGGCGTGTCTACGCGCGGCATCGGATTGCCCGCCGAGCATGCGGGCCAGTTCGGTGACGCGCTGAGCCTTGTTCAGCAGTTGGATTTCGGTGAGCGTGCGGTCGCTCTTCACTTCTTTGCTGACGACGTAGTGGGCCTCCGCCGCGGCGGCGACTGGTGCGAGGTGCGTGATGCAGAGCACCTGCCGCTGCACCGCAATCTGGCGCATCTTTTCGCCGACGGCGTGGGCGGTCTCGCCACCGACGTTTGCATCCACCTCGTCGAACACTAGCACTGGCACCTCGTCCTCGGCGGCTAGCACGGTCTTGAGTGCGAGCATCACGCGCGCTATTTCGCCGCTGGAGGCGATGGCGCGCAGCGGTCGCGCCGGCTCGCCAGGATTGGGAGCGAAGAGAAACTCGATCTGATCGAAACCGCTGGCGATGGCGCTCTCGCCTCGCGAAAGCGCCGCATCGAAGTGGCTTTGCTTGAACCCGAGCGCGGCGAGTTGGCTGCTGACGGCTTTTGCCAATCTTGGGATTACCTTGCGGCGCGCGGCGGTGAGTTCCTTGCCGACCTTGAATAGTTCGGTGTCGAGTCGCGCAATCTCGGCGTTGAGCCGTGCGAGTTCTGCATCGCGCGATTCGAGGCTCAGCAGTTTCTTTTTCGCTTCGTCGCCAAAGGCGATCACCTCGGTAAGCGTGCCGCCGTATTTGCGTTTGAGCGAGTGAATGAGGTTAAGGCGTTCCTCCAACTCGGCGAGGCGGGCAGGGTCGATGTCCACGCGGTCGGCGTAGCGGGAAAGCTCGCTTTGCAATTCGCGGAGCAACGCGGTGGCTTGGTTGTGAAGCTCGGCAATCGGTGCGGCGGCCGCATCTACGCGCTGGAGATCTTGCAACGTGCGGCCGAGCGCGCCAGCTTGCGTGAGCAGCGCCTGTTCGTCCTCGCTGAGTAGACGGAGCGCGGTCTGGCTCAACTCGAGCAACCGTGCGGCGTTGCTGGCGCGTTGGTGATCCTGCTCCACCTGCGTTTCCTCGTCGGGCTGAAGCCTTGCAGCGCTAATCTCGCTGGCCTGATGGTGGAGCAGGTCGAGTTGTTGCGCGTAGGTTTTCTCGTCGATGATGAGCGCGGCTTTCTCCCTCTCCAATGCAGTGCGGCCGAGGACAATCTCGGCGAATTGTTGCCGCAGCTTCTCGAGTCCGCCGAAGGCGTCGAGGATGGCGAGTTGGCGCGGGGGCTGGAGCAGCGACTGGTGGTCGTGCGGTCCATGCATATCCACGAGCCAGTCGCCGAGGGCGGCGAGCGTCTGCAGCGTCGTGGGTGAGCCGTTGACGAACTGCCGATTCGCGCCCGCGGCGGTGAAGGTGCGCTTGAGAACGAGCTGGTGCTCCTCGCACGGTTCGAGGCCGTTTTCCTCGAGGAACGTCTTCAACGGGGCGCGCAAGGCGGAGGTGTCGAAGACCGCCTCCACAGTACAGGCGTCGGCGCCGGCGCGGATGAGCGTGCGATCGGCGCGTTCGCCGAGGAGGAGGTTGAGTGCACCGAGCACGATGGACTTGCCCGCACCGGTCTCGCCGGTGATAGCGTTGAAGCCGGGGCGCAACTCGAGCGCCAGGTCGGCCACGAGGGCGAGGTTCTTGATGCGTAGCGTCGTTAACATCGCAAAATCGTTGGCGTTGAATTTGACGCCTCTGCTACCGTTGGGCAAAAGAAATGTCGTTCTCGCTCACCTTTCTCGGCACGGGCACCTCGCAGGGCGTTCCGCTCATCGGCATGGAATATCCCGAATCGTTCCTTGCCAACCCGAAGAATCATCGCTTACGCCCCTCGATCTATGTCGAGACGGACGCGGTGCGGCTGGTGGTGGACACGACGCCTGAATTCCGGCTCCAAATCCTGCGCGAGAAGATCAATCGCGTGGATGCGGTACTCTTCACCCACTCGCACGCCGACCACGTCTTCGGACTCGATGATTGCCGGCGCTTCTGCGAGATGACCGGTCGGCCAATGCCCATCTACGCGAACGCGCAGACGCTGGCCGACTTGAGCCGCGTGTTTGCTTATGCGTTCGTCGAGGGCCCAAAGCCCCGCGGCTACTTCGTGCCCGAGCCGCACGTGATCGAAGGGCCGTTTGAGCTGGGCGACCTGCGTATCACGCCGTTGACACTGCCGCACGGCAAGATGGGTTCACTCGGTTTCCTCTTCGAGCAGGGTGGACGGAAGCGACTCGCCTATTGCAGCGATTGCAAAGAAGTCCCGCCCGCGGTGGTTGAGAAAATCCGCGGCGTGGAGGTGGTGGTTCTGGACGCTTTGAGACCCCAGCCGCACTGGACGCACATGAGCCTCGACGAGGCTCTCACCGCCGCGCGCCGCATCAATGCCGGTCGCACCTATCTGACCCATCTCACCCACTACTACGATCACGACATGAGCCAAGCTGAACTGCCGGCCGGCGTGGAGTTAGCGTATGACACGTTGAAAGTGCGATTCAGCGATTAGTCTCCAGTGGCATGCACAATACGTCGGGTGGTGCAGGGAAATGAATGACGGCGTTTAGTGCTTCCATGCTTCCAGTAAAAAAGAAAAAGGGGCGCTGCACACGCCCTTTTCTTGTTTTGAATTGGTTGCGACGACTACACGCCCATGCCGTCTTCGAACGATCCGCCGGCGACGGGGGAGCAGAGGTTGTCGCGCACGTAGCCGATGCCGTTCGCACTACAGAAATCAAGGTCTTGATAGGCGCTCTCGGCTTCGACAATGAGCGGGGCGGTCTTGGTCCCCATCACTTTGCAGTAGCGGGCAGGGTAGCCGATGTTGATGAGCATCTCGACGTAGCGGACCATGTTGAGATCGCCAGAGGGGAGGTCGGTGAATTGCATCGCGCGGCCGGGCCATTCGTTCTCCATCTTGCGGAGGGGAACGCCTTTGCGGATGACGAAGTTCTTCACGTGGCAGGCGTACACGCGCGGGCCAACCTTGCGGAAGCGGGTCTCCCAATCCTCGCCCTCCCAGCAGTGGGAAGGATCGGCGTTCACGGCGAGGGACTTGTCGCCGTCGCACGCGCCGACGAGCATGAGGAAGTCATCGGCGCACATGGCGGCGGTGCCGGGGTGAATCTCGTGTGCGAGGTAGATGCCGAGCTTGCGGGCGTGCGCGCGAATCTTGCCGGTCTTGCGAACGAAGCGCTCGCAGCCGGCCTTAAGCAGGTCGTAGTCGCCACCCTTCCAGAAGCCCCACGGATAGCCGGTCGCCATCTCCCAACCGAAGGCCACGCCCCAGAACATCGGCACGACTTTGATGCCTAGCTCGGCGCAGAGGTCGAGCAGTTCCAAGATGTAATCCTCACTCCAGGCCTCAATCTCCGCGAGCGACTTCTTGGCGATGTCGGCAGGGATGAAGGGGCGGATGGTCGGGCTGCCAGTCCACGCGGTGGTGTGCACCCAGAAGGCGCAGTGAGAAGAGATGCCATCGAGGCTCATCTTGGCCTTCTCGAAGGTCTGGCGAATCTCCTTGGCCGTCTTGAAGCCGCCCTTGGCGCTGTGGAGCATGTAGTTGCTCGGTTGGGCGCCGGCCGCGCCGGCCTTCTTGGCGTAGGCGAGGAAGTCGGAAAGGCTCTTGGAGCCGTGCTGGGCGCCCTCAATGCTGGGGTGATAAACGGGTTTAGCCATAGTGTAGTGGTGGTTTACGATTGCTAAGGACGGCACAGAAATAGCGAGTGGCAAGGTTGATTGCAACCGGAAAGAACTGCGAAAGAGGCGACTGGAGAGAGCGCTCCAGCCGAGGTGGAAGGCCGCACCGGAGAATCAAGGGTCGAGAAGGGAACGTTTTGGCACGGTCTTGGCCGGCGTGCTGGGAGTTGTTGTGCTGGGCGGCGCCTTGCCTTCAGCCTTGAGCTTGATCCAGCTGTGCCAGCCCTTCTCGAACATCGGTAGCCCACCGGGCCACTGTGCGTGAATGTATTTGGCGAAGATCAAGCTAGGGTCGCCCGATTGCTCCGTGTTGGCACCGGTGACGATGCCTGCCATGAACTTCGTCGCCTGCGGATTCGACATGAAGAAGTCGAACAGGGACCAACCGACGTCATAGCCCTGCGCCACGTTGCCATCGAACATCTTTGCCCACGCATCGTAGTCGGATGCCGGGAGATATTTGACCAGTGTCGGCAGCTTGCCTTCCTCGCGCAGTTTGTTCAGGCGCACCCACCGGGCCTGCTTGTCCTTCTTGAGGGTGGTGCCCTCGGCCCAGGCAGGCTCGCCGAACCAATCCGCGCTTCCTTCGATCATCCAGAACGGTAGTTGGCCGAACATTTCGTCCATTATCGCGTGACTTCCCTCGTGCAGGAGCGTCGGCACCAGCAGCCAAGTCTGCTGCTGCCGCCAAGTGACGATTTCCCGCGTGCGCGGGCTGTAGAAGCCGAGGAGGTTCTTGGTCACTTCCTTTTTGTAACGGGCCAGCGAATAAGCCGCGTAATCCTCGAACCGGCCGAAGATTCGGTAGCGCACCGTGAAGTCCTTACGGACATTGCGGCCGAAGACGCGCGTGTGCTCCTTGATGAGCCGGTCGAGGCCGTAGTTCACCAGATCCTCCATCTCCGGCTTCAGTTCGTAATTGTAAGCGGCGAAGCGCCCGTAACCGCGCCCGACGAAATCGTTGTCGGAATAGGTTGCGCCGGAAACGGGCGCCACCAGCGCAATGAGCACCAGCGCCAGCGGAAGAATCCAGAAGTCGAAAGGATGGGCAGAGTGTTTCAGTATCACTTTCAAACCTACCTCACAGTGCTGCCGATTAGCGTTTCTGTAAAGGTGTAACTCCTGTTGCGCACGAACAGGTTTGCCTTCGCCGCGCCGCTCCAAGCACAATCACCCGCCGCTCTGTGCGGTCCGAAATGACGCCAATCTTTTGCGACACGCACGCGCATCTCGATTATCCCGATTACGCGGAGGACTTCGCTCCGATGCTGGAACGCGCCGCGGTCGCGGGCATCACGCGCCTCATCACCATCGGGACCGACCTCGAGAGTAGCGCGCGCGCTGTGAAACTCGCCGAGACGCACGCGCCCATCTTCGCCGCCATCGGCTGGCATCCGGGCAACGCTATCGAAGCGCCGGAAGACATCCGTGCGCCGCTGCGCGAACTCGCGAGGCATCCGAAAGTTGTCGCCATCGGCGAGACCGGTCTCGACTACTACCGTCTGCCGAGTGCCTCCGGTGGGACGGCGTTGGACGACGCACATTACAAAGCGAAACAGATAACCCTTTTTCAGCAGCACCTCGAAGTGGCAGCGGAGTGCGGCCTGAACTGCGTCATCCACACGCGCGGGGAGTGTTTTGAGGAAACGCTCGCGTTGATGCAGCCGTTCGTCGGCCGTGTACGGGGCGTTTTCCACTGCTTCGTGGGCGACGCGGGTCAGATGCGGCGTGTGCTGGAAATCGGTTCACTCGTGAGCTTCACCGGTATCTGTACCTTCAAGAACGGACAGACAGTGCGCGACACCATCGCCGCCACGCCGCTCGATAAGCTTATGCTGGAGACGGATTGCCCCTACCTTGCGCCCGTGCCGTATCGCGGCAAGCGCTGTGAGCCGGCCTACGTGAAGGAGATTTCAGAGGCCGTCGCGGAGGTGAAGAATTGTTCGCTGGAGGAATTGAGTGCAGCGACGTGTGCCACGGCGCACGGATTTTTCAAAAATCTGGCACGCTGAAGCCGCGCACGCGAATCTTCACGCGTTTTTCAAGCACGCGTCTGCCTGTTCCTTGAGGAAACTCATTGCGGCAACCGGCCGTAGAGCCAAGTGAGGCCGAGCGTGGCGTACTTTGCGCCGAACCACGCGGCGGCCGCGCCGGCGGCTGGTGCAAGGTCCACGCGGCCGAACTGCAACGGGCACCAGCGCAGTAGGCGAAGGCATTGCCTCCCCGTCTCCTCGACGAAGCCCCAGAAGGGATGATTCCCGAGATAGACGTAGCTGTGCAACAGGTGGAGCAGCAACAGGCTGGCGATGACATATTTCCACGCGAGGAACGCCGCGGTGCCGACAAGCGCGCCTTGTCCGAGGATCCGCACGAACGAGCCTGTTGGCGGCAGAAGACCGAGTCGTGGTAGGAGGAGACTGGCGGCAATCCACGCGAGAGCGAACACAAGCCATAGAAGCAACAGCTTGAGCACGAGCGGACGATGTCCGATCCATCCAAGTTGTGCGCGGACCCAGCGCATGCCTAGCACGTGCGCGGTGATGTCGCGATTGGTGATGACAAGGAACAACAGGCTCAGATGGAAGACCGCGAGCCACACGGCGAAACTGGCCAGTGAGTAGAGCAGCATTTGCCCTAGGAAATCGTTGCGGAAAGAAAGGGTGACGACGGCGAGGTCGAGTGTAGCGGTCCAGTTCGAAGCGGGACTAAGCTGCCAGTAGAAAATCGCGCGACCAAGCAACAGGGAGATCAACGCGACCGGGAAGAGCCACGGCGTTTGTGCGCGTGTGCGGCGTTCGGCCGATCCAACGGTGAGCGACGGAAGGGGCGCTGGCGCCTGGGATGATTGCGAATGACACCTCACCCAGAGCAGCAGTGCCGCGAGGTTCAGGATGAAGTGGACGAGCGCCATGCGAAATCTGGGTCACGATTTTCGAAAAGGATTCGTCATTCGCGCCTCGGAGTTTTGCTCGCGCCTACATCATTTTCAGCAGCGTGTCCGCCATGTCACTCGGCGTGGCGGCGATGCCGATGCCGGCGGCCTTGAACGCGGCAATCTTCGCTTCCGCAGTGCCCTTGCCTCCGCTGACGATCGCGCCGGCGTGGCCCATTCGGCGTCCGGGCGGCGCGGTCGCGCCGGCGATAAAGCCAGCGACCGGTTTCTTGCAGTGCTGCGCAATCCATTCCGCGGCTTCTTCCTCCGCGCTGCCGCCAATCTCGCCGATCATGATGATACCGGTGGTTTCCGGGTCGGCGTTGAAGAGTTTGATGACGTCGAGGTGTGAAGTGCCGTTGACGGGGTCGCCGCCGATGCCGACGCAGGTGGATTGGCCAACGCCGCGGCTGGTGAGTTGCCACACCGCCTCGTAGGTCAACGTGCCGGAGCGGGAGACGACGCCGATGTTGCCTTTCTTGTGGATGTAGCCGGGTGCGATGCCGATGCGGCAGCCGCCGTGCGAGTCCTTGCCCGTACCGGGGGTGACGATGCCGGGGCAGTTCGGACCGATGAGCCGGGTTTTGCTACCGGCCATCGCCTGTTTCGTTCGCACCATGTCGCGCACGGGAATGCCTTCGGTAATCGCAACGACGAGGTCAAGGCCCGCGTCCACGCCTTCGAGAATGGCGTCGGCGGCGAAGGGCGGCGGGACGAAGACGGCGCTGGCGGTCGCGCCAGTCTGCTTCACGGCGTCGGCGACGGTGTCGAAGATGGGCACCTTGTGGCCACCATGCTCGAAGAACTGACCTCCCTTGCCGGGGGTTACGCCGGCAACGACTTGCGTGCCGTAATCGAGCGAGAGTTTGGTGTGGCGCGCACCGAATTCACCGGTGATGCCTTGGACGAGGAGTTTGGTTTGTGGAGTGACGAGGATGGCCATGGAAAAGTGAGCGTTGAGTTTGCTGCAGGTTACTTCGCGACTGTGGCAACGGCTTTCTTCGCCGCGTCGGCCATGGAGTCGCCGGTGATGAGAGTGAGGCCGCTTTCGGCGAGCGTCTTCTTGCCGGCGACGACGTTGTTGCCTTCGAGGCGGACGACGAGCGGGAGGGTGAGGCCGGTTTCCTTCACGGCCGCGACGATGCCGGTGGCGATGACGTTGCAGTCCATGATGCCGCCGAAGATGTTCACAAAGATGGCCTTCACCGCTGGGTCAGAGAGGATGATTTTGAAGGCCGCGGTGACTTGGTCCTTCGAGGCCCCACCGCCCACGTCGAGGAAGTTCGCCGGGCTGGCACCGTAGTGCTGGATGATGTCCATCGTGGCCATCGCGAGGCCCGCGCCGTTGACGAGGCAGGCGATCGAGCCGTCGAGCTTGATGTAGTTCAGGTTGAACTTGCTCGCCTCGATTTCCAGCGGCGATTCCTCGGCGAGGTCGCGCATCTCCTGAATGTCCTTGTGGCGATAGAGCGCGTTGTCATCGAGGCCGATTTTGGCGTCCACGGCGACCATCTTCTCCTTGCCGTCCGCACCGACGCAGACGCAGAGCGGGTTGATCTCGACCATTGAGGCATCGGCTTCCCACCAAGCCTTGTAAACACCGGCGAAAAGTTTTGCGGCTTGGCTGGCGAGATCCCCCTTGAGCCCCAGCGCAGCGGCGATTTTGCGACCCTGCCAAGGCTGGAAACCCATCGCGGGATCAACGTGCTCCTTGATGATTTTCTCCGGCGTCTTTTCAGCGACCTCCTCAATGTCCACGCCACCCTCGGTGCTGGCCATGATGAGAGGGCGCGAGTTGGCGCGGTCGAGCAGCACGGCAAGATAAAACTCCTTCTTGATATCCTCCGCCGCCGCGACGAGCACGGTGCTGACGACACGGCCGTCCGGGCCGGTCTGCTTCGTGACGAGTGTGTTGCCGAGCATCGCCTTCGCGTGCACGGTGGCTTCCTCGGCAGATTTGGCCAGCTTCACGCCGCCCTTAAAACCGTCCTTGAAGACGCCTTTTCCACGGCCGCCCGCGTGGATTTGCGACTTCACCACGGCGAGCTTGTTGCCGACGGCGAAGATTTTGGCGGCGGCGGCTTGTGCCTCCTCGACGGTCTTGCAGGCATCGCCCGGGGGGACGGCGACGCCATATTGTTTTAGAAGCTGCTTGGCTTGATATTCGTGGATGTTCATTTCAAAAAAGTTGGGTGATTCAATTAAGCCACCTATTAGAAAGCAACTTCAATCACCTAGCACCACATGAAACCCCATAACGAAAATCTAATTCGCGTATTCGGAATTTTCGGTTTGGTCTGTTGCGCCACGTTCGGTCTGGCCGCATGGATTATGGGAAGCGGCGATCTCAAGTAGATGGATGCCGGAACCATGGACTCCGAGGGTCGATCGAGTACCAACGGCGGGAAGATCTGCGGCATCATCGCCACGGTGCTCTGGGGTTTAAGCGCTCTCATCCTCATCGGTACGCTGGTCTCGATGTTCGTGGTCGCGGGTCGCTAACGCTGCTCGACTGGTACCACCTTCAGACCGACCGGCCCGGTGTAAACGGACTGCGGGCGAATGAGACGGTTGTCGGCGAGTTGCTCCAGCACGTGCGCCGTCCAGCCGCTCGTGCGCGAAATGGCGAAGATGGGCGTGAAGAGGTCAGTTGGGATGCCGAGCGAGTAATAAACGGTGGCGCTGTAAAAATCGACGTTCGCATGGAGGTTCTTCTTCGTGAGCATCAGCTCCGCGATGCGCTCGGACATCTGAATCCATTTCGGCTCGCCAAGCTGGCTGCTGAGGATTTGCGCCATCTTCTTGAGGTGCGGCGCGCGTGGGTCGAGCACTTTGTAAACGCGGTGGCCGATGCCCATGATTTTCTTCTTCTGCGCCAGCGCGTCAGCCACCCAGCCGTCCACAGCCTCAAGTGAGCCGATCTCGTGGAGCATCTTGATGACGCCTTCGTTCGCGCCTCCGTGCAGCGGTCCCTTGAGTGTGCCGATGGCCGTAGTGACGGCCGAATACATGTCCGACAGCGTCGCGATGGTGACGCGCGCGCTGAAGGTCGAGGCATTCATCCCGTGGTCAGCGTGCAGGACGTAGCACACGTCCATCGTGGCTTCCATGTCCTTAGTGGGCTTGGTGCCATTCACCATCCAAAGAAAGTTTGCGGCCTCGCCGAGCTTCGCATCCGGGTGGATGAGTGGGAGCCCCTGACGGTTCCGATGAAAGTAAGCTGTGACCACAGGAACCTGCGCGATGAGGCGGAGCGCCTTGCGCCGTTGCGAATGCTGGGAGTCATCCTCGCTCGTCGTATCGAAGCAACCCAGCGCCGAGACTGCCGTGCGGATGGCATTCATCGGCGGTGTCTCCTTGGGGAGCTTGCAGATGATGTCAATCACGCCCTGCGGGATCTCGCGGAACTGCCCGAGCGTGACCTTCAACTCGGCGAGTTCCTTTGCGTTGGGAAGATGGTTGTGGTGAAGCAGGTGGACGACGTCCTCGTAAGCGACCTTCCCCGCCAGTTCGTTGATGTCGTAGCCGCAGTAAATCAGCTGGCCGATGTCGCCGCGCACGTCGCTGAGGCGTGTGTTGGCGGCGATGACGCCTTCGAGTCCTTTGGCGGGGGCGGGGGCAGCGGTGTTAGTCATGGCAGGCGTGATGGGTGAGATTATTGTAAATGCGTCAAAAAACCGCCGTTAATCTAGGAGCCGCGCGCGGGGTGCGTCAACGGTTTTCACACGAATCGGCGGACAAAACATTCATGATGCGCGCGGCCATTTGCCTTGAATCGATTTGAGGCCGGAGGCAGATTCCGCCTCACGGGCCGGGGCCCGTCACTTGCCAATCAACCGCCCGTGTTAAATCATTTCTCCCAGCCATGAGCGCGGACCTGCATCTGCCAATCGGAGTCTTCGATTCCGGCCTCGGCGGCCTTACTGTCGCGCGCGCCCTTCATCGGTTGCTGCCGCACGAGGATATCGTTTACCTCGGCGACACCGCGCGCGTCCCTTACGGAACCAAGTCTCCCGCCACCGTGGTGCGTTTCGCCTGCGAGGACATGCAGTTCTTGATGCACGAACGCGTGAAGGCCGTCGTGGTCGCGTGCAACACCGTTTCCGCCTGGGCGCTGCCGACGTTGGAACAGCGCTTCCACGTGCCGGTCTTCGGCGTGATTCTGCCGGGCGCCCGCGCGGCGCTCGCGGCCACGCGTAGCGGACGCATCGGCGTCATCGCCACCAACGCGACCATCCGTAGCCAGGCCTACAACAAGGCTATTCTTGCGCGCGACGATACCGTGCGAATCATCGCTCGCGCCTGTCCGCTGCTCGTGCCGCTGGTCGAAGAGGGGTGGATGGATCATCCCGTCGCCGTGACCGTGCTGCGCGAATATCTCACCCCATTGCTCAAGTGGGACATGGATACCCTCGTGCTTGGTTGCACGCATTATCCCGTGTTGAAGAAGGCCATCCACGAAGTGGCCGGACCGGGCGTGCGATTGGTGGACTCTGCCGACACCTGCGCGAAGTTCGTGAAGGAACGCCTCGGCTACCTCAAGCTGCTCGACACGCGCCGGCGCCGTGCGGGCGTGATTCAGGCGTTCGTGACGGACGAGGTGGAGCGTTTCGAAGATTTCGCCGAGCGGTTTCTCGGCGAGAAGATTCCGTCGGCGCAGAAGGTAGAACTGCGCTCGGCCTGAATTATTTCTCAACCTTGTTCTTGCTACTGCCGCCCTTGCCACCGGCGACGAGAATGACACCCGTGAGAATGCCGATGGCGAAGAACGCGAAATACATGATGGCTGCGGGCTGGTTCTGAGACTTCGGCAGCAACGGTGGCAACCTGAACTCAACCGTCTGCCGATTGTGCATGCCCATTAGTACGAGCAGGAGCAGCACCGCGATTAGGAATAGCGTTTTCAGGAAAAGTTTGGCATTCATATGTCGGATATGTTCGTCCCGTCCCTGTTCCGACGATAGGAACGCGCGGCGGAAACGTCAATGAACTTGTAAAGACAACGATGAGTATTGCGACCAAAACCGGCGACACCGGATCCACCGGCCTGATGTACAACCGCCGCGTGGCCAAGAGTCATCCGCGCGTAGAGGCTTACGGCACGGTGGATGAACTCAATACCGCGCTCGGCGTCGCTCGCGCCGCCGCCACGCACGATTACGTCCGCGAGCAGTTGGTTATGGTGCAGAAGGATCTTGTGGTGCTGATGGGCGAGTTGGCGACGATGCCCGAGGATCTCCCCCGTTATCTCAAAGACGGATTCAAGCAGCTGACCGCCGATAACACCGCGCTGCTCGACAATATCGTGCAGGAAATCGAGGCGCAGAAAATTAGCTTCAAAGGTTGGGCCACCCCTGGTGCGAGCGTAGAGTCCGCCGCGCTCGACGTGGCGCGAACCACCTGCCGCCGTGCCGAGCGCCGCGTCTGCTCCTTACAGGCCTCGAACCAGCTCGCGAACAGCGAAATCGTGGTGTACCTCAATCGCCTCGCCGACGTGCTCTGGCTGATGGCGCGTTGGGTGGAACATCAGCTGTAGGCGAATTCGCGGAGCGGTGCATAGGCAGCGGTTCAGGTGAAGGCTTTATTTTCCTTCTGAAAATGAGAAAGAGTTCATCGCCCACTCGCTCAACCGATTTCAATTCAAGTTGCGCGGCATCGGTCAATCGCGCGACGCCGATGCCGTCGCTAATCGTGGGCGCGTTGCGGCCGCCGAAGATTTTTGGGCACACGGTGAGGTGAAGTTCGTCCACGAGGCCAGCGCGGAAGAGGGCGTCGTTCAGTTCGCCGCCGCCTTCGCAGAGCAGCCGTTTGATTTTCCACTTCGTGCGCAGCCAGCGCAGTGTGGCGCCCCAGTTGATATCGTTCTTGCCGCAGATCTTCACTTCATCCGCCACGGCGCGGAGCCGCGCCAGTCGCATCTCGGTCGCGCGCGTGGTGGTGAGGACGAGAATGGGCGAGAAGCGGTGGCGAAAGATTTCGGCACGCGGATCAAGGGTACCCGAGCCGGTGACGAGGATGCGCAGGTTGTGCTCGGCAAGACCGCGCTTCAATCGAAGCCGGCAGAACTTCGCAGCGCCGGTGCCGAGCGAGATCTTGTTCAGGTCAGCCGTGCGTGCGCCGCACATCACGGCGTCGGCGGTAGCGCGTAGTTCGTACAGGTGCTCCTTATCACGCGCGCTGCCGAAGCTGGAGACGGCGCGATTGGCGGTGGCGATTTTGCCATCGGCGGTCATCGCCATATTCACGAAGACGAAAGGGCGGGGGAACCGCACGACGCGCTTGGCTGGTGTATTCGTTTGTTTGATTTGCGTCGGTTTCATTCAATCAACATCGCGTCGCCGTAGCTGAAAAAGCGGTAACGCTCGCGGATGGCCTCGGCGTAGGCGGCGAGGATGCGCTCGCGTCCGCGTAATTCGCCGGGCGCGGCAAAGGCGCTCACGAGCATCAGCAGCGTGGACTGCGGCAGATGGAAGTTGGTAACGAGGGCGTCGACGATTTTGAAGCGGTACGGCGGATGAATGAAGATGCGTGTGCGGCCGCGCTCGGGCGCGATGGGACCGTTCTGTTTCGCAGCGATGCTCTCGAGGACGCGCACGGTAGTAGTGCCGACGGCGACGACGCGGCGACCTTCCCTTTTCGCTTTGTTGATGGCATCAGCGGTTTCAATGCCTAACTCGTAGCGTTCTTCGTGCATCACGTGTCCAGCAAGCGTTTCGCTCTTCACCGGCGCGAAGGTGCCGAGACCGACGTGGAGCGTGACGAAGCAGATGCGCACACCGCGCCCGCGGATTTCGTCGAGCAGCTGTGACGTGAAATGCAGTCCCGCCGTGGGCGCTGCGACGGAGCCGGCGCTACGCGCGAAGACGGTCTGGTAACGCTCGGTGTCGGCTTGCTCGGCGGCGCGTCCCAAGTAGGGAGGTAGCGGCATTTCGCCGATCGAGTCGAGTGCGAATGTGATGTCCTCCACGCCCGTGAATCGGACGCGGCAGTGGCCTTCGTCATTTTTTTCGAGAACGGTCGCGCTCACGTTTGTGGTGTGGCCGATGCAGTCGCGTAAAGCAATCTCGGTCCCGGCACGGACGCGTTTACCGGGTTTCAACATCACCCACCAATCGTTCGCTGCGTTTTCCTCGACGAGCAGCAGTTCGACTTCGCCGCCGCTGCCGATTTTCTGCCCGCGCAATCGCGCAGAGAGCACTTTCGAGTCGTTCAACACGAGCAGGTCACCATCGCGGAGATGATTTAGCAAATCGCGGAACTGCTGGTGCGCGATGGAATCGGAAGTGCGCTTGAGTGCGCAGAGGCGTGACTGATCGCGGGCAGGGGCAGGGTGACGAGCAATGAGTTCGTCGGGCAACGCGTAATCGAAATCGGCCGTGCGCAGAGTGTTTTTTGATTCGGACAGAGCCGTCACGGAACAAATAGTAACAGGGGCATGGCATCCGTCCAAAAACAAATCTTTAAAGCGTTAACAATCAGTAGTTAACGAGTTATTTCTGAGGTGTGAATGAAAATTTGTGTTGACCGTAGTGGGGTAAAGTGGCACAAAGTGTCTCGTTGTGGAGTAAAAGGTTTTAAAGTTGTTGCGAATGTCGACCGAGACTCAAAGCGCGCCGATTTACTATAATTCGCTCTATCGCCATGGAGTGGATGAGAAGCGGCGCGTGCAGGTGCCGGCCAAGTGGCGTCCGTCGGCGCCGGAGGTGGAGTTCACGGTAATCCTCTGGCCGAAAGCGAAGCAGGGTGCCTGTCTGCGCGTGCTGCCGCCGGAACAGATGGCGCGGTTGATGAGGGACATTGATGCGATGAGCAACGACGACCCGAACAAGGTCGTGCTGAAACGGTTCATCGGCAGCCAGTCGGAGCAGGTGGCTTTGGATAAGGGCGGGCGGGTCTGTCTGCCGGAGCAGATGGCCCGGGAAGCGAGCCTCAGCAAAGAGGCGGTGCTGGTCGGGTTGCTCGACCGGTTTGAGATTTGGAACCCCGACCGCTATGCGGCGGTCCGCGAGGCGGACACCGTGATGGCGAGCGAGGCGTTCAAGATGATGGAGTAAGTATGAGCCTAATTCACTGGTTGAAAACAGGCAACAGCTTAGAAGGTTTAAGCAGTGCGCCAAGGGGGTACGTGATGGCCGAGCCACTTCGGTTCGGCCGTCACGTTCTTGGT
>CAMDJP010000048.1 GCA_945900775.1 Akkermansia muciniphila | reverse complement strand
CGGACGGTCTTGCGCGTGAAGAACTTCAACCCTGCCATCATAAATCAACCTCCGCGAATGGTCGTCGAGAGTTTCAAAACGCTGCCGTAAGGGTGCGGTGTTGCACGCCGTCCTTCGGAGTATCGAGTTACACAAGTTCCTGCTTCACCGTATCGATTGGAAACGGCGATTGGACACGTTTCACGTGCGCGCCCTTGTGCTGGAAGGACTAGGGTCTTCCCTGTTTCGGGTCGCTGGGTACCCTACGGCTTGGCAACGGTCTTGAGCGGCATCATCTCAATGAGTTTGGCGCCGATTTCCTGAGGTTTCTTGCCGGTGTTGGCCGTGAGGCCGGCAGCGAGGCCGGTGATGTAAGCGCTGGCGGAGGAGGTGCCGGAGACGTAGTAGGTCTTGCCGCCGTAATGGACGAGGCTGCCGCCGGGCGCGCCGATGTCCACGAACTCGCCGCGGTTCGCGTAGTTGGCAAGCTGACCTTTGTTGTCGGTGGCAGTGACGGCGATAACCTCGGGATAGGCTGCAGGGTAAGTGGGGGTGGTGACGGGGGTGTTGCCAGCGGCGGCGACGAAGAGGACGCCGCGGGCGTTGGCCTGTTGGATGAGGTTGTGCAGGAATTGGCTGTCGCCGGTGCCGCCGAGGGAGAGGTTGATGATGGTGGCGCCAGCGTTGAGGGCCTCTTGAATGCCGAGGGCGACTTCGAAGGTGGAGGTGCTGCCGCCCGAGCCATAGACATCCACGGGCAGGACGCGCATGGGAGCGGTCTGCTGTCCAGCGGGAACCTGGCCGTAGGCGCGCAGAAGGTTTTCGAGCATCGAGGTGCCGTGCGTCGGCACGGTGTCGGAGAGTTCGACAGGCCCAGCGACGCCGATACTGGGCAGGAGCCATCCATTCATCGACTCGTTGCGCTGAATAGCGGTGTCCACGAGGCCGATGACGAGCGTGCCGCCTTCGGGGGCGGGCGTGGCTTTGAGAACGAAGGCGGGGAGGGGGGGCGCGTTGACGGCTTCGGGATGTTGAGGCCGTTCGACAACAAAAATGGAGTCCACGCTGGCGATATCGTCGTTGCGTTCGAGGAATTGGCGGGCGGCATTGGCGCCAGCAGCATCCTCGAAGCGGAAACGGTAGGCGTTGAGGCCGTCAATGCGGCCAGTGATCTTCGCGCCGAGTTGGGTGGCGAGGGCCTCTGGTTTCACACCGGGCTTGAGCTGGACGAGGAGTTCGTTGGGAATGGCCTTGGCGGCGGTGCGGGGCTGGATGCGTTCGGTAGCGGCGGCCTGGTTTTGACGGAAGATGTAGAGGCTGGCGGAACCGTTGGTCTGGGGGATGAGCGCGAAACTCGTGGAGCCGAGAAGCATCTTCATGGCTTCACCGGCGGGCTTGGGACCGAACTTGGCGGCAACGGTCTGTTTCATTCTGGGCTCGACGAAGACGCGCCAACCGGTCTGGGCGGCGATGGTTTCGAGGGCCTCGGCGAGTTCGAGCTTCGAGATGCGCGCTTCAATCTCGCCCTTCTTCGCGTGCCAGACGAGAGAGTTCGTTTCGGCCGCGTTAACGCCGTGAACGAAGAGGCAGACGAAAGCCAGAAAGGCGATGGAGGCGAGGCGATTCATTGGCCGAACGTAGCGGTCGCGGCGGTTCCTGACCAGTCGAAAAAGTGGCCCATTAGGGCAGGGGAGGACGGCGAGAGGGGAATTAGGGCTTGCGATAGGGTGTGAAAACCTGTTAATAAGTCGGTTCCTATGGCTGCTATCGGTCGATTCCAAAAAGGCGATGAAATCTTCTACGCCAAAGTTGTAGATGGCGAGTTGTTCAAGCTAATCGGCGACGTGTTCGGGTCCCCGTCGTTTTCCAAGAAGCCGACGCCGATCAAAGGGGTAAAGACCCTCACGCCCGTCGCGCCGAGCAAAGTGATCTGCGTGGGCCTCAATTACGCCGACCACGCCCGCGAAAGCGGCAAGCCGCTGCCCAAGGAGCCGCTCATCTGGTTTAAGGCGCCGACCTCGCTCATCCCCGACGGCGCGAAAATCGAGGTGCCGTTCGCCCATCACCGCACGGATTTCGAGGCGGAGCTGGCAATCATCATCGGACGCAAGATGCGCAACGTCACCCCGGCTGCCGCCGCACGCTACATCTTCGGTTACACCGCTGCGCAGGACATCAGCGACCGCACAATCCAGAACGGCGAAAGCCAGTGGGCCCGCGCGAAGAGCTTTGATACATTTACCCCTCTCGGACCATACGTGGAGACGAAAATCGATCCGCATGATCTGACAATCCAGCTCTTCCAGAACGGCCGGCTGCGCCAGAACTCGAACACGAGCCAACTCATCTTCAACTCCTACAAGCTGGTGAGCTTCATTTCCACGAACATGACGCTGCTGCCGGGTGACGTGATTCTCACCGGCACACCGAGCGGCGTCGGTGCCATCGAGTCCGGCGACCGTCTCGAGGTCCGTATCCAGGGACTCTCACCGCTCATCAACACGGTCAAGTAACCCTTTAGCCGCCAAGATGCCGAAGCGCGGAGAAATTCTGTGCTCGGCGTCTTTGCGTTTTCAGGATTAATCTCAATCTGACATTTGTTTATGCGCTGGTCCCAAGCTCTCATCCCGACTCTCAAAGAATCGCCCGCCGACGCGGAGATTGCTTCCCACAAGCTCCTGTTGCGCGCCGGACTCATCCGCAAGCTCGCCGGCGGCCTCTACACCTTTCTGCCACTCGGCGTGCGCGTGCTTCGCAAGGTCGAGAACATCATCCGCGAGGAGATGAACCGCTCGGGCGCGCTCGAGGTCCTCATGCCCGCCCTCCAACCGCCCGAAATCTGGCAGCAGAGCGGCCGCTACGAGACCGCCAGTGAGGTGCTCTTCAAGGTGCGCGACCGCGCGAAGAAAGAATGGCTGCTCGGCCCCACGCACGAGGAGGTCATCACCACGCTCGCCGCCGGCGAGATCAGCTCCTATCGCCAGTTGCCGAAGAATTTCTACCAGGTGCAAACGAAGTTCCGCGATGAAATCCGCCCGCGTTTCGGCCTGATGCGTGCGAAGGAGTTCATCATGAAGGACGCCTACAGTTTCGACGCCACCGACGAGGCTGCGATGGCGAGCTACCGCAAGATGTACGACGCTTACACGCGCATCTTCAACCGCTGCGGTCTTCAGAACTTTCCGGTCGAAGCCGACACCGGCGTCATCGGCGGCAGCCACTCGCACGAATTCATGGTGCCGGCCGAGACCGGCGAGAATGAGGTGGTCTACTGCGAAGCCTGCCACTACGCGGCGAACATCGAGAAAGCCCTCAGCGGCATCCCCAAGACCGCTGCACGTGAGATGGGAGCCGCTGCCGAGAAGTTCGCCACGCCTGGCGTCGTCACCATCGAGGCGCTGAGCAAGGCGCCGTTCAGCGTACCGGCTAATCGCCAGATTAAAACACTGGTCTACGTCGCCGACAGCAAGACGATTCTCATTTTGATTCGTGGCGACGATCAACTCAATGAGACGAAGCTCATGGCCCGCACCGGTGCGGTCGCCGCGCGCCCAGCGACGCCCGAGGAGTGCGAAGCCGCGCTCGGCGCGAAGCCCGGTTCCCTCGGCGCGGTGATGAACGTTCCTGCCGACGTGAAGATTTTCGCCGACGAGCGCCTGCGCGGCGCAAACGAGATGACCACCGGCGCGAACGAGAATGGCTTCCACCTCCGCAACGTCTCCGTCGAGCGTGACATCAAAGTGACTGAGTGGTTCGACCTGCGCACCGTCACAGCCGGTGAGCCATGCGCCAAGTGCGCCAAGCCGCTGAAGATTCGTCGCGCCATCGAGGTCGGTCACGTCTTCAAGCTCGGGACGAAGTACAGCGAGAAACTCAACGCCACATTCCTTGCCGAGGACGGCCAGCGCCACCCGTGCGTGATGGGTTGCTACGGCATCGGCGTCACACGCACGCTGCAGGCTGTCATTGAGCAGTGTAACGACAAGGACGGCATCGTCTGGCCGAAGTCGGTCGCGCCGTACACCGTCTGCATCACGCCGCTTAGTATTCTGGCGGATAGTCCGGTGATGCAACTTGCCGAGAAACTTTACGCAGAACTGACCGCCGCCGGTGTGGACGTGATTCTCGATGACCGCGATGAGCGGGCTGGTTTCAAGTTCAAGGACTCCGAGTTGGTCGGATTCCCTCTGCGAGTCGGCATCGGTGAGAAGTCGCTCGCCAAGGGCGAGGTGGAGATCAAGCCGCGCGCCGGGGCTCTTCAGTCCGTGAAGGCGGAGGACGCGCTCGCCAAGGTGCTCGAGTGGGTGAAGGCGGAGTAGAGTGGAGGCTCGATAGCTGATGTTCGAGCTTTTCAAGACCGACCACACCTCCAAGGCTCGCCTCGGGCGGTTGACCACGGCGCACGGCGTCATCGACACGCCGGTTTTCATGCCAGTCGGCACGCAGGGGAGCGTGAAGGCGCTCGACCCACGCGAGATGATTGAGATGGGTACGCAGATTATCCTCGGCAATACGTATCACCTCTCCATCCGGCCCGGGATGGAGATCATCAACGCCGCCGGGGGGCTGCACAAATTCATCAACTGGCCGTACCCGATTCTCACCGACTCCGGCGGGTTCCAAGTCTTCAGCCTCGCCAAGATTCGCAAAATCAAGCCGCACGGCGTCGAGTTTCGCTCGCACTTAGATGGCTCGCTGCTTTTCCTCGGGCCGAAGGAGGCGATGGCAATCCAGCGCGAACTCGGCTCGGACATCGCGATGCTGTTCGATGACTGCCCGCCGCACACCGCCACACCGAAAGAAGTGAAAGCGGCGGTGGACCGTACCGTCCGCTGGGCGGACGAATGCCGTGTGCAGCCGCGCGGGGAAGGTCAGCTCGTCTTCGGCATCGTACAGGGCGGCAGTCACGCGGCGATGCGCGAAGAATGCGCGAAGCAGCTCGTGCCGATGGAATTCGACGGCTACGCCATCGGCGGCGTGAGCGTGGGTGAGCCGGAGCCGGAGATGCTCAAGGCGATTGAATTCACCGAGCCGCATCTGCCTGCGCACAAGCCGCGCTATGCGATGGGTCTCGGCACTCCGGCGCAGCTCGTCGAGTTGGTCGCCCGTGGCGTGGATATGTTCGACTGCGTGTTGCCGACGCGCGTCGGGCGCAACGGCACGGCTTTCACCCGCAAAGGTGCCATCGTGCTGAAGGGTGGGGGATACAAGGCTGACTTCACGCCCATCGAGAAGGACTGCGCCTGCTACGCCTGCCGGAACTTCACACGCGCCTATCTTCGCCACTTGCTGAACGTGAACGAGATTCTCGGTTTGCGGATGCTGAGCGTGCACAATAGTCATTTCTACCTCGCGCTGATGGCGGACATTCGTGCGCACCTCGCCGCTGGCACGTTCGGCGAGTTTCGCAAGGAATTCATCGCTACCTACGTACCAACGCGCCGGGTGCTCGGGGCGCGGGCTGCTGCGGGTGCAGGCTGATGAGCTGTTTGGCAGAATGATGGCTTGCCAAAAGCGGCAGCATCCCTAAATTGAGCGGCTCATTTGATTTATGAATATGTCGTTACTCGCCAACATCCTCGCCATGTCCACCCCGAAGCCTGGCCAACCTCAGCCGCCTATCTGGATCCAGCTCGCGCCGATGGTATTGATTTTCGTCGTTTTCTACTTCTTGCTCATTCGTCCGCAGCAGAAGAAGGCGAAAGAGCACGATGCGTTGCTCAAGAGGATCAAGGTGGGCGACAAGGTGTTGGCCGCCGGCATCCTCGGCACTGTCACCAGCGTGCGTGAGAAGTCGGTGGTGATTCGCTCGGAGGAGACGAAGTTCGAGGTTCTAAAATCGGCTGTGACCGAGATAATTGAACGCAGCGAAAGCAGCGAAAGCGGCGAGAAGTCCGAGAAGTCCTAATTTATCCGATAGCTCGTTTATGGTTCTAACCAATTTTCAGCGGCTGGTAATCATCCTGTTAGCCACGACGTGGGCGGTATTCGAACTATATCCGCCGACTGGCCGGGACTTGATCGACGTTTTCCAAGACCAGGCGATCAAGCGTGGCCCGGCCTTCGATAAGATGGTAGCCGAGGCGCGCAAGCTGCGCGGCGACCGTGCGGAGTTGGGCTTTGATAGCCTCAAACAGGCGTCAGCCAATGTGGCTCTGACCAATTATTTTCCTGTGCCGCGTGGAGAACACCGTGACCTGAACCGCGCTATCCTCAACCAGATTCAGCGCGCTGCGGCTGGTAAGATCAAGCTCGGGCTCGACCTGCAGGGTGGCACTCAGTTCCTCGTGGAGATGGATTCGGCGCAGTTCGCTGGTCTCACCGACAAGGCGGACGCGCTCAACCAGACCATCGAGGTGCTACGCAAGCGCGTCGACGCATCCGGCGTGGCTGAACCAATCATCCAGCCGGTCGGCGAATCGCGCATTCTCATCCAGTTGCCCGGACTTTCCGAGGCGCAGCGCGAAGACGCACGCACGCGCATTCAAAAGGCGGCTTTTCTCGAGTTCCGTATCGTGCATCCGGACGGCGGTGCGGATGATGGCCTCATCAAGCCGGGCTTCGAGCTCATGCAGGAGAAGCAGAAGGGCCAGAACGGTGTGACGACCTCTGCTCCTGTGTGGGTGAAAAAGAAGGCGGAGATGACTGGTGAGTATCTCACGCGCGCTCAGGTCAGCCGCCATCCGCTCACGAACGAGCCGGAGATTCTTTTCGAGTTCAACGATAAGGGCGCTGAACTGTTCGGCAAAATCACGCAAGAAAATCTCCAGAAGCGTCTCGCCATCGTGCTCGACGGCGATTTGATTTCCGCGCCGACGATTCAGAGCCAGATTCGTAGCCGCGGCCAGATTACCGGCAGCTACACCCTCGAGGAGGCTCGCCAACTCGCCAGCGCCTTGGAGAACCCGCTCAAGACGCCGGTGAAGATTGTCGAGGAGCGCGACGTGGATCCTTCCCTCGGTCGCGACTCGATTAAGAGCGGTGTCAAAGCCGCAATCTACGGCCTGATTGCCGTGGCCGGTTTCATGGCCGTGTACTACCTGCTCGCAGGCCTGATTGCGAACGTCGCGTTGCTTCTAAACATCGTGGTGCTGCTCGGCATTATGTGCTCGGTAGACACCACGCTGACGTTGCCGGGCATCGCAGGCATCTTACTCACAATCGGCATGGCGGTAGATGCGAACGTGCTCATCTACGAGCGCCTGCGCGAGGAGTTGGCGCTGGGCAAGACGTTGCGTGGAGCAATCAGTGCGGCTTACGGACGGGCTTTCAGTACGATTCTCGATTCGCATGTCACCACACTGATTGCCTCGATTATCCTGATTTATCTCGGCACCGGCCCAGTGAAGGGCTTCGGCGTCGCGCTGACCATCGGCGTTTCGGTGAGTCTCTTCACGGCTCTGATCGTCACCCGTTTCATCTTCGAGCTATTGCTGGCGAGGAACTTGATTAAGAGCCTGCCGATGTTCCACTTAATCAAAGACACGAAGATTGACTTCATGCGCTGGGCGCTGCCGGCATTCATACTTTCGTGGACGTTGATCGCGATTGGAAACGGCTACGGCGTATATCGCGGCAAACAGGCTCTCGGTGTCGATTTTCAGGGTGGCGACACCCTCACGCTGAAGTTCGACCAGGCCAGCAAGGTGCCCGACGATGAGATGCGCAAAACAGTGGATGCCCTCAAAATCGGTGAATCCACAATCCAGTATCAGAAGGACATCGCGACTGGCATTGAGACTCTGCGCATCACGACTGCCTTCGAGAAAGGTGTGCCGGTGCAGGAAGCGCTTGTGAAGCAGTTCCCGAAGGCGAAGTTCGAACGGTACGCCCTCGACAAGGTCGGCCCAACTATCGGTGCGGAGATTACAAAATCGGCCCTTCTCGCGGCGTTTTTGGCGCTGTTCGGCATTCTCGTATACGTAGCATTCCGCTACGAGTTCAGCTTTGCTGTCGGCGCAGTGGTGGCGATTCTGCACGACATCCTGATGACGACGGGTTGGTTCTTCCTCTCTGGACGAGAGTTGAGCGCCCCCATTGTCGCGGCGGTTCTGACCATCATCGGTTTCTCGATCAACGATACCGTCGTGATTTTCGACCGTATTCGTGAAGATTTGAAACTCGGTGTGCGCGGCAGCTTCCGAGAATTGGTGAATCGCGCGG
The DNA here is from genome assembly GCA_945900775.1 of Akkermansia muciniphila. Classification (GTDB taxonomy): domain Bacteria; phylum Verrucomicrobiota; class Verrucomicrobiia; order Limisphaerales; family SIAT01; genus SIAT01. Next base: position 7,603 of record CAMDJP010000048.1, on the reverse strand, counting down.
TGAACCAGACGCTCAGCCGCACCATCATCACCTCTGGCACGGTCTTCCTTGCCACGTTCTCGCTCTACATCTTCGGTGGTGGCGTGATCAATGACTTCTCATTCACGTTCCTCGCCGGCATCATCACCGGCACCTACTCCTCCATCTACATCGCTTCTGCACTGGTCGTCTGGTGGCACAAGGGCCAACGGCCGCAGATCGGCGCGGGCACGGTAACCCCGGCTGTGGAGTTGCCGGCGCAGGGTTGATCTAAAGCGGGTAAAATAATGCCGGCCGTGATGGAAATCCAAGCGTGGCACTGGGTCACCTTCGTCGCGGCCGTCCTCTTCTTTCTCGCTCTCGACCTCGGTGTGTTCCACCGCAAGGACCACGAGGTGAAGTTCAAGGAAGCGCTGGGTTGGACGACGCTCTGGTTTTTACTCGCGATGGGGTTCGCCGGAGGATTGGTGCCGTGGCTCGGTAAGGAAGCGGCTACGGAGTTTGTTACTGGTTACATCATCGAGCTTTCGCTCTCGATGGACAATGTCTTCGTGATTGCCCTCATCTTCGCCTACTTTCGTGTGCCCGGGAAATATCAGCACCGAGTGCTCTTCTGGGGGATCATGGGTGCGCTGCTGATGCGCGGCGTGATGATTGGCTTTGGTGCGCTGCTGGTGCAGCAGTTCACCTGGGTGCTCTACATCTTTGGCGGGTTCCTACTCATCACCGGTATCAAAATGTGCTTCGCCGACGACGAAGGGGTACATCCGGACAAGAACCCGATTATCAAGCTGGTAAAGAAGTTTTTCCCCGTGACGGCCGCTTTTGACGGCCATAAGTTCTTCACTATCGAAAACGGCAAACGCGCTCTCACGCCGTTAGCCATTGTGTTGCTGATGGTGGAGACCACGGATCTCATCTTCGCGCTCGACTCCATCCCGGCCATCTTCGCCATCACGACCAAGCCGTTCATCGTTTTCACCTCGAACGTCTTCGCCATCCTCGGTCTGCGTTCACTCTACTTCGTGCTGGCCGGTGCCATTGAGTATTTTCGCTATCTCAAGTACGGGTTGGCCATCGTACTCGCTTTCGTCGGCGTGAAGATGCTGATTGATCCGCATAATCAGGCTCCGCAGTGGTTCCAAGCAAAAATCCCGACGAACCTCTCGCTCCTCATAGTCGTTGGCATCATCGCCGCTGCCATCGTGATTTCGGTGGTCGCGATGCGCCGCGAGGCGAAAGAAAAGTCCTCGGCGAAGTGATGTTTCGGCTTGCGCCGCTGGACGGCCTTCGCTGAAATTTCTGGCGATGCATCATCGACTGCTTTCCCAAGAGCTCGAGGAGATTTTTCGCGAGGAAAGTTCTACGCGTGGCCTCACGCTCAACGAGCTGCTCCGCCGCACCGAGGGTCGCGGCATCTACCTACTCATCGTGCTGATGAGCCTGCCGTTCCTGCAGCCCATTCCTCTGCCCGGCTTCAGCACCGTGCTGGGCGTCGTCATCATGTTTCTCGCCTTCCGCCTCGTGTTCCCCGAACCGCGTGGACTGCCCCGTTTCATGGGCGACCGCGTGCTGCCAGCCGGCTTCCAGACCAAAGTCGTCAATGGCAGCATCAAGCTCCTGCGTTGGGTTGAAAAAATCGTCCACCCCCGCCGCACTGTCTGGCTCCGGACCCGCCCCGCCCGCGTGTTCAACGCCCTTGTGCTCATCGCCCTCGCCGCCCTGCTCTCGCTGCCCGTGCCGGTCCCATTCACCAACCAGCCGCCCGGCTTTGCCATCCTCTTCCTCGCGCTGGCAATGATGGAAGAAGACGGCGTGCTCATCTGGTTCGCCTACCTCTGCGTGCTGCTCACCTTTGCGTGGTTTGCAATGCTCGCATTCTTCGGGGAGCGGGCCGTTGTCATGGTCGTGGAGTTTCTAAAACGAGCGTGGCACTCCATCTTCTAGCCCAATGAAATTCCGCTGGTTCCTCACGCCCTCGCAGCCGCTCTTGGCGAACCAACTTGCCGCATCCCTCGCCGTTTCGCCGCTACTCGCGCAATGCCTCGTCAATCGCGGCATCACCGCGCCCGCCGACGCCGCGGCCTTCCTGACGCCGCGCCTTAAGTCGCTTGCCGATCCGTTCCTGCTCCCGAACATGTCCACCGCTGTCGAGCGTCTTTGGCTCGCACGCGGTCGCGGCGAGCCGCTCGTCATCTTCGGTGACTACGACGTGGACGGTGTCACCTCGACGGCTCTGCTCCTAGAAACGCTGCGAACATTGGGGTGGACGGCCGAGGCATACCTGCCAAGCCGGATGGACGAAGGCTACGGCCTCTCGCGAGACGGCGTGGAGAACTGCCTGAAAAAGTTTTCCAAAACCACGTTACTGCTGGCTGTGGACTGCGGTTCGACAGCCGTGGAGAGCATCGCATGGCTGGGCGGTCGCGGTGTGGATGTGCTAGTGCTGGACCACCACCAAGTCTCCAACCCAGCGCCGGCTGCCGCAGCGCTCGTCAATCCGCAGCTTTCTGCGGACGGCAAGTTTCACGAGCTTTGTTCCGTCGGTCTCGCGTTCAAGCTCGCTCATGCGCTCGTCAAGCGCGGTCGTGAGCAAGGCGTCCTCGGCTTCGAGGATTTCGATGTCCGTAGGCTGCTCGATCTTGTCGCCCTCGGCACTGTGGCCGACCTCGTTCCCCTCACCGGCGAGAATCGCATTCTTGTCCCCGCAGGATTGGAGCGGCTCAGCGCGACGAAACGGCCGGGACTCGTGGCGCTGAAAAAGGTCGCGGAGATGAATGGTCAAGTGGGGACGTACGAAGTCGGATTTCAGCTCGGGCCGCGTCTTAATGCCGCCGGGCGGATGGAGAACGCTGAAGCCGCTCTGCGTTTGATTTTGGCTGCGGACATTGCCGAAGCTACGCCGCTGGCGGCCGAGTTGGACGCGCGTAATCGCGAGCGACAGGAAACTGAGCGCGGCATTACAGATCAAGCCATCGGCGCTGCGCGCGCGCGATTCAATCCCGCGCGGGATTTCGTCATCGTCGAGGGACAATTGCTCTGGCACATCGGTGTGGTCGGCATCGTCGCTTCGCGTGTGCTCCGGGAATTCTATCGGCCGACCCTCATTCTCGGTGGTGACAACACGGAGTTCCGGGGTTCGGGCCGGAGCATCGAGGGCTTCGATCTTGCTGCTGCATTGCGTGAATGCGACGACTTGCTGGTCCGACACGGCGGTCATGCGATGGCCGCAGGCGTTACGATACAGCCCGACAAAGTGGACGCATTGCGCGAGCGACTAAACGTCATTGCGCAACGTGTGCTTAAGACGGATCAACTTCAGCCGACATTACGCCTCGATGCAGAAGTGGAGTTATCCAACCTGACGTTGAATGCGGTGACAGAGTTGGCGCGGCTTGAGCCGTTTGGACAAGGGAATCTTGCCGTGCAGCTTGCGGTAAGAAATCTTCGTTGCACCCGCGTGCCGCTCCGCATGGGCAGGGGAAAGCAGCACGCGAAGTTGTTCTTGACCGACGGTACCGCGAACGCCGAGGCGGTGTTCTGGGGTGTGGGCGATGCTGCGTTGCCCGATGGCACTTTCGACCTCGCTGCCGTACCGCAGGTCAATGAATTCAACGGTCGCCGCACGGTGCAGCTCAAGGTTCTCGACTGGCGGCCTGCGACGACTTAAAAACACGTATGGTTTCCGCTGTCATTGTTGCCGCTGGACGAGGAACCCGGATGGGGCCGGGGCTGGATAAGCTTTTCCTCGAAGCCGCCGGCCGACCCGTCGTGGCCCATACGTGGGCGCGATTCGATGCGGCGGTGTGTGTGGATGAAATCGTGATTGTTGTCCGCGATGGGATGCAGGAAGTGTTTGAGGAGTTGGCGCGACAGCACGGCTTTCGCAAGCCGCACCGTTTCGTACTAGGCGGGAAGGAGCGGCAGGATTCGGTTTGGAACGGTTTGGCGGCTCTTTCGCCGAAGACGGAGGTCGTGGCGATTCAGGATGGCGCGAGGCCCTGCACGAGCGAGGCGTTAATCGCCGCGACGATTGACGCAGCGCGTTCGACTGGTGCGGCGGTGGCAGCCCAGCGAGTCACGGATACCATCAAGGAATCGGATGGTGATGCGCGCATCGTGCGCAACGTGGATCGTTCACGGTTGTGGTCGGTGCAGACGCCCCAGACCTTTCGAGTCGAGGTGATTCGTCGCGCGTTAGCCGCTGTGCGCGAGCGCGGGTTGATTGTCACGGACGACACGGCTGCGTGCGAATTGATTGGCCAGTCGGTGTCGTTGGTGGAATCGGCGACGCCGAACATAAAGGTGACGACGCCGGCCGATCTTCCGTACATCGAGTGGTTGCTGCGAGGTGGAGAGCGTTGAAGAGTCGATGTTCGACATGAAGTTTTCCTATTCGCTCGCTTGCTAATGCTGTGAACCAAATCTACAATCCAATCGTCTACAAAGGACATTTTATGAAGAAGCGAATTATCTACACCCTGCTCCTGAGCATTCTTGGTTTAAACCTACTCCTCGGCACGCAAATCTATCTCGGGCAGGCGCAGGCCGCTGGCCGCGAAGATGTGTACGCGAACATGGAGGTCTTCACCCGCGTGCTGGAACTGGTCCGCCAGAACTATGTGGACGGTGGGAAGGTGAGTTACGAAGACCTCGTCAACGGTGCGCTCAAGGGGATGATTAACACGCTCGATCCTCATAGTGAATTTATGGACGCGCGGAAGTTCGACGATTTGCGCAAGGACACTAGCGGCGAGTTCGGCGGTGTGGGCATCGTTGTTTCGTTGCGTGACAACGCCATCACCGTGGTTGCACCGATGGACGACTCCCCAGGCGCAAAGGCGGGGATTGCCGCTGGTGATCGAATCGTGAAAATTGACGGGCAGAACACGGATAAAATCACGCTCAACGATGCAGTGAGCAAATTGCGGGGTAAGCCTGGATCGAAGGTAACGATTTCAATCATGCGCTCCTCGTTTCAGAAGCCGAAGGATCTGGTTCTTGAGCGCGCGATTATCAAGGTCAGCACCGTGCGCGATCTGAACGGCCGAGGCGAATATCCCTTGGGTGCCGACAAAACCGGTTACGTGCGGATTTCCTCATTTGGCGAGAATACGGATGTGGATCTGGAGAAGGCGCTTCAGAAACTGGAGGTGCAGGGGATGCAGTCGCTCGTAATCGACCTGCGCGACAATCCGGGCGGACTCCTCGATCAAGCCGTAAAGGTGAGCGAGAAATTCCTGCCGAAAGGCCAGCTCGTCGTCTCGACGGAAGGCCGCACCGCCATCGAACGCTCGCAACACAAGGCCGCCGGGAACAGTCATCGCCGGCTTCCCATAGCAATTCTCGTCAACGAAGGGAGCGCCAGCGCCTCCGAGATTGTCGCCGGCTGCCTACAGGACCTGAAGCGCGCGGTGCTTATCGGCGAGAAGACCTTCGGCAAAGGCTCGGTGCAAAGTATTTTACCGCTCAAGGATGGTGCCGCACTGCGTCTCACGACCGCGAAGTACTACACGCCGAGCCACCGCGAGATTCATGGCAAGGGCATCCTGCCTGATACCGTGGTGCCGATGAGCCCCGAGCTCGAACGCGACATCGCTCTCAAGCGCACGACCGGCGGCATCGAATCGCTCGACGAAAACGAGCGCGAACGCGTCCGCAACGCGCGGGATGTGCAGCTCGACCGGGCCTTGGAGGTTCTCAAGGCGATGGGCAAGGTCGCGGCCAAGTAGCCGCTGATTTTCGTGACGTCTTGCCGCCGATGCGTCTCCTTGCGATCGAGACCTCGTGCGATGAGACTAGCGCGGCCGTTATTTGCGATGGCGCGGTGCTGAGCAACATCGTTTCTTCCCAAATCAAGCTCCACGCCGAGTACGGTGGTGTGGTTCCAGAACTGGCCTCGCGCGAACATCTCCGCAATCTCCTTCCAGTCATTCGTGCCGCGCTGAGCGAAGCAAATCTCTGCAATGAACAGATTGATGCTGTCGCCGCGACGCAAGGCCCGGGTCTTCCAGCTGCGCTCATGGTCGGTTTCAAGGCTGCGCAATCGTTCGCCTTCGCGCTTCGGCGGCCATTTTTTGGAATCAATCATCACGAGGCGCATCTCTACTCGCCATGGATCGCCGACCAACCGCTACGCGCGGACTTCGCCGCCTTCCAGCCGAACATCTCGCTCATCGTCAGCGGCGGTCACACGATGCTCGTCCATGTGGAAGGCGAGTTGAAGCACCGTGTGCTCGGTGGCACCATTGATGACGCTGCGGGGGAGTGCTTCGACAAAATCGCCAAGCTCATCGGCTTGCCATACCCCGGTGGGCCGGAGTTGGACAAACTCACGACCGGTGGCAATCCGCGCGCGTTCGCATTCCCGCGCCCACTCCTGCACGAAGCGAATGACGATTTCAGCTTCAGCGGCCTCAAAACCTCCGTGCGTTATTTCCTGCGCGACCATCCGCATCTGCTCGACGACGAGCAGTCGCTGCGTGACCTCTGCGCCAGCACGCAGGCGGCCATCGTGGAGGTGCTGGTGACAAAGACGATTCGTGCCGCGAAGCGGCTCGGTGTGGGATGTGTCACTGCCTCAGGCGGTGTGACGTGCAATTCCGGCCTGCGGACTGAGTTGGCTGCCGCGTGTGCGAAGAACCGCTTCACGCTCCGCCTCGCGGAGAAAAATCTCTGCACCGACAACGCCGCAATGATTGGAATTCTCGCCGAGCGGAAGCTATTGGCCGGACACGCGCCGTTGCGGTCCGATGCTGAGATTAACGTCAGCTGGGCGCTGGCGTAATGTTCACAGCTTCTTGCCCGTTCCGAAGCGTTCTTGAAAAGCCTTCACCGCCTCGGCGCGCTCGTCGTCGTTGAGCTTGCCGTCGCCGTCCTTGTCGAAGCGTTTGAGCGCCTCCTGCAGCAACGTCTGCGCTGCTTCGCGGTTGTTGCCACCTAATCCGCCCTTCATTCCGCTTGCGGCGATCCCCTGCGTGAGGTGCTCGGAGTCCACCGTGTACGCGTAGAAGGCGATACACATCTCATCGGTCGTCTGCTCGCCCCAACGGACAGCCTTGGGCGGACGGCTCGGGTTGGCGGGATTGTTCTCGGAGTTATCGTAGCGGGCGGTAAGCTGAATCTTCGTCCCGCTCGGAAACTTGAGCGGCTCCTTGAAGTGGTAGCCGAGCTGCCAGTTGAAGTCCCAGTCGGGTACGGTGACCATCGGCTGCTTCGCGCCCGTGGGGAGCGTCGCTTCGACCGAAATCGTGCGGCCGAGCAGGTGCATATGCGGCCAAACGGCGAGCACGGTAACGTTCGACGGCACGGTGTAGCTACTGGTGACGGTATAGTTCGCATTACCCGGCTGGATGTTCAACGCGGGAAAGGCGTGGGTATGGATGCGCACCCGTTTGTCCACCGGCCCCTTCGTGAAATGGAAGCCGATTTTCGTGCGGTCGGTCTCCGGCTTGCCTGTCTTGTTGTAATGCACCTGCAGAATGATGTCGGCGCCCTTCGGCACGAAGATACCGTGGCTGGGAGGGAGGTGACGCGGGTTTTTGCCCGGTGCCCAGCCTTCGAGCCACTGCGCGCCCGGCACGCCCGGACCGCCGAAGGTACGATAACCCAGTTCGGCCGTCTC
>CAMDJP010000047.1 GCA_945900775.1 Akkermansia muciniphila | reverse complement strand
GCCAATGGCGGGGGAGGAGGACACAAAACCTCCCGTTACAAATTCCCAGATTGGGGTGCCGTTTGCGACCTTGGGAATGTATGAGCCGACTAAGATGGGTACTGTTGCCTCTTGGACTTCTTTGATGACATCGGAAAGCTTTCGTTCCTTGTCGCGCGAATATGGGTCTTTCAGCCCAGCGGATACGCGAGGAAGGGATTCAATAAACCCGATTGCAAAAGTGCCTTTGATGGCATAGTTCACGTTCTCCGGCAGGTCCACGTCCCCCCTTTTTTTAAGTAACAAATATTTGGCGCTCAACTTACTGACGATCACCCCAATCACGTTGCCGTATTGGTCCACCAAGGGGCCGCCCGAGTTGCCGGGCTGAACCGGAACACTGATTTGAAAATCACGGGGATCATCCTGAATCCCAGACAGACTGCTGATGACACCATCCGTGAACTTTGGGGAAAAGCCCTGTATCCCGGGCCGTGGGAAACCTACTGTGAATGTTTTTTCACCCAAGCCCACTTTGCGGCTCGATAATAACGGCAACGGGGTGAACTTGCCCTCCACTTTCAAGACTGCCAAATCGTTTTTCTCGTCCACCTTGACCACCTTTGCCGGGAGGGCTCCTTTTTCGGTCATGACTGTTATGTCCGTGCCAGCATCAATTACATGATAGTTGGTTAAAAGGTAGCCGTCCGCCGTGATGAAGAAACCGGTCCCTGAACCGGCTATGGGGCCCGTGAAGGGTCGAATGGGCTCTTTCTCCGCACCTTGCACCGACATCACCAGCGCAATCATCAAGAGAATGTGCTTCATGCCCGACATCCTACGCCTCACCGGCTCTGGTGTAAATGCTGTTGGCGACGGCTCAAAGTAAACAGGAGGACATCAGGGCTGCGTGCGTTAGCGCGCCTCGTTTTTTCAGACCGGAGGAAGTGTCCGTCTGGGGCGTCAGAGAAAGGCCACAGACATGAAAGGTAAACAAAGGTAAAAAATACAGGGCGCGGATAAGATTCCCGAATCTGCGGGAACCAGATGGGGAGAGAAAAGCATCTAGTAATAATATTCGTCCCAGCGCGGTCGTGGGAGGCTGTGCCTCCACGGGGGATGGACAAGCGGCAAGGAAAACAAGAACATCAAATTAGCACTGGGATTAACAGACCAAGTGGCGCAGAAAAGTGAAACCGGTCAGCCGTGAAGGCCCAAAAGTAACAGACTCCTACTCAATGACCGAGCTTCCCGCATGAATAACATTCGCATCCTCACCGCCCTGTTGGTCGCGCCGCTGATCACGCTCGGCGCTGACGTGAAGATTAAACTTTTTGACATGGATGCTATCCGTGATTCGAAGACTCTCGCCATCGAGGTTCTTCAGGACTGGCATGTCGTCGCCGGCCCAATCCCCACGAAGCAGAAGTTGGTCACCATCAACGTCGGCGAAATCTGGCCGGGGCAGGCGTATCGGATTCCAGTGAAGATGATCGTGCCGGCGGACCGGAAGGCGAAGGGCTTTCATCTTACTGGCGGGCATTCGCCGGATAGACTGGAGAAGACGCTTCCGGTCAACCCGCTGGAGCTGGCATTAATCAAGGGGGGAGTCGGTCTCGTTTACACGGTCATTCAGGAGCCCGGCTCGTATGGTCAGCACGAACTCGGAGGCGCGTCCGAAGCGCGCTTTGCCAAGTCGCTGCATCCTCGCCACAAAATCCAATACTGGGCCTGGCCCGCGACGTTGATGCGGGCGGTCACAACGGCCTTGGCGGAGCGCGGACATTTTGAGCCGGGCAAGGTGGCCATGTCGGGCGGATCGAAGAACGGTGCGTCTCCTTCGATGGCGATTCTGCACGACGAACGCATGACGGCGGTGCATGCGTCGGTGTCGCCAATCTGGGATTCGCCCCTGCGGCTTTGTGATCCTGCGGCCCGCAAGGAACACGAAACGAACGGCGGCGGGCAGCGCGGTTTTTCGGGAGGGCACTTTGGTCCGAACTTTAATCAGGCCGCGATCAAAGCCGGGTACACTTGGGAGGAGTTGGAGACGTTCACGCGTGCCATTTCCGGCGGCGTATTTATTTCGCGCAATCTCCCTGCGCTGCGAGCACGCGGCGTCGAGATGCTTTTTCATCCCGGCACGCACGACATGGTGGCCTACGACATCGCGTGGGGCGGGGCGCATCATCCAGACATTCCCGTCTATCTTGGGGCCAACACCGGGCACGGCGAGAAGACGCATCCGCAGCTCGAGCGTGATGAGCGCAACCGAGATACCTTTCTCCTACGACATTTCTTTCCGGAGAAAGTGGGGCCGCTCCTGACCCCGCCCGGCGTCCAGACGAAAATTGACGGCGACACCCTCAAGGTCACAGTGCGTTTCGCGCCGGGCTCTGGCGAAGAGAGTGGTCGCATCTGGTGGATTCATGATCGCGCTCCCGACGGCAGTCCGAAATACCTCAGCGAACTAATTCCCGCCGAGAACACCGCCGAGATGCTTCATGACAAGAAGCGAGGCGTGTGGACGGCCGACATTAAACTCGTTCGAAAAACCTCGCGCATCGACTTCTTCACCAACCACCGGAAAACTCTCCGTTATGAAGACAAGCCCTACGCGACTTACCTCTCGAGTCCCTACACACGAGTGAAACCATGAAACACACCCTCCTCGCCGCCCTCCTGCTCGGGTTTGCCTCGCATTCACTGCACGCCGACGACGCGCCTAAACCAAACATCGTCTTCATCTTCGCCGACGACTGGGGTTGGGGCGACCTCTCGTGCCACGGTCATCCCTATGTGAAGACGCCGAACATTGATCGGCTCGCAAAGGAGGGAACGGACTTCTCGCGTTTCACCGTCGCCAGTGGCGTGTGCTCGCCGAGTCGCACAGCGGTGATGACGGGGCATTTCCCGGCTCGCTACAACATCGATGGGCACTTTGCCCATGTGCCCAACAACGCGAAACGCAACATGCCCGACTGGCTCGATCCGAAGACGCCGACGCTGCCGAGGATGCTGCAATCCGTGGGCTATGCGACGGCGCACTTTGGCAAATGGCATCTCTCCAACGACATGATTCCCGATTCGCCGCTGCCGAAAGCCTATGGCTACGACGAATACGGCGCCTTCAACTGCGCGGGCGAGCAGATGCCGGTGCACGAGGATGCCGACCACGCCGTCGCTTTCATCGAGAAGAGCGCGGCGGCGAAGAAGCCGTTCTTCATCAACCTGTGGATGCACGAGCCCCACACGCCGTTTCACACGGTGCCGAAATACGAGTGGCGCTTTCGGGACATGGCGAGCCGGGAGGACCAAATCTTTGCGGCGGTGATTTCCCATGCCGATGACCGTATCGGCCAGGTGATGGATGCTTTGGATCGACTCAAACTTACCGAGAACACACTCGTCATCTTCAGTTCCGACAATGGTCCCGCTCGCTCCGCCCGCGCGGCAAAACTGGAGTTGAGCTACGATACCGCGACTGGGGCGGGTTGGGGAATCGCGGCGGCGAAGGGAATCACCGCTGGACGAAAGGGCTACAAGGCGGCGTTGTTCGAAGGCGGCATCAATGTGCCCTTCATCGCCCGCTGGCCCGGGAAAATCGCTGCGGGAAAAATCGACAACACCTCGCTTATCTCCGCTGTCGATCTGCTGCCGACATTTTGTGAACTGGCCGGCGCGAAGATGCCGAAAGGCTACCAGCCCGATGGGATGAGTCAGGTGGCGGTGTTCAAAGGTCAGGCGACCTCGACGAGGGCCAAGCCGTTGTTTTGGAAAATGGGCGGCGGCAAAGATTCCGAGTTTCACTGGGCGAACTACGCAGTGGTGGACCGGCAATGGAAATTCCTGACGACGGATGATGCGAAACGCGTGGAGCTCTACGACATCGCCGCTGACCCGCTCGAAACCAAGGACCTCGCGTCGGATAAACCAGAAGTTGTGAAGAACATCGTCGCCAAGCTCGGGCAATGGAAAGCCACGCTCCCGGAAAAGCCGAGCGGCGACGTCTTCTCCGCGGAGCGTTTGAAATAGGAACCGAAACATCATGAAATCGGCCATACCCAAACTCCTCACCGCCTTGCTGCTCGTGCCGATGGCCGCGCTGCACGCTGCCGATGCGCCGAAGCCCAACGTTCTCTTCATCGCTGTCGATGATCTCAACGACTACATCTCGCCGTTGGCCAATCATCCCGGCGTACGGACCCCGAACCTGGACCGGCTCGCGAAACGTTCCGTCACCTTCGCTAACGCCCACTGCGCCGCGCCCGCCTGCCATCCCTCGCGCGTCGCAGTAATGACGGGCGTCCATCCCGCGAAGTCCGAGATTTACGTCAATCTCTTCGGCGCCCGTGGACCGCGCTGGCGCGAAGAGTCGCCCTTGCTCAAGGATGCGGTCGTCCTTTCCCAACACTTTCGCAATCATGGCTACCGGGCGGTGGGTGGTGGAAAGATTTTCCATACCCTCCAGTGGACACCCGGCGACTCGCAAAACGATCCCGCTGCGTGGGACGCCTACCGCGGCGATCCGCTCGACCCCATTTCGAAGGACTGGATCCGCGCGAAATTCGAGTCTGACGCGGAGATGGGATTGACCCCAGGTCGACCGCTGGGGCAGGGGAAGCTCTTTGGTGCCGCCCCATTGAGCGTGCCTGATGAGAAGACGGGCGATCACATGCTGGTCGACTGGGCCATCGGAGAACTGCGCGCACCGCAGCCGAAACCGCTCTTTTTGGCCGTCGGCCTTTTTCGTCCGCACATTCCATGGGAGGTGCCGCAGAAGTGGTTCGATCTCCATCCGCTGGCCGGGGTGAAACTGCCCGTCGTCCAGGCCGGCGACCTTGCCGACGCGCACGACCACGGTCGCCGCGGTTGGCACAAGTGGGTCGTCGAAAACAAGCAGTGGGAAAAGCTCATGCAAGGTTACCTCGCCAGCATTAGCTATGTGGATTACCAAGTCGGCCGACTGCTCGACGCGCTCGATGCGTCGCCGCTGAAAGAGAACACGATCATCGTCCTGTGGAGCGACCACGGCTTCCACATCGGGGAAAAAGAAAACTGGGAGAAGTTCGCCCTCTGGACCCAGACGACGCGCGTGCCACTATTCATTCACGCGCCTCGGCTCAGCCGCGACGGTCGGCAGACCCGCCAGCCCGCGACCCTCACCGATCTTTACCCCACCCTCTGCGAACTCGCTGGCCTGCCCGTGCCCGCGCAGTGCGACGGCGCCTCGCTCGTCCCACAATTGAAAACCCCCGAGGCCCCGCGCTCTCGCACTTCACTCACCTCCTACGTTTTTGGCCGGGAGCAAAGTGCCTCCCACGCCGTGTCGGATGCCCGCTATCGGTTCATCCGTTACGGCAACGGTTTTGAGGAACTCTACGACCTGGAAACCGACCCGGACGAGTTCACCAACCGAGCCGCCGACCCTGCTTTCGCCGCAGTGAAAACCCGGCTCGCCCAAGCCCTCCCCGCCAGCCCCGCAGGAAACCGCGGCAAGCCCGCCAATTCCCCGAAGTAACTATCATTTTCTTATCGAATGAACCTCCCAATTCTTCTACTCCTAAATCCCATGAAACGAATTCTGTTCCCCGAATTTGTAATCTTGATCGCTCTGGCTGGTTTCTCGACCACATCGGTCGTCCAGGCGCAGACCGTGTCGCCCAAGCGCAGCGCCAGGGCCGAGGGAGGGGAGCCAAAATACATTGAGGGGAAGAATGGCAAGGCGATTGAGTTCAGTCCTCAGGCCGCGATGATCCGCATTCCCGCGTATCCTGAATTGCGTCCGCTCGAAGGGACCACGGTCTGCGCGTGGGTGAAGCCGACCGTGGAGTCGAAGGGGAAGCAAACCGTTTTCCGCATCGAGGACGGAGGAGACCGGCGCTTCATGGCCATCGGCGGGGCCAAGGGCATCTGGGGCTTGTGGTTCGGGCTGGGAATTGGCGGCAAATACACTGAGATTTCCGCTGACTATGACCCCAAGAAATTGATTGATGGCCAGTGGCATCATGTTGCGGGGACCTTCGATGGAAAGCAGATGCGACTCTACATCGACGGCAAGAAAGTCAGCGAGCTGGAGCAACAGGGGAAACTTGCTCCGGGCAAGCCGACGATTGGGTCCATCGGCGCCTACAACGGACGCCATGAGCCATTCAACGGAGGCATCGACGACATGCGTGTTTACACCGGAGCCTTGACCGACGAGCAGGTCACCCAGCTTGCGGCCGGCAAAGCGGAACCGGTGCCGGAGGCAATCGTGGGCCATTGGAAACTGGACGACAATCTCAACAACGAAGCCGACAAAAAAGCCGGGGCCGCCAAGTAAGCTCAACCAGACTCAGAGACGATCCACCGCTGTATCCCCGACTTTTCTTATGCCGAATCCCATGCACCGACTTCTCTTCCGCGCTGATGCGCTCCTGCTTTTGCTGGCGGGTTTCTTAACGGCGCCGGTGGGCCAGGCGAAGGAATTGCAGCCGATTCCGGACAAGCTCGTCGTCCTCACGTTCGACGACGCGAACAAATCGGATCGCACGTTCGTTGCGGACGTTCTGAAGAAGCACGGGTTCGGCGCGACATTCTATGTTACCGAAGGTCTCGGGTTCCTGAAGAACAAGGACCACTACACCACGTGGCAGGAAATCCGCGAACTGCACGATCTGGGCTTTGAGATCGGCAACCACACGCAGTTTCATGAAAATGTCGCCCGTGTGACGCACGAGCAGCTCACCGCTTCGTTGAAACACATCGACCAGCGGTGCATCGAACATGGAATCCCACAGCCCACGACGTTTTGTTATCCGGGTTTCCATCACAGTCTCGGAGCGGTGCGAACGCTGGAAGGACTGCAATTCCAGTTTGCGCGGCGCGGCGTCGGACCGGAGTTTCCCGACAGCGGCGAAGGCGCTCGCGGGCCGGCCTACGACCCTAAGAATGATCACCCACTGTTGATTCCGACCACGGGCTATTCCGGACCGAAGTGGGGTTTTGATGATCTGAAATGGGCCGTCGATCAGGCGCGGGAAGGCAAGATTTGCGTGCTGAATTTTCACGGCGTTCCGGCATTGGAACATCCCTGGGTCAGTACGAGCCGCGGCGACTTCGAGAGATACATGCAGTATCTCAAGGATGAAAAGTGCACGGTGATCGCGACGCGGGATCTGGCAAAGTACGTCGATCCGACGAAGCGCCCCCAGGATCCGTACGCTCCAATCAATCGCCGGCTGGAAGGACCTCGCGATCTGGCCGCCCAGCCGGTCACCAACTCGCTCGGCTTGAATCTGAATGAGTATTCCCTGGGATGGCAGCTTCCCCCGGCCGGTGGAAAACAAACGGCGTTCCATCTGCTCGTGGCGAGCAATCCCCAGAAGCTCGACGCCAATGTCGGCGATCTCTGGGACAGCGGATGGCGGCAATCTGCACAGAATACGGATGTGCCCTATCGCGGGGCCGCCCTGCCCGCGAGGGCGGAAGTCTGGTGGAAGGTCAGGATCCGATCCGACATCAGCGCCGCCGGCGCGTTCAGCGAGGCATCCTCCATTAAAACAGCGGCCCTGCCGCGGCCGCCCGCGGCGCCCAAGCGCAGTGCCAGCGCCGAAGGAGGGGAGCCGAAATACATCGATGGGAAGAACGGCAAGGCGATTGAGTTCGGCCCGGAGGCCCCAATCATTCGAGTTCCCGCGTATCCCGAGTTGCGCCCGCTTCATGGAACCACCGTCTCCGCGTGGATCAAGACGTCGGTGGAGTCGAAAGGAAAGCAAACCGTTTTCCGCATCGAGGACGGAGGAGACCGTCGCTTCATGGCTATCGGCGGGGCCAAAAACATTTGGGGCTTATGGTTCGGGCTGGGTATCGGTGGCAAATACACTGAAATTTCCGCCGCCTATGATCCCAAGAAACTCGCCAATGGTCAGTGGCATCATGTGGCGGGAACGTTCGATGGACGACACCTCCGGTTGTATATCGACGGGAAAAAAGTCAGCGAACGGGAGGAGCCCGGGCAACTGGCCCCGGGCCGGCCAACGCCCGGTTCCATCGGTGCCTACAACGGGCGCAATGAGCCATTCCACGGAGGCATCGACGACATGCGCGTCTACAGCGGTGCCCTGGCTGACCGGCAGATCACCCAGCTTGCGGAAAACAAAGGAGAACCGTCACCGGACGACATCCTCGGCCATTGGAAACTGGACGGCAATCTCGACAACGAAGCCGACAAAAAGCCCGTGCTCGCGGCGGATCCCTCGCAGCATCGGATCGTCTTTCTCGGCAACACGCTGATTTACGGCATGGATCAACACGGTTTTCTCGAAACCGCCCTGACCGCGCGCTGGCCCCATCATCATCTCACGTTTCGCAACCTCGGCTGGCCGGCGGATGACGTGTTTGGCACGGCCCGCTCGGAGTTTGGATCCGACCAGAACACCGGCGGGTGGCAACCGCCCGGCGCGAAGCAGGGGTTCGGCTTCTCGGTCATGATGAAACAGCTCACCGACGCCCGTCCCACGACCTTGATCGTTGGCTACGGCAGTGAGGCGGCGTTTGCTGAACGTGAGTCCGACTACAAACGGTTTCAGGAAGGCTACGAGGATCTGTTGGGGGCCTTGGAAAAGAGTGGTGCCAAAATCATTCTGATCGCACCGCCGCGGCACGAGGCGTTCGGCACACCGATGCCCGATCCCGCCGAGCAGAATCGCCGGCTGCAGCGCGTCTCCGCGTGGATCGGCGAAGTCGCGAAAAAGCGCGGCCACCGCTTCGTGGAACTTTACGATTCCCTCGTGGCCCGTAGCCCGGAAGAGCGCCTCACGGAAAACGGCGTGCATCTTAACCGGCTTGGTTATCAGCGAATGGCGGAAACGGTGCTTCGTCAACTCGGCCTCCAGGAGGACGGGCCGAGTGTTGTCTTTGGGGGGAGTGGCAGGGTCCTCCAGTCCAGTGGCTCCCGGCTGAGCGAGGTTGAACAGACGAAGAACGGCTTCCGCTTCGACCTCACGACCGACACGCTTCCCACCTTCGCCTGGACCGCTCCGGGGCGCATCGCCGCCACGGGCGACACGGCGCTGAAGATCGACGCCGAAGTTCGCGCCGAGGCCGGGGGCGAGCAGTGGGGCAAGGGCGTGTCCATCACGTCCGGCCCGGATATCGATCAGGCCGAGGAATTGCGGCAGTTGATCTTCAAGAAAAACGAGCTGTATCGCTGGAGGATCCGCCCGCTGAACAAGACGTACATCTTTCTTTTCCGCCGACACGAAATGGGGCACCTGGCCTATGAATTGGACGACCTCCAGAGGTTGGCGGAGGAAAAGGAAGAGGTGATCGCCAAGCTCCGGGTACCGCAGCCTCACCGCTATAGCCTCGAGCGGATTCGGCCCTGGAAATCGCCAAGGGATTATCCGGACCACGAGGTTCCCAAGAACATTCCCAGGCCGGATACCGACGCCGAATTGAAGGAGTTTACTGTCGCGGAGGGTCTCGAAATCAATCTGTTCGCCGCCGATCCGATGATCGCCAATCCGATCAACCTCAACTGGGATACGCGCGGGCGGGCCTGGGTTTCCACGAGCACCACTTACCCACACATCAAGCCGGGTCGCTTTCCAAACGATCGCATTGTGATCCTGGAGGATACCGACCAGGACGGCCGCGCCGACAAGCACACGGTGTTCGCCGAGGGCCTGCTGGTGCCGCATTCGGTGATGCCCGTTCCGGGCGGAGCGTACGTGTGCAGCGCGACGGAGTTTCTGTTCCTGTCCGATGCCGACGGGGACGACGTGTCGGAGTCGCGGCGTGCCGTGTATTCCGGCTTCGGCAACGCGGACGTGCATCACATGATCCATGGCCTCCGCTGGGCCCCGTGGGGCGACCTGCACTTCACGCAGTCGATCTACATCAACAGCTTTGTGGAAACTCCATGGGGCAATCGGCGCGTGAACGGCAGCGGCATCTGGCGGTTTCGCCCCGAGACCGGCCAGCTCGATCCCCTCGCGGTCGGCATGGTCAATCCGTGGGGATACGCTCTGAACCCGTGGGGGCAGGGTTTCGGCACCGACGGCGCGGGCGGGTCCGGGCCGCACTACGTTTTCCCCGGCGCCGCGTTTCCCACCGCCGTCGGAGTGCACCGGGTGCTCAAGGGGTTGATCGACGGCAAGCCCAAGAACACCGCCGCCGAGTTCGTTTCCGGGCGGCACATGCCCGAGCGCTTGCAGGGCAGCCTTCTGGCCAATGACTTCCGCGCCAACCGCACCGTGCGCTACGAGCTGACGGAGAGCGGCAGCGGCTATAAAGCAGCCGAAGTGGAGACCGTGCTGCACTCGAAGCACCGTTCGTTCAGGCCGGTGGACATCAAGATGGGACCCGAGGGCGCCATCTACGTTGTCGATTGGTACAACGCGATCATCGACCACGGTGAAGTCGATTTCCACCACCCGCTGCGCGACAAGTCGCACGGCCGCATCTGGCGGTTGACCGCCAAAGGCCGCCCGCTGGTCGAGCGACCGAAGATCCACGGTGCCAAGATTCCGGATCTCCTGAACCTGCTGAAAGCGCCCGAGCAATACACCCGCATCCAGGCGAACCGCGAGCTTGCGACACGGCCCGGTCAGGAACTGACGAAGCAGGTGTCGGATTGGGTCGCCGCACTCGACACCACTCACCCGGACTATGAGCAGCACCGCCTGGAGGCGCTCTGGGCCCTGATGGCCCACCGGATCGAGCCGCCGGCGCTGGTCGAGGAGATCCTGCGCTCGCCCGACCACCACGCTCGCGCCGCCGCCGTCCGCGCTGTTTCGAACTGGCGCTCGCAGGCCGGAAACATCAACCGGCTCGGGCTGCTGACCAGGGCGGTCGAAGACGAACACCCGCAAGTCCGATTGGAAGCCGTCAACGGCCTGCGCGGGCTCGGCACCGTCGAAGCGCTTGGTGCCGCCCTGCGCGCACTCGATCGCGATCGCGACGAGAATTTGAAATTTGCCCTGGAACACACCGTCCGCGCCATGCGGGATGTGTGGCTGCCCGCTCTGGAAAGCGGCAAGTCCGTCTTCGATGGCAACGCCGCGCGTCTGAACTACGCGCTTCGCGAAGTCAACGACCCGCGCGCCGTCGGGCGCCTGCTTGAGATCGTGCAACGCGGCGGACTGGAGGGCGAACAGCTCGCCAACGCGGCGCGCACCGTCGCCGCCCTTGGCACTGCCGAGCACCTCGACGCGCTGCTCGCGCAACCGCCAGTGCTGCTCCCCGCTGTCGCCGAAGGGGCGCGCTCCAATCCCGCCAAAGCCAGCCAGACCGGACGACTGGTCGAATGGCTAACGGGCGATGCGGCGATCGCCGCCGCCGCGGCCGAACTCTGTGGTCGCTGGGGCGTTTCCGCAGCGGTCGAGCCGCTGGTGAAGCTGCTGCGCGAGAAGGATGTCGCCAGCGCCGCCGTGGCTCTCGCCAGGCTGGGCGCAATCGAACAACTGAAAGCCATCAACACCCCGACCTCGATCGCGGCCTGGGCGGCAGCGCAGCCTGCCGAAGCGTTGCCCGCAGCCATCGCGAAACTCTCCGAGCCCATCGTCGCCGCCTACCTGCAACGTTCCGAAGGGCCGGCAATTCTCGCCGGCGGCCTTGCCAACGTAAAAGTGCCAGAGGATCTCGCGATCGCCGCGATACGTCTTGCACACGCTTCCGGGCGCGACGTCGATCCGCTCGTTACCGCGCTCCACACCGCTGGGAACCTCAAGAGGGTCGATTCGCAACTCACGCCGGAAGATCGCCGGACACTCCTCGCGGACGCAGCAGCCAAAGGCAGCGCCGCCCGCGGGCGGGATATCTACCATCGGAAGGACCTGCTCTGCGCGACCTGCCACACGATCGACAACAAGGGCGGCCATCTCGGCCCCGACCTCTCCACCGTGGGCAGCTACATGACGCCCGAGTCCCTGCTAGAGTCGCTAATCAACCCCAGCACCGCCATCAAGCAAGGCTTTGAAACCGTCATGGTGACTACCAAGGACGACACCGTTGTAACGGGCTTGCTGCAGCGGAAAACCGGCGACGCCCATCTGATCCGCGATCCCTCGGGCAAAGTCGTGTCCGTCCCGAACGCCGACATTGCCAAGCTGGACACCAGTCCGGTCTCACTGATGCCGTCCGGCCTGACCACCTCCCTGCGCCGCGACGAACTCGTCGATCTGATGCGTTATCTGACCTCGAGAGGAAAGAAGGACGAAGAGGCAAAGTAGCGAGAATCTCGAATCGAAGGTGCGTGGAACTGCCAGACGACCCGCGCGACACCGGTTATGGCTTGATAGGTGGCCTCGGACGGCTGCCGGTCAAGGACAAGGACATTCTCAACTTCAGCACCGTCGAGAGCCCCAAAGGCCGCCGCCACGGCACGGTCTGTGCCAGCCCCGCGCGGTCACGGCCTGGTAGCTCATCCGCCCGGCATGGCCGGTAAATTAGTTTTGTTCTCGCTGCATGATCTCGACGGCCAGTTCCAGGTCGAGCAGCGCAACTGCGTTGGTTTCCAGGTTCATCTTTGTTTCTTTGTTTTTGGCTCGCACTCGGAGAAGGAACCGGTCCGCCCGCCTCCTTGTATGGCGCAGGGGTCAAGTTGCGCCAGCTCGTCAGCAAAGCCACCGGCGGCCGGGAGAAGCCCAAGACCTCCACCGCCCCCGACGTGGCCGACAACAACGACGGCAAACCGCTCCGCAACACCAAACCCGGCACGCTCACCAGCGGCGACGCGGAATCGCAAGCGCTCATCCCCGGCGCGAAGCTCTTCACCGACCGCGCCTACATCGCCGCCGAGCCTCCTGCGGCGCTCAAGAACGCACGCTTCCTGCCCATCGCGATGAACGGCCAGAAGACGCTGAAGTGCGGCCGCCCCGGCACCGTCTTCTTACTCACACCGGTGCTTCAGCGCAACCGCGACACCGCCGCACAGGGGCTCATGGACCAAGGCTTCGAGAAAGTCGCCCTGCCCGAAGTCCCGCTCTTCAATCCAGGCTCCGCTGCTAATTATTGCACCTTGTTCCAAAAAGACTGCGCCGCCGGTGAAACCATCCTCATCGGCAAATGGGCCGTGCCTTTGTTCTTCCCATGAAACCCAGCCTCGCCCTCCTCATCGCCCTGCTGCTGGCGCCGCTGGCCGCGCTGCACGCTGCTGAGGCTCCAGCCGTGATCAATCTGCGGCAACCGCCCTGTTCGGCTGCAGCGGACGGAATGACGGGCCGTGGACCCGCGAACTGTGCGACGACGTGGATCCCATGCCCGACTACGAAAACGTCCTCACCGACTGACCTGACCCAGTGCGCCGCGTGAAACGCCGGCGACTGCGCCCGCCGGTGAGGTGCGCCCCGAGGTGGTCGCCGGCAGCGCGATTTCCAATCGTTTGCTTCCTGCGGGCAGCGGTCGCACGGCGAAACCCACGCGAGCTTGCAACATCCTCCAAAACGATGCTTGCCAACCGCTCATGAACGGGCAAAAACATCGTTAATGAACCTGACGCAAAAGCAATTGTCCCTAAACCACGGAGCGTTCAGAAAGCAATTTCCTATCAGATCAGCTCGGGGATGGGCTGGCCACCCGAGTAGATCATTGGAATCGGTCTGCCTAAACGGTCGGTAACCTCCAACCGTTGGTCGATGCCCAATACGTGGAAACACGTGGCCATCAAATCCTGTGGGGTGACCGGACGGTCCTGCGGATAGGCGGCATGGGCGTCTGATTTGCCGATGACTTGCCCCATGCGCAAGCCGCCTCCGACCAGGATCAATGGACTCACCGCCCCCCAATGATCACGGCCACCCTTGTCATTGAAGCGCGGCGTGCGCCCGAACTCTCCCGTGATAATCAGGAGCACGTCCTTGTCCAGTCCCCGGGCGAATAGGTCTTCAATGAACACCGAAACAGCGTGGTCCACCAGCGGGCACATTATTTGGCAACTGGACACAATATCCTTGTGATGGTCCCAGCCATCGATGTCTTTCGAGTCGATGCTGTTGTTGACGGTCACAAAGCCCACACCCGCTTCGCACAACCGTCGGGCCAGCAAAAGATCCTGCCCCAGGCCGGGGCCGTAACGCTCGCGCAAGCCCGCATCTTCGCGGGACAGGTCGAAGGCCTGCCGGGACTTGCCCAAGACCACGCTCACCGCCTGTTTTTCGAAATCATCCATGCTGGCGGTCATGCCGGTGGACTCGCCGATGCGTTGCAGGGCATCGAGTTTTTGCCGGAGGGCGACTCGGTCATCCAGGCGCTCACGCGGGAGTTTCACTGTCATGTCAGCGAGCATCGGATTGCTGCCGATTTTCCCCAAACGGAACGGGTTATGCGCCAGGCCTAACCAAGCCGCGTCATCTCCTTCGTAGCCGTTGACGCTACGCATGCTGACATAAGTAGGCACTCCTTCGCGCGGATGGATGGGGCCTTTTGCCCGGGCGACCACCGAGCCGATGGAGGGAACCAATTGGGGGATGCGCAGCCCTGACTGTCCGAAAAACGGTGGCGGCCACGGATGCCCCGTCTTCACCCAATGCGCAGCCCCGCCGTGGTCGCCATCACTGTGGGTGAACGAATGGACGACCGCCATCTTGCTGGTCAGTTGGGCCATCTTTGGAAACAAACTTCCGAACTGCAACCCTGGCAGCCGCGTCGGAATCGCTCCCAACGGGCTGCGAATCCCCGATGGAGCATCTGGCTTGGGATCGAAAGTCTCCAACTGCGAGGCACCGCCCTCGAGGAAGAGCAGGATCACCGACTTCTTCTTCATCGGCCGCCCGCCTTCCGCTGCCATCGCCCGCCCCCGCAGCAAGTCCGCCAGTCCCAACCCCGTCAACCCCAGCGCGCCGACTTTCAGGAAATCACGCCGATTGCGACCGGTTGGCGACGAGGTTGGTTGAGTAAAGGTTAACACGAGCTGAGCGCAAATTGCTTTCTGGAGACTGCGCGACTGCGCGATTTATTCAACGAACCAAATTATGACTGCCGGCCGCACCCAAATTCACAGTTCCTTGATGCGGATGTTCCGCCAGCGGACTTCCTCGCCGGGGGCCTTCTTCTTCCCATCGCCGATGCCGTGGACTTGCAGGGCGATGATGCCCTTGGGGGTCAGCGAGTCCTTGAAGTCGGCGGCCTTCACACCGTTGATCCAGGTTTGGATGTGGTCGCCCTGGCATTGGATGCGGGCCTGGTTCCACTCGCCCGGCTTGAACGCCTTGCGCGCGGCTTCGTTGTCCTTGAGATCGTTGAGCCAGCCGCGACGGGCCTCGTCATACACGCCGCCGGTATAGGCGCGGGTGGAGGGATCGATCTCATATTGGTAGCCAAACACGCGGTCGGCGGGAAATTTCTTCTTCTTCCCCTTGATCTCGGCCTCGGTTTCCTTCTCGTAGAACTCGCTGCGGAACTGGACGCCGGAATTCATGTCCTTGGCGACCTTGAACTCGAACTCCAAAATGAAGTCGCCGTATTTTATCTTCGTGCAGAGAAAGGAGTTGCCCGTGCCGGCGACGGTTTTGCCCACCACCGCGCCCTCCTCGACGCGATACTCGGCCTTGCCGCTGTGCTGTTCCCAGCCGTCAAGGTTCTTGCCGTTGAAAAGCGGCTTGAAGCCGTCCTTGTCGGCGGCATGTGCGGCCAGGGTGAATGCGGAAAGAAACGAGGTCAGAACGAGGGTTTTCATGCGGAGCAACGGGTATTCAGTGTTCAGTAATCAGGGTAGTCCAAGCCGGCGGCTCAAAGTTCCTTGAGGTAGATGTTGCGGAACTGCATGAGGCTCGAGGCCGAGCCGAGCTCGCTGGTTTTCGCATTTGGCCATCCCTGAGGTTGCAGCGCGAGTGTGCTGGCTCCCGGCACACCGGGGATTTGCGCTTTGTCCAAAACCGCCTTGCCGTTACGGACAGGATTTTGCTTTCTGGACGCTCCGCGGTTCAGGGAGAATTGCTTTTGCGTCGGGTTCAATCGCGGTGATTTTCCGCCTTCACGGACCGTTGGCGAGGATCGATTTCGTGGCTTTTGCAAGCTCGCGTCGGTTTTGCCTTGCGACTGCTGCTCGCCGCAGGGAAACGATCGAAAATCGAGCTGCTGTAAAGGGGTCAGTTCGTGCCACCGGTTGCTCGCGGCTACAGCAGTTCGCGCAACGGTCCGAAGTTCGACGCGGCTTCGCGGAGACCGCCCATGTTGAAGGTGTCGCGCGGCTGGCCGATCGCGTGCAGCCGTCTTCGAGTGGATCGAAATCTTTTACAACCGGGAGCGGTTCCACAGCGCCCTGGGTTACAAGTCACCTGTGGACTTCGAAACTCAACTCAACTAAAAAGCCCACGTCTCGATGCACTCACCCGTCACCTGTCCACCAAATCGGGGCAAGGCCACGCTGGCGAAACTGCCCGCGACCGGGATGCACTTCGTCCAACTGCAATACGCGGACGGATTGTTCAGCGACGATTTCGCCTTTCATGTCGCGGCCGAGCAAGCCGCCGATTTCGGTCCGGAACCAGAGCGCGGACAGGAATCCGCCACGCGGACGAGCGCGCGAACCGCACTCGCGAAACCACCGCCTTCTTTGTCAAACACCTCAAGCCGGCGAAATGAGCAACTTCGTCCAGCCATCAGCAGAGCTGACTCGCCCGTGAATTGTCGTCCATGAGACTCTGTCTTCAACTGCTCGTCGGGCTGCTGCTGGCCGCGCCCGCCGGACTGCGATCAGCGGAAGTGAGCTTCAACCATCAAATCCGGCCCATCTTCTCCGAGCACTGTTTCGCCTGTCACGGGCCGGACGAAAAGGCGCGCAAAGCCGGTCTGCGTCTGGATGTTCGGGAGTCGGCGCTCAAACCCGCCAAGTCCGGCGCGGTGGCGATCGTGCCGGGAGCTCCGGCCCGGAGCGAATTGGTCGCGCGCATCACGGCGACGGATGAGAGCGAGCGCATGCCACCGGCCAAGTCTCACCAAAAACTTTCGTCCGTGCAGATCACCGCGCTGCGCAAGTGGATCGCCGAAGGAGCGGTGTATCAACAGCACTGGGCGTTCGAGCCACTGGCGAAGCAACCGACTCCGAAGGCGGGCAACGGCATAACGGCCGTTCACCCGATCGATGCATTGGTGACAGCGAAGCTGCGCGAGCATGGCCTGCGACTGTCGCCCGAAGCGTCGGCGTTCACCTTGTTGCGACGCGTGACGCTCGATTTGATCGGCCTGCCACCCACGTTGGCTGAGTTGCAGGAATTTCAAGCCGAACTCCGAAGGCCAAACGCCAATCTCGAAGCCAGCTACGAGCGCGTGGTGGATCGGTTGCTGCAATCCAAACACTACGGCGAGCATCTGGCGGTGAGTTGGCTGGACGCCGCGCGCTACGCCGACTCCAACGGTTACTTCGGCGACAAGCCGCGCCAGATGTGGCTCTGGCGGGACTGGGTGATCGCGGCGTT
>CAMDJP010000046.1 GCA_945900775.1 Akkermansia muciniphila | reverse complement strand
CAGTTCCTTGTGTCCGACAAGAACGCACAAGACCTTCTTGTCCCGGATGCGCTGGGCGATTTCCGGGCGGAGGGTCTTCATCACCATGTCGAATTGGTAGGCCGCCTCGCGGTGCGTGAAATCCGAAACGTGCGCGGAGGTGGCGATGAGAATGTCCTGGACCAGGGTCGCCTTCTTGAAAAAAGCCGGGTCGAGCTTGTAGTCCGCGGCCTGCTTTTCAGACACAGGCTGAACCACGAAGGTCATGTCAGCCGCGTTCACCCGAGTGCAAACAAGCTGCAAAGCGGCAAAGAGACCCACGGCAAGATTGTGGCAAAAAATTGTGCTTCTCATTGGCGGTGATTATTGGTTGCTGACCATCTGTAACTCGATTCTTTTTCCCATCATGACTGGACTCACCCTCTGGGTCACTCAAATGTTCGCCCGGTCAAAACACCAGCGTAGGTCGAAGGACTGCGGGAACGGTCACCAGCGGTTGTTGCTCCATGGAGGTTCTGAGGCTGCGCTCGCCGCACCGATTCACCACCGCTTCCGCGACCAGCGTTACGCGGCCCGGCCCAAGGTGGCACCGGTGAGTATCTCGGACTACTACACCGCGGCCCCGAACGTGCTGCTGATGGAAGACTCGAGGTCGCGGTGATGTTCATCGCGGCGCTTTCACGCTCCATTTCACGTTCGAGCGCAAGGCGAAGACGCGGCTATGCGTGCGCAGGTCGTCGGTGACGCCAGGTCGCAAGGAGAACGGAACCTGCTCGGGGAACGATTCGAGAATCGAGTACTCGAGTTTGTCGCCGCCGGAGCCTTGCCACGCGAAAACGAGCACGATCTGCTTCTTGAAATCGACCTTCTTGGCGATCGCCTCGAGCGCCTCTTTGCCGAAGTGCTTGGCGGCATCGTCCTGCGACTTGATGACAATCGGCTTGTTCCATGCCGAGCCCTCGAAGGCAGCTTTCTCCGGGGTCACTTTCAATTCAACGATCGGCTCTTGGCCCGCGGCAACACCGGCCGACAGGCACAGAGCGAACAGTGCCAACATCAGGCGTTTCATGATTCGTCTCCTTTGCAGAATTCGGGCTTATTACTGATAGGAATTTGTTTTCTGGACGCTATGCGGCTTACTGCTACTTTGCGCCCTCCGCCAAGTCAACGCAGATGAGTTCTTTGTCGTTCCTCATGTATGCGCGCTTGTTCGCGAAGGCGGGATGCGACCAGACCACGGGACGCGCGACGGCGTTGCCGGTCGGCTCGAGCAGATGGACGCGGCTGATTTCCTCGTAACCCTTCGGGGTCAGCTTGGCGATGATGAGGTCGCCTTTCTCATTCGCGATGAAGAAGCGGTCGGCGTGCTTGATGAGGAAGGCGTTTGCCCAGCGGTCGTTGCGCCCGCCGTTTTCACCCGTCGCACCGGTGGCCTTGAAGGTTTCCCAAAGGCGCTCGCCGGTGTCGACCCGGAGGCAGCGGAGCTGGCCGTAGCTGCAAATGCCGTAGATATGTCCGTCCTCCAGCCACGGTGTGGGCATGATCGAGTGGAGCTTGTCCGTGTTGCGCTCGCTGCTGCTGGTTCCACGCCACAGGACTTCGGCGGCGGGCTTGTCGGCGGCGAGCTTGAGCATCATCGGGCCGTTGTAGAACGAGGTGATGAAGAGCTTGTCGCCCAGCACGCGCGGCGTCGGGACGGTCAGGCCGGAACGCACAGCGAAGGGCTCGCGCCAATAGACTTTCCCCGTCTCTGGGTCGAGTGAGTTGAGCGCCTCAGGATGCCAGATGATGAGCTGCCGTTTGCCGCCGGCCTGGAAAATCATCGGCGGGCAGTAGCCCGGCTCCTTCGCGGACAGCGCGCGCCAAAGCTCCTTGCCCGTGTCCTTGTCAAACGCTACGGCCACGCTGCCTTCGCCGCCGACAAGGCAGATGAGCCGGTTGCCATCGAGCAACGGATTTGCGGCAAAGCCCCAGATCGGCGTCTTGGCGTTTAAGTCCTTCTTGAACTCGCGCGACCAAACGACTTTGCCGTCCTTCGCATCGAGGCAGAACAAATGCCCCTCGGTGCCGAGCGTCCAGACCTTCCCGCCGCTGATGACCGGCGTCGCGCGCGGCCCGGCGGGATAGCTCACGTCGTAAGGGCATTCGTATTCGTGCTGCCACAGGATTTTCCCAGTTGCCTCATCGAGGCAGAGGACGCGCTCGCTGCCGGGGATGACGCCGCGATTGAATGGGTTTGAGGGATTCTTCGCGTCCTTGGCAAGTACGCGGTCGGTCACATACACGCGCCCACCCGCGACCGCCGGTCCTGTGTAGCCCGCACCGATAGGCGTACGCCAGCGCACCGGCGGGCCGCCGGCGGGGAATGACTTCACGATACCCGTCTCGCGCCAGTGCCCGTCGCGCTGCGGGCCAAGCCATTGCGGCCAGTCGTCCGCACGGAGTTGAGCGGTCAGTGCGGCAATGCTTAGTATGAAGGCGAGTTGTGAACGCATGGTGGGATATTACCGGAGACCGACGGCGCGGCGATGATGAAATCAATCGTCCCCATCAGCTACCTCTCACTTATCATCTGACCCATGTTCCCCGTCGGCAGCCAACTGATAGGAAATTGTTTTCTGGAGGCTGCGAGACTTAGGGATCCGACTTCGGTCTAAAATCTCGGAAGCGGAATGACAATGCATGTTCGTCGTGTCTGGAGGTTTTTTGTCGCGAAAATAACTTCTGGTGCGAGTGCAGAACGGGTAATATGAAAACCTACTTGAATGAGGCTATCAAAGATACTTCAGGCTGTTATTCATCGTTAAGTGCCGAGTCACTTCTCGCCCGAACCATAGACCACTCCCCCAACCTTAGCGTGATGAACGCCATTCTGATTGCGATCTGCGTGTCAATATCCACGACATGCTTTGCTGCGAATACCAGAGACTTCAAACTGGTCGCGAATGTCATCGAATCGCGATGTATGGATTGCCATGGCAGTGCAAGCCGCAAGGGCGGTGTCGATCTGGAAGCCGCGCTCAGCAAGCAAGAGTTTCAATCAGATAAGGCCGCATCGATATGGGAGAGAGTCGAAAGAGTGGTCCGACTGGGCGAGATGCCGCCCACGCCCAAGCAGCCACTTCAAGCTGATCAGAAGGAGACCATCGTCAAGTGGTTTGAGAACCAGTACATCCTCTCCAATGGTCAGGAACACATCGGCTCTTCAGTTCTTAGGCGGCTAACACGATACGAACTCATCAACACGCTTGAAGATCTCCTGTATATCTCCCTGAAGAATCCTTACGTCTACAGTCCAGAAGTGCCTTCGCTGCTCCCTTCGGTGCTGGAGACCATGCTCCCTGCGGACGTTCAGGGTGAATCTGGCTTTCATAACGATGCCCACCAATTGGCGAGCATCAATCCGTCGATCTTGAAATACATAGATGCCTTCGATTACGCATTGCGGGCATTTTCGCAGGACGCAGAGGCTCGAGAAAGTGTCTTCGGATTCAAGGGAGATTCTCCCACGCTGACCGATGTGAACGCCCGTCAGATTCTGCAGCGATTCATGGCCAGAGCTTGGCGTGGATATTCCAATGCTCAAAGCGAACAGGCGGTCATCAATGCCTATCTCACACGTCGAAAGAGCGAGCAGCCCGTTCCTTCGCTTTTGCACGCGATGAAAGTGTGTCTTCTTTCCCCCGCCTTTCTGTATCGAATTGAAGTAGTCGAAAATCAGACTACATCTTATCGGGTCGGCGGTTTCGAACTGGCCAGCCGTCTTTCTTATTTTCTTTGGGCAACCATGCCTGATGACCAGCTCATGCGACTGGCGGCAGACAAGAGCCTGCTCGAGGAAACTGTTTTGCTTCAACAAGTTGATCGGATGCTTAAATCCCCGAAGCGAATCTCGATTGCCGAAGACTTTGCAGGGCAGTGGCTCGGGTTCGATGATCTGCGAACCCAGAAAGTGTTCTATCAGAATGAGCGATGGAATCGTGGCATCTATGATGAGCTCCTGTTTTTCTTTGATGAACTGGTCAAGTCGGATCGAAGCGTGCTTGAGATCTTCGATTCCGATTGGGTGTACCAAAGCGAATACACCAATGTGAAAATGACGGGTCAGCGCTATAGTTTTCCAGTAAAGCACGGCGATATTTTCGAGGCTCGCCAAAAAAGAGCTCAAGGACTCCACGAACAGTTTTACAAACCTCCCGCCTTGATCAAAATCAAAAGTGAAGAGCGCGGCGGCATCATAACTTCGGTTGGCATTATGCGCCTCACCTCACCGCCGAAAGAGACCAATCCGATTCGTCGCGGGGTCTGGGTCCTCGACAAGATCATGGGGCGCCAGTTGCACGCCCCTGAGAATATTCCAGCACTCAGCGACAGCCAGAAAGTGGATGGAAGAATACTTGAGGATCTGGCTGACATACTGAAAGCTCACACCAGCAAAGCAGTCTGCATCAGCTGCCACAAACACATTGATCCGATCGGCATGGGCCTGGAAAAGTTCGACTCTTATGGAATCTGGCGCGAGAAGTACAAAAGTCAGCGCCCCATTCAGGCAAATGGAGTGTTTCCAAACGGCAGCGCCTTCAATACACCCAGGCAGATGAAAAATATTCTGCTTGAGAATTATCGTGAGCCGATTGTCAGAAACATAGTGGAAAAAATGTTGGCCTATGCGATTGGTCGCAAACTCAAACCTTATGATCGAATTGCCGTGGACAGGATTCAAAGTGCTCTTGAAAAGGATGCGTTCAAGATGAACACCTTGATTGTGCAGATCGTCAAAAGTACCCAGTTTCAATGCAGGCAGGATCAGCCATGAAGAATAAGTCGTATTTGATTCCCAGACGCTCTTTCCTGACCGGTTGCGGTGCTGCCTTGGCTTTGCCGATGCTCGACATTATGTCGCCTGCACTGTCATATGCAAAGGGTTCCAGCACTCAGAGCGACAAGGAAAAACTGCGTCTTTGCGTTTTGCTCAAGGGCGCCGGTGTCAATCCGACTTCATGGGATATCGCCGAAGCGACGGAGACTAACTTCGAGCTTTCAAAACTACTCACACCGCTTCAGAACCATAAGAAGGACATCGTCGTTCTTCGCAACCTCGATGGAGACCTGCGAGCTAGCGGCGGACATGAAAGTGCCGTCTTGTATTTCATGACGGGGCAGCCTCGTAAGTCACGCCTTTTACAAAACTATTCCTTTGATCAGGTCATCGCTGATCAAGTCGGCACCAAGACGCCTCTGAAGTCCCTGCAGCTCAGAAGCGATCCATATCTGGATGCCAACGATCCATCTGAAAATTTTCTTTCCTATGACAGTGCTGGCAACGCGTTGCCGGTCGAAGATAATCCTGAAATGGTGTTCAATAAGCTCTTCAAGGGCTTCAACAATGCCAGTCACCGAAATCGAATCACCAGCGTATTGGATGCCGTCAAGGCTAGCTATCAGTCGGTGGCATTCAAAGCCAGCAAACAGGACAAGCAGGTTCTCGAACAGTATTTGCAGTCTGTTCGCGATGTGGAGAAGGACATTGAGCAGTTCAAAACCCAGGAGAATCCAGAGCGTGATGCAAAGCTGAAGCAGATTCAACCGATTCTGGCTGCGACTGATTTACCCCAACGCACCCGCGCCATGCTGGACCTGATGGCACTGGCCTTCTGGACCGACATGACGCGCGTTTCGACCATGATGATGTCGCACACCGAAAGCCGAACGATCTTCAATTTCATCGGCGTCAACGATGAGCTACACGCGCTCTCGCACTTTGTTCGTTCCCGAAACCAGTCCTCTGGCCTGTCAGGTTATGACAGGATTAATATCTGGTACGCGGAGCAATTCGCTTACTTTCTTGAGAAACTTAAGTCGCTTAAGGATGCCAACGGCAGCTTGTTCGACAATTCCATTGTCCTGTTCGGATCCGAAATCAAGCACGGAGACTACCACTCCATCTGCGACCTTCCGCTGGTGCTTGCTGGAGGCGGCGGCGGTCAGATCAAACTCGGTCGCTACGTACAATACCCCAACACCCCAAACAGCAATCTGCATCTGAAAATCATGGAGATGATGGGCGTCAAGAAAGATCAATACGGCAACTCGACAGGAGTCCTAAGTGGAATTTCCGAGATGGCCAACTTTCAGCCTAAGTACGTTGATGATGGTTCGTGGAAAATTCTTAGTGACGAGAACGGAAAAGTCGAGGTCAAGGGATTGCTGACCATCAGTGTGA
This sequence comes from Akkermansia muciniphila, assembly GCA_945900775.1. Taxonomy (GTDB): domain Bacteria; phylum Verrucomicrobiota; class Verrucomicrobiia; order Limisphaerales; family SIAT01; genus SIAT01. Next base: position 11,471 of record CAMDJP010000046.1, on the reverse strand, counting down.
AGGCGAACGACCTGAACCTCTACATACTCAAATTGTCAAAAGGCCAGAGCATCGAAATCAGGGCGAGCTTCGGCAATATCCACGACACCAAGATGGATGCCTGCGTCGGGTCAGTCGTCCAGTTGGCAGGTCAGTGTTCCGTCAAAAATGGCAGTAAGCTCATCACGACCGTGACTAGGTGCAAGCGTCTTTGAACCGATTCTTTTGTCTGGTGCCTGTTGGCATCTGTCTGATGGCATACTTCGCTGGTGAGTTGTTTCGACCCATATCCTGAACTAAGCGCCCCAATCTTCATCAAATCCTGATTGCCAATATTAATACGGTCATATGAGTAACATGCGTGGATTGGGGGCGATTCTGGTCCTGGCGGCATTTGGCGTCGGACGCGCGGCGGGCATTGATTCCTGACCCTGATTCAAACTATGAAAATGATACGAATAATTTACGCCGCACTCGGACTCAGTGCGACGCTCATCCTTCCCGCTCTTGCGCAGAAGCCGCTTGATCCTATCTGCGGCCCGGCCGCGCTCATTGCTCCGGTGGATTTGCCGCTGGCGCTCAAGAAGGGTGACCACGTGGTCTTTATTGGAAACGGACTACTGGAGCAGATGCAGGAGCACGGGTGGTTCGAGGCGATGATGCTCCAGCGCTTCTCCACCAACGACCTCGTACTGCGCACGCTCGCTTGGTCGGCGGATGAGGTGAACTTGATGCCGCGCCCGGATGAGTTCGGCGATTTGCATCAGCATCTCGAAATGCAGAAAGCGGATGTCATCGTCGCGGCGTTTGGATTCAATGAATCGTTCAAAGGCGTCGCGGCAGTGCCGCAGTTCGAACGTGACCTAGCACGGCTTATTCTCGCACTGAAGACGCACAAGTATAACGGCAAGTCCGCTCCGCGCATTGTGTTGGTCTCGCCCATCGCGCACGAGAACCTCGGCGCGCCGTTGCCCGACGCCACGGAAAGCAACATCCGCCTCGCCGCGTACACTGATGCGATGGCGCGCGTAGCCAAATCGTGCCGCACCGGTTTCGTGAATGTGTTCAACCCGATGCGCGCGACGATGCAGGCCGCAGGCAAGAAGTCGCCGCTCACTTCGAACGGCATTCATCTCACGGACGCGGGCTACAAGGTTTTCGCCGAGGATTTGTTTCGCGGGATGTTCAGCGAGACCGCACCGGAGCCGCGAGCGGACATCAAGGCGGGTGTCGACGAGAAGAACCGACAGTTCTTCCGCCGTTACCGCGCGTTGAACGCCTTTTACATCTACGGCGGCCGGGCAAAGCCTTACGGTGTGGTGAACTTTCCTGAGGAGTTGAAGAAGTTCGACGAAATGGTCAGCAATCGCGATCGGCATCTCTGGGCGCTCGCGCAGGGCAAGGCCTCAAAGCTCGACGACAGCAACACGACGAAGCTGCCGACCATTACTGGCGATCGGCCCATCAACGAGTGGCTGAAGCCCGACGAGCAGTTGAAGGCGTTCACCGTGGACCCGCGCTTTGACGTGAATCTATTTGCCTCCGAGGATCAATTCCCCGATCTCGCCAAGCCCATCCAGATGCGCTTCGACTCGCGCGGGCGGCTCTGGGTCTCGTGCTCGACGACGTATCCGCAGGTCGTGCCCGGCCAGGAACCGGCTGACAAGATTGTCATTCTCGAAGACACCAACAACGACGGGCGCGCAGACAAATGCAGCGTGTTCGCGACCGGCCTCTACATTCCGCTCTCGTTCGAACTAGGCGACGGCGGCGTGTATGTCTCCGAGCAGCCGCACCTGATGTTCCTCAAGGACACCGACGGCGACGGCAAGGCTGACGTGCATCGGCGAGTGCTCACCGGTTTCGGCACGGAGGACTCACATCATTCGTTGCACGACATCACGTGGAGTCCCGAGGGTGATTTGATTTTTCGCGAAAGCATTTTCCATCACAGCCAGGTCGAGACGCCGCACGGACCGGTGCGCGCGCGGGAGAGTTCGTTTTTCCGTTATCAACCTGACACGCGGCGGCTCACGGCGTTCGGCTCGTATCGCAGTACGAATCCTTGGGGCATCGCGTTCGACCAATGGGGCTGGCATCTCGGCAGTCATCCGGTGTTCGCCGCCGCAGTGCATTCGCTCAACGCGCCGTATCCGAACATTCACATTTCGGCGGGCCTGTATTTCCCAGCCTACAGCGGCACGTGCGGACAAGACTTCGTCGCAAGCCGGCATTTTTCCGACGAGTTGCAGGATTGTTTCTTCCGCGTGCGCTACAAGCCGGTGAACACCGTCGAGATTCACCGCTGGGTCGAGAAGGATACGCACTACGAGGAGCAGCGCGTTGGTCATGTGCTGCAATCGTCGAACCTCTCCTTCATTCCGGTCGATGCGCAATTCGGCCCGCGCGGCGACTTCTACATCTGCGACTGGTATAATCCAGTGAAAGGTCACATGCAGTATTCGCTGCGCGATACGCGCCGCGACAAGACCTCCGGCCGCGTCTGGCGCGTGACCGCAAAAGGTCGTCCACTGCTCGACGCGCCGAAGATTGAAGGCGCACCGTTGCTTGCATTGCTCGACCTGCTCAAGGCTTACGAATCTCGCACGCGCTACTGGGCCCGGCGCGAACTTCGCGAACGGAACCATGCCGATGTGAAGACCGCGCTCGACGCGTGGGTGAAGCGGCTCGATGTGAAGGACAAAAACTTTCGGCGTCACCAAGTCGAGGCCCTGTGGGTTTATCAAGGAGTGCGTGCGCAAAATCTTCCGCTGCTCCGCGAGGTGCTGGCCTGTGACAACCACAACGCACGCGCCGCTGGCACACGGCAACTCCGCTGGTGGCATACGAGCATGTCGGATGCCGTGCCTCTGCTCCGCAAAAGCGCGAACGACAAGAGCGGCCTTGTGCGCCTCGAAGCCGCGATGACGGCGAGTTACTTTGGCACCGCTGCTGCGATGGATGCCTCGCTCGATTTGCTCAAGCATCCGATGGACAACTATCTCACCTACGCGCTGCGCACCTCGCTCGATTCCGCACCACTCAAGCCGCTGTGGAATGGCAATCCGGCCTTCGACACCACGCGCCCGCAGTTCGCGAAGTTCATCTCCACCTCCGCGCGTCCCGAAGGCGTGGACGGCGGCAAGAAGAAGAAAAACCAGCAGGAAGAGAAAGACCCGTTCGACTTATTGAAGCCTCAGGTTCTGACCATCAGTTGCATCCCCGAGCGAATGATGTTCACCGTGACTGAGTTCAAAGTGAAAGCTGGTGCGCCGGTGAAAATCATCCTCGAGAACCCCGATGCCACGCCCCACAACCTTGCGATTTGCAAGCCCGGAACCGCAGATGCCATTGGCAACGCCGCCAACGAAATGGCCAAGCTCCCCGACGCCTTCGAGAAGATGGACTTCCTGCCGAAGTCACCCAACATCCTTCACGCGACGAAGATGGTCTTGGAGAACAAGAGCGACACTCTTCGCTTCCACGCGCCCAAGGAAAAAGGCCTCTACCCCTACATCTGCTCATTTCCCGGCCACTACCTCGTCATGCGCGGAGTGATGATGGTGGAGTGAGCGGGCACAAGGGCGAACATTTATCAAACAACTCTGCACACTCGTAGTCTTGCTCATCGGCTTCGCGGCCGTGGACTATTGACACCACGCGTGAATGCCTCAGAGTCGAAGCACTGAGCCTCCCACTCTTCCCATCTCGGCTGGGGCGGCGCGCTTTTCTGACAGCGTCCGCCTCCGGATTGGCTGGGTTGAGTTTTGGGCCGGTGGCGGGGAGCACAGCCTTCGGCGCATCGAGTGCAATCCCGCGCGGGAAATCCGCCAAGTCTGCCATCCTCTTCTTCCTCTGCGGTGGTTCCTCGCACATCGACATGTGGGACATGAAGCCCGACGCGCCGGTAGAGTATCGCGGCGAATTCCGCCCCATACGCACCTCCGCGCCGGAGATTCGCATCTGCGAACATCTTCCGCTGCTGGCCAAGCAGGCGCACCATTTTTCGTTGGTCAACGGGGTCACCGATTTCGGACGCGCCACGGGCGATCATCACGCCGGCTACTATTACAATCTCACCGGGCATGCGCCCGACGAAACCTTCCGCCAGCAAGGCAACGATCGGCGGCCGAACCCGACGGATTGGCCGTACATGGGTTGCGTGATTGGCGCACGACGTCCGCGTCATCCCAAGCTGCCGCAGGTCATCACGCTGCCTTTCAAACCGAGCCTTCCGCCTTACACGCGCCCCGGCCAATTCGCAGGACGACTGGGAATGGAGCACGACCCATTCTTCATCGCCGGCAGCCGAGAAGATCCGCTGCGTTTCACCGCGCCCACGCTGACGCTCGACGCCAGCATAACGCCCGCGCGGATGAAAGATCGTCGGTCATTGCTGGAGACCATCAACAACGCGCGCCGGGAACTGGACCACACCGCCGCCGTGCGCAATTACACGTCCCAACAAGAGATGGCCTTCGCGTTGCTCGCCTCCAGTGCGACGGCGGGCGCGTTTGACATCGCCAAGGAAACGCCTGCCACGATTGAGCGCTACGGCAAAACCATCAACGGCACGAGCCTGCTCATGGCACGGCGGCTCGTCGAAGCCGGCGTACCGTTCACCACGGTTTTCTGGTCAGAGAACGACGAGGAGGTCGCCAAGAAATGCCTGAGCGGCGGCGGTTGGGACACGCACGGCAACAACTTTGGTTGCCTCAAAGAAAACTTGCTGCCGGAATTTGACCGCTGCTTCTCTGCACTGGTTGAAGACCTGCACCAACGCGGACTGCTAGACTCCACCCTGCTGCTAGTGACCAGCGAGATGGGGCGCAAACCCAAAGTCGGCGACCCGCGCTCGGGCGGACGCACCGGCGCTGGTCGCGATCACTGGACGGCTTGCATGAGCGTCGTGATGGCTGGTGGCGGTATTCGCGGTGGACAGACTTACGGCAAAACCGATCCGCACGCGGAATATCCGGCTGAAAATCCCATCGGCCCCGAGGACGTCACCAAGACCGTCTATCACGCGATGGGCATCGAAAACCTCGAAGCCACCGACCTGCAAGGCCGCCCCTACAATCTACTCGAACAAGGCCGCGTCCTTGCCCCGCTCCTCAGTTGAGTTACTGATCGGAAATTTGTTTCTGGACGGCACGGATTCGTCAGAAAGAATTCGTCGAATGGCGGGTCACTTCGCCAACGCCTTTGCAACCGCCTCCTCGAGCGCCTTACCGCGGAGGTTCTTGGCGATGATCTTGCCTTCGCCATCGAGTAAGTAGGTAGCAGGGATAGAGTTTACACCGTAAGTGCCGGCGAGCTTTGTCTGCCAACCCTGACCGTCGAAATACTGGGGCCATGTCATTTTTTTATCGGTGAGGAACTTGTCCAACTTGGCACGATCTGAATCGAGGCTGATGCCGATAATTTCAAACCCCTGGGGGCGGTGCTTGTCGTAAGCTGCTTGGACGTTTGGCAGTTCGGCGATGCACGGGCCGCACCAGGTCGCCCAGAAATCGACGAGCACGACCTTCCCTTTAAAACGTGCGATGGAGAGCGGCTTGCCCTCGAGGTCCTTCGCGTCGAAGTCTGGAAACTTCGCACCCACGGCGAGCTTGCGCTGGATTTCCTTGGAGGCGCGCTGTTTCTCGATGCCCGCCACAACCTTGTCCACTCCTAAGCCCTGCTTGGTGTCGGGGAAGTCCTTCTTGAGCTGTTGGAGTAAAGGGAGCCCTTTTTCTTCGTTGTCGAGAACCTGAATATAGAGCATCGCCTTCATCAGGAGCACTTGAGCCACATCGTCGTTTTTTTCACCCTTGTGTGCGGCAAGGATTTTGTCGAACTCGGCAAAGTTCTCAGCGAGATCTTTCTCGGTTTTCTTGCCCTCCTTAATCTTGGTTTGGATTTTACCGACGAGTTCCTTCAACTCCTCCTTCGCATCGCCCGCTTGGACGAGGTGGGCAGGCAGGAATAGTGACAGGGCGAGGATATAAAGGATGTTTTTCATGAGGGAGTTCGAATCAAAACAGGAGGTTCCCTGAGATGCAAGGGCTATTTCGGCTTGCCCGACCAAGACTGAAACTCAACCGATGCGACCAATCCTATCTAAAAAATGAGGTTTCTCGGGATTCTAGCGTATTCGCTCAAGAGTGGCTGGTGCTGTGATTGGGTTTGGACGAATGCGGGTTAGATTCAAGGTTCGTCGAGGCCGCCTTCGGCTGAGGGGAAGTTCCCTCGGTCCGACGTCTCTCCTCGTCCAAGGCTTTGGCCAAGTCCGCTGCTTGCTGAAGTCCAAGAAAGACTACGCCGCTGATTACTACGCCGAAAGCGAAGATGGGGAAAATATAGTTGAACGACATGGTCATTTCCTCGGGTTGATATTGGTCGTAGCGCTGGTCAGGAGGACCACCCGAACGCCAACCCAGAGCGAGAGAATGCTCGGCACCCAGAGACCGACATAAACGCCATACTCCGGTTTGACAAGAAACCAGAGCGATACGCTGGCCACGAGGCTGGCGAAGGCCGCAGATAGGAAATAATAATCTAATTTTTGAAACATAGGGAGGTCATTGTTTTTTGGACGTTGCGCGGTTCAGAGAGAATTGCTTTTGCTCGGAGCGCATTGCGATCCTGTTCTAAAGCTTTTGGCGCCCATGGCAAGGCTTCCTTCTCTCGTTTTTGGCGGTGGCAGTTCGGTGATTTGTTCCAAGCGGCCTGTCGCACGTTCTTGACCACCCAGTCGCAAACCTGACCGTCGGCGATGGCATCACGCACCACGGCAATGAACTGCTCGGCGGTGAGGTGAGCAGCGAGGAGCAACTTCGCATCGAAGCCTTACTGATAGGCATTTGCTTTCTGGCCACTGCGCGGTTTATGACACACGCCAGACGCGTGGCGGAAGCGATTCGAATGAACTAAGACATGGACTGATGGTGCCATGGGCGCGCAAGCTGTCTCAGTAAAAACGATGCGATCGCAGAATCGAAGTTAGATGCCGAGCTCCCGTTTCACCGTGGCGAATGCCTGCACAGCCCGCTCCAAATCTTCGCGCGTGTGCGCTGCAGATATCTGCGTGCGGATGCGGGCCTTGCCTTGCGGCACTACGGGGTAGCTGAAGCCGATGACATAAACGCCATGTATGAGCATCGCATCGGCGAATTTCGTGGCGAGTGCGGCATCGCCCAGCATCACGGGGCAAATCGGATGCGTGCCGTGCAGGATGTTGAAACCCATCTTGTTCATCTCTGCGCGGAAGAACCGAGTGTTAGTTTCCAGTCGGTCGCGCAGCTCGGTGGATGCAGTGAGAAGATCGAGTACCTTGATCGACGCGCCGGCGATGGTCGGCGCGAGGGTGTTGCTGAAGAGATACGTGCGCGAGCGCTGGCGGAGCAGCTCGATGATTTCCTTCCTTCCGCTGGTGTAGCCGCCACTGGCGCCGCCAAGCGCCTTGCCGAGTGTCCCGGTGAGAATGTCCACGCGGCCCATGACACCGCAGTGCTCGTGCGTCCCTCGTCCGGTGCGGCCCATGAAGCCCACGGCGTGGGAGTCATCCACCATCACGAGCGCACCGTACTGGTCGGCGAGGTCACAGATGGCGGCGAGGTTGGCGAGGTAGCCGTCCATCGAGAAGACGCCGTCGGTGGCGATGAGCTTGAAGCGGGCGTTGTTCGCAGCCGCTTCCTTGAGTTTCCCTTCCAAGTCGGCCATGTCGTTGTTGCGGTAGCGGAGGCGCTGCGCCTTGCAGAGGCGGACGCCGTCGATGATTGATGCGTGATTGAGTTCGTCGCTGATGATGGCGTCCTCCGGGCCGAGCAACGTCTCGAACAGACCTCCGTTTGCGTCCCAGCATGAGCCGTAGAGGATGGTATCCTCGGTGCCGAGGAATTCGCTAAGCTTCGCTTCAAGCTGCTTATGGACACTCTGCGTGCCGCAGATGAAGCGCACACTCGCGCAGCCGTAGCCCCATTGGTCCAAGGCCGCGTGTGCCGCCGCGCGCACCTCTGGATGCTGCGCGAGACCAAGGTAATTGTTCGCACACAGGTTCAGCACCGGCTGACCGTCGGCGACGCGGATGCTCGTGCCCTGCGGCGTAAGGATGACGCGCTCGCGCTTGTAAGTGCCGGCGGCGCGGATGGCGGAGAGTTGGCCAGTGACGTGGTCTTGGAAGGGGCTGAGCATGGAGAAGGAGAGGTCTGGAGTGTTCGAGTATTGGAGTGGTGGTTGGAGGAATTATCAACGGACGATTACTGCATTACTTCATCACTCCGTTCGGTTTCTTTCATCGCCAGTCGAGAATCACTTTGCCTGAGTTACCCGACTTCATCGCGTCGAAGCCCTTCTCAAACTCCGTGTAATGGAATCGATGCGTGATGACCGGTCGGATGTCCAGCCCGCTTTCCAGCATGACGGTCATCTTGTACCACGTCTCGTACATTTCGCGGCCGTAAATACCTTTGACGGTGAGCATGTTAAAAATCACCTTGTTCCAATCAATCGCCATCGGCTCCGTAGGAATGCCGAGCATCGCGATTTTTCCCCCGTGGCACATCTGGTCAATCATGTCGCGGAAGGCCGCTGGGCTGCCGGACATCTCCAAGCCTACGTCGAAGCCCTCCTTCATGCCGAGCCGCTGCTGTACATCCCGCAGGTTCTCGCGGGACACGTTCACCGCCACGTCCGCGCCCATCTGCTTCGCAAGGTTGAGCCGGTAGTCGTTCACGTCGGTGATGACCACAAAGCGCGCGCCGGCGTGCTTGGCGACTGCTGCGCCCATGATGCCAATCGGTCCCGCGCCCGTGACCAGCACGTCCTCGCCGAGCAGGTCGAAGAAAAGGGCGGTGTGGACCGCGTTGCCGAAGGGGTCGAAAATCGCCGCCACGTCGCGGTCGATGTCCGTACGGTGATGCCACACGTTGGTCATGGGCACAGAGATGAACTCGGCGAACGCGCCGGGCCGGTTCACCCCGATGCCCGAGGTGTCCTTGCACAGGTGCCGTCGGCCCGCGAGGCAGTTCCGACAGCGTCCGCAGACTACGTGACCTTCCGCGCTGACCACCTCGCCGAGGTGAAAGTCCGAGACATTCGCACCGATCTCGACCACCTCGCCGACGAACTCGTGGCCGACGACCATCGGCACTGGGATGGTCTTCTGCGCCCATGCATCCCATTTATAAATATGCAGGTCAGTGCCGCAGATGCCGGTCTTGTGGACGCGGATGAGCACATCGTTGATGCCGGGCACGGGGACGGGGACATCCTCCAGCCAGAGACCGGGGGCGGCGTGACGCTTGACGAGAGCTTTCATGGTAATTCGGCTTGCGGGCAGCAACTCAGGCATCCAGTATGCCGGAGACAATTTCCGATATGCTAGACACCGGGTTCCGGTATGCAAGAGGAAATTCCGGTATATCGAACAACATGCCTGCCACGCCCAAAACCCGAAAACCCGCCGCCCATCCGCCCGTCGAAGCCATCAACCGCCACCTTGGCACGCGCGTGAAGAACCTGCGCACCGCACGCGGTTGGTCGCTAGAGGTGCTCGCGAACGCGAGTGGTGTGAGCCGGTCCATGTTGAGCCAGATTGAGCGCGAAGAAGCTAACCCCACGCTCGCTGTCACGCTGCGCATTGCGCAGGCGTTTGGCATGGGGCTGGGAGACTTACTCGAAATGCCCGGCGCGGCCTCCGCCGTCAGCGTCATCCGCGCGGATGACCACGCATTTCACTACCGCTCGGACAAGGCCTGCCGCATCCGCACGCTCTCGCCGCTGAACTTGGAGAAAGACGTGGAGTTTTACGAAGTGCAGTTGCAGGCCAACGGAGCGTTGCGCAGCGCGCCGCACTTCGAAGGCACCCGCGAGTTCATCACGGTCCAGAAGGGCCGGGTACGAGTGGAGTCGGGGGACGACGCCGAGACGCTCAACCCCGGGGACTCCGCGAGCTATCGAGCCGATGTGTCGCACGCGATAGTAAATGCCGGCAAGGGCGAAGCCGTGGTCTTCCTTGTGGACATTTATCGGTGAGCGACTACTTGAGCAGTGCTGATATGAATTTGCTTTCTGGACGCTGCGCGGTTCAGGGAGAATATCGATTCGCCATCGGCTACTCAACTAGGAACTTGCCACCCGACTGAATCCGGTGGCAATCATGACCAGTCCGGCGCGGGTTCGCTGCAGCGCATGGTTAGGCCGCCAAGTTGGTGTCTTCATACTTCTGAATGACGTAGGTGGCCATAAAGCGACTGCCATAAGTAGCGACAACCATCAGCAGCAGTCCGAAAAACGGCGACCACAAACCCTTGAAGAGCGTGGCGAGTAAAGCAAGCGGGATGACGCCGACGCCGAATAAAAACAGACCGACAAAAACGGCGACCAACCCCCAAAGAGTGTAAGTCAGAAGCAAGCCTGTCATCCACGCTGACGCGCCGAAAATGTAGGAGGCGATGAATAGGCCGACGCCCGCAAATCCTCTCGTCGGATGGAACACGGCAAGTGGCACGAGCACGAAAAGGCACGCCAAGAATGCAAACCCAGAAACGACTGAAAGGATGGGTAGTAGCCGCTCGCTCAACCAGACGCCGCCCTTGATAAAGAACACGGCAAGCACGATGAGACCGACGAAGATGGCAATTCCGAGGGCGATGCTTCCGATGTTCTTGAGGGCTTCTTTCATGGTGGTGACGTGGCTTGGCGGCCTAACGCAAAGGTCAGCGACGGGAGCCAGCCGTCGGTGATGTTCGATCTGTCTCTGAGCGAAACGGCTGGCTCCCGTTCGCTGGACCGTCTTGTTCGATCAGAAATCCTTTGGTGACACGACAATCGCAGCGACGACATTTCCGTTCTTGTCACGGTAGTGATAGTGCAACTCTACCTGCCTTTCCCGAAAGGCAGCCATGCTCGGACTAGTCCGGTAACCTTGAATCAACTGAGGCCTCATATTCTTGATGAACGTGGCTGAATCGAGGTCATCACTCGACAGATTGACCAGCGTGTAAAGATAAGTAAGGCGATTGCCTGGCCCGGCCACGGTCGAGTCCATGCGAGTTTCCTTGTCAACGTGCATGGGTAGCGTCGCGTTGATTCTTTTGGAAGTCTCCACAAGCACTTGGTCATAGGAGACGGATGCCTTACGGTCGAACATGGACTTCACGACTGTCTTGCCAACCGCCCCGCCGATCAGGGCCGCAACGACAGTGAGAACGAGAATGATGTTCTTTTTCATGCGACGTTAGATCGAACGACCCAAGCTCACCCACCCCGCCCACTGCGGCGCCTGATTGCCAACAGGAGGCCGATGGCGGGGTTGGGTGCAGCGCATGGTTAGTCGCATAAGCTTGGTCTCGATCAGCGTGATGCATGTGAACTCAGGAAATGTGTCACCGCAACATAGCTATCGGTGTCGGGGAAAAGCGAGGAGAACTTGGCGACATACTTTACGAAGTGGCGGAGTGAGCACGCGACTCGGTGTAAAGCAGCCTCTCTGCTCCAACTGATAGGAA
>CAMDJP010000045.1 GCA_945900775.1 Akkermansia muciniphila | reverse complement strand
CGCGACGTCCATCCTTACAGCGCAAGGGTTTGGCGCGGGAGTCGGATTGTGAAAAGTGTGAAAAACCGGGGTTGCGTTTGAAGAAGCATTTAGGCAGCCTCGTGCGACCCTAAGCAGTAGATAAGGTAACTGAGGAAACTTATGAATATCGAACAGCATCGCCCCCAAGCGCAGGACTTTTTCCAAACGCGTCGCGGCTTCCTGAACCGCTTCGGTATGGGCTTCGCCGGCCTGAGCATGGCGTCGCTGCTCGGCGAGAGCCTTTCCGGCAATCTGCAGGCCGCCGGTGCCAACCCGTTGGCGCCCCGCCAGCCGCATTTCCCGGCCAAGGCCAAGCACGTCATCCACATCTTCGCGCAGGGCGGACCGACGCACCTCGATACGTGGGATCCGAAGCCGGGCATGGCGAAGTACGCCGACAAGAAGGTCGACCTCATCGGTGGTACGCCGCTGCCGTCCCCCTTCAAGTTCACCAAGATGGGCAAGAGCGGCATCGAGGTCAGCGAGATTTTCCCGAACCTCGGCAAGCACATCGATGATATGGCGATTGTCCGCTCGCTGCACACGGACATCCCTTCGCACGAGTTCGCCACGGTGATGATGAACACCGGTTCCGGCCGGCTCGTGAAGCCGTCGCTCGGCTCGTGGGTGCTCTACGGTCTCGGCACGGAGAATCAGAACCTACCCGGCTTCGTCGCCCTCGGCTCGGGCCTCGGCGGTTCGCAGAATTATCGCTCGGCCTTCCTGCCGGGCGCCTACCAGGGCACACCGGTGCAGCAGGCGGGCGGTAATATTGAGAAGATTATCCAGAACATCCGCAACTATCACCTGCCGCTGGCCGAGCAGCGCGAGCAGCTCGACCTGCTCCAGAAGCTTAACGAGAAGCATGCCGAGAACCTCAAGCGCGAGGCAGATCTCGAGGCGCGCATCCAGTCCTACGAGCTGGCCTTCAAGATGCAGACCGACGCCACGGATGCCTTCGACATCAGTAAGGAATCGGCCGCCACCAAGGCGCTTTACGGCGACACGCCGATGGCTCGTCAGATGCTCACCGCTCGCCGTCTCGTGGAGAAGGGCGTCCGTTTCGTGCAGGTCTGGCACGGCGGCTGGGATCACCACTCCGACATCGCCAAGAACGCCCGCCGCAAGGCCGACGAGGTGGATAAGCCGATCGCCGGCCTCATCGCCGACCTGAAGCAGCGCAACATGCTCGATGATACCCTGATTGTCTGGGGCGGCGAATTCGGCCGCACCCCGCGCCACGACCGCGGCGGCCGCGCCGAGCCGGGTCGTGACCACCATAACCGGGGTTTCAGCGGCTGGCTCGCTGGCGGCGGCGTCAAGGGCGGCATCGTCCACGGCGCGACCGACGAGTTCGGCTACAATGCGGTGCAGGACAAGGTGCACGTGCACGATCTGCACGCGACCATCCTCGCGCTGCTTGGCTTCGATCACGAGAAGCTGACCTACAATTACAACGGTCGTAATTTCCGTTTGACCGACGTGTACGGCAACGTGGTGAAGAACCTCATCGCCTAACGCTGGACCGCCGAGGCAACTGGCTCACGCGAATCGGTTTGCCTCTGTGGGCAAACCGATTCCTGTTTTCGGAGACAAATGATTATGAAGAAGACGCCGATTGTCCTGCTGGCCTTGATCGCCCTGCCCGCTCTGCTGCGCGCCGAGGAACCCAAGCCCACACCCGCTCAGCTCGAGTTCTTCGAGAAGAAGATCCGCCCAGTGCTCGCCGGCAAGTGTTACGAGTGCCACAGCCGTGAAAGCAAAGTGAAGGGCGGCCTGCAGGTCGACACCCGCACCGCGCTCCTCTCCGGCGGCGATTCTGGCCCGGCGATCGTTCCGGGCCAGCCCGAGAAGAGCCTTCTCATCAAGGCCATCAGTGGCAAGGACAAGAACCTCTCGATGCCGACCAAGGGCGAAAAACTTACCTCCGCGCAGGTCGCTGACTTCGAGGCGTGGATCAAGATGGGCGCGCCCGATCCGCGCGTCGCCACCGGCAAGCTGGTCTCCAAGATTCTCTACGACCCCGCGAAGGTGAAGACGCACTGGGCCTACCAGCCAGTCTCCAAGGCCGCCGCCCCCACCGTGAAGGACAAGTGGGTGCAGACGCCGATTGATGCCTTCGTTCTCGCCAAGCTGCAGGAGAACGGGATGAAGCCCGCGCCGTCCGTGGACAAGCGCACGCTCATCCGCCGCGCCTCGTACGACCTCGCCGGCCTTCCGCCCACGCCAGAAGAGGTGGACGAATTCCTGCGCGATAACTCGACGAACGCCTTTGCGAAGGTCATCGACCGCCTGCTTTCCTCGCCCCACTACGGCGAGCGCTGGGGCCGCCACTGGCTCGACGTGGCTCGCTACGCCGACACCAAAGGCGACCGCAATAATCGTGGCGACCCGCGCTATCCCTACGCGTGGACCTACCGCGACTACGTGATCAACGCGTTCAATAAGGACCTGCCCTTCGATCGTTTCATCCTAGAGCAGATTGCTGCCGACCGCCTGCCGAAGAGCGAGGACAATAGCGCACTGGCCGCGCTCGGCTTCCTCACCGTTGGCAAGCGTTTCATGGGCAACGCCAACGACGTCATCGATGACCGCATCGACGTTGTCACACAGGGCTTCCTCGGTCTCACTGCCGCGTGCGCCCGCTGCCACGACCACAAGTTCGACCCCATCCCCATCAAAGATTACTATTCGCTGCACGGCATCTTCGCTAGCAGCTACGAACCGGAGAGACTCCCCGTGCTCGCGGACAACAAGAATACGCCCGACTACAAGAGTTACCTCGAGCAGATTGCTGCCGTGGAGAGAGAATTGAAGCGGTTCATCGAGACCGAATCGGCGACCGCCCTCGCGCCGCAGCGCGCGAAGATTGGGGAGTACCTGCTCGCCATCCTCGAGTTCCGGCAGCAAATGAAGGGGAATGACTCAGGTCGGCCGGGCAAGGTCGCCAAGCCCTCCGTCGCAGGGGCAAACTTCGCCACCCTCGCGCGTAATAAAAGTCTCGACGCCACGCTGCTCGCCAACTGGGGCGCCAGTCTCCGGGAGCTTGCGGGTAAGCCGCACCCTGTGTTTACCCCGTTCTTCACGTTCGGCCAATTGCCGGCAGATGACTTCGCCGCCAAGGCCAAAGAGCTCGCCACCCGCATCGCGGCGAACAAGGACGCGGCTCGTCCGGTGAATCCTGTCATCGCGAAGGCCTTCGACGGTGCTGAGCCGAAGTCGATGAAGGATGTCGCCGTTATTTATTCCGCGGTCTTCAAGGAAGTGGACGAGGCGTGGCAGGCCGCGATCAAGGCCAGCGAGAACAAGCAGCCTAAGAGCAAGATGGCGAAGGCCACTAAAGCTACCAAGACCAAGAAAGGGGTGACCGACGAGCCGATTATTCAGGTCGCTGCGCTGCCGCCCGGATTACCGGACAAGGATCGAGAGGCGTTGCGACAGATTATCTACGGTGAAAATTCGCCGATGCAGGTCGCCGAGCGCGACTTGCCTCGGCTACTTGGCGTCGGAGGTGCCCAATTTCAGAATCGCCTGCAGACGATCCGTAACAAAATCGTCACCCTGGACAGCACGCATTCCGGTGCGCCCGTCCGTGCGATGGCGTTGGATGACCTCGGTGCGCCCCGCGATTCCGCGGTGCTCTTCCGTGGCGAGCCGAGCAACCGCGGCCCAGTCGTTCCGCGCCAGTTCCTCGAGGTTCTCTCCGGCGAGAAGCGCGAGCCATTCAAGGATGGCTCCGGTCGACTCGATTTAGCCAAGTCCATCGCGAGCCCCGACAACCCGCTCACCGCGCGCGTCATCGTGAACCGTGTCTGGCAATGGCACTTCGGCGAAGGCCTCGTCAACTCCGCGAGCGACTTCGGCCTGCGCGCCGAGAAGCCGACCCACGCCGCGTTACTCGATCATTTGGCCACGTGGTTCGTGGGCAACGGCTGGTCGCTCAAGAAACTCCACCGACAGATCATGCTTTCGAGCGTCTACCAACAGAGCACCGTGAACGACGACGTGTACGCCAAGCGGGACCCCACCAACAGCCTGCTTTGGAAACAGAACCTGCAACGGCTCGACTTCGAGGCGCTGCGCGACACCCTTCTCATAGTCGGCGGCAAGCTCGACCACACCCTCGGCGGCCGTCCGGTGGACGTCCTCTCTCTGGACACCACCCGCCGCACGCTCTACGGCCTCGTAGACCGCCGTGAACTGCCCGAGCTCTTCCGCACATTCGATTTCGCGAACCCGGACATGACCAGCTCGCAGCGCTATAACACCACCGTGCCGCAGCAGGCGCTCTTCATGATGAACAGCCCGCTCGCCATCTCGCAGGCGAAGAACCTCGCTCACCGTTCCGAGTTGGATAAGCTCTCCGAGCCAGCTGAGAAGGTGCGCCAACTCTACCGCCTCGCTTTCCAGCGCCCGCCCACAGCCGACGAAATCAAGCTCGCCCTCGAGTACGTCACCAAGCAGTCCGAGCGCACCGGCGGTAAGACCACGATGGATGCTTGGGAAAGATTCGCGCAGGCCCTCCTGCAGACCAACGAGTTGATCTACGTGAACTGATCAGACGCTTCACGCGACCGACTAATCGCTTAACAGAAAGAGACGGCCTTGCGCCGTCTCTTTTCTTTTTCAGCAGCGACTCATCGTCGCCGCTAACGCCCGCCTCACTTTGCTGGCTTGAGCGTCACCTGACGCAGGTCCATCACCGCCACGCCTGGCTTAGTTTTCGGTTTCACGGTGAGCGTGTACACGCCGGCTTTCTCGACCTTCACCTTGCCGAGTTCGCGCGGGATAAAGTTCTGAAAATGGCCTGTGTCCTGCACGGTCATCGTCAGCTTCTGCTCCCCAATCGCGAACTCCACCTCCGCGCCGCCGCTCCCCTTCCCGCAGCCCTGCAGCACCTCGAGCGTGAACGCGCCTGGTTTCTCCACGGTAAAATCCCAACTCCCCCAGTCCTCCTTCTTGGTCCAGTAGCCGAGGGTGTTCTTGTGCGGCTCTGGCTCGTAACGAAGCATCGCGCCGTAGATATCCGCCGCGCGCGAGTGGAGCAGGATGCTACCGTCGGCGCTCTGCGGATTCGGACGATAGCTGGGGTTGGGCATCGGCATCTGCGCGCCCACGCTTCGCCGCCACGCGTCGAGTTTCTTCTGCAATGCCACCGCTTTATCGGGCTGATCCATGGCGAGGTTCTTCGACTCGCGCGGGTCGGTTTTCAAATCATACAACTCCAGGCGTCCGGTCTCGTAGAACTCGATGAGTCGCAGGTCGTCGTCGCGCACCGCACCGTACGGGGTCGCGCCGCCGGGATGATAGTGCGGGTAATGCCAGAAGAGCGGACGTGACACGTTCGTGCCGCCCTTAAGGAGAGGCTCGAGGTTCACGCCATCGAAAATCTGGCCCGGTACGAGTTTGGCCCCTGCCATCGCGAGCAACGTCGGCGCGAAGTCCGCACTGATCACCGGCGTCGTGTTCACGCTGCCAGCGGCGATGGCGCCCGGCCAGCGAACGATCAGCGGCACCGCCACGCCGCCCTCGTACACCGAGCCTTTGCCGGCACGCAGCGGCGTGTTCGAGGTTGGGCCGATAAGCCCGCCGTTGTCGCCCGTGAAGAGGATTACCGTGCGCTCGGCCAGCTTCAACTCCTCGAGTTTCGCCACGATGCGCCCGACACTATCGTCCACGCTCTCGAGGAGCGCCGCGTACACGGCGTTGGTCTGGCCGCTGCCCGGCTTGATGCGCGCGCGATATTTCTCGACGACCTCCTTCTTCGCCTGCAGCGGCGTATGAACGGCGTGGTGGGGTAGATAAATGAAGAACGGTTTGTCCTTGTTCGACTCGATGAACTTCACCGCCTCGGCCGCCTCGCGGTCGGTGAGATATTCGCCCTCCGGTCCATCGGGAAGCGTCGCAATCTTATACGGGCTAAAATAGCTCGTCGGCTGGCCCCTGCTCGCACCGCCGAGGTTCATGTCGAAGCCGAACTTCTCCGGTGCGAACTCCGGCCCACCGAGATGCCACTTGCCGATGCTCACCGTGGCATAGCCAGCGGACTTCAACGACGCAGCGATGGTTCGTTCGCTCGCGGGCAGGTGCATTGTCCAGTCCGGCACCTTGAGCTTAGCTTGTGGACGCTTGTGACCCGCAATCCAGTCCGTCACATGCAGGCGCGCCGGATACTTGCCCGTTAGCAGCGCCGCGCGCGTGGGCGAGCAGACGGTGCAAGCCGAGTACGCCTGCGTGAAGCGCATCCCCTGCGCGGCGAGTCGGTCGAGGTTCGGCGTCTGATGAAACTTGCTTCCGTAACAGCCGAGATCGTGCCGGCCAAGGTCATCCACGAGAATGACGATGAAGTTTGGCAGTTCCCTGGAAAGCAGGGCGGCTGTGGCCTTGGTCGTCGTCAGGGAAAAAATAGCGGCAAGGAGAAGTAATGTTTTCATGGTGGTATGGAAAAGATTCAGTTGGCGCGGTGCAATTCAGTCAGCATCTCGAGCAGATGTTTCGTGAGAATCACGGAGGAGTCTTCCTGCACGATGTTAGTACCGAGCCATGTTTCGTAGCCGCCCAGTTTGTGGTGTTCGGGTGTGGGCAGGTAGCCGTAGCGGCCGTTGGCCAGACCGATGACCATCGTGAGCGGGAAGGGGCTGCGTTGTTTTAATTCCAAGCCGATTTCGACGAACGTCTCGAAAGGGATGGCGCAGATGCCGAGGTCGCCGATGCGCAACGCCTGCAGTGTCACGGTGAGGGTGTCTTCCTTGCGCTCGGCTGCGGCGAGGGTGCTGCGCGCGTAGGAATCAGCCAGGCGCGGGAGTTTCTCCTGTTCGGCCGGGTCTTTCACAGCGAGCACGGCGCGGGCGGCAGCGATTTGCGCGGCGATGGGCCGGCGGTATTTCAACGTGACCTCGCGCTGCACCATGCCCAGTCGCGTGTCGGGTTTGTGGGTCTCAATCTTCCGGCCAGCATGCCACGCGGCGTCGGCAGTCTTGGCGGCGACGAGGCGGATTTGCTCGAACGGTTCGCGCGGCGGACGGGAGATGCCAAAGGGAATGTTGTTGATGTCGCCGGAAGCGCCGTTGGAAAGCATAGCGACAAAGTTGGTGTCCGCACGAAAACGCGCGGGCATCACGCGCGCGAATTCGCCGAAGTAATCGGCGGAGACTTGCGCGGGCGGCATCCCGCCGACGTAGTGCAGCGAGTAGTTTGCCCACAGCGCAAGCGGACGGCGACGGGCGTCCTGCACGGAAAGGATGGTGACGGCGGGATCGATGGGGCCGGCGGGCCGGTCAATCACATCGGGGGTGGTGCCCGGATTCATCTTCACCGTGTCGAGTTGGCCGAAGGGATTGACGGGCATCTTGCCGGGCTTGAGAAACCAGCGGCGGTTAAACACCTCTTCGGGCAATGGGTGCGCCGCTGCGCCAGCCATCGCGGGCCGCAACGCGGCGTGCGCGCGGACGATGGACTCGGCGATGCCGTTGAGGATGACCTGCCGATACGCCACCTCCGGGGCGCGCCCGGTCTTGGTGTTCGATGAAGGCGCACTGTGCGTGTGCGTGGAGGCGACGAGGATTCGGTTGCGAGGGATTTTCGTGCGCTGCGCAGCGAGCGCTTTGGCTTCCTCGATCACTTCGGGGGAAGCGCCGAGATTGTCCACCACAACCATCGCCAACGTCGTCGCGCCGTCGTCGAGCACGAGCGCGCGGGCGTGCAAGGGATCGTAAGCGTTGGTCGCCATGTTCGCGCTGAAACCGCCGGGCATGTTCAGCGGAAACTCGCGCGGCGTGATGTCCACAGTGGCGGCTCCGGCGCGGAGCAGCGGTTTCTCGGCGGCGAAGAGGCCGGTGACAAGGGTGCTTAGAAGGCAGGTGAGCAGTTTCGATTTCATCTTCAGAACGGGCAGTTCTACTTCCACTCCACTCTCAGGAACTCCGGCACCGTGCCCGACCAGCGGCGCGGTGTCGAGGGCTGCACGGATTTTTCAAGCTGCGCGCTGAAGCCGAGGAGGTCGAGCTGGCTCCAGGATTTCAGTGGCATCCTGTCGGCGGTGCTGCGGAAGTCGCCGAGGGCGAACGTCAACGTCTGCGCTTCCGCCGAGCCGCGCAGGTCGACATCCAAGACGTAAGTCCGGCGCGGGCCGCGGTAGCTGCGCCACTCGTTCTCCACGACGACGATGGTCATGCGGTTGGCCTCGGCGACGCGCAGCGTGAGCGCCAGACGCGAGCCGTCCGGGCCGCGCCACTTCGGGTCGGTGACCTTGCGCGTCCAGTGCTGCCAATGCTCACGGTTGTTGGCATTGAGTTGATACCAGTCCCGCCAGCCGTGGGCGAAGTCGTCGAGGAGCGTGCTCGGCGCGTCGGCGGCCTTCACGCTGGCGGCGCGCAATTCCGCCGGAGCAGCGCAATGCAGTGTGGTGCTGAGGCAGACTTCGCGAATCTCCTTGGGTAAACCCGGCAGCGCGAACGACTCGGGCTTGGGCAACTGATAAAACACATTCGCAAACGCGAAGACCGGGCCATCCGCGGACGGCAGCGGCAGCTTCGCCGTGAAGGTGTCGCCCGCGCGCGTCGCATTCGCGCTCCGCCAGAAACGCGCGCGCGGGTCGGAGTCGAGACTGTAGTAGATGTCGCAGCGCATGATGGGCCATATGGACTTCGGCGTGACGCGAAGCTGCGGGATGCCATCGACGGACTTGAGCAGGAGTTCGCTCGCGGGAGTCTCCGGCAGCGCGGGACCGCCTTTGAGAAAGTGGTCCAGCCAAAGCGGCATCGTGATGGCGACCTCGGGCGAGAGGCGGTGGTTGAAGTGCGGCGACCACGCGTGGCGCACCGGCTGGCCTACGATGAGCGCGTCCGTGCGATACACGTCATCCATCCAGCCGTGGAAATCGTTCACCGCGCTGCGATGCAGCACCGGGCAGCGAATGAGCGGCGCGTAACTCTCGAAGCTCAACGTCCGGCGGAACACCTCGACATCGCCCTTGATAGAGTTCTGCGGCGGGGCGGTGCCACCGGTGAAAGCGTGCGGCTCCCAGCGCCAACCCTGACCGCCGACGGCGGGGACAGCGGCGCGCACACGCGCATCGGTGCCGGCGACATACATCGTGAGGTTCCCGCCCATCGAATAGCCATGAATGCCGAGCCGAGCAGCGTCCACCTCGGGCTGCTGTTCGAGAAACGTCAGCCCGCGCCGACAACCGAGCGTGAGCAGATACCAGTTGTTGTTCTTGGGATGCTCGCGGTCCGTGAAGAACTGCTTCGGCCCCGGTAACAGCGTGGAGTAGCCGGGCACGTTCAGTTGCGTCGGGTCCACCGCGCCCCAGTCGGTATTGGCATCGCCCGGCTGTGCGTATTCCATCTCACGGTCGCCCCAATTCACGGAGAGCGCGGCGTAGCCACGGCCGACGAGTGCCTTCACCTCGTCGAGATTCGCTCGCTGCCCACCACCGTGGATGTGCATCACGGCGGGGAGCTTCGACTTCGTGCCTTCGGCAAAGCCGTAGAAGGCCGCGAGCCGCGCAGGCTTGCCCTTGAACGTGCCGACGCGGAACCGCACCGAGCGCAGCACCATGCCGTTCGTCTTCCACTCGCGGATGACCTCGGACTCCAGCGGTTCCTTGCGCGGGTCGAAGTCCGCCCACAACTCGGGGACGGACTGCGGCACCTCGGCGGCCGGCAGCGTTGCGAGCGAGGCGAGGAGAACGGCGGCCGAGAGGAAATGCAGGAGAGATTTCACGACTGGGTCAATGGCTCGCTTCCAACGGCGGTGCGGCAGGCGTGCGATTGCAACCGCGACGCGATGGCTGGGCTCGTTGCAGCGCATGCTTAGAGCTCTCGGAGTCAAAGCCTCCCGATGCAACTACGCCCCGGGTTACCTAATCGACGACTATAAATGCGTCGGGGTGAAAGTGGAACGCCTCGATGAATCAACTTATACATCTTCATACTCACATCCCGCTCAAATCAAAAGTTAGAACAACATACGCAACAAACGCCAACCACAGACTACACAGCGAAGCTGCGACCGTGGCGAACCATCTCTCGCCTCCAAATCGTGAGCCTCTCGTGGCCGAAAGGAAAACCATACTCGCCGGCAAGCAAAACAATACGGAGAAAAACTGTGCCACATGAAACGGAGACTGTGGCCAGTGGAAACGCTCTGCGAGAAGAATGGCCGGAGCACAAGCTACCGCGAAGATGCCTGTGACCAAGAACAACCGTCTAGATGATGCTGTAGTATTCATGGCGTGCGCAGCGGCCTAACGACCCAAACTCAGCGACCCGACCCACGAAGGCGAGCGATTGCAACCGCGATGCGATGGTCGTTCATGGTCTCATTTCTTCGAAGCCTTCAGCGTCGCGATGAGGTATTCTTGGGCGGTGGCGTGCTTGGCGTCTTTCGCGCCGGCATAGAACAATTCGCAGGCCACGCCGTTCTTCTTGCAGTGCTCTTGCAGCTTCAGGCCGAAGTTCGCGGTGTGCGTCGGGTCTTTCTGTTCCTTGCCGAGTTCTGGAGGGGCGTTGTAGCCGAGCCAGATGGGCGGGTCATCGGACGTGACGAGGGCGTAGGGGGAATACTCGGCGATCCACGGCAGAATCGTGTCGCGCTTGGCCAGGAACTCGTCGAACTGCGAGAGCTTCTTCTCGGCGTCGCCCTTGAAGCCGAAGGCGTGCCCGCCGTATTTGCTGTTGGGCGTCCAGTCCTTCATCTGCTGCGGGTCGAGCGTGGTCTGCGCGCCGAGGACCGCTGCGCACCAGAGCCGCGTGGATTCCCGCGCGATGGGGTCCGCGCTCTTCGGGTCCGCGAGGTCGGCGTGGAACGCGAGCCAGAGCGAGGAACACGCCCCGGCGCTGCCGCCGCTGGCACCGATGCGTTGCTTGTCGATGTTCCACTCCTTCGCCTTGCTGCGGACGAACTGGAGCGCGCGCGCGGCGTCGTGCAACGGGCCTTTCACCGGCGGCACCACGCCGTCGGCAGTGGCCTGCACGATGTAGCGGTAATTGATGGCGACGACGGAAATGCCGGCCTTCAAATAGTTTTCGATGCCGCCCGTGCGGTTCTTGTCGCCGCCCTGCCAGCCGCCGCCGTGGATGAAAAAGAGCAGTGGCGTGGGCTTGTCCGAATCCGCCTTCCAGAAATCGAGCACCTGCCGCTCGTGCTTGCCGTAGGCGACATTCGCGGCGGTGGGCTTGGGCTGCGCGACGGGCTCGGTCTTCTTGGCGGCCGCCTTGGCCTTGGTCGTGTCGGCAGGGTTCTTCGCTGGTGCGTCAGCGGCGAAGGTGGTTGGAGCGAAGGGCAGGTAAAGCGCGGCAGCGATGGCAAAGTAGATTTTCATAGACGAAAGTTTGGCAGGTTGGAGTTCTCTTTAACACCCCGAAGTTGTCACCTTAGCGGCGTGGCGCGCAGCTCACTTCAGCACTTCATCAAGCCACGCGTAGGCCGCCTTCCGCTCCGCCTCGGGGAAGTCATGGGGGGCGTCGGGCGTGGCGAGCTTCAGGCGCGCGGGCTCGTCGTGAAGCGCGTAGATGTCTGCTGCTTTGGCGAAGGCCTTCCGCACGCCGCCGATGTCGAAGTTGCTGTCGCGCACCGGTGAGTTCGAGAAGAAGCCGCGCGGCGCGAGTGCACCGAGGATTTCGTAGAAGTCGAACGGCAGCTTGTCCGCGTTGTTTTGGTAAACATCGCGGATGCGCGGCATGTAGCGGTCGCTCGTCCAACCGGCAACCTTGCCGCCGTAGTAGTCGTGGAAGGGCGTGAAGCCACAGCTCGACACAACCGCCCGGAGCCGTTCGTCGAACACGGCGGTGAAAAGGGAGTTGTGTCCGCCGAGCGAGTGGCCGATGACGCCGATGCGGCGCGCGTCCACCTGCGGCAACGCCTCGAGCAGGTCCACGGCACGGAGGTTGTTCCAGATGGCTTTCATCGAGCCGCTGGCGTAGTGCGCGCCTTGCTTCTTGAAGTCGTAAGGATACTCGCCGAAGGACGGGTAATCCGGCACGAGACAGACATAGCCGCGCTCGGCCAGTTCGTGCGCGTAGTGCAGCGACTTCTGGCCGCCGAGGCCCGCGGGCTCGTTCTTGCCGATGCCTATGGTTTGGTGGAGGCAAAGCATCGCGGGCGCTTTGCCGCCAGCAGGCAGCGAGTGGGGAATGAGCAGCCACGCTGGCACGCGGTCGCCGGGCTCGGGTGTGAAGCGTACCTTGCGCCGCAGATATTTCTCCGTGCGCTCCTCGCCAACGACTTCAACTTCGAGCGGCACGCGCCGCGCGGGCTCGGGGAGCGGGCCCATCGCCTGCTGCATTCCGGCGCGGATGTGGGCGACGCGCTCGGCCCAATCCGCCTTTGTCTTCACGGCGCGCTCAGCACCACTTGCGTCCCTCACGACGAGCAGGTTCGAGTGATCAGGATACGCGACGGGCGCCTGCGCCTTCTTGGTTACGACCGCCTTGGCATTCGGCTGATCACTGAGTTTTTTCGCCGGCGCATCAGCGGCGAAGAAGATGTTAGTGAGCGCGAGGAGTAGGGCGATGACGGGGGTGATTTTCATCGATGGCATGCGCTTATCAGATTAAAGAGAGCCGCAGACGGGCTGCAGGATAAACAGAGAGGGCGGCGTGATAAAGGACGATTGGCTGGAAGATCTTTCTGCGGTTCATCTGTTCGTGAAATCATTTCTCGTCGGCCAACCGGCCCACGTCGCGCACGCCGCTGCCTTTGCGTTGGGTGAGTGAGTCACCGAGTTCTTCTCGCGCCTTTTCCGCTAGGACGAGTAGTTGCTGAACCACCGCCGGGTTTGAGGATGCCACATCAGTCTTTTCGCCCACGTCGGCGTGCAGGTCGTAGAGCTGCGGTTGTGCGATCTTCACGTTCTCGTATCGCGCTGGAATGCCGCCCTTGCCGCCTGCGCGGTCGGCGAGGGTGCGGTAGCCGTGTGGAAGCGTCAGTTTCCACCGGCCGTCGGCGCTGAACATGGCCTGCAGTTCGTTTTGCGCGTAGTAACTCCAGTAGGCGGCGTGTGGATTTTTCGCGCCCTTTTCTCCAGCGAGCAGCGGCCACACGTCGAGGCCGTCAATCTTGTGCGCGGGGAGTTTCGCACCGATGAGCTTGGCGAAGGTCGGCAGCAGATCAATGGTCATGAGCATCTCACCGCTGCTCGTGCCGGCGGGAAGTTTGCCCGGCCAACGCATCACGCACGGCACGCGCGTGCCACCTTCCCACGCGGTGCCTTTGCCTTCGCGCAATGGCCCAGCGCTGCCGGCGTGCGTGCCGTAGCTCAGCCACGGGCCGTTGTCGCTGGTGAAAACGACGAGCGTGTTGTCGTCGAGCTTGTGCTTCTTCAACGTGTCGAGCACTTGGCCGACGGACCAGTCAATCTCCTGAATCACGTCGCCGTAAAGTCCCGCACCGGATTTGCCTTTGAACTTGTCGCTCACAAAAATCGGCACGTGCGGCATCGAGTGCGCGAGGTAGAAGAAGAACGGGCGGTCTTTGTTGCGCTCGATGAATTTCACTGCGCGCTCGGTATACCACGTGGTGAGGTTGGGCTGCTCGTCGGGCGTGACGTCGGCGTCGATCACTTTGTCGCCTTCGATGAGCGGGAGCGTCGGGTAGCTACCTTTCTTCGCTTCGGGATGATGCGGCCACATGTCATTCGAGTATGGCAGGCCGAAGTATTCGTCGAAGCCGTGCCGCACCGGAAGGAACTGCTGTTGATGACCCAGATGCCATTTGCCTGCCATACCGGTCGCGTAACCCTTTTGCTTGAAGACCTCGGCCATCGTCATTTCGTCCGCGTGAATGCCGATGCGTGATCCGGGTCCAAGCGCGCCATGGATGCCCACGCGGTTGTTGTAACAACCCGTGAGCAGCGCCATGCGTGACGCCGAGCAGACGGCCTGCGACACATGGAAGTTGGTGAACTTACGACCTTCCTTTGCCATGCGGTCCAAATGCGGCGTGGTGTAAGCTTTGCAACCGAACGGCCCGATGTCCGCATAGCCAAGGTCGTCGCAGAAGATGACGATGACGTTCGGCAGGCGCGGCGCGGGCGCAGCCGCAGCGACCGACAGTGCCGCGAGAGTCACGACGACAAATAGCGAACGAAGGAGTGAGTGCATGATGAGTGGTTCAGTAATCTTGGAAGCGGGCGTGACCAGCGGCGACTAGCGCGTCGTTCACGTTGAGCCCGGCAGCGTTGGGTTGCTCCAGCCAGATTTCGGCGAGGTAACGCCCGTATTTCTCGCGGCGATCTTTGATGGTCTGCAGCAGGACTTCTTTTCCCTCGACAAGCAACTTGAGATGATCGCGCGCCGCGCGGCCGCGTTTGGCGGAGCGCCCGTGCAACTCCGGCGCGTTGATGCGATGCAGCCGCAACTTTTCGCCGCGCACCCACACGCCCAGGCCGAGGTCCACATCGGCCGTGCACGTATCGCCGTCGTAAACGGCAGTGATCAGCGCGCGGTATTGGAACAACGGCGTCGGCGCGGGCGCGGAGTGCGGCGCGGGCATGGAGCGAAGCTATCTTCCGCCCCAGACTGGAACAAGGAGTTTTCGGGGCGTACCGAGGACAAAAACATTGCAGGCCGAGCGGTCTCCAGACAGGCTTAGGCCATGAAGACAATGCTCCGCTCGCTCTTACTGGTCGCGCTTTTCGCGTCCGCAATCAACCTCCCCGCTGCGATGAAGGCGCTCATCGTGGACGGGCAGAACAACCACGACTGGAAAGGCACCACGCCGCACTTGAAGAAGTATCTCGAAGAGACCGGTCTCTTCGAGGTGGATGTCGCCACGACACCGGCGGGGAAGGGCGACATAGCTTCGTTCAAGCCTGAGTTCAAGAAATACAAACTCGTCGTCTCGAATTACAACGGCCAGGATTGGCCCAAGGAAACACAGGCGGCCTTCGAGGAGTTCGTCCGCAACGGTGGCGGCTTCGTCAGCGTTCACGCAGCGAATAACTCCTTCCCCAACTGGCCGGCCTACAACCAAATGATTGGTCTCGGTGGCTGGGGTGGTCGCAGCGAGAAGTCCGGCCCGTATGTGTATTGGGAGGCGAAGGCGGCGAAGGTGATCAAAGACATCGCACCCGGCCGCGGTGGAAGCCACGGTCCGCAGCATGAATTCGCTGTGGAAACCCGCGATTCTAGCCACCCCATCATGGCTGGCTTGCCGACGAAGTGGATGCATGCGAAGGACGAACTCTACGACCGTCTTCGTGGACCGGCGGAGAACTTGACGGTGCTCGCCACCGCCTTCGCGCCCAAGGAAAAGAGCGGTACTGACCGCCACGAACCGATGCTGATGACCACAACTTTCGGCAAGGGCCGTGTCTTCCACACCGCGCTTGGCCACGCTGGCGGCGGCAAACGCGAGGCACAGCAGTGTGTTGGCTTCATCGCCACCTTCCAGCGCGGCTCGGAATGGGCCGTCACCGGCAAGGTGACACAGAAAATCCCTGCGGATTTCCCGACGGCGGAGAAGGTCATCCTGCGCCAATGAACGAAGCGGCGACGCCCGCGCGCGTTTACTGGAACTTCGCGCCCTGATCGATCCACTGCTTCAAGAGCACAATCTGTTCGCGACTGAGGGCCTTTTCGGCGCTCGGCGGCATAGAACTGTCAGGGTCCTCACGCGAGACGAATTTGATGAGCCGACTCTCAGCGCTATTGCCTGGCACAATGGCCGGCAGGCCGCTCTCGCCACCTTTGAGCGCCACCGCGGGGTCATCGAGACGGTAACTGCCTTTCTTCTTTTCCGCGCCGTGGCATTCGTAACAGGACTTCTCGAGAATCGGCTTAATCTGCGTCGCGAAGTTGATGCCGCGGGCGGATGCGTTTGGGGGCGTGCCGGCCATTTTTCCGGGCGTAGGGGCCGCAGTATTGTCGGTGCCGCCTTTGCCGGTCATCTTGGCCCAAAGCGTCTGGCCGCCAATCGGCACGAGGAAGACGACAGCCGCTGAACCACCGAGCACAACGAAAACGGAGGCGAGGACGATGATGAGCGTTTTCTTGCTGCCACCGGCTGCAGCGATGGCGACGGGCTTGGCCGCTTTGCCTTTCTTCGAGACAGGAACTTCTTCTGGCTCCGGCTCGACATATTCCTCCGCGACGGCTTCGTGGCCTTCTGGCGGGATGACGCCTTCAATCTGGTCGAGCGTGGTCCATTCGGCGAGGCCGTCGTGCCACGCCATGTCGGTCACCAGCAGCGTGCCGGCGGCGAGGTGGGCATTGACGTCATCGAGCGGGTAGGGACCGAACTGCTGACCATCGCGATTGATATGGATTTCCATGCTGCTTGTAATGCTGGCGTTGGGTCGCTCTGCGCCGGAAAGAATCTACAACTGCGCAGAGCTGGCAAGCGGAAGTTATAGAGATGTCACTTGATGCCGTCGGCGAGGCGCGGGCCGAGCGTGTGGCCGCCGTCGCATACGAGCACTTGGCCGGTGACGAGGTCGGAACCGGTGATGAGTGAGAGAATGGCCGCGGCGACATCCTCGGGCGCGCAGACCTTGCCGAGCAATGCTTGTTCGGCTTTCGCGTCGCGGACTTTTTCGTAATCGTCGCCCAATCCCTGCTCGAGCCAACGGCCTGTTATGAAGCCCGGCGCGACGGCGTTCACGCGGATGCGCGGGCCGAGTGTGCGTGCGAGGGCGATGGTGAGGTTAATCACGGCCGCTTTCGAGGCGCAGTACGGAATGGAGCTGCCCGCACCGGTAAGCCCGGCGACGCTGGCGACATTCACGATCACGCCGCCGTTCGCTTCGAGATGTGTTCGTGCGGCGCGGACGCACTGGAAGGAGCCCTTGAGGTTCACGTCGAAGATGCGGGTCCAATCCTCGTCGCGCACCGCTTCGAGGTCAGCGTGCGGGATGAAGCGCGTCGTGCCGGCGTTGTTCACGAGAATGTCGAGCCGGCCGAACTCGCGCGCGGCGGCGGCCATCATCGCGCGGACCGCGGCGTCATCCGCCACACTCGCCTCGAAAGCGATCGCCTTCACGCCGAGCGCACGGCAGGCGGCGGCGGTTTCCTCGGCTCCATCGCGCGTGCGGTTGTAGTTGACGAGCACATGGCAGCCGCCTTGCGCGAGTGCGAGCGCGGTGGCGCGACCGACGCCGCTACCGGCGCCGGTGACCACGGCGGCTTTGTTCTGGATGTTCATGGAGATTGGAGGGTTTTAGGAAAGGAATTGGGATTGCAGCCCGTGCGGCTTGATAACAGCAGAACGCCGCAGCGGGTCAAGAGTCCGGTTTCATCCGTGAAACCGACTTGAAATCCGAAAAAGGGGGGTGGTGCCCACGACAGGACTTGAACCTGTACGATGTTACTCACTAGAACCTGAATCTAGCGCGTCTGCCAATTCCGCCACGTGGGCAAGCCAGAACAGTATTCCCCAACCGCCCCAGCCAGCGCAACCACTTTTCCGATTTTGGCCCTTAACCAGCCTCGGCGAAGCCTTTTGCCGCTCCCGCAAACGTCTTCGCCACCCTTGGAAATGGCGTTGCCATGCTCGGAACTGCCTCCGCCACCCTCGGAAATCACGTTTCCGTGCTTCAAAATGCCTCCGCCAGAGGTGAAAATGGCATTGCGGACCCTAGAAACGACCTTGCTGACCCCATCAAAGGCCTTACCGCGGTCGGCAAAAGCGGGTTTTCCGGTCCGACACCCCCCTTGTCACCCCGCCACCCCCCCGCACGCGTGAAAATCTCACGCACTTGCGCGTGAAAATTACGCAAAAGGGGGGGGGGTAAAGGGAGTCGATTAGTCTAAAACAGAGGTTTTACAGGGGTTTTAGCGATTGGCATGGGCATTGCTAGTAGGAGGGCAGACCGGATGCGTTTCAGAGGCCGCAAGGTAGCGACCACTGGGGTGCAGCCAAACAAACAAACAAAAAACTATGAAGATCCAGACAAACAAAACCTCCAAGGGTTTCACCCTGATCGAGCTCCTGGTCGTGATTGCCATTATCGGCATTCTCGCCTCGATGCTCCTCCCCGCGCTCGGCAAGGCCAAGAGCCGCGCCAA
>CAMDJP010000044.1 GCA_945900775.1 Akkermansia muciniphila | reverse complement strand
AATATGAAGATAGGGGGTGTTTGGGGCGGGCTTGGCGGAAATCCACAGCAGTTCGCCCAAATGCCGCCGCACCCGAGGAGCGACGGTGCGCCCGAGGGGGGCAATCAAGTGTTCTGCGATGGGTCCGCCAGTTGGATCAAGTTTGAGAGCATGTATTACCTGAACACATGGAATACCGGCGGCAGCCGCATCGCGTATTTTTATCAGCAGGACACCGGCGGCATCACTCCAGCTCAACTTGCCAGACTCGCCGCCAAGCCATGAGCACCGGCTTTCCAGCTTTTTCACGTAGTTCACGCGCCGCCTTCACACTTATCGAGCTTCTCGTCGTCATCGCCATCATCGGTATTCTGGCCTCGATGCTGTTGCCAGCGTTGGCCAAAAGCAAGACGAAGGCCAAGGGAATCAAATGCATTAACAATATGCAGCAGCTCGGCATGACGCTCAAGATGTACGCCAACGACTACAACGACGAGTTCGTGCAACTGGCCCGCTACGGGGCCCCGCTTCCCGGAGCCTACGTGCCGATAGTGAACGCCAACTCCCCCTATACCACCTGGCCAGACATGCTCCGCTCGTACGCCGCGGACCAGATTCTCACCTATAGCTGCCCGAGCCAAACTCGCCCGACGGTCACGAGGCTACCCGACACATTGTTCGGTATCGGAATCAATTATCCGAATCTCACCACTTATCTGAACCACCAGCCACGGGTGTATGAGTCGATGGTCGCCACTCCCGCTGCTACCGTTTCGTTTGCGGACATCTCGTGGATATCGAATCCCACCGAACCGAATCCTGACCTTTGGGCCGCCACAAATCAGACCACCACGAATCCTTGGGACGCCCTCTGTTTTCGAACCGCCCAGGATCCGTATTTTCGTAGCATGCCCGCTCGGACCGTCGGACGTCATGATGGGCTCTGCAACAGCGCACACGTGGATGGCCATGCCGAGGCCCTCAGGCCGAGCAAGATCGGTATGCACCTCCCGTTAGGAGACCCCAATGCGATGTGGGATATAAAATGAAGGCAAAACTGGGCCTTCGGCGTTTACGGTAAAGAAAAAGCGGGGCTCCGTTTTCACGAAACCCCGCCTGTTGAAACTCAATCTGGCGAATCAGTAACGGCCACCACGGTCACCACCACGGCCGCCGCCACCACCACCGCCGTAACCGCCGCCACCACCACCGCTGCGCGGCGGGCGATCTTCACGCGGCTTCGCCTCGTTCACAGTCAGGTCACGGCCGTCCACGTTCTTGCCATGGAGATTTTCGATGGCCTTCTTGGCCTCTTCGGCCGATCCCATCGTGACAAAAGCGAAGCCTCGGGGGCGACCAGTCATCCGGTCCATCATCAGGTTTACTTCCGTGACCGTGCCCTGTTGTGCGAACAGATCCTGCAGGTCATTCTCAGTGGTGTTGAAGGAAAGATTTCCAACGAACAGTTTCATAGTGTTTTACCTATCTTATCGAAGACTGACTCTCGCTTCGGACTGTTCCCGACTGTCGGGTTTCAAATCATCACTGAACACTGTTCACCTGAAGATTCACCAAGCCTGAACTGAACCGTCAATCTATCTGGCTTAAAATCCCTTATTTTCCTTACAATGGCAAGTTTTTACTGCGCATCACTCCTCCTCTATCAATTACACGGACGGACGTCATCGCCGATAATCGCCTTGAACTCCGGCGCGCGCAGACTAACCTTGCCCGCCTTTTTAATATGAATTATCGCATCTCGACTCGCGCCGCCTCTCTCGCCCCGTCGCTCACCTTGGCCATTGATTCGAAGGCCAAGGCTATGAAGGCGGCCGGTGAGGATGTCGTCGGCTTCGGTGCCGGTGAACCGGACTTCGACACCCCGCAGCACATCAAAGATGCCTGCTCCCAAGCGCTCGCCGCTGGCTTCACGAAGTACACTCCATCCAGCGGCATCCCCGAGCTACGCCAGGCTGTGGCAGATAAGTTCCAGCGCGACAACGGTCTCACGTACAAGCCGAGCCAAGTCATCATCTCCGATGGCGGCAAGCACTCTTGCTACAATGTCATCCTCGCCACGTGTCAGGAGGGCGATGAGGTCATCATCCCCGCGCCGTATTGGCTGAGCTACCCTGAGATGGTGAAGCTCGCCGGAGCCACGCCGGTCATCCTACCCACGGGCGACAAAACCGAGTTCAAGGTCACGCCCGCGCAACTCCGCGCCGCTATCACGCCGCGCACACGCCTCTTTATTCTCAATTCCCCGAGCAACCCCACCGGCACTGTGTACACGCCAGAGGAGATCAAGGCCCTCGGCGACATCTGCGTGGAGAAGGGCGTGCTCATCATGAGCGACGAAATCTACGAGCACCTCGTCTATGACGGCGCCAAGCATGTGAGCGTCGCGAGCTTCTCGCAGGCGCACTACGACCACACCATCATCGTCCACGGCCTCGCAAAGGCGTGGAGCATGACAGGCTGGCGCTTGGGCTTCCTCGCCGCGCCCGAGCCGATCGCCAAGGCCATCGACGCCATCCAGTCCCACAGCACGAGCAACCCGACCAGCTTCGCGCAGAAGGGCGGCGTCGCCGCGCTCAACGGTTCGCAAGATCATTTGAAAAGCTGGCTGGTGGAATACGCCAAGCGCCGCACCTGCGCGTGGCACAAGCTCAATAGCATACCCGGCATCTCGTGCGTGAATTCGAAGGGTGCATTCTATCTTTTCCCGAACATCTCCAAGCTCGGGCTCAAGAGCGCCGACTTCTGCGCGCGGTTGCTCGAGCAGGAAAAGGTGGCCGCCGTGCCCGGTGTCGCGTTCGGCGCGGACGATTATCTACGCATCAGCTACGCCACGAGCCTGGCGAACATCGAGAAGGGTCTCGACCGCCTCGAGCACTTCTGCAAATCGCTGGCGAAGTAAGCGCGCGCATCGCTTCACAACGGCACAAGAAGCGAACCCACCTCTTTCGGCTTGAAGCTGAGTGGTGCCTCAGCGCGGGCCGTCCACGAACCGCAACGCCTCATCTAGCACCGCTGCGCTGGGCAAACCGTGCCCCGTAGGCGCGAGGATGAAGCGCGCCTGCTTGAAGTCGTCCTTCTGAAACTGGTGCGTGAACAGTAGTTCCGCCTGTTGTCGGTTCGCCCCTTTCCAACTCCCTCCAAAGGGCACGGTATCAGACTTGCCGGCCACGAGCACAAACCGGCTTTCCTGCCGCGCGCGGTTCAGGATGGATTCGCTCGGCTGGTCGTACAGGGGATCGAGATACTTCTCCCACTTCGCGCCACCGGCCGTCGCGCTGCCCGGCAGGGCCGCGTAGCCTTTGCACGACATGAACGGGATTGCCCCAGCGAACTGGTCCGGAAAGCAGACCCCCAACTCGCTCGCCGTGTTCGCCCCGCCGGAATGGCCCGAGACGAACACGCGCTTCTCGTCCAGACCATATCGTTGCACCATGTTGTGCCGCGCAACCAGCGCCCCTGCAAAAGGCTCGTAGTTACAAAAGGGAAAGGCGCTCCCCTTCGACTGCGCCTGAGTGTTTCGCGCATTGCCGTTATTCAAGGGGCTCACGAAGAGAAGCTTGTGCCGCTCCAAAGCCGCAAGCCAACCCGAGGGCAGCTCCGGCTTTCCACCGGGACTGCACCAGACGAAGAGGCCCCATTCAGAGGCGTTGTTCGTGTTGAAGCTGGCGGGGATGATGACCTGAAATTGCTCCTTCGCCGGCACATAGCTCAACATGAGCGCGTCAGCCTGCTCCACCAACTGCTCCGCCGTCGTCTCCGACGGCACGGCGCCGACGAACCGCGCCACGCTGCCACTGCTGAACAGCCGTTCCATCACCTTCGCGCGCGTGGCGTGCGTCCCCAACTCCGTGAACTGCACCGTGAAGGTGCCGCTCTTCACCGTGGAAACTACCGGTGCAACCGAAGTGACCTTGACAGTCGGTTGTGGAACCGCCAGCGCAGCCTTGGACGCCGTCGGCGTCCGCAGCAACACCCGGGTAACCCCGCGAACGGCAGCCGCTTCGGCAGCAACGGCTGCCGCCAGCAGAACGATCAGGATTAGTCTACTTCTCAAGTCCGTTTCCTTAGTTCCAAATCACTCGTATTCATATAGCACACCTAGCCACTTAATCCAAATGCCTTTTATCCTCTAATAGAATCGCTAGCGAAGACCCGAATCTTTGATAGTTTCTGATTTTTCGAATCCCAGTCTGTCGAGGGAATCAACCGATCAAAACTGGCACGCTGACATTGTACTCGAACTCATAGGCCGCTTTGCGGCTGAACCCGACTCAAGGACTGGGCTCCGGACGAATAATCGCCTGGAAAAGATTGAGCTAGAGAGTGGCCGCCAGAAGGGCAATCGTATTTTGGCCCTTGTCGAAAGCTTGTCGAGATGCCGACTACTCGGCTACGATTCCTTCAATCAATGAATACTTATATTGTTTATGATGATAAAGGCAAAGATGCTGGTTGCGTCAAAGCCGCCTCTAAAGATTCGGCACGAAAGAAAGCTGAAAAGAAACACGGTAATAAAGTAACCGTCCGTCTTAAAGAGCAAGAAACTCTGCTCTCTTTTAATTCTTGTTCTTGAAGACAGCGATTCAAAAAGATGCGCGTATCTATGTTGCCGGCCATCGCGGCCTAGTCGGCAGTGCCATCCGCCGCGCGTTGATACAAGCTGGCTTTACAAACCTCATCGGACGCACCCACGCAGAACTGGACCTGCTCGATACCACCGCGGTCCACCGTTTCTACGAGACGGAGCGACCGGAATACGTCTTCGTCGCCGCCGCGCGTGTAGGCGGAATCAAAGCCAACAACGACAATCCTGCGAAGTTTCTCTACGAGAATCTTCAGATCCAGAACAACCTCATACATCTGGCGAAGGAGTCCGGGGTGCGCAAGCTGCTCTTTCTCGGCAGTTCGTGCATCTACCCGAAGCTCGCGCCACAGCCGATGAAGGAGGAAGCCCTCCTCACCGGCCCGCTAGAACCAACGAACGAGTGGTACGCCATCGCCAAGATTGCTGGCATCAAGATGTGCCAAGCGTACCGTCGGCAGTACGGCTGCGATTTCATCGCCGCGATGCCAACCAATCTCTACGGGCCGAACGACAGCTACGACCCCGTGAACAGTCACGTGCTTCCGGCCCTCATCCGAAGGTTCCATGAGTCAAAAACGGGGAGCCTTCCTAGTGTCACCTGCTGGGGCACCGGCTTGCCGCTGCGCGAGTTCATGCACAGCGACGATGTTGGCCGCGCCTGCCTTTTTCTCATGGAGAACTATAGCGAAGACCAGTTTATCAACGTCGGCTCGGGTGTTGAGTTCAGCATTCGCGAACTGGCCACGCACATCGCCCGCCTCGTTGGCTATGCCGGCACCATCACGTGGGACAGCACGAAGCCAGACGGCTCGCCGCGCAAGCTCATGGACAGCTCTCGCCTCCTCGCGATGGGATGGCGGCCGCAAGTGGACCTCGAGACCGGCTTGCGCTCGGCCTACGAAGATTTCCTGAACCGCTTTGCGGCTGGCAAGGCCAAGTAACGGGCGCTACTTGGTTTCGGACAACGCCGACAACTCGGCGTGCGTCATCTCCTCAATCAAGGCGCGGAAGGTCGTCTGCGGTTCCCAGGCGAGCAAGCGTTTGGCCTTGCCCGCGTTACCGACCAGTCGCATCGGTTCGGCCGGACGCAGCAGACGAGCGTCCTGCTTTACAAAGTTCCGCCAGTCCAGCCCGACCGTAGTGAAAGCGGTTTCCACCACGTCCTGCACCGAATGGAGATGTCCTGTCGCGAAAATGAAATCTTCCGCCTGCCCCTGCTGCAGGGTGAGCCACATTCCGCGCACGTAGTCGCGTGCGTCGCCCCAGTCGCGCTGCGCGGAGGTGTCGCCCAGCGGCAAATCCTTCTGTTGACCGAGCCGAATGGCGGCGGCGGCGCGGCAGATCTTGCGCGTGACGAAGTTCTCACCGCGCCGGGGCGACTCGTGGTTGTACATGATGCCGTTCACCGCGAAGAGTCCGTAAGACTGCCGGTACACGGCGACCATCTGCGTGGCGAAGGCCTTGGCACAGCCGTACGGATTCACCGGGGCGAGGGGCGTGGATTCATCCTGCGGCGACTGCACGGGGCGGCCGAAGATTTCGCTCGAAGAAGCGTG
This sequence comes from Akkermansia muciniphila, assembly GCA_945900775.1. GTDB lineage: Bacteria > Verrucomicrobiota > Verrucomicrobiia > Limisphaerales > SIAT01 > SIAT01. Next base: position 12,276 of record CAMDJP010000044.1, on the reverse strand, counting down.
GAAGAGCTTGGGGCGCTGCGGTAGATCACGGATAAGCTCCAACAGCCGCAAGGTCCCCATGGCGGTCATGTCGCAGGTGGATTCGGGAATCTCAAAGGACAATCCTACGTGGCTCTGACCGGCGAGATGGTAGAGCTCGTCCGGCGCAGCCTTCACGAGGACACGGCGAAAGGTGGTGGCGTCATCTAAATCGGCGTAATGCAGGAAGAGCCTTTTTCCGTACATCGCGGGGTCGTGGTAGAGGTGCTGGAGGCGGGAACGGTCCAGATTACTCGTGCGCCGCACCGCACCGTGCACCTCGTAACCCTTACCGAGCAGCAGCTCCGTGAGATAGGAGCCGTCCTGTCCGGTAATACCGGTGATGAGCGCGCGCGGCATAACTAGTCGTGAGACTTTACCTTGCCCGACAACTGGTCGCTCAATAGCTGAATGTCCGCATCCACCATCAGGCGGGCGAGTTCGGCGAACTTCACCTTCGGCTCCCATCCGAGTTGGCGCTTCGCCTTGCTGGCGTCGCCGATGAGCAGCTCTACCTCGGCTGGGCGGTAATAGCGCGGGTCAATCTCCACGTGTTTCTGCCAGTCCATCCCCACGTGAGCAAACGACACGTCGAGGAATTCCCGGATCGTGTGGGTTTCGCCGGTAGCGATGACGTAGTCATCGGGCTTCTCTTGCTGCAGCATCAGCCACATCGCCTCCACGTACTCCTTGGCGTAGCCCCAGTCGCGCTTGGAGTCGAGGTTGCCAAGGAAGAGCTTTTGTTGCAGGCCGGCCTTGATGCGAGCAAGAGCCCGGGTGATTTTGCGCGTCACGAATGTCTCACCGCGCCGTGGCGACTCGTGGTTGAAGAGAATGCCATTGCTCGCGTGCAGACCGTAGCTCTCGCGGTAGTTCACGGTGATCCAATGGGAATAGACCTTCGCGCAACCGTACGGGCTGCGCGGGTAGAAGGGCGTCGTCTCACGCTGCGGCACCTCCTGCACCAACCCAAACATCTCGCTCGAGGAGGCTTGGTAAAACCGCGGCTTGATGCCCGTCTCACGAATCGCCTCCAAGAGCCGCACCGTGCCGGTAGCAGTAATATCAGTGGTGTATTCTGGCGCGTCGAATGAGACGCGTACGTGGCTCTGGGCGGCCAGATTGTAAACCTCTTCGGGTTGCACCTTGCCGATCAGCCTTGCGAGCGCACTGGCATCGGCCAAGTCGCCGTAGTGCAGAATCAAACGCCGATGGCTCGCATGCGGATCCTGATAAATCGGGTCCAGTCGCCCCGTGTTAAAGGTACTAGAGCGGCGAATGATGCCGTGAACCTCGTAGCCCTTGCTCAACAGAAGCTCTGCGAGATACGAGCCGTCCTGTCCAGTAATGCCGGTGATGAGCGCCTTCTTTGTCATAAACGATAACGCGGCCAAGGTCGAGAAAAGCGCATTCGAAGGCAAGACTTTCTCGCTCGCAGCTTGCGGTGATGACCTTGAGGAGGATAAGGTTCTTTGTGTGCGAACCAATCCGTTCTTGAGCCTCTGCCTCGGCGCGTGTCTCAGCGCCACCGTGAGCTGTGATTCGAAGAAGACCGACTCAAAACCCGCTGTGTCTACGCCCTCCGCCATACATCCACATACCAACCGCCTCGCGCGCGAGAAATCGCCCTATCTGCTCCAGCACGCCCACAACCCAGTCGAGTGGTTCGCGTGGGGCGAGGAGGCCTTCGCCAAGGCGCGCAAGGAGAACAAGCCCATCTTTCTCTCCATCGGCTATTCTACCTGCCACTGGTGCCACGTCATGGAGCGCGAGTCGTTCGAGGACGAGGCCGTCGCCAAATTCCTCAACGCGCACTTCATCAATATCAAGGTAGATCGCGAGGAGCGGCCTGACGTGGACAAGATCTACATGACCGCCGTGCAACAGATGACCCGCTCGGGCGGTTGGCCTCTTAACGTCTTCCTCACGCCTGGTCTCAAGCCGTTCTACGGTGGAACCTATTTCCCACCGAAGCCGCAACCAGGTCGGCCGAGCTTCCAGCAACTCCTCGATCGCATCGCCGAGTTCTGGAAGACGCGGGAGAAAGAGGTCGCTGAATCAGCTGAGGAACTTCACAAGCAGCTCGCTGAAATCGCGGCCTTCCAACCGCCCGACAGCCCGAAGATATTGAACCCCGGCTTTCTCACGAACGCCCTCGCGCAGTTCAAAATGAACTACGATCCGCAGCACGGCGGCTTCGGCAATGCGCCAAAGTTCCCCCGCCCTGCCACGCCCTCGTTCGTCCTTCGCCAAGGTGTCCGCCACAAAGATGCCGAGGCAATCCGCATGGTCGCCCACACCTGCGAGCGCATGGCCGCAGGCGGGATGTACGACCAACTCGGCGGCGGCTTTTCGCGCTACTCGGTCGACGCACAATGGCTCGTGCCCCACTTCGAGAAGATGCTTTACGACAACGCCCAACTCATCCACCTCTATCTCGACGCCCATCTCGTCACCGGCGAGGCGAAGTTCGCCGACACCGCCCACGACATCATCCGCTATGTCCTGCGCGACATGACCCACAAGGAAGGCGGTTTCTTCTCGGCCGAGGACGCCGATAGCGAGGGCCATGAAGGCAAGTTCTATTGCTGGACCAAGCAGGACCTCTCTGCGCTCCTGTCTCCCGAAGAGTTCAACGTCGCCTCGAACTATTTCGGTATCACGCAGGAAGGCAACTTCACCGACCACAGCCATCCCAGCCCCTTATCGAACCAGAACGTGCTCAGCATCGTTCATCCCCAACTCAGCAGCGAGGACGGCAAGCTCCTCCTCTCGGCGAAGTCGAAAATGCTCGCCGCCCGGAGCAAACGCATCCGGCCGCATCTCGACGACAAAGTGCTCGCCTCGTGGAATGGGCTGATGCTCGGGGCCATTGCGCGTGCCGGGGCGGTCTTGAACGAGGAAAGCTATCTCGCCGCCGCAGAGCGCAACCTCGGCTTCATCCAGTCAAAGCTCTGGGATGCCCCGAACAAGACCCTCTTTCACCGGTGGCGTGACGGCGAACGTGACTCCGTGCAACTCCTCGACGCCTACGCCTTCTTACTCGATGGCACCCTCCATCTCTACGAGAGCACCCTCGAGGCGCGCCACCTCGAGTTCGCTCTCGCCCTCGCCGAGACGATGACCGCGAAGTTCTACGACCCAAAGGAAGGAGGATTCTTTCAGAGCACTGAGGGATCAAAGGATCTCATACTGCGCGTGAAGGAAGACTACGACGGCGCCGAGCCGAGCGGCAACTCCGTCGCCGCCCTCGCCCTGCTCAAGCTCGCCGCCCTCACCGACGACAAGCCGATGCGCGAGCGTGCGGAGAAGACAATCCGCCAGTCAGCCGCGAAGCTTCAGCGTCTACCCGAAGCCCTGCCCTATCTTCTCACCGCGCTCGATTACTCCCTCGAAGAGCCGCGCCGCGTAGTCATCGCCGGCGATCCGAAATCGCCCGAGGCGAAGCGTCTCATCCGCGCTGCCCATGCCGTGTACCAACCGAACAAGGTCGTTCTCGGGAACCTCGGGCCTGTCGAACCCTTCGCTAAAACGTTGCCGGCCAAAAATGGGCCAGTCGTCTACCTTTGCACCGGCACCGCCTGCCAGCCGCCGACAAACGAACCGTCGAAGGTGCGAGAATTATTGAAGTAGTTTTCTCGATTGTAATCATCACCTGACGAATCAAGTTGCGCGCGCGACTTGCAGAAGATGGTCCATCAGTGGTCCTGCCCAAAGAATCCAGGCAAGAAGAAGTGACCCCCTGCATCACGGGCGAACGCTGGCTAAGAAGCGGTTGATCTGCTCGACCTCCTCCCCCGAGAGCTTAGCCTTCCCCCTCATGGTGGAGAAGATGCTCCCCCACTCGCCTGCGCTGTAGGTCGCTGGGTCGTGGGGATTGTGGCACTCGGAACAGCGGCCCACGAAAAGTTCGCATCCGAGCCGTAACTCCTCCGCCTTCACTCCTCCCTGATACATCGCGAGCATCGGCGCCACCACTACGACCCCTTCCTCAACAAAAGTCGGAGAGGACGACTTCGTCACTTCCACTTTTGCTGCCGAGTACTGTTTCCAGAGTATCCATGCCCCAAGGCTCCCAAGAAACAAGGCCACTCCGATAATTAACGAGATGACCGCCGCCCAGCGGCGCGGAGGCTTTGGCGGTGCAGCGGCAAACTCTTCCTCAAGCGGAACCTCCTCGACCTCGAGAGATTCGACCCGCAACTCCGTCGTTCCGCCGCAGAGCGGGCAGGCCACCTGCGCGCCAATCCATTCAGAGGGGAACTCCAGAAGCCCACCACACAGTTGGCAATTGCTTTGCAAAGATTGCTCTTCGCTCATCTCCCCTCCGGTTCAAGCACAGTAACGGAAACCGTAAAGTCGACGGCGCTTCTGTGGTGTGCTTGCGAAACGGTAGGCGGCCAACTGTGTGACCGGATACCACAACACCCACGATGCCCCGCGCAGCAGCTTATACTTCCGCCCATCGCTGTGATCGGCCAAGCGCTTGTGAGCGGTGCAGACCTCCTGTGTGTTCATCCCCGAACGGTACCAGTCTGTGACTCATTCAAAGGATTTCCCCCCGAGATCGTGTAAGCCCAGAGCATTCGCGGCGAAGCTGCCAGCCGGGGCAGTGTTGTCGCCGGCGTCGAGTTTGTAGCCCGGTAACGAGGATCACTCCTTCGCGGTCGGCCATTTCTCGCCCTAGGGATAACGCGCGTCGCCGATGGCTGAGTCCCATTCCTTGTCGCTCGGAAGACGGTAATGGTCCCTTGACCCGAATTTTCCCGCAGCACGCTCGCGCTCTCTCAGCCATTGGCAAAAAGCGACCGATTCCTCCCACGTCACGCCGGTGACCGGATGCAACTCGCGGTCCGACCAAGCATTCGCGGCTTCGGGCGAACGGCCTCGGACCGACATGGAGGCGATATAATCGCGCCCACGCGTCTGCTAGATGCTCATCAAGACACTCGTCCCCGGCACAGGCACAAAACGCATCCCAAGGCTGGTCTCGAATGGTTTCTCCTTTGTCGCCGCGAACCGGCCCGAGGATGAACCGCGTTGGCTGGGAACGCCGCCCTTCTGGCTCGAACGATTGCAACCAAGAATGAAAGCCACCAGCACCACGAACAATACAAGCACCAGACTGGCCTAAATGAAATGGATGTTTCGCACCAACAACTCAGATGTAATACATCTTTTCTTTACTCTCCCCTTCGTCCAGCAGGTCTTGGAAAGTGATGGCGTCGGCTGTGATGTTGACTGATTGCCGGAGTTTCTCCCACGCGCCGCGCAGTTCAAGCGGGCAGCTCGAATCGGTGAGCGCGGCCGTATCGAAGATCTCGCCGTGCACGCAGCGCAGTACGTCACCCAAAGAAATCTCAGCCGGCATCTTGGCGAGCAAATAGCCGCCTTCCTTGCCTCGCAGACTCTTCACGAGACGCTGCGCCTTGAGCTCGATGAGTATCTGCACAAGGTAGTTCGCGGGAACGCCCTGCGCCTCCGCGAGGTCCTCCACGCGCTGCGCCTTGCCGCTGGCGTGCCGACGCGCCAACTCCAGCACCGCACGCGCGGCGTAGTCGCTCTTCACCGAGAGTTTCACACTGTGACATTAGGGCACTTTCTACCTCGGCGGCAACCTTGGAAACTATGGCTTTTGCGCGTGCCGTTCCGGATGAATGCCGCTAGAATCCTTTTGATGTCCGAATCATCGGCCACGCTGGTCGTCAACGAAATCTACCTGAGTCTGCAGGGCGAGAGCACCTTCGCTGGGTTACCGTGCGTCTTTGTGCGACTCACGGCGTGTAATCTGCGCTGCTCCTACTGCGACACCGCCTACGCCTTCACTGAGGGAAAGAAGATGCCACTCGCTGATGCGTTGTCGAAAGTATACGAACTTTCTCAACCCTACGCCGCGACAAAAGGCGACCAGCGTCTGCCGCTCGTGGAACTCACGGGCGGCGAACCACTGCTGCAACCTGCCGCGCTGCCTCTGATGAAGGCGCTCTGCGACGACGGCTTCACGGTGCTGATCGAGACCAGCGGCGCGCACGACATTTCCAAGATCGATTCGCGCGTGCGACGCATCATGGACCTCAAGTGCCCATCGAGCGGCGAGTCCGCACGCAACCGCTGGAAAAACCTCCCCCATCTCAAGGCCACCGACGAGATCAAGTTCGTCATCGGCACGGTCGAAGATTACGACTGGGCGAAGGAGCAGATCGTGCGCCAAGGCCTCGCGGCCCTCTGTCCCCTACTATTCTCGTGGGTCGCACCGCTCGCGCCTCACCAGCAGGACAAGACGCTCAAGCCAGTCCCCGCGGGCCAGAACGCCATCACGCGCAAGCAACTAGTCGAGCGTATCGTCGCTGATTCATTGCCCGTGCGCTTCCAACTTCAGATGCACAAAATCATCTGGCCGCCCGACCAGCGCGGAGTCTGACGATGAAGCAGACCCAACAAGTACTCCGCTTACTTCGCGCGCACGAGTCGCGCAACGTCCTCTTCACGGAGCCCGACGGCTCATGGCCCATCGTCTGGGAGCGCGCGAAGGGCGTTCACGTCTGGGACGCGGAGGGGAGAAAGTATCTCGACCTCACCGCCGCGTTCGGCGTCGCCTCCGCCGGTCATGCGAACCCAGCCGTCGTCCGCGCCGGCCAGCGCCAGATGGGGACGCTGCTCCACGCGATGGGCGACGTCCACCCGCACGCTCAGAAAGCGCTGCTCGCGCGTGAACTCTCGCGCCTCACCTTTGGACGCTGGAGCGGCGGCAAGGCAAGCGGCAAGGTCATCTATAGCAACTCAGGCTTCGAGGCCGTCGAAGCTGCGCTCAAGACCGCCATTCTCGCCACTGGACGGCGCGGCGTGCTCGCCTTCAAGGGCGCCTACCACGGGCTCGGCTACGGCGCGCTAAACGCCACGCACCGCGACCACTTCCGCAGCGCCTTCCGAGACCAACTCGGCGATTTCGGCCAGTTCGTGCCCTTTCCGACGACGGAAGACGATCTTCCGAAACTCGAGGCCGCCATCCGGAAACTATTCAAGAGACACCCCATCGGCGCCATCCTCGCCGAACCATTGCAGGCTCGCGGCGGCATCAACGTCCCGCCCTCCGGCTTCCTGCCGTTGCTGCGCCGGCTTTGTGACGAGCACGGCGCGCTGCTCATACTCGATGAGATTTATACTGGCTTCGGCCGCACCGGTCGCTGGTTCGCCTGCGAGCACAGCGGCGTGACGCCCGACCTCCTCTGCCTCGGCAAAGCGCTTACCGGCGGTTTCCCGCTTTCCGCCTGCATCGGCCGCGCCGACATGATGGATGCCGCCTGGCCCGCCTCCACCGGCGAGGCAATCCACACCAGCACCTTCCTCGGTCACCCCGTTGGCTGCGCGATGGCGTTGGCGCAGATTTCGGAAATCCAGAGACTGAAGCTCGTCCAACGCAGCGCGAAGCTCGGCAAGAACCTGCTCGATCAACTCCGTGAACTAAATACTGAAAACTTGGAGCTCAACACTTCCGCCCGTGGCCTCGGACTGATGGTCGGACTCGAGCTGCGCCGGCGCGACGGCTCGCCCGCCGGCGCCGAGGCGATTGCCGTTATCAAAGCGATGCTCCATCGCGGTTACGTCCTACTGCCCGAGGGCGAGCACGGCAACGTCATCAGCCTCACCCCGCCGCTCACCATCACGGAGCGGCAGCTCGCCACGAGCGTCACCACCCTGAAAGAGGAGTTGCACCGCCTGTGAAACTCTCCGAGATGAAACAGCTCCTGACGGAGCGCGACCTGCGGCTGACCAAGTCGCTCGGGCAGAACTTCCTACACGATGGCAACCAACTCCGCCGCATCGCCGACGCGGGCGAGGTGGTCGCTGCGAACAAGGTACTGGAAATCGGCCCCGGCCTCGGCCCGCTCACCGAACTGCTCGTGGCCCAGGCTGGGGAAGTGCTCGCCATCGAGAAGGACGCCCGCTTCATCCCCATCCTGAAGGAGCGGTTCGCAGCTGCGAAAAACTTCACGCTCCTACACGACGACGCGCTCGAGCTCCTCAAGCGCGATCGGCGTGACTGGTCCGCGTGGAAGCTCGTCGCCAACCTCCCTTACTCCGTCGCCTCACCCATTCTTGTGGAGCTGGCCGAAGCGAACGATTGTCCCGAGCGCCTCGTCGCTACGTTGCAAATGGAAGTCGCCCAACGCCTCGTCGCCACGCCGGACTCCGATCATTACGGCTTACTCACTCTCCTCGTTCAGCTCCGCTACGAGCCGCGCGGTTGCTTCAAAATTCCCTCCAGCTGCTTCCACCCGGTACCAGACGTAGACTCCGCCTGTGTCGTACTCGTGCGCCGATCGCAAATGTTGCTCGACCACGCACAAGGTCGGACTTTCACCCGCATCGTGAAACGCGGCTTCAGCCAACGACGCAAGATGATGCTCAAGTTACTCAAACAGGACTGGCCCGCCGTGAAGCTCGAGGCCGCCTACGCCACGCTCGGTCTGGACGCACAAGTCCGCGCCGAGAAACTCTCGCTGGAGCAGTTCGTCGAACTCACCCGCCATCTCTGCTCATGAGCGACGATATCTTCGACATCGTCAATGAGCGCGACGAAGTGATCGGCCAGCAGCTACGCCGCGAGGTGCACTCGCGCGGCCTGAAGCACCGCGCCGCGCATATCCTCGTCTTCAACGCCGTCGGAGATATCTTTCTGCAGAAGCGCTCGATGGCGAAGGACAACCACCCGGGCGTCTGGGACGCCTCGTGCAGCGGCCACGTGGACGCGGGCGAGGACTACCTCACCGCCGCGCGGCGCGAGCTCGTCGAGGAAATCGGCCTGCGCGAACCGGGACCGCTGGAGCTGCTCTTCAAGCTCACGCCCAGTGCCGAGACCGGCCAGGAGTTCATTCAAGTCTTCCGCACGCGTGCGGAGGGACCGTTCACGCTTCACCCGCAGGAGATTGACGACGGCCGCTGGATCGCGCCCGACGCGCTCGACCGTTGGATGGCCGAGCGTCCAGAGGAGTTCAGCCCGGCGTTTCGAATTAACTGGCGGACGTTGCGGGCGATTGTCTAACGAGCCTGTTCAGGCGTGGCGCACCGCGCCATCTTTTTCTAACACCGCAACGAACTGAACCGTATCGCGCTGAAGGCAGAAGACTGCGTCGTCGCGCAACTCGGATATCCGGAGCAGTCGGCGGCCATTGCGTGAATGGATGCCGACGGCCGCGAGGAGATCGTGCTTCGCGGCAGCATAAATCGTGCGCGCAATCTGAGCCGAGTCGGCGATGGTGGCGTTGGCGTACAAGTCCCAGACCGCATCGCACAGTGCACCGGCACCAAGTGTGTCCTCATAAGCCGCCTGCTCGTACGTTCCGCTGCAGACGATGAGTAAATGCTCCGGTTGGTCGCGGCGAATTCGTTCCGCCACGGCCCCGAGGCTGAGAAAACTCCCGACGAGAATTTCGCGCGCGCCGACACAGGCCTTGAGCGCGCGCGTGCCGTTCGTTGTCGTCATTGCAATGGTTCGCCCACCCACTTTTTCGGCGGTGAACTCGCGGGGTGAGTTGCCCAGGTCGAAGTCTACACCGCCGGAAAGTGGCGAGCGAATCCGTACCCCATCGCGTTCGCCAGCGAGCAGCAATTCTGGCCTTTCACACTTGAGAGACACGGCTTCGGCGATTTCGGCCACAGGCACGACTGCCTCCGCGCCGTTGGCGAGCGCCGTCACCATGCTGGTGGTGGCGCGAAACACATCGAATACGACGCAAGTCGTGCCCGAGAGATTTCGAGCGTGCAACGCCGCAAACTCCGCCGGCGTGAACAGGACTTCCAGCGATGACCCCGCGGAGCGATTCATTTCTTCCCCCGATCGCGTGTGCGCATGTAATGAAAAAGATATTGTTGGGCGTAGCCAGCGTTTACCCCGAAGTGAGTCTCAGAGAAACCACGAAGCCGCTGGAGGGTGGGACGACGACGCGGAAAGTAGAGCTGCCGCAAAGCCTTCATCACCCATACATCTACCGGGAATGCCTCCTGAAAACCGTACGCGAAAAGCAGCACGCAGTCGGCAATCTTGCGACCGACGCCGGGGAGCTGCTCCAACTTGACGCGCGCGTTCGCACAGGAACGCGAGTGCAATTCGACCAGATGCAATTCGCCGCTGGCGACAGTTCGCGCGGTCTCGTGCAGATAGGGTGCCCGAAAACCCATCTTACACGCGCGTAGCTGTGACTCGCTCGCGGCGGCGAGGCGTTCCGGCGAAGGGAACGCGAATGCAGGCGCGTGACCCGGTGGAACGATGAGTGATTCGCCGAATCGTTCGCTGAGCAGCGCGATGATCTGCCGAATCTGGACAATCTGTTTCGTCGAGGAGCAAATGAATGAGGCAAGGCACTCCCACGGCTCCTGCCTCAAAAGGCGCAAACCGTGGCAATGTTTCACGGCAGCGCGCATCGGCGGGTCGTCGGGAAATGTCGCGATCACACAGGCGAGGTCAGCGTTCGTCTGCAAATGTTCGGCGAGCCAGCCCCAATCACGTTGCGGCGTGGCGGTGGTCGCGAGAATCAAATCAGCCTCGGTCTGGCGTAGTTTGACCCAGCGCCCGTCGACAATCCCTTCCCATGCTCCAGCAATCTCGCACCAGCGAAAGGCTTGACCGCAACCAAGTGTGGCAGCGAGATCGTAATCGCGAACGGCAAAGCGGTGTTGGAAACCCGGTTCGAGCATCAGCGCAAATCGCGGCAGGCGAAAAGTTGAATCGTTCGAACGACCTTGCCGCCGGCAATAACCTCACGCAGGCCAAGATCCGTGACGCTACCGAACTCTTTTACGAGACGTTCCGGCGGCGGGCCGGGCTTGCTCTGGCTCTTGATGATTTGTACGTAGATTGCACTATCACCTTTGCGGTGCGTATAGCCGGGCCAGAAGTAGAACTGGTTTTCAGGATGTCCGCTCGATTGATAATAGACGAGCGCCTCCTCACCGGCGGCAACGCGCGCGCGCGACTCGGGAATGTAGAAGGAAATTGCGGCAGTGATACCGTAATGCGCACCGATGACAAAAGCGCGGGCGACACCGGTCGCATCAGCGAGCTTCTGCCGCTCAGTTTCGACAATCTGCGCTGCGGCCGACCAACCCCGCGTACGCGCGAGCGGATCCTTCTGATGCGGAATCTGTTTTCCGATGAGCTTCGTAATAAGGCCGGTGTCGTGGAGGAAAACGATTACAACAAACCCGAGCGCCGCACCGGCGCCCAGCCAACGCTTGATGACGAGAGCACCTGTTTCGCGGGAACGGTTCTCCCAATGCAACGCCATCAGGGCGAGCAGAGGCAAAATCGCAGGCGCGGGCCAATTCGGATGGACGCGCGCGCGCAGCGTCCAAAGGGTATAAATAACAAAGATTGGCACGCTCATGCTGAGGAGAAACAAGCGAAGCGGATCGTGCCGATAGCGGCGAAACGTCGCGACGACCGCCCATATGGCAGCGACACAAAAGATGGGGTTGAGTAGACCGAACTCAGCGACAAGAAAATCTACGACGAAGTTCGGGTTGAAACGCCATTCGTGCGCGAGACCGGCACGCTCGACGTTGTGGCGAAGGGCAATCCAATCGTTCTGTTGATTCCAAATCAACACCGGCAGGACACCCAGCGCGGCAATACCAAGCGCAAGCCACGGACCGGGTCGGCGTAGTTGCGTGCGTGCTGGCGCCCAGAGACCGAAGAAGACCGCCCAGCCTAGCACTTGAAATGGCGTAATGTATTTGCTGAGAAAACCGAGCGCTAGCCAGAGACCGGTGAGGAGCCAGTGTTTGGTGGAATCTTCCTTCACCGCGCGCCAGCCGGAAAGCATCGCGAGCGTGCAGAAGAGAACAGTAACGGAATCCACGACCATCAAGGTCGAACCAACCGCAAGAAGCGGGGTAGTAATGACGATAGCGACGAGCCAGAAACCTGCGCGGGCTGTTGCTTCGCGGGCGAGGAAGCGCAGGAGTAGAATCTGAAGCAGGGCTGCAATGACAGGCGAGAGAAGTCGCACACCAAAGGCGGTGTCGCCGGCAAGCGCGGTGCCGACAGCCTGCGCGTAGGCGATCATTGGCGGCTTGCTGAAATACGAGAGCGCAGGGTGTTTGGCCCAGTGCCATTGATAGGCCTCATCCTCGCTCAACTCGATGGTGGCGCTGGAAATGTAAGCAATCTTCACGCAGAAAATGAATGCGATGAGGAGATAGCCGAGCCGGACCCAATGGAGGTGAACGGTTGAAGCCGGCTGACCGACGGATGCTGCG
>CAMDJP010000043.1 GCA_945900775.1 Akkermansia muciniphila | reverse complement strand
AGAGGGGGATTCGAACCCCCGATACGGCTTTTGACCGTATACCGGTTTAGCAAACCAGCGCCTTCAGCCACTCGGCCATCTCTCCAACCGCGGCCAATCAACTCCCATCCTGCGGTCCATTCAAGCAAATTCTCCGACTCAGCAAGCGTGGCGACGATAGAAGAACAGCGTGTTTCCGCCGAAGATTTTTTCCTGTTCCCCGTAGGACAGGCGCGTGAAGTAATCCTCGGCCAGCTTTATCACTTGGCCATAACTTGTAGCCAACAGGCAGACTGGCCAATCGGAACCAATCATCAACCGCGCTGGTCCAAAAGCCGCCAGCACCACGTCCAGATAGGGTGCAAAATCTTCCGGTCGCGATGTGTGCCAGTCGGCTTCCGTCACTATGCCCGAGATCTTGCAGTAGACGTTTGGACAGGTGGCCAACTCGCGAATCTGCTCGGCCCATGGCGAGAGCAGTCGGTCCTTGATGAACGGCTTGGCGATGTGGTCGAGCACGAAAGGTTGCGCGGGGAATTGCCGCGCCAACTGGATTGCCGCAGGGAGCTGCTTTGGAAAAATCAGGATGTCATAAACTAGACCGAATTCGGCGAGTGCCGCGATGCCGCGGAGAAACTCTGGCCTCAGCATGAAGTTATCGTCCGACTCGTCCTGCACCACGTGTCGCACGCCAACGAATTTCGGATGAGGCGCGAAGGTCGCGAGTTGTTCCCGTGCGGCGGGCGAACGCAGATCCACCCACCCGACGACACCGTGAATACGCGGATTGTTCTCAGCCAACTCGAGTAGCCAGCGCGTCTCCTCGAGGGTCTGTCGCGCCTGCACGACGATGGAGCCATCGTAGCCCACCGACATCTGTTCGCGAGCGAGATCGGCGGGGAGAAAGTCGCGGCGCAGCAAAGCCTTTCCACTGTCAATCCACGGGTACTCCTGCGGGACGTATTTCCAGAAGTGTTGATGGGCATCAATCTTCATGGGGTTGCTCTTTGGTAATCTTTGCGAAGACCCAAGTGCCTAATCGGACGACTCCTGTTCACCGCACGCCAAGCGCGGCGTGAAGGTCGCGCGCCAGCACAGTCATGTTTGGATAGCGCGCAGCACGAGAGTAGTTGAGGCATTTGAGAAGGAGACGTTCAAGTGCAATGGGAATGGTGGGATTGTAATCGCGCGGCGGCGTCACGCGATACCGTCGGTCGAGCTGGCTCTCCATTATCTGCTTGGGGGTATCACCACGGAAGGGCTTGTGTTGCGTGAGCAACTCGTAAGCAGTCACGGCGAAGGCGTAGATGTCCGCACGTTGGTCTACGCCATCCTCGTTCATCTGTTCCGGCGCCATGTAATTGGGCGTACCGGAGCGGCGGCTGAGGCGCGTGGGTTTGGTGGGGATCGGATAGGTTGTGTCGAAATCGCAGAGACGCAAGCCGCCGCCGTGGCTGAGGATGAGATTCTCCGGCTTGAGGTCCAGATGCATGTAGCCGTGATCGTGGAGATGCTCAAGCCCGGCCGCAAAGTTCACCAGAATATCGCTAATCGACTCATTGAGGAGGGGATCCTCGCGCACCATCAGTTCCTTCAGATTTGCTCCCTCCACATATTCCATCAGCAGGTAGGGCGTCTTTTCCCACTCGCCGTGGGTGATGTAGTGGATGAGGTTTCGGTGTGGTGGCAACTTTGACAGAATCTCGCAGCCGTTCTCAAACATCTCAGGCGCGGACTTGCTCTCCCACGCGCTGTCGTTCATCAACCGCATGGCAAAGACATTGCCCGCCTTGTCGGTCGCCATCCAAATCTCCGCGATGCCGCCGCGCGCGATTAACTCGCGCAGACGCCATTCGCTGAACCGTGCATTCTCAACCGGGTTGATAAGATTTTTCCTCGGCGCCCTCGTGCGCGCACAATCTGCTTGCCCGCGACTCAAGACGCTCCCTACGCTGCACTCATTCTGATGCGTCCACTGCGCTCCACCTTCATCTACACCGCCGGCGTTTTCCTCGGCGGCGCGCTGCTCGCGCCTTTGCTGTACCACTTGGTCCAGAACGCCGCCGAGCAATGGCCCGCGCTCCAGGGACTCGCCAATCAGCCCTTCCGCCGCTACGTGAACCGCTGCCTGCTGTTCACGGCCGTCCTCGGCCTGTGGCCATGGCTGCGTGCGAACGGATTTTCGGGCGGAGCCGATATTGGCATAGCCAGGCCGTTTGGCCAGTGGAAACTGGTTGCCGGTGGCTTTGCGCTCGGCTTCGGCACGCTCGCGGTGGTAGCCCTCACCGCCACGACTCTCGGCCCACACGATTGGAACCTCGCCCATCCACCTGCGCTTTATGCGAGACATCTGGCTAAGGCCGGCGGGGCGGCCATCGTCGTCGCGCTCATCGAGGAAATCCTGTTCCGCGGCGCCCTCTTCGGCGTGTTGCGTAAGCGATGGCGCTGGCCGGCAGCGCTTGTTGCCTCCAGCATCGTCTTCGCCTTTGTCCATTTTCTCGATCGCCGACCAAATGCCCCCGAAACCATCACATGGATTACCGGCCTGACCACCCTGCCCCAAATGCTCCATCCGCTCCTCTGGCGCGAATGGTTCCCGCTCTTCCCGAATCTGCTCCTCGTCGGCGCTATCCTCGCGTGGTTCTACCAAATTACTGGCAGCCTCGGCGCCTCGATCGGTCTGCACGCCGGCTGGATCTTCTGGGTGAAGTCGTACAGCTTCCTTACAATCGCGCCGACCGCGGCTGCGAGCAGTCTCTGGGGTACAGGAAAACTGATTGATGGTTGGGCAACGACACTCGTGCTCGCGGCGGTGCTCGCAGGGCTCGCGAGCGCTACGCCGCCCACCGAAAAGAAGCCGCAATGAAACTCCTCACGCTGGCTCGACTTGGCCGGCGGTTCATCAACGCCGGGCTCGACCTGATCTATCCCACGGTCTGCCAGATCTGCGAGCGCGAACGCACCACGGCACGCGCCGGCTTCGTCTGCCGCACTTGCCGCTCGCAAACGCGCTTCATCACACCGCCCTTCTGCAATCGCTGCGGGCTGCCCTTCGCCGGCGAAATCACTACGGCCTTCGAGTGCAGCAATTGCCGGGAGATGGAGCTGGATTTCGATCACGCACGCGCCGCAGTGACACTCGACGGTCCGGTGCAGACCGCACTGCACCGATTCAAGTACAGCCGTGCGGAATGGTTCGAGCCCTTTCTCGCGCGCTTACTCATCGCACGTGCCGCGCCGGAGCTCGCACCGGCCGATTGGGATTTCATCATCCCTGTGCCTCTTCATGGGGTAAAGCTGCGCGAGCGCGAGTTCAATCAGGCCGACCGACTCGCGCGCCGGTTGGCCAAGGTCACCGGCATCCGGCACGATAGCGAACTGCTCCGGCGCGTGAAGCCTACAGAGACGCAAATTCGGCTGAGCCGTGCTGAGCGCGCGGCAAATCTCCGCGGGGCGTTTGAGGCCAATCACGCTTCACTCCATGGCGCACACGTGACTTTGGTGGACGATGTGTTGACCACCGGCGCAACAACTAGCGCAGCGGCAGCAGCACTGCGCAAGGCTGGCGTGGCGCGGGTGGCGGTCTGGACCGTCGCCCGCGGGACATTACGCCCAGTTTTGTCTTGTGAATCCGCGGCGAACATTTAAGAAGACGAGCGTGCTCAATCAGGTTTGAGTTCTAACCTATTGCCATGGCCAAGCAACCACCCAAACGGCGGACCATCGGTTTTGAATCCATCGAGCCGGCTATCACGCCGCCCCTGCTCCCGCCAAAGCCAGCTTTCGGCAGAAATCCATCCTTCGAGTCGGGCAAGACGCGCAAGAAGGAAATCCCTGAAGGTCTCTGGACCAAGTGCCCCAGCTGCGAGGCGATGATTTTCGACAAGGAGCTGGACGAGAATCTCAAGGTCTGCCCGAAGTGCGACCACCATTTCTCCATCGGTGCGCGCGAGCGGATTCACTCACTGGTCGAGACCTGTTCATTCGAAGAAATGGACGCGCAGATGGAGGCGGTGGACATCCTTGGCTTCACTGGTGCGGTCTCGTATAGATCCAAGCTCGAGGCCTACCGCAAGAAATCTGCCACGCTGAAGGACGCCGTTGTCACGGGCATCGGCACCATAGGCACGCATCGACTCGGGTTGGGCGTGATGGATTTCAGTTTCCTCGGCGGCTCGATGGGCTCGGTCGTCGGCGAGAAGCTCACGCGCCTCATCGAGAAGTGCACGCACAAGAGCCTGCCGGTCATCATCATTTCCACCAGCGGCGGCGCGCGGATGTACGAGGGTATGTTCAGCTTGATGCAGATGGCGAAGACCTGCGGCGCGCTCGCGCACCACGCCGAGCAACGCCTGCCTTATATCAGCATACTGACCCACCCGACGACCGCCGGCGTGATGGCGAGCTACGCGAGCGTGGGCGACCTCATCCTCGCTGAGCCGAAGGCGATGATCGGCTTTGCGGGCCCGCGCGTCATCAAAGACACCACGCAGGCCGAGTTGCCGCCCGGTTTTCAAACGACCGAGTTCCTGCTCGACCGTGGCTTGATTGATGCCATCGTGCCGCGACTTGAGATGAAGACCCGACTCGTCAGTTATCTCGATTTCCTGATGACGCGCAAGAATGCGCCCAAGGTGGGCTGACCTACTGACATCTCACGTCAACGAAAAGCCCCGCCAATTGGCGGGGCTTTCGTGTTTCAATATGTCGCTTGCCTAACTTACTTCAGCTTGGGCTTGAGCTTCTCGAAGATATTTCGTGAGGCGGCCTCGTCACCGAACGTGCCGACGCGAATGTTAATCTGTGTGATTTTCTCGCCTCTACTCTCGATTGTAAAGGTGACCTCACCATAGTGGCTCTTCGCAATCACTTTCCCTTCCTGAGGCTTCTTGTCGCGTTTGGTGACGGTGAAGCCCATTTCCTTCACAGTGTCCTCGACGGCCGTCCACGCCGCCTCATAGCTCACCGCCTCCAAGGTCTCGAGGTCACCTTTCGTGTACGCCACCACACCGGCGCCCGCGCCGACCGCCGCGCCGACGAGTAGCACTGCGCAGCCCGTTTGTGTGATCAGCAATCCCGTCGCTGTTAGTGCCAGAATCCACGCCTTGAATTTCATTCCCTCTCCCTTTTCTTTTGTTGGTTGTTGAAAATACGCTCTGAATTAGTCGTGAGGATACGGCCTGACCTTGAAGCGTCAAGAACTCTGTCGCTTCCGTTGCGATACCTCAGGCGTGAGCTTCGCCTTCATCAACGCACGAAGGATGGCGAGGTTTTCCACGTCTTCGTGAAGGTCGGCGGACTTCGGCGTCTCAAGACAGCCGGGGTGATCCGTAAAACGCGCGTCGTTCACGATGTGGTCGAACGCCTCCTTGCCGATCTTCCCCTGCCCGATGCCCGCGTGCCGGTCCACGCGCGAGCCGAGATCGGTTTTTGAGTCGTTCAGATGGAACGCGAGAATCTCTTTCAGACCCATCGTCGTCTCCACCTCGCCGATGGCGGCGTCCCAGCCCTGCGGTGTGCGCAGATCATACCCTGCTTCGAAGAAATGCGCCGTATCGAGGCAGACGCCGAGGCGTTCCGGACGCTCGACACACTGATAGATTGTCGCGAGGTGCGCGATGCGATGACCGAGGCAACTCCCCTGCCCCGCGGTGTTTTCCAGCGCGATGCGCACCGGCACATCTTTTGTCGCGCGGAAAACCTCGTCCAACCCCGCCACAATCTGCGCCAACCCCGACTCATCGCCCGCGCCGAGATGGGCGCCGGGATGAAGCACAAGAAATGGCAGGCCGAGTTGCGTCGCGAGATTTATTTCCTGGATGAGCGACTGGAGCGACTTGTCACGGTTTGGCCCAGCGGGCGCGCCGAGGTTGATGAGGTAGCCGGTGTGACCGAAGACGCACCGAAACTTGTGCGCCGCCGACTCGTTCGCGTAACGCGCAAGGTCATCCGGTCCGTAGGGACGGCCGAGCCATTGCATGTTGTTTTTGACGAAGATCTGAATCACCTCGCAGCCGATGCCTGCGCCGCGTTCGAGAGCCTTCCAGACCCCGCCACCAGTGGACATATGCGCACCGAACTTCACGCGGCGACTCTAGGAGGCCGTGTCATCAAGTCAACGCTTGCCAGTCCTCAGCGCCAGTGCGAAGCTCACTCCGGTGAAAGTGGATCCTCGTTTCCTCAGAGACACCGGCCCCGAAGTCTTCTCCGGCAACGAGCTTCTTGTGAAAGGCTGCCTTGAAACCGAGGGCGGCACTCATCTCTGGACCGGCTATCCCGGTTCGCCTGTCTCCGGATTTTTCGACACCGCGCAGGAGCTTCAGGAACTGCTCAAGGCCCGTGGCATCCGCGCCACTATCGCCAACAACGAAGCTCTTGGCGTGGCGATGGTCAACGGTTCGCAGATGCACGGTCTGCGGGCCATCGCCCTCAACAAGAGCGTCGGCGTGCACGTGGCGTCGGACGCCATCGCGCTCGGCAACCTCGTCGGCGCGCATCCCGACGGCGGCGCGGTGATCGTGCTGGGCGACGACCCGTGGAGCGACTCCACTCAGGTCGCCGCCGATTCTCGCTTCCTTTGCAAGCATCTGATGATGCCCGTTCTCGAACCAAGCGACGCGCAGGAGTTGAAGGATTGGGTTAACCTAGCCTTCAAACTTAGCCGTGAGAGCGAGCTCTACATCGGCTACCTCGTCACCACGAATCAGGCCGACGGCGGCGGCACGGTCGAAGCGAGGGCTAACCATTTCCCTGACACCAACACGCACACCAAAATCACACTCGACACTGCCAGCTTCGACCTCGAACGCAACGTCCTCCTACCGCCGCGCACGTGGCGGAAGGAGCAGGCCATCCACGAACGCTTCGAGCGGCTCTGGGCGAGCGCGCGCCGTCACGGCGTGAACGCCTCCTTCAAGCCAACTCACTCCGCGGCAAACTTCGGCTTCGTCACCTCCGCGCACGCCTATTGCTACCTCCGCCACGCGCTCGCGGAATTGGGATTGGCCGACCGTTTCCCGATCCTTAAGCTCGGTATCACCTACCCGCTCGATCCGCAGGTTGTCACCGAATTCGCCAGCGGTTTGGACGATCTGTTCGTCATCGAAGAGCGCCGCGGTTTCCTCGAAGAGCAGATTGTCGAATTGCTCGCCCGGAAGCGGCAGAGCGCCGACCACGAAACGCCACCGCTCCCATCGCGCGTTTGGGGTAAGCAATTTCCGCATGACCTGCGTGGCATCCCCGATACGCGCGGGCTGAACCCGAGCAAGCTGATTGACCGTCTCGGCCGACTTTTCCTTGCGCTGCCTGAATTGAAAGGCCGGATTGATTCCGACCGCGTGCGGCGTGAACTGGCCCTGCTCGACGAGGTGAAGGAGTTCACACTACCGTTGGCCCAACGCACGCCGACCTTCTGCCCCGGTTGTCCGCATCGTGATTCCTCCAGCGTGCTGATAGAGATCAAGAAAGAGTTCCGCGACCCGCTCTACATGCGCCGCGCTCACGGTGCCGTGCCGGTGGACCTCGTCTTCCACGGCGACACCGGCTGCTACACGATGCTGATGTATGAGCCTAACAAAGATCTCATGCACAACTATAGCGGCATGGGACTCGGTGGCGGCACCGGCGCGGGCATCGACCCGTTCATCCGCAACAAGCAAGTCGTCTTCATGGGCGACTCGACCTTCTTCCATAGCGGACAGGTTGCCATCTCGAACTCGCTCAAGCAGGGACAGGACATCACCTACATCATCCTCGACAACAAGACCACGGCGATGACAGGTCACCAGACGACACCGGGTCTCGAGGAAAGCTTGCTTGGCGAGGAGACCTTCGCGCAGAACATCGAACGCATCGTCGCCGCGATGGGCGACGGCGCAGGCGTGACCGTCGTGCGCGTGAACCCCGCCGAACGCGAGAAGTACCGTGCGCTGCTTGAGAAGACGGTTTTGCAGGACGGCGTGAAGGTCGTCGTAGCAGACAAGGAATGCGGCATCACCTTTCACCGCCGGGAAGCGAGAGAGGAACGCCGTGTTCAGCGTGAGAAAGGTTTCATTCCTACCAAACGTTTCATCAACATCGCTCACGAGGTCTGCGAGAACTGCCTCGAATGCACCAAGGCGACCGGTTGCCCTGGTCTGACGTTGGAAAACACCCCTTATGGTCGTAAGATGCAGATTGATAAATCGTGGTGCGTGAGCGACGGCGCGTGTACGCGTTTCATGGTCGCGCCTGCGCCCGGCATGCCGCGTGTGAAGGCCTGCCCTTCCTTTGAGGAAGTCATCGTCACGCGCATACAGCGACCAGCCTCGCCAATCGACCGGCTCGACTTCAGTAAACTGCCCGAGCCCGCCGTCGCTAAAACCGGTGCCCTTTGGCACGGCTACCTCGCAGGCGTCGGTGGGATGGGTATCGGCACGGCCACCGCGATTCTTGTGCTGGCTGGGCACCGCGACGGTTATCGCGTCCAGTTCTGTGACAAGAAGGGCCTCGCCATCCGCAACGGCGGCGTCTACTCGATGGTTACTTACGCCCGCAAGGACGCGCCTTACACATCGAATATAATCCCTTACGGCAAGGCCGACCTGATCCTCGGCGTGGACCTGCTCGAGGCCGCACGCGCACTCGATCCTTCGACCAACCAACGCGTCGGCAGCCGCACTCGCACTGCCGCGGTCCTCAATACGCACAAGACACCGACCATCGCCACGCTGCTCGGGGAGGACGACTTCGGCGTCACGCAACTAGAGCACACCATCCATGCTCACACCCGCTCTGAGTCCTATTTCGCCCACAACGTCTCCGCATTGTCCGAGAAACTTTTCGCCACACAACTCTACGTAAACGTGATGATGCTCGGCATCGCATTCCAGCGCGGTCTGCTGCCGTTGGGATTGGCCTCGCTCGAATGGGCGATCCAGACTAGCCTCGGCGGCGCAGCAGCAGAAAACCTCAAGGCCTTCCACGCCGGCCGGCTCCTCGCGCACGACGCTGCCGCGCTGGAACGCGCGTTGAACGCGGCAAAAGAGCCCTCTACCTACGCCGAGATTCTCGCCGACAAGGTCGACATCCTCGCACGCACCCGGTACAAAGGCTCCGAACTCGCGGCTCGTTACCGCCACCTCGTCGAGCGCGCTTCAGAACATCTGCAGGTGACCGACCAGACACTCGCCGACTTCGCCCTACGCGTGTACGACCTCGTCCAGTTCGATGGCATCGACTACGCCCGTCGCTACGTAGAGGCCGTCAGCTCGATCCACGCCCTTGACCTCGCCGAGAAAGGCTACGCCGCCACGAGCGCGGTCATCTGGAATCTGCACAAAGTGATGGCAATCAAAGACGAGGTCTTCGTCGCCCATCAACTTACCAGCGAGGAGAAGTATCGTCAGGACCGCGCGCGCTTCGATGTGGACCTCGACCGCGGCGACCGCCTCGAGTATCGGCATCTGAACCGGCCTGAGTTCGCGCTGCTCGGTCGCCGCTTCGCATGGGACATGACCACGCGCGACTGGATGCTGAAGATAATGGCGAAGATGCGTTGGCTGCGCCGCGCGTTGCCGCAGTGGCACGCGAAGGAAAAGGACTTCCGCGACTGGTATGCCGACCTCCTCCAAGAGCACCGCGCCTTCGCCGGTGACCCGGACCGCTACGATTTGTTCGTGAAATTGGTCAGCCTGCCTGCGGACGTAAGCGGTTACCGCGAAATCCGCTATCCGAAGATGGTCGCCGCACGCTCGCAGGCCGAGGAATGCGTGCGACAATTGATGGCGATGCAGCCAGCAGTGCCGATACTGGCAACGGCGTGAACTGCACCCGATTGCCTTTACCGCAGCAAAACGCGACTGGAACCAAGTCGTCGTGAAATCCAAGAAACCTCCCAGCAACGAAGCCGAGCGCCTCGAGGCCTTGGAGCGCTACCAACTCCTGGACACCGCCTCGGAGCCGTCGTTTGATGACCTCACACGACTCGCGGCGCGCCTCTGCGAAACTCCCTCTGCGCTTATCACGCTCGTGAATCAGGACCGCGTCTGGTTCAAGTCCAGCCTCGGCCTCGCTCTCCATCTCGACGAAACACCGCGCGACGGTTTCTTCTGCGACCACGCCATCCGCCAGCCCGGCGTGCTGATCATCGAAGACGCGGCGCAAGACATCCGCTTCGCCTCTCATCCGCTCGTTATCGGCTCACCTGCGCTGCGCGCCTACGCCGGCGCGCCATTGATAACTCCTGACGGCCACGCTTTAGGCACGCTCTGCGTGCTCGACCGCGCCCCGCGCAGCTTCACTGCGGAGCAGGCCGAGGCGTTGCGTATTCTCGCCCAGCAAGTAGTCATGCAGATGGAACTACACCGCAACCTCTCCGCTGTCGCGGTGAAGACGGTCGAACTGCGGCAGGCCGAGGCGAAGTACCGCGACATTTTCGAGAACGTGGTGGAAGGCATTTTCCAGACCACGCCCGGCGGTCAGTACCTCGCCGCGAACGGGATGCTCGCACGCATCTACGGCTACAATTCTCCAGCAGAGCTGATTGAGTCACTCCAGGACATCTCGCGTCAACTCTACGTGGTGGAGGGACGCCGCGACGAATTCGTTCGACAGATACAGGAACGCGGCGTAATCACCGGTTTTGAGTCGGAAGTGCGCCGCCGCGACGGCAGTGCCATCTGGATTTCCGAGAACGTCCGCGCCGTGAAGGACGCGCTGGGTCGCCTAGTTTACTACGAAGGTACGGTGGAAGACATCACCGCGCGCAAGCAGGCCGAGGAGTCGCTTCGAAAGTCTGAACTACTCTACTATTCGCTGGTCGAGGCACTCCCGCAATCCGTCTTCCGTAAAGACACCCAGGGTCACTTTACCTTCGTCAACCAGTTCTTCTGCCAGACAATTGGACGCACGGCTGAGGAAGTAATCGGTAAGACCGACGCGGACTTGTTCCCACCCGAGCTGGCGGCCAAATACCGGCACGACGACGAACACGTAATGCGCAGCGGCGTCACATCCCAGATGCTCGAGTCGCACGCCAAACCCGACGGCAGCACTCTCTATGTTCGGCTTATCAAGGCACCGTTGCGGAACGCTGCAGGCGAGGCGCTCGGCGTCCAAGGTGTTTTCTGGGACGTCACCAAAGACAAAAAGATGGAGGAGCAGCTCGCTCTCGAGCGCGACCTGTTGCGGGCATTGATGGACAACGTGCCCGACCGCATTTACTTCAAAGATACCGACTCACGTTTCATCCTCTGCAACAAGGCACTGGCTGAGCGACTCGGCCTGAAGGACCCGGACGAAGTTGTCGGCAAGAGCGACTACGACTTCCATCCGCCGGAGCGGGCGCGGGAGTTCCAAAAGGACGAACATCGCATCATCATCACGGGCGAGCCGATGGTAAATAAGGTCGAGGAACAGACCTCGCTCGACGGCTCACGCATCTGGGCCTCGGTCACTAAGGTGCCCACGCGCAACCGCGCTGGTTACCTCACCGGCATCATCGGCATCTCGCGCGATATCACCGCACTCAAGCATGCCGAGGACGAACTCGCTCTCGCACGCGATCAAGCCCTCGAGAGTGCGCGCATCAAGGCGCAGTTCCTCGCTACGATGAGCCACGAAATCCGCACCCCGATGAACGGCATCATCGGCATGCTCGATCTTCTGCTGGCTACCGACCTGAAGCCCGAGCAGGACGACTTCGCGGAGACCGCCAGCCACAGCGCCCACGCTCTCCTCGAGATGCTCAATAACATCCTCGACCTCTCCAAGATCGAGGCCGGCCGACTAACGCTCGAGCAAATCGACTTCAGCATCCGCGAGGTGCTCGAGGACACCGTGGAGTTGCTCGCTCCCAGCGCGCACGCCAAGGAAATAGAACTGGCCGCCCTCGTCCCATCGAACTTCCCTGCCGCGCTGCGCGGTGACCCGGCCCGCCTGCGCCAGATTCTACTCAACCTCGTCGGCAACGCCGTAAAGTTCACCGAAACCGGCGACGTCCAAGTACGTGTAAGCAGCCAATCGGCTGGCGAAGGTCATCTCGAGCTGCGTTGCGAGGTGCGCGACACCGGCATCGGCATCGCATCCGAGGAACAGACGAAGATTTTCAAAGCCTTTACCCAAGCCGACGGCTCTACCACGCGACGCTTCGGCGGTACTGGCCTCGGCCTCTCCATTTGCCAGCAACTCGTGGAGGCCATGGGCGGCAAGATTGGTCACGAGAGCGAACCGGGACATGGCTCGACCTTCTGGTTCACCGTCCCGATACAGGCCCCGACCACGCCTCCGGCCTCTCTCGAGATTCCTGCTGGATTACAAGACCTGCGCGTACTCTTCGTGACGGGCGATGCCTTCTTCCATGAAGTGTTGCGCGAAGACACCGCGCACACGGGGATCGCCGCGGCCTTCGCCACCAGTGGCACCGAAGCTCTGACAGAATTGCATCGCGCCGCAGGCGTCAGCCAGCCACACCAACTCGTCGTGTTCGACATCAACCTGCCGGATATGGAAGGCCTCGCCTTCGGACAGGCTATCGAAACCGAGACCGCGCTCGCGGGTGTCCGCCTCGTCGCTCTCACACCCATCAACCGCCGACTCGAGCCGGAAGTGGTCCAGGCCGCCGGCCTTTCCACCTGCCTGCTCAAACCGCTCAAACGCGCACGCATGCTCGAAAGCCTCGCGCGTGTGATGACCGGTGATACCGCCGAGACCATCGCCACCACACCGGTTGCCACAAAGTCCCCGTCATCCGCCGAGGCGAGTCCACTGCGCCTCCTCCTCGCCGATGACAATTTGATCAACCAAAAGGTCGCCCTGCTCCAGCTTCGCCGGCTCGGTTTCGACGCCCGCGTGGTTCACAACGGGCGCGAGGCTCTTGCCGCGCTCGATCAACCGTTCGACGTGGTTTTAATGGATTGTCACATGCCAGAGATGGACGGGTTCGAGGCCACACGCCAGATTCGCGCGCGCGAAAAAGCCTACCATTGGGGCGTTCGCCGGTCGGCTTACATCATCGCCCTGACGGCCGATTCGCTACACGACGCCCGCGACAAATGCCTCGCCGCGGGGATGGACGATTACATCAAGAAACCGGTCCAACTCACGGAACTGGAGACGGCCATGCAACGTGCCCATGACCGCCAAACCAATTCCCCGCAACCTGCTGACAGCACTCTTGAAGCGTTGTCCACTCTCGACCTCGCCACTCTCGAGAGCCTGCGCGCCCTCTCCGAGCCGGGTCATCCCGACCTCGTCACCGAGTTAGTGGATCTCTTCCTCTCTGACGTCCCGCCGCGTCTCAAAAAGATGCACGACGCCGCCGCGACTGGCGACGCTGCGACCGTCTATGCGCAGGCTCACACGCTCAAGGGCAGTGCCGGCAACCTCGGTGCAAAGGCCATGGCCGCGCTCTGCCAATCCATCGAACACCCAGCCAAAACGGGCACGCTCGCCGGCACCGAGAAGGCAATCCGTAATCTTTTGGTCGAATACGAACGTGTGAAGGCGCTGCTAACGCAGCAACGCCGTTCCTGAGGTAATCCTGGGCTTTGGAAATCTTCAAAATCGTTACTGATGTCCCTTTGAGTTAGCCGCCGCAATTGCACGCGGCAGGGGCACGGCCACGCACGACTGACGGTTCCACTTTTGACAATCACGCCGCTTCTGCCGTAGCGTCTGTATATGGAAAGCCTCCACGCCCCCTGGCGCATCGAATACATCCTCAGCCCGAAAAAGCCGATCGAGGGTGACTCCATCTTCACGCGTATCGCGCAATCAAGCGACGACGAAGCCAACCACGTCATCACTCGCGACCGGACCTGTTACGCGGTGCTGAACACGTATCCATACACTGGCGGTCATCTGATGGTCATCCCCTACAAGCAAGTGCATGATTTCAACGGCCTGACGGACGAGGAAATGCTCGACCTGCTCAAGCTCTCCCGCCGCTGTCAGAACGCCCTCAAGACCGTGATGAACCCCGACGGCTTCAACATCGGCGTGAACCTCGGGCGCGTGGCCGGCGCGGGGATTGTTGAGCATCTGCATCTCCACATCGTGCCACGCTGGCTCGGCGACACGAACTTCATGCCCGTGCTCGGCCAGACCGGCGTGTTACCCCAAGCACTTGCCGATGTCGCCGCACGACTTCGCACCGCACTGGCCGCACAAGGTTGAACCCAATGGCCTCCGTCACACTACATTTCGAGAATGCTCGGCGTACCCAACAGGTTTTCGCCAACAACCCGGGCAACCTCGCCGCCGTCGAGGCTCAACTCGGCGTGAAGGCCACTGCACGCGAGGGTTGGATCAAGCTCGAGGGCGAGCCAGCTGCGCTCGAGCGGGCCCAACAACTCTTCCAAACACTCGAGCAGATTCTTCAAGCCGGTCAGCCCGTGCTGGACCGTGATTTCGCCGCGGCCCTTGCAGTGACCAAAGAGGAAGGCGCTCCCGCACTTAAAGGCCTTCATTCCACGCGCATCGTCACTTCCCCCAAGAAAGCGACCGTCATCCCGAAGACCTCCGGCCAGAAGAAATACGTTGAGACCATCCGCGAATACGACGTCACGTTCGGCATCGGCCCCGCGGGTACAGGAAAGACCTATCTCGCGATGGCGATGGCCCTCTCCGCACTGCGCGAGGGGGAGGTCAGTCGCATCATCCTCACCCGACCTGCTGTTGAGGCCGGCGAGGCGCTCGGCTTTCTGCCCGGTGATTTGCAGGAGAAACTCGCCCCTTACCTGCGACCGCTGCACGACGCTCTGATCGACATGCTTCCTGCCGAAGAAGTTCAACGGCATCTCGAGCGCGCCACCATCGAGATTGCTCCGCTCGCCTACATGCGGGGACGCACACTCAACCACGCTTTCATTATCCTCGACGAGGCCCAGAACACCACCGTCGAGCAGATGTTCATGTTCCTGACGCGGCTCGGGTTCGACTCCAAGACCGTTGTCACTGGGGACCCTACCCAGATCGATCTTCCCAAGCACAAACAGTCCGGCCTGATCGAGGCCTCGCACGCGCTGCGCAAGGTTGAAGGCATCGCCCTCGTCGAGTTCCAGAAGAAGGACGTGGTGCGCCATCCAATCGTGCAGCGCATCATCACCGCCTACGAGGATCACCGCGGCAAAGGCTGATGAGAACACTCCTCCTTCGCAACCGCCAGCGCGTACGTGCCGTGCATAGCTCCCTGCTTCGCCGCTTCATCCGCACCCTGATCCAGGAAAAACTGGGCGTCGCCACCTACGAACTCGGATTTCATCTCGTCGCCGCACCGGAGATGACGCGCCTTAACGAGACTTTCCTCCATCACACCGGCTCGACCGATGTCATCACCTTCGATCACAGCGATGGCACACCTGATACGCCGCTCCACGGCGAGATTTTCATCTGCCTCGACCACGCCGTAAAACAGGCCGTTGCCTTCCGCACCACGTGGCAGCGCGAGTTGATCCGCTATGCCATCCACGGTGTGCTGCACCTGCGCGGCTTCGACGACCTCACGCCTAGTAAACGTCGCGTGATGAAGCGCGAGGAAAACCGGCTGATGCGTGAACTGATGAGGCAATTCCCGATCAAGCGGCTCGCCAAATTCACAGATCGCCAACCTCCAACCGCCCGCCGTTAATGGACGAGCGCGCCTCCGGCATCATCCTGCGTACGCGACTGCTTACGGAAACCAGCCTCATCGTCCACTGGCTTACACCCGACTTGGGACGCATCGCCACCGTAGCCAAGGGCGCGCGCCGCCCAAAGTCACCGTTTCGCGGAAAGCTCGATCTTTTTCACGCCGCTGATTTCAGCTTCGCACGAAGTCGGCGCTCTGATTTGCACACCCTGCGTGAGATAAGCCTGCTAGCCACCCACGATCCGCTCCGGCGCGACCTCGCCAGACTTCAGCAGGTCGCCTACTGCTCCAAACTCCTCGAGCAGGCTACGGAAACCGAAACACCGCTGCCCGAAATCCACGCGCTCTTCGCCGATTTGCTCACTCACTTGACACGGCATCCGGCCGCTCCGCAGCCCGTTTTTGCCTTTGAGATCAAACTCCTTTTCGAACTTGGATTGGCACCAGACTTTGCGAGAGCGGGCGTCGGAGTTCCAGCCCAGCAACTGCTCCAGCGACTCCTCGACGCGCCTTGGTCGGATATCGCCGCGTTTAATCCTCAACCACCCGAGCTGAATGACGCGCGCCGTTTCCTCCATGGATTCCTGATCTATCACCTCGACCGCATCCCGCACGGTCGGGCCGCTGCGTTGGATTGTTAGTATACCGAAACGGCAGCGGCAGGATCCGCCTCCACCCACTTGCCGTGCTCGCGGATGAGGTCCACGAGGCGCTCCACGGCGTCGGCCTCGGGGATGTTGAACTTGATGGGAGTCTTGCCGACGTAGAGGTTAATCTTTCCGGGCGCGCCGCCCACGTAACCAAAGTCCGCGTCCGCCATCTCGCCGGGGCCGTTCACGATGCAGCCCATGATGGCGATTTTCACTCCCTTGAGGTGCTCGGTGCGGGCTTTGATGCGCGCGGTGACGGTCTGGAGGTTGAAGAGCGTGCGACCGCAACTCGGGCAGGCCACGTAGTCGGTCTTGAAACTGCGACATCCAGCCGCCTGCAGGATGTTGTAGGCGAGTCGCAGCGATTGTCCCCCGCCGGATTCGCCACGCACGAGAATCGCGTCGCCGATGCCATCGGCCAATAACGCACCGATGACAACGGACGCGCGAAGGAGGGCAATCTTCGGCTCGAGCGGCGCAGCCTCGAAGCTCAGGCAGTCCTTGAGCAGAATCGGATTACGGCGGCCAAGTCGCTTCAGCTTTGCCGCAAGCAAGCGGAAGGCAGTGATGCCGGGCAGATTCACACCATCTTTCACGGTGACGAGCTGGGTGTCGCAATTGATGTCCTCGATGCGGAGTTCCTGCGTCGGGTCGAGTTCGAGAAGGTTCAGGTCTTCGTAGATGCCCTCGGGTTTCACGTCGTCCTTCGGGCGAATCTTCGGCGCAACCTTGTCGAACGTAGCACGGGTGACGACGACGCGGACGGTTTGCTCGCCGCCGCACTTGACGCTGTCGCTCAGTTCGATCTCCGGGGTCGAGCGACGCTCGAAGTGGAAAGGATCGAAGGGGAACGTCGAATGACCGGTGTCGAATGTCGATTTTGTCAGCTTTAGAAGCTCCGCGAGCAGGTCGTTGCAGACTTCGATTTCGCGCGGGCTATCTTCGGTGAGCGAGACGCGGATGGTGTCGCCCAGTCCGTCGCAGAGCAGCGAGCCGATCCCAATGGCACTCTTGATTCGACCGTCCTCGCCCTCGCCCGCCTCGGTGACACCGAGGTGGAGCGGGTAGTTCCAATCGGGCCCCAGCTCGGCAAGGCGCGCAGCGAGCAGCCGGTAGCACTCGATCATCACCTTCGGGTTGCTCGACTTCATCGAGAACTTGAAGTTGTGAAAGCCGTGCTTGCGGCAGATGCGAGCGAACTCGAGCGCGCTCTCCACCATACCGAGCGGCGTGTCGCCGAAACGGTTCATGATACGGTCTGAGAGCGAGCCGTGATTGGTGCCGATGCGGAGGGCACGCTTGAGCTCCTTCAGCTTGAGCACGAGTGGGGTAAACTTTTCCTCGATGCGGCCCAACTCGCCCACGTAGGCGTCGTCGGTGTATTCCTTCACCACGAATTTCTTCGAGTCGGCGTAGTTGCCGGGGTTGATGCGGACCATCTCGACCCAGTTTGCAGCCTCCATCGCGGCGTCGGGCTTGAAGTGAATGTCGGCGACGATGGGCACGTGGCAGCCGCGCGCGTGCAACTCGGCGACGATGTTCTTCAAGTTCGCCGCGTCCTTCACCGTGGGCGCGGTGATGCGGACAATCTGGCAACCGACGGCGACGAGTTCGAGCGTTTGCTTAACCGACTCGGCGGTGTCCATCGTGTCGCAGGTGAGCATGGACTGCTTCACGACGGGATGGTTGCCTCCCATGATGACGCCGCCGCGAGCGGGGTCACCGACAACAACCTCACGGGTCTGGCGACGATGGAAGAGGAACGGGGACGGGCAGTAGTTCATCGAATCACTTCGCGGGATTCTGCGGAGCCGGCGCGGGGCTATTCTCACGTGGCGTCTTCGGCGACTCTTCAATCTTCGTCTCGCGCTCGAAGAACGCCCGGAACAACGGCACCCGTTTGATGTCGAAGAAGGTGACGTAAATCATGAACGAAATCAGCAGCATCGCAAAAGCCGTCGTGGTGTATTCCTGAAACTTGGCGTTGAGCTGTCGCCCACGAATTTTCTCGATGATGGACATCACGATGTGTCCGCCATCCAGCACCGGTACCGGTAGGAGGTTGAGAATCGCAAGGTTCAGATTGAGCAGGACGAGAAAGCTCAGCGCGAGGCGGAAGTCTGTCTTCACGAACGCGCTTAGCATCGCGAGAATGCCCACCGGCCCGCTCAGATCCTTGGCGCCAACGCCCGTCTCCTTGGAGTTTGCCAGCGCCTTGATGGTCTTCACGGTTTTGTTCCAGACATCGGAGATTTGCTCCCAAGGCGTCGGCCCTGGCCGTTGCACTTGGTACTTCACCGGCGGCGGCGCGAAAGCGATTCCAATCCGGCCGCGCTTGAGTTCCGTATCAAATTTCGGCGTGACACTCAGCTTGATCGACTCACCGGCGCGCTCCACAATCAATTCGCCGGTCTTGTCGGTATTCGAGTTGATTAGGTCACCCAAGTGGCGCTGACTGAAAATCGTGATGCCCGCGAAGCTGATAATGCGGTCCATCGGTTTCAGTCCGGCCTTATCGGCGACGCCATCCGCCTCCACGCGACCCACAAGGACCTGTGACTGCACATCGAGGTTAAAGCCTTTGAGCTTTATGTCGTCCTCATCGTCCACCTTCGCCGTCAGCTTGAACTCGAGTTTCTTGCCGGCACGCTCAATCACGACCGGAATTTTGCTCGTGGTCGAAAGGGCCGCGCTTATGGACACGTCCTGCCACGTTTTCACCGGCTCGCCGTTCACCGAGACGAACAAGTCGCCAGGAAGGATGCCAAGTTTCGCTTCCGCTGAATCCTTCTCGACGTAACCGATCACGGGGGGGTTGACCGGCATCGGCAGACCGACAATCCAGAGGAACGTGGCAATCACCACCGCGAAGACGACGTTCATGAACGGGCCGGCGAAGGCGACGAGAATCTTCGACCACGGCGAGACGGGCGGCAGCGACTCGCTCGGTTGCTCACCCTCGAGCGCCTCCGAGGTAATCATCTGCGGCAGCTTCACGAAGCCGCCGGCGGGAATCCACCGCCACGAGTATTCGATGCC
>CAMDJP010000042.1 GCA_945900775.1 Akkermansia muciniphila | reverse complement strand
GATGTCGAATAGGGCAGTGTCGTGCACGTCCAACCAAGCCGATGCTCCGAATCCAAAAAGGCGCGCTTTCTGCTAATTGCCAAGGTTCTTCTCGCCGCACGGCGTTGAAGGCGGGCTTTCTCGGTCTGCTCGGTCTTTCCTCGGCGGATTTGCTGCGGTTGCAGGCGGCGGGCGCGGCGAAACGCACGGGCAAGTCGGTCATCCTGCTCTGGCTCGATGGTGGGCCAAGTCATCTGGAGACCTACGACCCGAAGCCGGAAGCGCCAATCGAGTTCCGCGGTCCGTGGGGCGCAATCCGCACGAAGGTGCCGGGCATCCGCATCAGCGAGCAACTGCCGTTGCACGCGAAGCTAGCCGACAAGATGGTTTTCCTGCGTTCGTTGCATCACGACAACGGTGATCACTTCGCCGCCGCGCACTGGATGCTCACGGGCCGATTCGGTTCGCACTCGACAGATCAGGTCCAGAAGTTTCCGTCGATCGGTTCCTACGTCGCCCGCGTGCAGGGTGCGAATGCGCCCGGTCTGCCGCCCTACGTCGGCTTGCCAGCGGCCGAGAGCGTTTATCTTTACCCCGGTTACCAGGGCGCGGCGTATCTCGGGCGCGCGTACAATCCCTTCGACGTGCAGACGCAGCAGAAATATCTCGCGGCGAGCCACAAGGGACCGATCACGCCGCCGCAGTGCTTAGAGAACTTCGGCGGTGACACCGCCCGCATTCGTGATCGACTGGGCCTTCTGGGTTCAATCGATCATCTGCGCCGCGACCTCGACAAGTCTGGCTTGATGGAGGCGATGGATCGCCATCACCAGCACGCGGTGGACATGGTGGTGGGCGGCAAGGCACGCGAGGCGCTCGACATCACGAAGGAGGACGACAAGACGCGCGACCGCTACGGCCGCAACGCGTGGGGTCATTACACGCTGATGGCGCGTCGGCTCGTCGAGTCGGGCGTGAGTTTCGTGACGGTAGATATGCCGCACTGGGATGATCACTCGAGCATCGAGAAGGGGCACGGTTACAAGTTGCCCGTGCTCGATCGCGCCGCGTCGTCGCTGATTGAGGACCTTTCCGAGCGCGGGATGCTGAAGGACGTGCTCGTGGTGGTGATGGGCGAGTTCGGCCGCACGCCGAAAATCAACGACGGCCAGCCGGGCATCCCGGTGCCGGGCCGCGACCACTGGGGCAACGCCTTCAGTGTGATGATGGCCGGCGGCGGGTTGAAGGGCGGGCAGGTCATCGGTGCGACGAACGACAAGGGCGAACATCCCATCGAACGTGCACTCACGCCGGCCGACGTGCTGGCGACAATCTACCACGTGCTCGGCATCGACCCGAGCCAGACCTTCCTCGACCACGCGGGCCGGCCGGTGCCGATGCTTGATTCTTTCCAGCCGATAGCGGAGATTATTTAGAGACTCAATAAAGCAGAAAAACCTATGCTGCGCTTGCATCCAAACGGTTTGAACCGGCGATCCTTCTTGAACGTCGGCTCGCTCGCGCTCGGCGGCCTCTCTCTCTCCGGCCTGCTGCAAGCCCGTGCCGCCGCGTCCGCCGCCGGGAAACTGGTGAAAGACAAGTCGGTCATTTTCCTTTTCCAGCATGGTGGCCCGTCGCAGACGGAGACGTTCGATCCGAAGATGGATGCGCCGCTCGGTATTCGCAGCGTGACCGGCGAAGTAGCGACGACGTTGCCGGGCGTGACCTTCGGTGCGACGTTCCCGAAGCTCGCGCGGTTGGCGCACAAGCTCGCAATTGTTCGCTCCTTCACGACTGGCAACGGCAACCACGACATCAAACCGCTGGTTTCCAAGGAGACCTTCGACGCAAGCCTCGGCGCAATCTACGGGCGCGTCGCCGGCACGAGCCATCCGATCACGGGAATGCCTCGCAATCTCGCCCTCTACCCGCGCGCAGTGGATCCGTCCACCCAGCCTGCAGTGCGCCAGTTCGGCGATTTCGCCTCCACCGGTCAGATTGGCGCGGCGTATGCGCCCTTCGAGCCCGGCGGCAAAGGGAAGCTGCAGGAAGATCTGCAACTGGCGATTTCACCGGATCGCCTCGCCGATCGGCGCGCACTTTTACAAAGCGTGGACCGCCTCAAATACCAACTCGACACCACCGGTGCGCTTGAGGGGTTAGACCGTTTCCGTGAGCAAGCATTCTCGACCATCCTCGGTGGTGTGACCGACGCGTTTGACCTTTCGAAGGAAGACCCGCGGGTGGTCGCCGCATACGACACGGCGTCGCTGGTGCCGACAAACCGCATCAGCAAACGCTGGAACAACCACAAGAACTACGCGGACAACGCGCAGACCCTCGGTCGGTTGCTGTTGCTCGCCCGGCGTGTTTGCGAGCGAGGCGCGGGCTTCGTGACCGTCACCACCAATTTCGTCTGGGACATGCACGCGGACTCGAACAACGCCACCATAGAGGAAGGGATGGGTTACGTCGGCACGCCGTTCGACCACGCCGTGTCGGCTTTCATCGAGGACTGCGAGGCGCGGGGGTTGCGCGATAAGATTCTACTCGTCGCCTGCGGTGAGATGGGCCGTACGCCGCGTGTGAACAAAAATGGCGGGCGCGATCACTGGGGAAATCTTGCGCCGCTGCTGATTTACGGTGGCGGGCTGAAAATGGGGCAGGTGATTGGCGAATCTTCGCGTGATGCCGGCGAGCCGGCTGATGACCCTATTACCAACAGAGACCTCATCTCGACTGTGTTTCAGACTGTGCTCGACACCGGCGAGTTGCGTGCCGCCGCAGGCATCCCGCGCGAAGTGCTCGCCGCGGTGAACGACGGGCGGCCGATTCGCCAACTCTTCTGAGCGCCGCAGATCTTGTTTGAGGCTGGCCAACTCCGCGCGGCTTCGCTACTTTCCGCGTTGTGGAAACGTTCACCGTCCTAAAAGCGCTCTGCACACTTTTCTGCTCGGTTTCGCTGGTCGCTTTTTCTCATGCCGCAAGCCGTCCCAACCTCGTCTTCCTCTTTGCCGACGACATGCGTGCCGACACGATTGCTGCGCTCGGCAATTCCCATATCCAGACGCCGAATCTCGACCGACTGGTGGCGCGCGGCACGAGTTTCACGCGTGCCTATATCATGGGCGGTTTGCAGGGCGCGGTCTGCGTTCCCTCGCGCGCGATGATGTTGAGCGGTCGGACGCTTTTCAGAATCTCCGATCAACTTAAGGACGTGACCACGTGGCCGATGGTGTTTCGTGCTGGTGGCTATGAGACCTTCGGCTGCGGCAAGTGGCATAACGGCGCGGCCTCGTATGCGGCAAGTTTCCCGAACGGCAAAAGCGTCTTCCTCGGCGGGATGAGTGACCAGTTCCGTGTACCGATTCGAGACGTAACGGCGGACGGGAAATTGACACCGCCACGGACGAACGCCGTGCATGCGAGTGAGATTTTTGCCGGTGAGGCCATCGATTTTCTCCGCGCGCAGAAGGGCGCAGCGAAACCATTTGTCCTCTACGTCGCCTTCACAGCACCCCACGACCCGCGCGACGCGCCCAAAGAATTTCACGCGCGTTACGATCCGGCGAAGCTGCCGCTGCCGAAGAACTTCCTCCCGAAGCATCCCTTTAATAATGGCGAAATGACCGTGCGCGACGAGCAGTTGCTGTCATGGCCGCGCACCGAGGCCGCTGTGCGGAAGGAGACGGCCGATTACTACGCGATCATTACCCACCTCGACGCGCAGATCGGTCGCGTGCTTGAAGCGCTGCGCGAAACCGGCCGTGGGGAGGAGACGATTGTCGTCTTCGCCGCGGACAATGGTCTGGCTGTTGGCAGTCACGGCCTGCTCGGCAAGCAGAACCTCTACGAACACTCAATGCGCGTGCCTCTCATCATCGGCGGACCGGGGCTTCCGGCAGGTCGGCGGGCGGATGCGATGTGTTACCTGTTCGATCTTTTCCCAACGCTGTGCGAACTCGCTGGTCTGGAGACGCCGAAAAGTGTCGAGGGTCGTAGTCTGGTGCCGGTGCTCAAGAAGGAACAACCCCGCCATCGCGATGCCATTTTCACCGCTTACCGTAACATCCAGCGGTCGGTGAACGACGGCCGTTTCAAGCTCATCCGCTACCCGCACATCAACCGGTCGCAACTCTTCGATTTGCAGAACGACGCGGACGAGTTGCGTGATCTATCCGAAGACGCCCCGTTAAAGGTGAAACGGGAAGAATTGATGGCACGGTTGGTGGCATTGCAAAAAGAGTTCGGCGATAAGCAATCGCTCTCGACCGATCGTCCCGCGCCAATGGAAATCCCATTGCCGCGGTCGGCTGCGAAAGATAAAAAGGGCCGACTTTAATTCGCAATGAACATCGAGATTCAAAACAAGCACGGTGAGCGGTTGGACTACACCTTCCACGCTGGCAATCCGAAGTCAAAGGACTTGGTGGTGATTGGCCACGGCGTGACGGGCAATAAGGACCGACCGTTCATCGTTACCTTGGCCACCGCCTTGCCGGCAGCGGATTTCAACGTCCTGCGGTTCTCCTTTTCAGGGAACGGCGCGTCGGGGGGGCGGTTTGTCGACTCGACCATCTCGAAGGAGGTCGAAGATCTCGGAACGGTGCTAGATGCGCTCGTTGGTTGGAACGTCACCTACGCGGGGCACAGCATGGGCGGCGCGGTCGGCGTCCTGCGTGCTGCGCAGGACACGCGCATCCACCGGCTTATCTCGCTGGCTGGCATGGTGCACACGCGCGACTTCGCACAGCGCGAGTTTGGCAACGTGAAGCCCGGGCAAGGCTTCATGTGGGACGACGAGGCGTGCCCGCTTTCGCAGGCGTACATGGATGACTTGAGCCGCATCGGTGACGTGCTCGCGTGCGCGCCACGCATCAAGGCACCGTGGTTGCTCATCCATGGCACGGAGGACGACGTGGTGCCGATTAAGGATTCGCGGGAAATATTTGCTTGCGCTAACAAGGCCAGCACGCAACTGGTCGAACTCCTCGGCAGCAACCATGTCTTCGCCGACGAGCCGACGATCGAGATGGTGAAAGTTGTAACCGACTGGCTCCTGCGCCACTGAGTTTATGATTCACGTCATCGCTACCATCGAGTTGAACGCCGGCAAGCGCGGGGATTTCCTGGCCGAATTTCATCGGCTGATGCCGTTGGTTCAAGCCGAGAATGGGTGCATCGAATACGCTCCCGCGGTGGACGTGCCGACCGGCCTGCCGATGCAGGATGTTCAGCGGCCGGACGCCGTGGTGGTGATCGAGAAGTGGGCCGATCTGTCGGCGCTCCACGCCCATTTGCAGGCACCGCACATGCTCGACTACCGCGGCCGCGTGAAAGAGTTCGTGCGCGGTGTGCGGCTCCAGATTCTTCAGCCAGCCTAGCGTTTTCTTCCTGTCACATCCCGTGCGTCTTTGGGTTTGCCTTCGATAACACGGGCGTGTTGCATCGTGCCGTGAAGCCGCTGCTCCAAAAACTTCTTCTCCTCTGCGCATTCGGCGTTGCGTCCGTGGCCGTGTCTGCGCCGTTCAGTTTCTCGGCGATGGGCGATGTGCCGTATGGCGAGCAGGAGCTGGCGCTGCTGGTACGGCAGGTGGAGGGATTACCGCGGACGAGCGCGTTTGTGATTCATCTTGGCGATATCAAGGACGGCAAAACACCATGCGAGGAGGGGCTCTATGCGAGTGTCGCTGGCGTCCTGCGCCGCTCCGTTCAACCGGTTTTCATCATTCCCGGCGACAACGAATGGAACGATTGCGACAGGCCGAAGCAGGCGTGGCGGTTCTGGACGAAGCATTTTCTCAAGCTCGAGGAGCAGTGGAAGCACACCTTTGCCGTGGCGCGGCAGAAGGGGCGAGCGGAGAACTTCTCCTTCGTGCACGAGGGCGCGCTGTTCATCGGCATCACGATGGTCGGGGGCAGCGTGCATGACAAAAGCGACTGGAAGGATTTTCTGAACGACGGCGCGCAATGGTTGGAGGAGTGTTTCGAAAAGGAAAGAGACAAGGTGACGTGTGCGGTGGTGTTCGCGCACGCCTTCCCGACCGAGAAGAATCACAAGCTTTTCACCGAACGGTTTCCCATCGCGGCGCGGAAATTTGGAAAGCCAGTGCTCTATCTGCAGGGTGACGGCCACGTGTGGCTTCGTGACCAGCCGTTCGAGAACGCGCTGAATGTGACGCGCGTGCAGGTGGATCAGGGCGGCAAGGCGCCACCAATCACGGTGACGGTGACGGGCGAGGCGAAGGAGCCGTTCCGTTTCGACCGGCGACTGGATGCGGGCCGATGAATCTGTGAGGCGGGCCTAGAGGGACTTCTTTGGCGGGGCAACAACGTCTGTCGGTGGCGGTGGAGGCAAGCGCCGAGGCTCGGCCGGTTCAGCAGACTTCACGCTGCCGTCGCCGTGGAGCGTGTGATTGTGGATGGGACAGCGAGCGACGATGGAAGCGGGCGTGAGTTTACCGACGAGGGGCACAAGCTCGTAGGTGGCGTTAGCTGGCGTGAAGGCCAACCAATTTGGAGCGGATTGACGCGACTTGTCGTTCGGGCAGACGAGGAGCTCGGGTGATTGGAGCTCTTTGGCGACATCTTTCCATGAGGTCGGCATCTTCTGGTTGTCCTCCTGAAAAATGAGCACGGCGAGGCCGGCCTGTTTGAGGTTGCTCTGGCACTTGGCCACCTCTGCGCCGTCGCGCGACTTCGAAACGGCGGGCAGGATGAGTGCGGCGGCGATGCCGGCTGGCACCACGCCGACCTGCAGGGCGAGGGTCTGGGGTCCGCTAGTGGTGGCGAGACTGTCGAGCTGGATCCCTTCGACGGTGACCTTTGTCACGCCGAAGTGCGAGAAGGGCGGGGCCTTCGGATCATTGAGGAACCCCATAATCCCAGTGATCTCGGGCGAGGCATCCTTCGCGACGGACTGCTGGAGTTGCTGGATGGTCTGACCCATGCGGGCGCTGACGAATTGGAACTGGTTACCATCTAGATTTACGCCCTTGGAAAGTTTCTTGAACTCCTCGCTGGCAATCAGACCGGGAGCCTCGCCACTCTTGATAGCGGCGATTTCCTTCGCCAAGGCGAGGGTGCTGCAGACGATCACGTAGTCGTCCACCTTAAGCATCGTGACCTGAACCTGCAGTGGTACGGGGAGAGGCAGGGGCATCATGGCGATGAGTTCATTAGTGCCGGCCATGATTTTCTGCGGGTTGATGGGGCCAAGGGTGAGAAGCGGCTCGATGGCTTGCGCGACCTTGTCATCCTTGACCTTAAG
Organism: Akkermansia muciniphila; assembly: GCA_945900775.1. Lineage (GTDB taxonomy): Bacteria > Verrucomicrobiota > Verrucomicrobiia > Limisphaerales > SIAT01 > SIAT01. The sequence goes on along the minus strand of CAMDJP010000042.1, from coordinate 12,680 downwards.
CAGGATGACGAGACCCGGCTCAGGGAATTCCATGATCTTGTCGTCCACGGGAAACGAGATTTTATTTGTGCTCGTGCTGTTGAGGGTGATGGCAATGCCGGCCTCGGTTACAGAGCCGAGAAGCCCTTCAATCATGGGGCCGGTCTGTGGGTTGGTCGTGGTCTGGTTGAACATCTCGATGAGCGCCTTGTCGCCAGACTGTTGGACGAGCGTTTTGATCCAGTCCCACGCCAGCTTGGGATCGAGGTCGGTGTGATAGGCGAATGCTGTCGTGGCGGGGAGGAGCTTGAGCGCGGCCTGTTCGTGCGCGACGGTGCCGAAAACTTTCCAGAGCTTGCCGTCGCCCTTGTCGGGGTAATGGTGCGCGGCAAGGCGGTTGCGATAGAGACCCTTGTCGATGGCGAAGCTGCTGAGACCGACGCCGCTGACATCCATCAAGCCGCTCTCGCGGTAGGCCTGCCGGAGAATCTTGAGGCCGATGTCAGGATTTGGCCCCGCCGCCGGGCCAGTGCTACCGAGGGGGCGACTCTTCTCGGCCATCTTGGCGAAGGACTCAAAGAGTTGGTCGGCCTGTGCGCCGAGTTGCTCGGTGCTCAGGTACATGAAGAGCTGGCCGTGGGTGTCGAGGTGCTTAGCAACCTCGGCATAGCTTGATTTCTCGGCGGAAACCTTGGCGGGTCCCCCGGACTTCTTCGCTTTTTTCATCACGGGCACTCCACTGACCGGGGATTCCTCCACGGTGAAGAGGTTTTGTGAAAACCAACCGGCAGCGAGGCCGATGCACAGGGCCAGTCCAATGATGCCGATTACAACCGCGCGGCTGCTTTTTTTGGGGACGGCCTCAGTCGAGATGGGTTCGGTTTTCGCGGTTTTGGCCGCGGTCTTTGATGCCGCAGCCTTGGGCGGCTCCGCTTTTGCAGGCGTGGCGGCAATTTCGAGCGCGGCGAAGTCGTCGGCGAATTCGATGAAGTCGGAGAGCGGCACCCAGCTCTCAAGGCCTTCCTTGAAGGCGAGTGTTGCACCTGTGACACGGCCTTCACAGATCCAGCCGCGCAGGTCCTGTTCCTCGATGGGACCGTACTCTTGATCGTTGTCGTAGATTTTATACATGGCTTCGTGGGTCTCTGGATAGGACGGACTGTATTCCGACCTTAACAAAGGGGGTGGGATGTCTCAAATAAAAACTTGGCTGGCTCAACGTTGCGGCAGGAAGAGGGCGCGGTGGGCTTACGGGTTGACCACGTTTTGTGGATGGCCTTCGAGGAAAGCCTTCAAGTTTGACACAGCCGTTTGCATCAATCGCGCGCGCGCGGCGCGTGTGGCCCAAGCAATGTGCGGGGTGATGATGCAGTTGCGCGCGTTGAAGAGCGGATGGTTCGCAGGCGGTGGCTCGATGGAGAGAACATCCAGCGCTGCGCCGGCGATGCGTCCGCCGTTGAGCGCCTCGGCCAACGCTAGTTCATCCACGAGCGGTCCGCGCGCGGTGTTGATGAGGAACGCCGTCGGCTTCATCAATGCGAGACGTGCAGCGTTCACGAGACCTTTGTTCTCCGGCGTCAGCGGGCAGTGCAGACTGATGATGTCCGCTTCCCGAAAGAGCGTGTCGAGTTCGACGAACGTGACGCCAGCCTCTTTTTTCGGCGTACGCGATTGGGCGATAATCTTCATCCCGAACGCGCGCGCGACCTGCGCGACCGCCTCGCCGATGCGGCCGTAGCCGACGATGCCGAGCGTCAGACCATCGAGCTCGATGAGCGGATGGTCCCAGTAGCAGAAGTCGGGGCACTGGTTCCAACGGCCGTCGTGTACAGTCTGGGAATGATACCCGCTGCGGTGGACAAGTTCGAGGATGAGCGCCATCACCATCTGCGCGACGGACTTCGTGCCGTAGGCGGGTACGTTACAGACCGGTACGCCGCGCTCTCGCGCAGCGGCGGCATCCACCACGTTAAAGCCGGTAGCGAGTACGCCGATGAAACGCAGCTTCGGCATCTGCAGGATTGCGTCTCGGCTGAGCACGGTCTTATTCGTGAAGACAATCTCAGCATCGCGCGCGCGCGGTACGACTTGGTCGGGCGTCGTGCGGTCATGGAAGGTACAGGTGCCCAGCGCACGAAGGCCGTCCCAGCTCAGGTCGCCGGGGTTGAGAGTGTGGCCATCGAGGACAACTATGTTCATCGCCGCGATTATGCGTTGCCGGTATCCTGAATGCTAGTGCGCGGTGTGAGATTGAAATCGGTCGCCGATTACTGATTGCAGAACGTTAGTGCTGGCCGGTCAGTCAAAACGGATCATCTGCCGTACCGCTTCGCCGCGCGCGAGTGAGTCGAAACCTTCGTTGATTTCTTCCAGTCGCAGCGTGCGCGTGATGAGCCGATTCACCGGCAGGCGCCCGGCCTGATAGAGTTCGATGAAGCGCGGAATGTCGCGTCGGGGCACACACGAGCCCATGTAACTGCCGCGCACCACGCGCTCCTCGGCACTGATCAACCCGCCCGGCACCGAGAACTGCTTGCTCGGGTCGGGCAGACCGATAATCACCGTGTTGCCGCCGGGACGTGTCGCGTGGAAGGCCTGTGCCATCACACGCTCGTCGCCCGCGCTCTCGAAGGCGTGCCACACGCCTCCGCCACTCAACTCTTTCACCGCCTGCACAGCGTCGCATTGGCTAGAGTTCACCGTATGCGTCGCACCGAGTTCCCTAGCCAGGGTGAGTTTATGCTCCAGCAAATCTACGGCGATGATCGGCGAAGCGCCCGCCGCAGTCGCCCCCATCACCGCACTCAGACCCACGCCGCCGAGGCCGAATACCGCCACGCTTTCGCTCGGCGCAACTCGCGCCGTGTTGAGCACCGCGCCGACGCCCGTCACGATGGCACAGCCGAAGAGCGCGGCGATTTCAAGCGGCAGAGCGGGGTCGATCTTCACCAGCGATTCGGCCGCGGCGATGGTGTGATGCGCAAAAGCCGAGATGCCGCAGTGGTGATGAAGGCATTGGCCGCGCGGATTGCTGAAACGCCGCGCGCCATTCAGTAACGTGCCGGCGAGGTTGGTGCGATTGCCGTTGACGCAGAGAGCTGGTTTACCAGTTTTGCAGTAGACGCAGTTCCCGCAGGTCGGGATGAAACTGAACACGACGTGGTCCCCCGGCGCGAAGGCTCTTACGCCTGCGCCAGTTTCGCGCACGATGCCGCTCGCCTCGTGGCCGAGGATAATTGGCACTGGCCGCGGCCGCGAGCCGTTCATTACGGAAAGGTCGGAGTGGCAGAGTCCCGCGCCGCGCAGTTCCACCAGCACCTCGCCGGCGGCGGGTGGTGGCAGTTCCACTTCCTCGATCACCAGCGGCCGCGTCTGCGCGTACGGCTCTGGTTGCTTCATCTGATAGAGGACGGCGGCGGTGGTCTTCATTGCGCGCACACGAGGATGGAGGAAGGGTGTGGCGAAGGCAAACGCGCATTGCCGTTGAACCGCGCTGTGGTGGTGCATTAACTTCCTTTGTCATGACGCTCGCGGAGAAACAGCAGATGGTCGGCGCGGAACTATCCGCTATCTCCGATTCTCAAGCGCGATTGGCTTACGTGGTAGAGCGTGGTGGCCAACAATCACCCTTCCCCGAGGCGCAACGGACCGAGTCGAACCGGGTCGAAGGCTGCCTAGCGCGGCTCTGGCTCACGTGCGAGATCCGTGCGGGTCATTGCCAGTTCGCATGCGATTCCGATTCCGCGGTCGTCAAGGGCATCGCCGTTTTGCTGTGCGAATTCTACAGTGGCCAGGCACCGGCAGAAGTTGTCTCCGTGGAACCACTTTTTCTGTCCGAAGCCGGACTTGCGCGGCATCTCAGTGGGAACCGGCGCAATGCGTTGACGCGCGTTCGTGAGACGATCCGCGCCTTCGCCCTGCAGCATCTGCCCGTCACAAATCCACCGCGATGAACCTTCGTTTGTACGATGCCCACAACCATCTGCAGGATGCCCGGTTTGGGTCGGATGCGGGTGTGCTCGTTTCGGCCACGGAGCGGGTCGGCGTGACGCGGATGGTGGTGAACGGCTCATGCGAGGAGGACTGGCCCACCGTACTGGAGTTGGCGCGGCGACACCCGTGTGTGCTGCCGAGTTTTGGTTATCATCCCTGGTACGTGGCCGAGCGCACTTCGCACTGGCGCGAGGAGTTAATACGCTTTCTTGATGTTGTGCCCTCGGCTGTTGGCGAGATTGGCCTCGATTGTTGGATTGCGAATCCAGATCTCGCGGCGCAGGAGGAGATGTTTATGTGGCAGCTCCGTCTCGCGGCCGAACGAAATCTTCCCGCAAGTATTCACTGCCTCAAGGCGTGGGGTTGGTTGCACGATTTGCTACGTGATAATCCACGACCGGCTTGCGGTTTCCTTCTCCATTCCTACGGCGGGTCGCGCGATATGATTGAGCCGCTCGCGAGTCTCGGAGCGTATTTTTCGTTGCCCGGCTACTTCGCCCGCGCCGGCAAGGAGCGCCAGCGCGAAGTTTTTCGTCACGTGCCATCGGACCGTTTACTTATCGAGACCGATGCGCCAGATCAATTGCTGCCGGACGAACTCAACCAACACCCTCTCTGCGATCTGCAAACCGGCAAGCCGCTCAATCACCCAGCGAACCTCGCTGCTGTGTACGGATTTGCCGCCGGTCTGCTCGGTGAACCGGTGGAGAAGCTCGCTGCGCGCGTGGAGGCGAATTTCGTTAGGCTGTTTGGCGAGCGTTAAAATCGAGGGGTTCCGGGTTCAGGAATGTTTCGCTGATGTTGAGGTCAACATCGCGACCACACGCGCGGCCGCAGCGAATCCGAATGTGCCCGTGACAAACGAGGCCGTGCCGTAGCCGCTTTCGCAGTCGAGTTTCATTTCGTTGCCCTCCTCGCGCGTCGCGCAGACCGAGCCGTCCTTCCTGGGGAAGACCGGCGGTTCGGGCGAAAAGACGCATTCTACGCCAAACTTCTTTCCTGGCTTGCGGGGGAAACCGTTTTCTGCGCGGAGACGGTCACGCGTTTGCCGGAGCAGGCGGTCGTGTGTGGCTTGCGCGATATCGGCTACACGCACAGCCGTTGGGTCGCGCCGCCCTCCTGCGCCGCCGCAGGTGATGATTGGAATGCCGCGCCCGTGGCATTCAGCGATGAGCAGACACTTGTTCCCGACATCGTCGATGGCGTCGATGACGCTGTCGAAGCTGCCGGCGAACAGGCCTGCAACCTTCTCCTGCGTGAAGAACTCGGTGACAGCGTGAATCTCGCAGGCGGGGTTGATCGCGTGCGCGCGACGTGCCATCACTTCGACCTTCGGACGCCCGATCTCCCCATCCAGCGCGTGGAGTTGTCGGTTCACGTTGCTTACGCAGACGTCGTCGAGGTCGATTAGCGTGAGTCGGCCCACACCGGTGCGCGCGAGCGCCTCCACAGCCCAGGAACCGACGCCGCCGATGCCGACCACACAGACGTGAGCGCGGGAGAGGCGCGCGAGACCGTCAGCGCCGTACAGACGCCGGATGCCGCCGAAGCGCAGTTCAAAATCACTCATCGCAACTAAACTAACACTAGGGCAGGGGAGCTTGCCAAGTTTGTTGAGTCCGGCTTTACGACATTGAAGAGCGATGATACGCCAACTACTCTTGACGCCGTGAGCGAGACGAACTCAACCGCGAAGATTCTAATCTTGTACGATTCCTTTTCTGGTAACACCGCAAAGATGGCCCAACTCGTGGCCGAGGGCGCACAACGTGTTCCTAGTACCGAGGTGCGGCTCAAGTCTGTGGATGAAGCTTCGGCCGAAGATGTCGCATGGTGCGAGGGTATTGCCGTAGGGAGCCCCACGAACATGGGAATTCTCTCGTGGAAGATGAAACGCTTCTGGGACGAGACGATGATGCCGGACTGGATGAAGCTCGACGGTCGCATTGGCTGCGCGTTCAGCTCGGCCGGCGGTTGGGGTGGTGGGATGGAGTTGGCGTGCCAATCCATCCTGACCGTACTGATGAATTATGGTTTCCTCACCTTCGGCGTGACCGACTACGCGACGAAGATGCACACGCTCCATTACGGTGCGGTGACAGCAAAGGAACCGCGTGGCGAAGAGGCGCAAGCCGCCTGCCGACTGCTCGGTCAGCGGCTTGCCGAGTGGACGGCGGTGCTCATCCACGGCCGGAAGGAACTGCACCCGCAGCTCAAGTTGGCCGAGCGGATGCCCCCGGGCTGAGTGCTCCAGTGGCTGAGCGAGTCAACGCGCAATCGCGTCACGACTGTGAGAACGAGTAGAGGTCCATGAGACGGCAGTCGAATTTCCCACCACCGGCACATGCTCCGTCTGGATGCGTACGAAGGACTGTATGGCGCGGTAGAATGTGCCGGACCGAAGCGGGCCTCAGTCGCTACGAACGATTGCTACGGCCGAGTTCGAGAGGCTGGTGGTGTCGGCGGGGAAGTAATTCAGGCCAGCGGCTTTTTCCAGATTGGTACGGTTTTCTTCATCTCGTCGATTAGGAACTGACAGGCGGCGAAGGCCTCGGCGCGATGGGGTGTAATCACTTCGACCCAGAGCGATGGCTCGTTGACCTTCACAAGCCCGAGCCGGTGGATGAGGCGGATGCCTTCCACGGGCCAGCGTTTTTCAATCTGGTCGAAGATCAGGTTGAACTGGCGCTCAACCATCGGTGTGAAGGCCTCGTACTCGATCGCGGAGATGGTCGCGCCATCCTCAGTGCCGCGCACGATGCCGGAGAAATAGACCGCGGCTCCCATCTCAGCCGTCAGGGCGCGCTGTGAGACAAGCGCTGGCTCGTCAATCGGGTCGCGGGTGAGTGTGAGCTGTCGTTTCATCTGCCGCGCGTTTCAGCCCCCCTGTACGGGCGGGAAGAGCGATACCTCGTCGCCGGCGCGGAGCACGTGGCTGCGGCCTTGATAATCTAAGCCCACGGCGATGAACGTGGAGTTTTGGAACGCAGCGAGCTTGGGATGTCGCGCGTGGAGACGCTTCAGCAATTCATCGACCGTGCTGCCTTCGGGAAGCTCCTCGGTGAGGTGTGCGCAGCCAGTCAATTCCTTGAAGTAGGACCAGAACTGGACGCGGATGGTCATGTGCCCTCGTAGATCTCGGGCCGTAGTACGCCGATGAAGGGCAGGTTTCGGTAACGCTCGGCGAAGTCGAGTCCGTAGCCGACGACGAATTTATCCGGAATCTGGAAGCCGACGTAATCGGCGCGCGCGGGCGCGGTGCGACGCGCCTTTTTCTCGAGTAGCACACAAACCTTGATGCGACGCGGGCGGAGTGGGCGGAGTTTTTCGAGGACCTTCGTGAGTGTCTTGCCGGTGTCGAGGATGTCGTCCACGAGCAGCACGTCCCGACCGCGCACGTCGAGCCGCAGCTCTTTCGTGAAGATGAGCGCGCCCGACTTGGTGTCGCTGCCGTAGCTGGAGACGCCGATGAAATCGAGCCGCAGCGGTAGAGAAAGATGACGGATGAGGTCGCCGAGGAACATGACGGTGCCGTTGAGCAGCGAGACAATCACGAGGTCGCGCCCGGCGAAATCGCGCGCGATTTCTTTCGCAAGGCTTCGCACACGACGAGCGATGCGTTCCTCCGAGATGAGGACATTCGCGATCTCGCGTCGCCAGCGATTGGGCACTTTGGGTGCGGAACCGATTCGACGGGTTGGTGGAGCGCGACGCACGAGTTAGATATGCTTCGAGTCGGCGTGGTCCTTGGTGGTGTAGCCGGAATCTTGGCGCTTGAAGTTCACCTCATTCTTTTTCACATAAGCGGCGAAGACATCGTCTGCGCTCATCCCGAGCACCTGCGCCATCGAGATGAGGAAGTGGAAGAGGTCGACGACCTCGACGCGCGCGTTCTGCTCGTCGAACTTTTGATATTTGGCCCACCACTTCCACGGCACACTGTCGGTGAGTTCAGCCATCTCCTGCTGCATGGCGCGGGTGTAGTTGAGGAGCCATTTGGTCTTTTCCTCCTCGGTCATGCCGTCGGTATGCACGCCGATGCGTTCGTTGAGGGCCTTTTGCATCCGGAAAAGTTCGCGAAGTTGGTCAGGTGTTTCCATACGGAATGAGGATGATGGCTTCGCGTCGACGTTTGAAGTGAAAAGTATTCACGGCCGAAGAAAGGGGCCGATTCTGAACTTTGAACTTTGAACGGCACGCGCTCGTCCGTATAACGTCAGCATGACGCCGACATTGTTATTCAAGGGTGGGCCGATGGTGTGGCTGTTGCTGCTCGCGAGCGCCGCGGCCATCGCCATTTTTGTGGAACGATTGCTGCATTACCATCGCGCGCAGATCAATACGACCGAGTTCCTTTTCGGCCTGCGCAATGTGCTCCGCCAGAAAAACGTGGTCGAGGCCCTCTCCATCTGCGACGCGGCGCCCGGTCCAGTGGCGCGCCTCGTGAAGACCGCTCTGCTCAATCGCGACAAGAGCCGTGCAGAGATCAAGGAAGCAATGGAGCAGGCTGGCGCGCTCGAAGTAGCGCGTCTCGAGGAGCGACTCAACCTCTTCGCCACGATCGCGCAGATTGCGCCGCTGCTGGGCCTGCTCGGCACGGTGCTCGGGTTCGTAGACATTTTCCAGGTTCTGCAGAGGGAGGGCCTTTACGCCAACGCGGCGATGCTCACTGGCGGCGTCTGGCAGGCGCTCATCTCCTCCGGTGTCGGTCTAGCGGTGGCCATTCCCACCTACGCCGGACACAACTACCTCGTCGGCGAGGTGAATGTTCTCGTGCGCGACATGGAAAAGACCTCCATAGACGCTCTCAATCTCCTCGGCGAACTCGGCGCTGCTCCCAAGCCATGAAGATTCATCGCCGCGCCAAAATTCTATGCGGTCTGCCGGATGCGGCGGCGCTGGCGTGCGTAGTTTTTCTTGCGCTCATCCTGTTGCTACTCACCTCGTCACTCGTGTACACGCCCGGTGTGCGTGTCGAGTTGCCCCCCGCGACCGCGGCGTTGCCCGGCGCGCAGCATCCATCGGTGGTCGTTGCGCTGGATCGCAGCGGTCAGCTTTATTATCAGAACCAGGTGCTCGATGAGGAGACACTGAAGGGGCGGCTTGCTGCCGAAGTGAAGCGCTCTCGTGGTGGGCTCACACTCGTTCTGCAGGCGGACAAAGCCGTGGCCTATGAAATCATCGTGCGCGTGGTTCAACTCGCGCGTGACGCCGGCATCAAAGAAACTTTCCTCGCTACTCGCCCGGGCATTTTTAACGGCAAAGCACCATGACTGTCCCCATCCCGACGCAGATTGATTGGACGTGGCACCGCTGGGTGGCGGTCGTCGCGTTAATCTTCGGCGCGCAAGTCGGGCTGGTCTGGTGTCTCTCGGCTCCTCCGACCTCGCCGCGGTCGGTCGCGGACGAACCGGTGGTACGAGCCTTGGTAGATCGCCGTGCCAATGAACGCCTGCTCGATTCAATCGGGGCCAGCGATCCCGCCATTTTCGCGCTCGGATCCCCGCGCGGTTTCTCGAGCGCGTGGATTGGATTCACGCCGGTCTCACCGCGGTCGGCTGACTGGTCTGAGCCGGACCGCTACGCCGGGCTGGAAACCAACGCGCTCGGCGAGGCTTTCCGCCGGTATGTTCAGGAGGATTCTTCTAAGCCGCGGGTGCGTCTGGAAAAGCCGGCGTCCGCCGTGGCCACGCCGCAGTTACCGACTGCGGCCTTCGCCAACGAATCCACGCTGGCCGTGGGCGGGGATCTTTCGCGGCGTGTGCTCGCGGTGCCCCTCAAGCTCCCAGCGTGGCCGCACACGGAATTACTGGCGCCCACCGCCGTGCAGGTGCTGGTGAATTCGGAGGGGATGGTGCTCAGCGCGCGACTGTTGCAATCCAGTGGTCTTGCCATAGCCGACCGGTTGGCGCTGGAGCTGGCGCGTGGTTCGCAGTTCCAGCCGGCCGCCGACAACCGGATGACCTTCGGCAACCTCCTCTTCAACTGGAAGACGTTGGCTCCGGCGACAAACAACACGGGCGCGCCAAAAAAGTGAGATGACGCCGGACGGGTTGATCTTCGCGTTCGTGATCGGGCTGCTGGCTGCGCTCGCGGTGATTTCCTTCTACTCCCACCGGCGGCAGCAGCGGTTCAAGCCGACACAGAGTCGGGATCACATCTTCCGCTGCGGCAAGTGCGACTACGTTTACACAGACGATGAGGACGTCGAACTGTCGCGCTGTCCGCAGTGCGGCAAGATGAACGAGGAGATGGAGTTCTAACCGTCGGCTGCCGGTTTCTTCAATTCGCGCCGGTCTTCAACTCGACGATGTCGTGCGGAGAGGCTTCGCGCATCCCCGCTGCGCTGACGCGAATGTAGCGAGCCTTCTGCCGGAGTTGGGCGAGGCTCTTCGCCCCGAGATAGCCCATGCCGGATTGGATGCCGCCGATGAGCTGGGTGAGCACGTTCTCGACCGAGCCGCTGGCCTCCTTGAGAGCCTCGACGCCTTCGGCGGCTACCTTTCGGGCGGCATCCTTGGTGTGGCCGTAACGGCTGGCGGAGCCCGATTTCATTGCCGAGAGGCTGCCCATGCCGCGGTATTGTTTGTAGAGCTTGCCGCCGATTTCCATGATTTGGCCGGGTGCCTCGGCGCAACCGGCGAAGATGCCGCCGCAGATGGCGGCGTGGGAGAGAGTGAGTGCTTTTACGATGTCGCCGGACTTGGTGATGCCACCGTCGGCGAGGATGGTAATATGCTTCTTGGCGGCGGCTTTGGAGCAGACGTAGAGGGCGGTGAGTTGCGGAATACCGACACCGGCGACGATGCGTGTGGTGCAGATGGAGCCGGGCCCTTGACCGACCTTGATGGTGTTGGCGCCGGAGTCGGCGAGATATTCGGCGCCAGCCGCACTAGTGACGTTGCCGGCGATGATGGGCAATTTCGGAAAGGTATCGCGGATAGTGCGGACGGTTTCGCCGACGCTTTTGGTGTGGCCGTGCGCGGTGGAAACAGCCACCACGTCTACCCCGCGTTCGACGAGGGCGCCGACGTGGCGATGGATGCGTTCGCGATCGAGTTCCCCAAAGGCGTTGCGCGTGGCCGAGAGAGCCGCACCGCAAATGAGTCGGAACTTCTCGTCGCGCGCGGGCTTGAATTGCAGCTTACGTTCATGCGCGATGCGCTCGACGTCACTCATCGCGAACATGCCCCGCAGGTGGTCATGCTCGTCCACGACGAGCAACTTGTGGATGCCAGGGTGGTCGGTGAAGAAGCGGTCAGCCTTGGCAATCGGATCGGTACCGAGCTCCTTTTGCGGGATAGTGTGGACTTGGGCGCGTGCGATGATTGCCTCGTTCACCTTGCGTTTGGCGAACCGCGGCTTAATCACGTTGCCCGAAAGAAGGCCGACGAGCTTGCCGCCGGCGTCCACCACGGGGAAGGTGCTGAAGGCGTACTTCTGCTTCTCGATCATGTCGAGCACGTCGCCGATGAGTTGGTCGGGCGCGACCTTGATCGGCTCTTGGATGAGCCCGTGCACGTGGTTCTTCACGCGGTTCACCTCGGCGAGTTGCTCCTTCTCCGACATGTTGTAATGGATGAGTCCGAGGCCGCCGCTGAGCGCCATGGCGATGGCCATGCGGGACTCGGTGACGGTGTCCATGTCGGACGAGATGACAGGAATACTCAGATGCAGTCCCTCGGCGAGCGCTGTGTCGAGCTGCGTGTCGCGCGGGAGAATCTCGGAATAGAGGGTGGCCAGCGTGACATCGTCGTAGGTCAACGCGAGATGGCGGTGGGCCAAGAAGAAGTCGTCGGCCGGATGGTAGAACTGGGCGTCGGTGGCGTTCGGCTCGTGTGCCATAGCCGAGGATGCCAAGGGCCCTGCGCGATTGACAAGCGGGAAGTGAAACGCACCAACCAGCGCCGGCTGGAATTTATCCAGTGAATGATGCCTTAACGATTCTGCGGCGTAGGGATTCGTGGAGGTGAGATCTCGATGCCGACGGTGCCCGGAGAGCCATTGGAAAAACCGCCACTAGGGAAACCGGGACGGGCTCGCGGCAGGTTATCCTGCACTTCCACGAAGCGGAGCGCCGGTCTTCCAGGCAGGACATTTGGCATAGCTTCAAGCATCCAAACCTTTCCAGTGACCGTGTCGAGCCGCAGCACGACGGCGCGTTCCCTGCCATCGATAGTGATCGCCGCAGTGATAAGCTGGTAACGACCGGGTCCGAAGAACTCTTCCACGATAGGGGGCTCATCAATAGGCGGCTCGCTCGGAGCAATGCCTGGATTGCCGGGAATAGTTTCGCCCGGAACTGGGCGGGCAATCTGGGCTTCAGCAGCTGCAGTCACGAGGCAAAGAAGCAGGGCAAATATTGTTTTCATAGTCCCAAAAAGTAACGGGGGATGGCGTTTTAAGGAAGCGGTAATTTTCCATCAACGCCGACGTGAGCGTGCTCAGCCTGCGATGGGTTGCTCAATCGGCGCCCCCAAAAACTAGAGAGATACCCCTTGTCTCGGGCACCAAAAGTCGCAAGGCACGGGCCAATGAAGGCTATGAGAAAGCAATTTCCTATCAGTATTTCCGATCGCTTCCCTGCGGCGAGCAGCGGTCGCACGGCAAAACAGAGGCGAGATCGCAAGAGCCACAAAAACGACGCTTGCCAACGGTCCGTGCAGGCGCAAAATCACATCCGATGAATCCGACGCAAAAGCAATTCT
>CAMDJP010000041.1 GCA_945900775.1 Akkermansia muciniphila | reverse complement strand
GGCAATGCTTCTCGAAGAGCGGAAGGACGTCGCGCTCGAACGTGACCGCCGCCGCGGTCGTGGTGAGCGACGCCGCGAGCCCGAGTGCAAACAATGACGTTGATCGGCGAGGTTGCATGGCTCTGATAGGAATTTGCTTTTTCAGGGGGACGTTGATGACAGGGCGAACACCCTGCGTGTGATGTGGTCCTGTTTCACCTGCTGATTGTTTGTTCGTGTGGCTGAACTGATAGGAATTTGCTTTCTGAACGCTACGCGGTTTAGGCCAGCAGCGTCGCCGGCTTGGGCAGCCGCGTTGCCGACATCCGGACGTTGCGGAAGGCGATGCCCGCGCCCGTCGCGGCGCGCGCCGTCGCTGCCGTGCCGTCGCCGTCGCCGCGCAGGCTGACCACCGTGCGGATGCCGTGCGCCGCGATCGCGCGGGCCAGCTGGTCCTCGCCCGGTTGCGGGCAGCGGAACACGTCGTTGCCGACGGCGCGGAAGCCGCTGCAGGCGCCGAGCGTCAAGAGCAGCAACTGCAGCGCGGGCCTGGCGATCACGGCTCGTGCATCGGCCGACCCGCGGGCGGCCCTGCAGGTGAACTGCCCGTTCCTCACTTGACCGGCGCCATGCCGTCGGCGCGCCCGTCCTCGAGGTCGATCTGCTGCGCGCGGCGCTGGAACTCGGCCTCCGTGCAGAGGCCCTTCTCGACGGCGATCCGCTGCACGGTCTTGACCGCGAGCGCCAGTTCGCCGAGCGCGTTCAGCAGCCGTTCGTCGTCGACGCCACCGCGCGTCGTGCGCAGGCCGGCGATCTCGGTGCGCAGCTGCCGCGTCTCGTCGCGCGCCTGGTCGATCTTGCGGTGTTGGTAGGCGTCGAAGATCCAGTTGATGAGGCTCATACTGATAGGAATTTGCTTTCTGAACGCTACGCGGTTTAGGGAGAATTGCTTTTGCGTCGGGTTAATTTGCTTCTGTTCTATGCCTTTCTGGCCGCACGGCAACGCTTTTTCTCAGGGACTGATAGGAATTTGCTTTCTGGACGCTCCGCGGTTCAAGGAGAATTGCTTTTGCGTCGGGTTCATTAACCATGATTTTCTCCGTTTATGAGCGGTTGGCAAGCATCGTTTTGTCAGATGTTGCAAGCTCGCGTCGGTTTTGTCGAACGACTGCGACAATGCTCTTACGAAGACAAGCGCGCGGGAGCAAGTGTGTGTCGTGAGTCACTTCAACAGCAGCTTCATCGCGGCGGCAACCTCGGGGGCGTTTATCTCGTTTAGCGACTGCTCCGTAAAACGCGCTTTCACCTTCATGCGATCGGCCGCGCTTTGCCTGTGAAAAAGGCGATGACACGGTTCTGCGTCTTGCGTTCGGAGCGCAGGGTTTCAGCCGCAGATTGAGTCGCTTAGAAACATTCTATCGGGATGTGTTTATAGATGCCGTGCAGCGCGGCTGGATTGTATCGGCCTACTGGGGCATTCTTCGGCCAATTGGCGCGAACATAAGCGCGCCACGGATGCGGATAATGCCCGCCTTTGGACATTAATCGCTGCTCAACTTGGTCTCCTATGCCGGCCCCATTTAGCCCGAGAGCGGTGACAATGTGTTCTACCTCGCAGCAAAAAGCCTCGTAGTTGCCAGAAGTATTGCCGGCTCCTGGAGAGGCGTTCGCGACTCTCGCGAGTCGAACCACCCATTTCTGATTCAACAGGTTGATAGATTTAGCCGTCCACTGATCCATCATGTAAAACCCCGTGGCCCCGTTCGGAGGAGCCGGACTGAAGAAATAAATCAACTTTGTGAAAAAGGCTGAGCCAAGCCCTGGCACACTGTTGGCGCCAGAGAAAAGATTGTAGGCTTTGCTATGGTTGAGCTTACCGGCACGCAACGCCTCAAGTTTCGGCGTGATCAGGTGCCGGTGTTTCCAAGCGAGAGTCTTGTGCCCGAACCGATTGTTCTGTCCGCCCCAGGCCATCGCACAGATATAGGCGAACAACTCATTGATGTTCTTGTTGCGGCATAAGGCCCGCACCTGCTGGCGCGTCTGTTCAGTGACGGGCAAGTTCATAGGAACTTTGGGCAGACCAAGCGCCCATTGTGCAGGCGTATCGCCTACAGTCCTTTGGGATTGGTAGCCCGCATTCACAAACGCATTCCAGTGGGGATTGTGATAGGGAGGCGGCATGAACTTTTCCTCTTCTTATTGGTTTTAAAGAAGCCGTCTCCTGCCGGTGAACAGGGTGATGAAGCGGTTCTGCATCTTGGGCCCCTTCTAGCCCCGTATGGGCTTGATGGAAAGGCTATGGTTGCTGGCGGCGGGGTTCATGTCCGGTGATTGCCTACCTGAGAGAGTGTGGGTGGTCAACAGTCACCAAACTTAGAGTACCCGTTTCGACGAACCTCCCTCATGCAGAGCTGCTCGCCCTGCTGAACCGAGGTCAGACAGCAAAATACGCGCGCGCCGCTCCGAGGTGATCACTCAGCGGCTTGGATGCCGGCATCAGTCGCAGTTGCTGGCTCATAGCTTTCTCGGCTTTCCCGCTCGATGTACCCTTAACGAAAAGCCCCGCCCATTCTCAAACAGCTCAACGGTGGCAACGATTTCCAGCACCGGATACCGCACAGTGGTCAACCCATAGCTGCGGTAGGTATCGGCAAAGAGCTCAGTCTCCACAATCCCAGTGCGATCAGCGAGGGTGAGAAACTTCATCGGCTCTCCGGTGATTTGATGGTGGATGCGCTGCTCAATGACGAGACCGCAGATGACGACTTCCTGACCGACGAAACTAGCGAGACGATTCACCGGACAATAAGTGTCCCATGCGATTAAGTCGTGCAGGTCTAACGGGTGGGCGCTAGCGGGAAAGCCCAATAACTCAGCTTCCCATTGTAACTTCTGCTTCGCCGTCGGCTCTTGGAAGGGCACCTCGGGCAGTTGTCCAAGCCCTGGCGGCGGCAATAACCAACTCTGTCCGGGCTCATCGTTAGAACCAAATGTCCGCTGCAAAGTCTGAATCTCCCAGAACTGAGTGGTTCTTGGCTGGCCGAAGCTGTCAAACGCCCCCACGCGAATCATCGCTTCCACTTCCTCCGCCATCGGTGAGACGCGCAGGAAGAAATCCTTGAGGCTGTCGAACGGCTGCCGCTGCCACTCGACGATAATCCTTTCCCGCGTCTTCTCGCCCAGCCCCTTCGTCCGCGTTACTGGCACACGGATACGGCCCTGCTCGACTACAAAGCTGGGGCCGGGCTGGTTGATGGAGGGAGGCAGAAATCTGATGCCCAGCCGGTGCGATTCCAAGACGTAAACCAGTGAATCGTAGAAGCCCTTGCCGTTGCTCAACACTGCGGCCATGAACTCAGCCGGATGGTAACGCTTCAACCACGCCGCCTGATAGGCCTCAACGCCGTAAGCGGTGGAGTGGGCCTTGCAAAAAGCATAGCCGCTGAAGCCCGTCACCAGTTCCCAAACCTCAGTAATCTTGGCTTCGTCATGGCCCTGACATTGCGCGCCCTGACGAAACTCCACCGCAATCTCTGAAACGACCTTATGTTTCTGCTTCACCAATGCTCTGCGCAGCACATCGGCTCGTCCCGGTGACAATCCGGCAAAGGCCTCGCAAATTTGCAGGATGTGCTCTTCGTAAACGACCAGCCCGAAGGTGCTCCGCAGGCACGACTCTAATGAAGGATGCGGATAAACGACCGGCTCCAAACCCTGATAGCGACGGGTGAATGCAACTTTCTTTCCCTCGTTCGCAGCTCCCGGCCGAATCACGCTGACTATCGCAACCAACCCGTCGATATCCCGCACATTGCACATCCGGCACAGGCTAATCATCGCCGGGCTTTCGATGTGGTGGACAGCTCTGGCACCTCCACTAGCGATCATCTCCCAAACCTCATCGTCTTGCCACGGTTCCAATGCTGCTAGATCGACTTCAACCCCTCTTCGCTTCAGCACCTCTTTGGCATCCCGCATCACCGCCAGCCCGCCTTGAGCGAGGATGTCCATCTTGACCAAACCGATCAGTTCCACCGCATCCATGTCGAAGTGCGTCGTTGGATACCCCTTGGCGGAAACGAAGGTAGGCGTCAGTTCGTGCATGGGCTGGCGAGAGAGCACCACGCCACAAGGATGCTGCTTCGGATAACGCGGAGCACCGTCGAGGCAGCCGGCCATTTCAATCGCTGAACGGTAGGGTTCCTCATCAAGCGGCAAGGTGCTGGTCTCGGGATTGGCGCGGAGGAGTTCGATGAGCCCGGTGCCACTCTTTGGCGCAGGTTCATCGGCCACCCAGCCACCGCCGAAGCCCCAAGGGAAGTGCTCGGTGAACTTCCTCACCTCTCGCTCTGCCACCCCCAGCACCTTGGCTATCTCGGCAAACGCGCTCCTGGCTTGGAACGTCGAAAATCCCCCAACCACCGCGCAGTGTTCAGCCCCATACTTGGCGAAGATCAGGTCAATCACGTCGTCTTTGCGATCGTGGGGGAAATCCATGTCGATATCTGGGAGCTTGTTCAAGGCCATCCGCTCCTTGTTGAGAAAGCGGCGGAAGTAGAGGTCAAAACGGATGGGGCAGACGTTGCTGATCCCAAGGCAGTAGCAGACCAATGAGTCAGCCGCACTGCCACGGGTAATCCACTCGATGCCCTGACACCGGCATTCCTGTAGGATGTCCCAAACGACCAGGAAGTAGTCCTCGTAGCCAACCTCAGCGATGATGCCCAATTCCTCATCGACCTGGCGTTTCATCTGGCCGTGATTCTGCGGGTATCGTCTTCGCAACCCCTCCTCGACTAAACGGCGAAGGAATTGTGGTGAGGTGGAGGCATCCGGGGTTTTGAAAGCCGGGAACTGCGGCTTACCCACCGGCATATCGAAGTTGCAGCGGTCGGCAAGTTCAAGCGTGTTGGTCAGCAGTTCAACAGGCACCAGTCGCCAATTGGAGACACTCGACGGCGAGCGAAAGTGAAACTGTCCGTTCAATCGCTTCTCGGGGTGTTTCTGTCTTAACAGCGTCAGGGTTCGGATACTTTGGACCACGTCATACTTCCAGCGGTCCTCAACGGCAGCGTGGTGGACGGGTTGATGGAGGACGATCGGGTGATTACCGGAATCTTTTTTAAGCTCTTCACTGCTGGAAATGCCCCGGTAGAAGCCCGACGGGAAGTGGCTGGCGTAGCGTTCAGTAACTCCAACTGCCAGCAATCCGTTCGTCCTTCCATCGAGTTTAGGCGTTGGCGTTGAGAGCAGCCGGCACAGGTTATGGTAGCCGGTGGAGTTCTGGACGTAGAGGCAAAGCGTTGCGCCGTCGATTTTCAACTCCGCACCAATCAACGGCTTCACCCCGGCCTTCTTCGCCTCTAGGAAGAACTCGACCGCTCCATGCAGATTGGGGTCCGTCAAGGCGATGGCAGGAAGTTGATGCTGCTTGGCCAGGGCAACGATGGCGGTCGGCGATAGGGTTGAATCCAGAAACGAGTAGTGGCTGTGGACGTTGAGCGGGACGTAGGTGGTGGTGGTTGGCTGCTTGCGAACGATGATGCTGATGACGGGTCGCGGTTTGGCCTCTGGAACCTCAACCCTGGCCACTTTCAGCACAAAGTCGTGACCGCGGAGAAGCACCCCTTTGCCGTTTTTCTCTCTCAGCTCATCCACCGCCACTGCCAGCCTTCTTCGTGCGTCGTGTTGGCAGGAAGAAATATCCAACGGAAGTTCTGAGCGAAACAGACCGTCGTAAACATTCGACAGCTTCAGCGACACCATCCGGATGCTCACCCGGCGCTTCCAGGCTTTCCTGAGCAAGGTGTGGAGCTTGCTGTAGAGGTCGGTTTCCAGGTCGGTGGGTTCGTTGAGGCTCTCCCCGCACTGGTCCTCCGCAAAGTCGTTGTAGCGAACTTTCACCGTCATAGTGCGAATCGTCTTCCCGTCACCACGGACCGCAGCCATCAGGTTGTCCGCCATCCTTCTCAGGGTGGCTTCAATGAACTCCTCGTCGGTTTGATCGGTGGCGAAGGTTTGCTGCTCGCCGTAGGACTTGGCTGGGCTGCTCACAGGAACCAGTGGCCGCTCGTCGATACCGTTGGCGAACTGCCGGAGTAAGACCCCCTGCCGGCCCATCAACAGTTCGAGAAGATCCAGCGGTGTTCTCGCTATCTGACCAATCTTCGCCAACCCGGCCGCGTTCAATCGTTCCGCGTTCTTCGGCCCAATCCCCGGCAGCCACTTGTTCGGCAGCGGGTGAAGGAAGGGGATTTCGTGGCCGGAGGGGATGTGGGTGAATGCGGCCGGCTTGTTGAGCTTGGAGGCGATCTGGCTGACAAGCTTGTTCACGCCAATGCCCTCGCTGACGCTGATTTTCAAGGACTGTCCGATGGCGTCTCGGATCTTCGTAGCTACCTCAACGGCGGGCTTCCTGACCGCCGTGAGATCGAAGTAGCCCTCATCAATGGAACTTTGCTCCACATCCGGAGTAAAGTCGTAGGCGTAGCTGAACATCCACGTTGAGAAGCGCTCGTATTTCTCGAAATCACCAGGAAGCACAATGAGCTTGGGACACAGCTTTCTGGCTCTGACAGTTGGCATGGGAGTGAAGACGCCAAACTTTCGAGCTTCGTAGCTGGCCGAGGCAATGATTCCCCGCTTCTCCCCACCCACGGCCACGGCCTTACCTCTCAATCTCGAATCGGCCGCCTGCTCAACGGAGGCGAAGAAGGCGTCGGCGTCCAAATGTACGATGGTTCGCATTGGGAAGACGGGATAGCACGAAGGGTCGAACAACCGCTGTCTCTACCTCACCTCGCCCGACGAATGACCAGCTTGAGCACACCTTGGATGACGAGTTCAGTTGCGGGAGTGAGGTCGGGGTATTTTGGGTTCTCAGCCTTGAGGTAAGGCTTGGCGCCCCGCAGGATAAAGGTCTTGAGCGTGCTCTCGCCGTCAATGAGCGCCGCTACCACATCGCCGGGCTTCGGATTGGCACCGTGTTCGAGAATTACTAAGTCGCCCTCCACAATGTTCTTACCCACCATGGAATCGCCTCGGACTTCTAACGCGAAAGTCCGGGGAGTTGGCTTGAAATTGAGTGTGCCGATATCGATGGAGACACAGCCTCTGGCTTCCTGGGTGCGATCTTGGGGAATGCCTGCTGGGATAGTCCCGAATACCGGTATATCGAATACGCGACGGCGGAGCGAATGCAGCCGAGATACAACCTTCAACGCCCGCGCTTTGCCATCACTGGCTTCGAGAAAGCCCTTTTGCCTGATCAACCGGAGGTGTTGGCGGACGGCATTGGTGCTGCGAAACCCGAAGTGGTCGGCGATCTCCTGCTGCGTTGGAACGATGCCGGAGCGTTCCTGCTTATGCTCGATGAATTCTAAAATCTGGCCCTGGCGGTTGGTCAACTCGAACATACTGCTTTAATAAGCAGTATTTTATGAAACTCGTCAACGGCGAGTTTTTCACTGATTCGCATTTTTCTGACCATGCAGCAAACCGCCGGTTCGCCTCAGCGCTCTCACAAACTGCGGTCACCCGCACGCGGGAATTTGCGCTGACCTTGCCTGTGTGGATTCAATTAGACTAGAGTCGGGCTAGTTCCTGATATGAAAACACGTACTCTTTTGTTCACTCTTTCGTTTTGTCTGTGTGTGGCGTTGGTGGGATGTGGAAAGTCACCAATCTGGAAATTTGAAACGGGAGGTCCTGTGTTCTCCTCCCCCGCCATTGGCTCTGATGGCACGCTTTACGTCGGATCATTGGACAGAGAGCTCTATGCCATCAAGACCGAGAGCCGTGGCCTCGCCAAAAGCCCATGGCCTATGCAGGGCCAGAATCCTTTGCACACAGGCCGTGTGATGGAGAAGTGAAAAACTTATTTCCTTTATTGTTTTGTCGAGGCGGATCTCTGCCAGGAAAACGCTGACCCTGACACGGAGAATTAAGAAATAACTTGCGCGTCTGTCTTTTCAGATTAGGTTGACGGCGTTGCATTCTTGCAATCGGCGATACTAGCTGTTCCTGCAGCGGCCCACTGGAGTCTCGGTCTCTCGGTCAGTTTTTTCCAAGGTCAACATACCTGTTAAAATTCCGAGAGGTTGGAAGCAGCAGACGTGCCAACGGCAAACAAGGGCGGTTTATCCCCCTTTTACCCTAAAAAAAGGCATTTTTAAGGTGTCTTGGCCGCGGGATTTCAGGCGGGGAGGCCTTTTGAAGGGAAAAAACGGCCACGGGACGGAAAAAAGTCCCCGACCGAAAGAATCTGCACTCAGGCTGGGAAATCGAACCGCAGGGCACTCTCGCCAATAGTCAGGGTGTCGCTACTGGTCAGCGGCGCCTTGGCTTTGAGAGGCTGGCTGTTGAGCTGAGTGCCGTACTTGCTCTGCAGATCTTCTGCCCACCATTGCCCGTCCTCTTGCCAGACGCGGGCGTGGACGCGCGAGACGGTCGTATCCGGGCTTAGATCAATCTGCACCAACGTGCCGGCGTTGGGCCGACCGATGAAGATGTTCGTCCCCTCGGCGGTTTTAATCCGCCACTTACCTTGATATTGGATGTTTATCTGCATCGCGTCCTGATATGCCACCGAGGGACATGCTGAGACATATAAGGCAAAAAAACTGGTAAAAAATCAATCTTGAATTAAAACCTTCTGAGATGAACCCCAACGGGCCAACGGTCGGAGCAGACCTTTCCGCGGTCGCGGAGATACTCGCTCCCGGCCAGATGGTTGGGGGCGGGCGTTACACATTGCTTTGGATGATTGGTCGCGGCGGCAGCTCGATGCTCTGGCTCGCGCAAGACGAACGCCTCGGTGAGACCGTCGCCCTGAAGTTTCTTCTACATCAGACCGCCGCCGACCCGCGGATGCTCGCGAGCCTGCGTCAAGAGACGCTTCGCTGCCGCCGCCTCGCCCACCGCAACGTGGTGCAGACCTACGATCTTTACGAGGCGCCGGGCGAGATGCCGTTCATCATCATGGAGTATGTGGATGGGCCGAGCCTCCACACCTTCCGCCTCGAGCAGCCCAATCAGATGCTTGCGTGGCATTTTCTCGAACCAATCGTGAAGCAGCTTCTCGAAGCGCTTGAGTACGCGCACAGCGACGGACTCGTACACCGCGATCTCAAGCCGGCCAATCTCATCCTCGACCAGCGCGGACGCCTCAAGCTCGCCGACTTCGGCATCGCGGCGATGGTGGATGATTTCTACACGCGCGTCCTGAACCTGCGCGACCCGAGCGGCACCGTCACCTTCATGAGCCCGCAGCAGATGGAGGGCGAGCCGCCTGCGCCTACCGACGACATCTACGCACTCGGGGCTACGCTTTACGAACTACTTACCGGCCAGCCGCCCTTCCACACCGGCGACATCGCGCATCAGGTCCGGCACGTCGAGCCACAGCCGATTCTCGCGCGGTTACGTCAGCTCAAACGTCCCCATGACCTGCCCGTGAGTGTCGCAGCGCTGATCATGGCCTGCTTGCGAAAGGATCCATCGCAACGCCCGCAAACGCCCCGTGCCGTCGCCAAATGGATCGGTCTGCATTTGGGAAGCGAATATTTCGCGACGCCGCACGAGCAAAAGGCGGGTGATCCAGCCGCGCGCTGGCGTCTTACGCGTGCCGGGCGGATGATTAAGCTGCCATTAAAGCGCGAGCCGGTGCCCTCGGAAGACTTCTGGTTCATCCTCTCGATCGCGCTGGCGACGTTGCTGCTAGCGGCGTTCTGCTACTGGTGGCTTCGGATCCGGCCTCTCCACTGAGGAGTGTCGGGTCCGTTACTTGGCGGCGAAGAAGCGTTGCGCTTCCTCGAGAGTTTCCTTCGAACCAATGTCGAGCCAGAGACCGGGGATGGACCACGTACGCACCGGCGTGCGCGGGTAGAGCCACTGCACGAGCCGACCCGGCTGGTCGGGGTTGTTGCCCTCGGCGATGTACTGCCGGATGAGCGGGAGCGTGGCGCGCGGGTAATAATAGAGGGCGATGCCAATGAGCGTGCTGGCCGCTTGCGTCGGCTTTTCTACGAAGCTCGTTATCCGCCCGTTTTCGACAGACACGACGCCGTACTTCTTCGCCTCCTCGACGCTCTTCACATCGTACACGCCGAGCACGGGTGTGGTCTGTGCCTGGCAGAATTCGACGAGGCCTTCGAGCGGTTTGCTGAAAAGATTGTCGCCAGCGATGACAAGCAGGTCGTCGTCGAGTCGTTCCTGCGTCATCACGAGATGCAGGTCACCGATGGCGCCGAGTTTGTTGGTGTCGTCGGTCGTGCGGTCGTTGATGACGCGAAGCGTCTCCTTCGATGGATGCGCCGCGGCCCATTTTTCAAAGTGCGGAGTGAACTTCGCGTTGGTGACGACGTACACGCGGTCGATGCCGCCGATGGGTGCGAGCGCATCGAGCACATGGTCGAGCATCGGCCGGCCTGCAACGGCCAAGAGCGGCTTGGGCTGGTTCAGTGTGAGTGGGTAGAGTCGCGTGGCGTAGCCGGCGGCGAGAACAATCACTTTCATGGCGCTTTGCTATCGAATAAGTCGGGCGCGCACTGGCGCGCGAGGGTCTGAGCGCGCGCGAGGATCTCGGCACCGGAATCGCAGCCGAGCGCGAATTCGGCGAGGGCTTTGGCCTCGCTCATCTTCACACGCCGGATGAGGTGCTTCACCGGCGGCAGCATCACGGGCACGACGCTCAGTTCCTCCACGCCGAGTCCGAGCAGCAGCGGCACGAGCACGGGGTCGCTGGCCATCTCGCCGCAGACGCCGGTCCAGATGCCGTTGCGATGGCCGGCCTCGACCGTCAGCTTGATGAGGCGGAGGATGGCGGGATGGGTCGGTTCGTAGAGCGTGGCAATCTTCTCGTTCAGCCGATCCACGGCAAGCGAGTATTGGATGAGGTCGTTGGTGCCGATGCTGAAGAACTTCACGCGTCGGGCGAGTGCATCGGCAATCAGCACGGCCGAGGGAATTTCGATCATCGTGCCGACCTCAATCTGTTCATCAAAGGGCGTACCGTTGGCGCGCAACTCGGCCTTGCACCCGTCAAGCAGGTCGTTGGCTTGCGTCAGTTCCTCGATGCCGGAAATCATCGGGTACATCAACTTCACGTTGCCCTCGGCGCTGGCGCGAAGGATGGCGCGGAGTTGGGCGCGGAAGATGTCCGGCTGTTGCAGGCAGAGGCGGATGGCGCGCCAGCCGAGCATGGGATTCGATTCCGTCGGCGCATCGAGGTAGGTGGCGAACTTGTCTCCGCCCAGGTCAAGCGTGCGAATGATGACGGGGTGCGGCTTGGCCGCGGCGGCCACCTGGCGGTACGATTCGTACTGCTCCTCCTCGGTCGGCATCGTGTCGCGGTTGAGGAAAAGGAACTCAGTGCGGAAGAGGCCGACGCCATTGGCACCGGATTCGTGCATTGCGCCCGTCTCGGCGGCGCGCTCGATGTTGGCCGAGAGCGTCACCCGCACGCCGTCGAGCGTGATGGCAGGTTGGTCCTTGAGCGCGAAGAGCTGGACGGCTTTATCCGCTTGCCGACGCTCGAGTTGGCCGTACTCGAAAAGTGTCTGATCGGTCGGATTGATGATGATGGCGCCGTTGTAACCGTCGAGCAGCACATGGTCGCCGGTGGCGAGTTCCTTGCTCGCGTTCTCCAGTCCGACCACGGCGGGGATGCGCAGGGAGCGCGCCATGATGGCCGTATGCGAGGTCTTGCTCCCGATGTCCGTGGCGAAGCCGAGGACCTTGTTCCTGTCGAGTTGCGCGGTGGTGGAGGGGGTGAGGTCGTGGCTGATGATGATGCACGGCTCCGCGAGATGGCGGAGGTCGATATGCTGAGGGCGTCCGAGGAGGTTGCTCAACAGGCGGCTGGACACGTCGCGCATGTCGGCGGCGCGTTCGCGTAGATAATCGTCGTTCACCTCGGCCAGCGCGCGCGCGAACTTTTCCGCGACCGTGTGATAGGCGTACTCCACGTTCATCAGGTCCTGCTGGACGAGGCGCGTCACTTCGTCGAGCACGCTGGGGTCCTCGAGGACGAGCAGGTGGGCATCAAAGATGTTCGCGTCCTTGGTGCCAAGGGCGTCGCGGGCCTTCTCCTGCACCTCGATGATTTGCTGGCGCGTCCGGATGAGCGCCTGCTGGAATCGTTGCAACTCGGCTGATTGCTGGCCCTCGGTCAGCGTGCGTCGCGGCGGCGCTTCGTCATGCGGTCGGCCGAGGACAAGAATCTTTCCGCGGCAGACGCCTGCAGAGACAGGGATGCCGTGCAGGATTTTTTCGTCGGTTAGAGACTGACTTGGCACGTGGGTCGGATTCTTTAAAATCAGCGGGGTCTAAAACAAGCAAATTGTTCGTCAGCAGAAAACTGCTGCCTCCCCGCCGCGTCTGCGCTATGAATGACATTGTGAACGAGACGCGCGCCATTCGCAACCTTGCCCTCGTCGGTTTCATGGGCACGGGCAAGTCGGCTGTGGGCCGGCAGGTCGCGGGTGAGCTCGGTTTCACCTTCGTGGACACCGACGAGTTGATTGAGGCCTACGCTGGCAAGCGCATCAGCGACCTTTTCGTCGAGGACGGCGAACCGGCCTTTCGCAAGATCGAGAGCGACGTCGTCGCCGAACTCGCACAGCGGCGCGACGCGGTCATCTCCACCGGCGGCGGCCTCATCGTCAACTCCGACAACCTCGCCAGCCTCAAGATGCATGCGTTTGTCGTCTGCCTTTGGGCCTCGCCCGAGACGATCTTTGAGCGCACGCGCCACACGAGCCACCGGCCGCTCCTCCAGACGCCAGACCCACTTGCGCGCATCCGCGAGTTACTCGCCGCCCGTGAGTCTGCTTATCGGCAAGCCGATGTTCTGGTGAGCACAGATTTTCGTTCCATCAGGGAGACCGCCCAGCAGGTGCTCCACCAATTCCATGAGGCCCGCCGCGCCCTCGCGCCGTGAAAGACGCCCAAGCCGTTAGTGCTGCCATTGCCCAGCGTGCCCGCGAGTTGGGCTTCGACGATTGTCGAGTGACGACGGCCGCGCCCCCGGTCCACGCCGCCGACTTTGAGAAATGGCTCGCGCAGCGAAACCACGGCGAGATGGAATACCTTGCCCGCAACGCCCACAAGCGTGTGGAACCGCAGCTTGTGTTGGCCGAGGCAAAGTCGATTATCACGCTCGCGGTGAGTTACGCTGGCAATGGCTCGGAAGTGCAGGGTGAAGCCGCGTCCGCCGATGACTTGCCGCGAGGCGTCGTCGCCCGCTATGCCCGACATGCGGATTACCACGACGTGCTCGGTGCGCAGTTGAAGCAGCTCACGAAATTCGTCAACCAGTGCGGCGGCTTCGGCACGCGTTCGCTCTGGTATGTGGACACCGGGCCATTCCTCGAGCGTGATTTGGCTCAGCGTGCCGGGATCGGTTTCGTCGGCAAGCACACCAATCTGATAAGTCGCCGACTCGGCAACTGGATTTTCCTCTCCGAGATTATTACCACGCTCGAGTTGGTGCCCGATGTGCCGGAGAAAAACCGTTGCGGCACCTGCACGCGCTGCATCACTGCCTGCCCGACGCAGGCGATTACCGCGCCCTTCCAGCTCGACGCACGCCGTTGTATCTCTTACCTCACCATCGAGCTGAAGGGCAGTATCCCGGAGGAGCTGCGGCCGGCGCTCGGCAACCGCATCTACGGCTGTGATGATTGCCTCGCGGCCTGTCCTTGGAACCGATTCGCGCACGCAGGTAGCTTGATGAAGGAGCACGCGCGCGTCGATCTTGCGCAGCCCGACTTGCTCGAGTTGCTCGCGCTTGATGACGCGGCTTTCAAGGCACGCTTTGCGCAGACACCAATCCTGCGCACGAAACGCCGCGGCCTGTTGCGCAACGTCTGTGTCGCGCTCGGTAACGTCGGCGATGCGCGCGCCTTGCCGGCGTTGGAGAAAGCCGCGACCGATTCCGAACCACTCCTTGTGGAGCACGCCCTTTGGGCGATGGAGCAAATACGCCGGCGTGTGGGCGTGGCGACTTAGCGCAGGCCGATATTTCAGCCGCCGCCATCGTGAAACCATTCGCGCAGCGTGTCGGCCTTGATGGGAGCGCAAACGTTATTGCGCGAGGTGACCATCTTGTACATTTTGGGCGCGAGAACTGGCGGGGATTTTCAAGTCCATTCAGCTCGGTGCGAGCCATCGAAATCCGGGCAGGTTCCGCAGAATGCCAAAGAGGGCAACTACCACGCCAAACGCCCAGATCCACCAGACCGAGATATGGCGCGGCGGCAGCCTGCGGCCGGCCAACGCGCGCGCGGCCTCGCGCAGCAACAACCACCCGACGAACGGCGCAACGATGACCCAGAGCGGGTTGAGTCGGAATGCCTCGGCCACGTTGCCGTGCAGGAGTTGGTGCGTCGCGCGTATCCCGCCGCAGCCGGGACAGTGCAACCCCGTGAGTGCGTGGAGCGCGCAGCGCGGATAACCGCCGTCAGCGGGGTTGAACCAGAACAGCACTGCCGCAGCGGTGAGAAGCGCAAAACCAATCGCGAGCGCTGCAATCGTTCGCCAGCGTTCCATTCGCGGCTGGATAATCGGCGGCACGGCGTCCGGCGTGCTGCTTACGTTGAGCGCGTGAATGACCGCGGCGGGTATCGAAGCGCTGGCAAGGGCGGTTACGGAAGCCGCTGGTTTTGTTTCGCTCTGTAATTCCGCAAGCTTCGCGCTGGCTTTGCCGGAATCAATCGCTTCGGCTGCAAGTGTCCAGCCGGCGTCGATTGTTTTGCATTTGCCCGCGAGGAAGAGTCCGGCGGCGGCATTGAGAAGCACGGCATCGCGTTTTGGACCGCGTTCTTCGCCGCGCAACAGGCGACGAATGATTTCGGCATTCGCCTTCGCATCGCCACCGGCGAGATCGGTCAGCGTGGCGGGTTGCAGCGCGAAGTGCTGCGGGTCGAGCGTGGAAGTGGCCAGCGCTCGGTACTGATAGAATTCGGCCACGACGGTTTCGCCCAGCGTGGAAAGCTCGTCGAGGTAAGCGTCCTGTCCGTTCTTCGCTGCGTCGGTCGCGGTGCCGGATAGTTTCGCGTTCGGGATGCGGCCGCACACGACCATACCGCGCCGAATACCGAGCGATTGCAGTACGCGCGCCATCGGCTCGCATAGTTCCGGGCGCGGTACGCCGATGAGTTGCGCGGAGGGGCGCGCTGGGTTCAGCAGCGGACCGAGAAAGTTGAAGATCGTTTTCTGACCGCGCTCGGCGCAGAGCTTGCGCGCAGGCGCGATGTGCTTGAATGCGGGATGAAATTTTGGTGCCCAGAGAAAGGCGAAGCCGTGCTCGCGCAGCGCGCGGGCGGCCTCCTCGGGCGAAAGCTCGACCGGAATGCCGAGGGCTTCCAGTACATCCGTGCTGCCGGATCGCGAGGTGACGGCGCGGTTACCATGCTTGGCCACGATGACGCCCGCAGCGGCGCAGACGAGCGCGACAGTAGTAGAGATGTTGAAGGTGTTGAGATGGTCGCCGCCGGTGCCGCAGACATCGAGAATCTCGCCGGCGCGCGTCGCGTCATCGAGAGGCACGACCGCGGCCATGCCCCGCAGTTCTTGGGCGAAGGCGGCAATCTCCGCGACCGTCTCGCCTTTACAAGCGAGCGCGATGAGGAAATCAGCCTTCGCCTCGGGCGTGACGCTTTCGGCGATGAGTTGCACCACGGCGCCGCGCACCTGTTCATCGGTGAGCGCCTCGCCTCGCGCGAGTTGGCTGGTGAATTTGCTGAGCACAGCCATAGCTTAAATTCAAAGGCCAAAGTTCAAAGTTCAAAATTAAGCTCTTCCTTGCGGTGAAATTGGCGTGACGCGCTGCGATGTGGGCGGGCAGATTGCGGGCGATGGATGCGGGACAGGACATGGCTGAGGTATTGCCGACGCACACGGCGGAGCTGTTCGCTCTGGCAGTGCGGCGCGCGGCGGAGTTATTGCGCGCAGGCGAGGTTGTGGCGCTGCCGACTGAGACGGTGTACGGACTGGCGGCGAACGCGTTGGACGGGCGTGCAGTCGCGAAGATTTACGAAATCAAAGGCCGACCGATCTACAATCCGATTATCATCCACGTCGCGGGCCTCCCGCTGGCGAGGCACTGCGTACGCGCATGGCCGGAGGCGGCGGTGAGGCTGATGCAATCCTTCTGGCCGGGGCCGCTCACCCTCGTGCTGCCGCGTGCGGCGCAGATTCCCGACATCGTTACGGCTGGCGGCGACACGGTGGGGGTGCGTTGGCCGAGCCATCCGTTCATGCAGGCGGTGATTCGTGAGTGCGGATTTCCGCTGGCGGCGCCGAGTGCGAATCTTTCCAATCAAGTCTCACCGACGAACGCCGAACACGTGCGCCGGGGTCTCGGCGAGCGGATTCGGCTCATCGTCGACGGTGGGCAGTCACAGGTGGGAATCGAATCCACGGTGGTGGATGTCACCGGCGCGAGTGTGCGTGTGTTGCGGCCGGGGATGATCCACGAGTCAGCTCTCGCGGCGGCGATCGGAGATCTGCGCGTGACGGTGGACGAAGAGATGGCTGACGGGCTGTTGCGTAGCCCTGGCTTGCTGGAAAAGCATTACGCGCCGACCGCGCGGTTGGTGGTTTGCACGTGGTGTGACGAAGAGGATTTGCAGGCGCAGTTGGCGGTCTATCGCGCGCACGCGGCGCACACATTCGTGATTGCTCACACACGGATTCCCGGCGGGACGAACTTCGGTAGCGTGAGCGTGATTCCGCACGACGCGGAGGCGTACGCGCGCGCGCTGTATGCCGAGCTGCACCGCTGCGATGCGGAAGGCGCGGAGTTGATTGCGGTGGAGGCGCCCCCGGCAGGACCCGAGTGGGCAGCTATCGCGGACCGCCTACGGCGCGCGTCGGCATAAGGTGAGCGATTGTTTGACGCGCCAGCGGCCTTCGCGCAATCTCGCCGCGTAATGCGATTTACTGCAACCATCGCCGTCGTGTTGCTGGTCTCCGTCTTCACTGTGCGAGCGCAGGTGCCGATCACAATGGCGACGAATTGGACGGTCTCCTTGGATGAATGCCTGCATCTGGCGCTACGGAACAACCTGAGCGTGCAGATCGAGCGGCGCGGTCCAGCGGCGGCGCGGTTCACATTGGAGGGCGCGTACGGGGCGTACGATCCTTCGCTGGTGCTGAGCAACAAGGTCAGCTACTTGGACAATCCGGGCCGCATCGATTCTTTCACCGGCTTCACCTCTGGCTCGAGCCAGAACTGGACGGAGAGTTACGGGCCGGGAATTAGAGGCCTCTTGCCGTGGGGCACGACCTACGAGGTCTCCGCGAATCTCTACCGCGACAGTGGCACATCGTACGCGTCCAGCGACCAGTACCGCGACAGCCTCAGTTTCACACTCATCCAGCCGCTATTGAAAAACGGCTCGGTTGATTCCTCCCGTTACATGCTGCAGCTGGCGAAGAAGGACCTGAAGATTTCCGAGCTCGCCTTCCTCTCGAAGGTGCACCAGGTCGTGGCTGCCGTGCAGTTGGCCTATTACGAGTTGGTGTACGCGCAGGAGAACATTCGCGTGTACCAGAAATCTCTCGAGCTAGCGGAGCAGTTCCTCGCCGAGAACCGCAAGAGAGTCGAAGTCGGTGCGCTCGCGCCTTTGGACGAAAAGCTCGCCGAATCGCAGGTCGCGACGCGCAGGGCGGAGTTGATTGCTTCGCAGCGCGAGCTCGATGCGAAGGAGAACGCACTGAAGAACCTGCTCACGGCCGATTTCGTCGCGCTAGCTTCCGTGCGCCTCCGTCCGGCTGCTGCGCTGGTGGCTTTGCCCGAGCCGCTCGAGTCGCAGCCGAGTTGGGAACGCGGTCTCGCCAAGCGGCCAGAATTGCTCCAGGCGCGGCTCGATCTGGAACGGCAGGACTTAAGCCTCCGTTATTTCAAGAACCAGCGGTTGCCCCAACTGGACCTCGTCGGCACCTATGGGCACAGCGGCCTCGGCGGAAACTTTGGCAACAGCTTCGACGACCTTACGCACGCCCGGCATCCGTTCTATTCCTACGCGCTCATGTTCACCTATCCGCTCGGAAACCGCGCCGCGCGCGCCAATCACGAGGCTACCAAGGTCGCCAAGGAAAGGAGCCTCCTCCAGCTCAAGAAGCTCGAGCAGGATGTGCTCGTGGAGATCGACGATGCGGTGAAACTTGCGCGATCCGACTTCGAGCGCTCGGACGCCACGCGCAAGGCTCGGCAGTTCGCTGAGGCCGCGCTCGAGGCCGAACAGAAGAAGCTCGAGGCGGGCAAGAGTACCAGCTTCGTTGTGCTCCAACTTCAGCGCGATCTCACCACCGCGCGCTCGGCCGAGATGCGCGCCGTGGCCGATTATCACAAGGCCCTCGCGCGCCTCGCCCTGAGCGAGGGCACCGTGCTCGAGCGGAACAAGCTCAGCGTGGAAATCA
This sequence comes from Akkermansia muciniphila, assembly GCA_945900775.1. Lineage (GTDB taxonomy): Bacteria > Verrucomicrobiota > Verrucomicrobiia > Limisphaerales > SIAT01 > SIAT01. Next base: position 2,510 of record CAMDJP010000041.1, on the reverse strand, counting down.
AATGACCCGGCTAGTCGCGTCGCCATTAGAATTATGCAGCAGTACCACGACCTTCTGAAACTCGTCCTAGAGAAGGGCAAGTTCAAAGCCGATCGCACGGGCACGGGGACTTACTCACTCTTTGGCGCGCAGGCGCGCTTCCCGCTGCGCGATTCCTTCCCGCTGCTCACAACAAAAAAGCTCCATCTCAAATCCATTCTTTACGAGCTGCTTTGGTTTTTGCGTGGTGAGACGAATGTGCGCTGGCTGCAGGATCGCGGCGTAACGATTTGGGACGAGTGGGCGACCGCCGAGGCCTGCGCACGCTTCGGGCGCGCGCCGGGCGACCTCGGGCCGGTCTACGGACATCAATGGCGTAACTTCGGAGCCACCACGCTGCCCGACGGCACATACGCCAAGAACGGCGTGGACCAGATTTCCTGGCTCATCTCCGAGATCCAGCGCAACCCCGATAGTCGCCGGCTCATCGTGACCGGCTGGAACCCGGCAGAGCAGGGTCGCGTCGCGCTGCCGCCGTGCCACACGCTCTTCCAGTTCTTCGTGCAGGAAGGCGAGCTGAGTTGCCAACTCTATCAACGCAGCGCGGATTTGTTTCTCGGCGTGCCGTTCAACATCGCCAGCTACGCGATGCTCACGCTGATGATTGCGCAGGTCACCGGTCTCAAGCCCGGCGATTTCGTCCACACCTTTGGCGACCTGCATCTCTACTCAAATCATCTCGAGCAGGCGAAGCTGCAGCTTTCCCGCGAGCCGCGCCCGCTGCCGCGAATGAAGCTCAACCCTGCTGTGAAGAGCATCCACGACTTTCAGTTTGAGGACTTCACGCTTGAAGACTACGACCCGCATCCAGGCATCAAAGCGCCGATTGCGGTGTAAAGCATGAAGTGTTTCACGGCCATCGCGGCGATGTCCCTCAACCGCGTCATCGGCGCGGGTAACAAAATCCCGTGGCATCTGCCGGAGGATTTCAAATTCTTCAAGCAGATGACGATGGGCCACGTGCTGGTAATGGGCCGCAAAACGTTCGAGTCTATCGGGCGCCCGCTGCCGGGACGCGAGACAATCGTGCTCTCGCGCTCGGGTTGGAGTCATCCGGGCGTGCGCACGGTGACTAGCCTTGATGAGGTCGCGCCGCTCGCGGCAGAGCGACAGGTCTTCATCTGTGGCGGCGCGGAGATTTATCGGCAGGCGCTGCCGCTCTGCGCGGAGTTGTTGCTCACGTTGGTGAAGCGCGAAGCGGAAGGCGACGCGTTCTTTCCGGAGTTCGAGGCGCAGTTTGAGTTGGTGGAAGAACTACGTGACACGCCGGAATTCAAGATTCTTCGTTATCGCAATCGCACGGACTGAGCCATGTCGCAGATGCTAAAATCCTCCGGTGCGATGGGCGCGGCCACGCTGTTGAGTCGCGTGCTCGGCATGGTGCGGGAAATCTGTTACGCGCGATTCATGGGTGACGGCGTTGTGGCGGGCGCATTTCAGCTCGCTTTCACGATTCCCAATCTCTTTCGCCGATTGCTCGGCGAGGGTGCGCTCACGGCGGCGTTCATCCCGATTTTTAAGGAGAAGGAAAAGACTGCCGGCGAAGCGGAGATGTGGCGCGCAGCGAATGCGGTGATCTCCGGCCTCGTCGTTGCCGCTGCGGCGGTCACCGGCCTTGTGCTACTCGGGATTTCGCTCGCGCTGGCATTCGCCTCGTTCAAGCAAGAGACGCGGCTGATGCTGGAACTGCTGCGCTGGATGTTCCCGTACATGCTGCTCATCTGCCTCACGGCGGTGTTCTTTGGCATGCTCAACGCGCGCGGGCATTTTTTCGTGCCGGCGCTCGGCGCGGTGATTTTGAACGTGGTGATGATCGCCGTCGTGCTCGGCCTCGCCCCGCGCTGGGGTGAGAAACTCGAAACACAAATCTTCGCGCTCGCGGTCGGAGTCCTGTTGGCGGGCGCGGCACAGATGCTTTTCCAACTGCCGACGTTGCGACGCGAAGGATTCCGCTTCGCGTGGGTCTCGCCGTGGCGAGATGAAACAGTGCGGCGCGTGCTGCGCCAGATGATTCCTGGGACAATCGGTGTAGCGGCATTTCAATTGAACGTGCTGCTCACGCAGGGCGTGGCGTTCTGGGTGGATCCGTCCATCGTCGCCTCGTTCAACTACGCGGTGCGACTGATGGAATTGCCGCAGGGAATCTTCGGCGTGTCGCTCGCGACGTTTCTATTGCCGACACTCGCAGGATTGGCCGCAGAGAAAAAGATGGGCGAGTTTCGCGCGACACTCGGGCAGGGACTCTCGCATCTGATTTTCATCAACGGGCTGATGACCGTGCTGCTCGTCGTGCTAGCGGAACCGATGGTGCGGCTGCTTTTTGAGCGCGGGCAATTCACGGCGGAATCCACGCAACGCGCATCGTTCGCACTCGCCTGCCTCGCGCCGGGACTCATCGCCTTCTCGATGGTGAACATTCTGGCGCGCGCGTTTTACGCGCTGGGCGACACGACAACGCCGATGAAGATTAG
>CAMDJP010000040.1 GCA_945900775.1 Akkermansia muciniphila | reverse complement strand
TTGGCGAGCACGCCGCGGGTGTAACGCGGGGCAGGGCGTTTCCATTTCTTGAGGCGCGCTTTGATTTCCTTGGCAGGGACGCCGAGGGTGATGGCGTGTTTCTCGGCGTCGATGGTGATTGGGTCGCCGTTCTTCACGATGGCGAGCGGACCGCCCTCGTGGGCTTCCGGGGTGACATGGCCGACGACAAAGCCGTGGCTGCCGCCGGAGAAGCGCCCGTCGGTGATGAGCGCGACGTCCTTGCCGAGACCCTTGCCCATGATGGCGCTGGTGGGCGAGAGCATCTCCCGCATGCCGGGGCCGCCCTTCGGGCCCTCGCTGCGGATGACCATGACGTGGCCTTTCTTAACGCGGCCGTCGAGGATTGCCGCGAGTGCCGTCTCCTCGCTCTCGAAGACGAGGGCCTTGCCATCGAAGCGGAGGCCTTCCTTACCGGAGATTTTGCCGACGGCGCCGCCGGGGCAGAGATTGCCGCGGAAGATCACGAGGTGGCTGTCTTTCTTAATCGGGTTGGAGAGGGGGCGGATAATCTCTTGACCGGCGGGGTACGGCTTCACGTCGCGGAGGTTCTCGGCCATGGTCTTGCCGGTGACGGTGAGGCAGTCGCCGTGCAGCAGGCCGGCGTCGAGTAGCATTTTCATGAGTGGGGTCTGGCCGCCGATGGCGACGAGCTCGCTCATCAGGAATCGGCCGCTCGGCTTCACATCGGCGAGGACGGGGACGCGCTTGCCGATGTGGGTGAAGTCGTCAATGGTGAGCTTTACCTCAGCGGCGTGGGCCATGGCGAGGAGGTGGAGCACGGCGTTGGTGGAGCCGCCGAGGGCGATGACGACGGTGATGGCGTTCTCAAAGGCCTTGCGCGTCATGATGTCCCGCGGGCGGATGCCGAGCTTGATGAGGTTGAGCGCGGCGGTACCGGCGTCGCGGGCATCGGCGGCCTTGGCGAGGGAGACGGCGTTCTGGGCGGAGCTGTTCGGGAGGCTCATGCCGAGGGCCTCGATGGCACTGGCCATGGTGTTGGCGGTGTACATACCGCCGCAGGAGCCGGGGCCGGGGATGGCGTTTTCTTCGATGACCGCCAATTCGGCGTCGTTGATCTGGTGGTTAGCGTGCTGGCCGACGGCCTCGAAGCAGCTCACGATGTCGAGTTTCTTGTCCTTGAGCCACTGAGCGGTCTGCTCGCGCAGACGTTTTTTGGCAAGGATACCGGTGATGCAGCCGGGCAGGATGGTCCCGCCGTAAACGAACACGGCAGGGCGGTTGAGTCGCGCCATCGCGATAATGCAGCCGGGCATGTTCTTGTCGCATCCACCGATGGCCACGAGGCCGTCGAAGCCCTCGCAGCCGACGACTGTCTCGATTGAGTCAGCGATCACTTCGCGCGAGACGAGCGAGTACTTCATCCCCTCGGTGCCCATCGAAATGCCGTCGGAGATGGTGATGGTGTTGAAGATGACTGCCTTGCCGCCGGCTTTGTTCGTGCCGTACTCCGACTCGCGTGCGAGTTGGTCGATGTGCATGTTGCAAGGCGTGACCATGCTCCAGGTGGAGCAGATGCCGATTTGCGACTTCTTGAAATCCTCCGTCTTGAATCCGACGGCGTGAAGCATGGCGCGGCTGCCGGCGCGCTCGACGCCGTCCACAACTATGGCGGAATGGGCACGGGCGAGAGGAGCTTTGGTGTTCTTCTTCATAAATGGAGCGGGAGTGTCACTGAAAACGGCACTAGTGGCAAGGGTTGGTGGGGCGGATATATTCAGCGTGCGGCGGTCGCGGACTTCGGTTTGCGCACTTGGAGAAGGAGGGGAAGCGAGGTCTGTTTGCCGTCGTTGCCGGTGGTGGAGCGGGCGCTGCCGAGTACGACGTGGAAGGGACGATCCTGCTCGCCAACCCATCTGGCGCAGGAGAGGAAGACCTCGCGCTCGGTTTCGCCGGCGGCAATCTGCACGCCGTTCAGACCGATGTTGTCGACGATGACGCCGTGCGGGAGATTGTCCACGTCGAGGCTGATGATGTCGTTGCCACCGTTGCGGCGGACCTTGAGGAGCACCGAGACAATCTGGCCGGGTGCGATGATGACCGGCTGGCGGTCCGCGCGTGCAGGGAAGTTCTCAAGGTTGAGATGCAGCTTCGTGGGGGCGGTCGCAAGCTTCACCGTGCCGAGGGCGCTGAACACCCGGGTGATGGACTTGTCATTGATTTGCGCGGTAGCAATGGCGTTCATCTTCGACCAGTCGGCGGTTTTTTCATCTACGGTGGGCTGCGCGTAAAGGGTACCGTCGGTCTCGTTGTGTCCAGCCTCGATGAGGAGCGGGTTGGAGAGAAGAAAACCCGGGGGCACATTGCTGAACTTGATGCGGATTGGGCCGTCGAAACCGTCGTGCCGCTCGGCGCGCACCGTGAAACCCTTGCCGGTGTCGCGCGCCACGCTGGGATTGGTGCCGGCGAGCGAGATGCTGAAGTCGGGCGCGGCGCGGCGCAGGCTGAGTTGATAGGAGAAGCGCTCGCCGGAAAACCCGCGGGTATCGGTCACGCGTACAAGATAGTCTCCGGCCGAGGGTGCGGTGAAAAGCAGACGTGAATCGGCGCCGAGCCGGCGCTCGGCGTCATCATCGTTTACATGGTTCAGAGTGAAGGTTGGCAGACCGTTTGGCACTAGTCTCGCGCCGAGCGGTTGTGGCACGACCGTGTAGCAAGGCGTGTCGAGGGCGAGCGCGGTGGCGCTGGTGTCAAAGAAGCCCTTTCGCTTACCACCGCTGGCGTAGAAGAGGAAACCGCCGTCGGGACCCCGTGGCATGCGGAAGATTCTGCAGACTTCGCCTTGAAAATAAACGAGCTCGTTCAACTCCATCTCCTCCCATTTCTCGAGTCGGATGTCGGCGTTGTTCGCGTCGACCCCGCGGAAGGTGATGGCGGAATCGCGGGTAGCCTGCAGGAGTACACGCGGCACCGGTCGACCATCGGCGTGCAGGACCTCGATCTTCGTGTCTACTGGCGAACCGCGCCGTGCAGCAAGAGTTTCCGCCACCCACGCTTCGCCGCCCTTGCTGGTGAAACGGAAGAAATCGGCGTCCGGCCCGCCCCCCTTCGTGTGGATGCGGCCCTGCGCCATGCCGGGTGCGCTCATCGCGGTGGCACGCGAGGGCGTGTCGTTCGGTTCGGCCTCGAGCATATCGTCGCTCGTGGCGACCAAGACCTTGAAGCCGGCCCGTGTGCGGAACTTTTCGGGATCGGGCATCACGATTGCTTCGCCGGCCGCCGCTGCATTCACCGGTGCGCGTGCGCCGGACGGTAGGTTGATGCCGATTAATTCGACGGAACGGTCTTTGCCCATGGAAACCCCGAGCGGGTAGACGCCGGTGACAAAGGGGAACCGACCCAGCGTGAGCCGGTAGAAATGCTCCGGCGATGCGGCCAACTGCTGGTCGCCCACACGCACGCGGTAGTTACCAGCGCGCGCGAAGGTGTGCACCAGAAGTGGTTCGCCGCCCTCGAAGCCGTTGGTCGCCGCCAGCACGGCACCCGCCTCATCGAGCAGCGCGAGGACGAGGTTCGCGGCCTTCGATCCCAGCGGCTTCGCGGCGAGGTCGAAGACAATCGTCTGGGCGCCCTTCGCCGTGAAACGGAACTCATCCGCCTCACCCGGCTTGAGCAGGGTGCCCCAAACCGCCGCCGGCAGCGCGATTGCGGGGGTGCCTTCGACGAACTGCGGTAGATCATCCACGAAGAGTTTGAGCCGTGCGCTCTCACCATTCGGATTGGCGACGGAAATCTCGTAGTCACCCCGCGGCAGGTCGGCCGCTGGCGTGATTTCGACGAAGGCGATGGTTTTTCCTGCGCGAGTGTCAGGCACGATTTTTCCCGACAGTTTCGGGTGAAGCAACTTGAGGTCGAACGGGCCGGCAAGATTGTCGCCTGTGAGCTTGAGATGTGTGGGCACGCCGCGTTGTAAACCGCGCGGTTCGGCCGCGGTCAAGCTTGGGGCGGGGGACTTCGGGGCAGCGGCGTTCTTTTCCGCGGCGACGAGCGGCGTGGCGATTAGCAGAGAGAAGGTCAGGATCAGCGGGCGCATCATTTGGTTACCGGTGGAGGCGGGGTTGTCTCGTGGAAACCGAGCGAGCCGTCGAGCCGACCGACGGCAAACTTCGATCCGCCGTCGAGGAAGGTGAGCGCGGCAGGCCAGTCGGGTTGGCTGGTGAACAGCAACTTTTCCTTAAGGCTGGCAGCGTCCCAGAGTTTCACGGTGCGATCGTTCGCCGCGGAAAGCAACTGCGTGCCGTCGCGCGAGAAGGCGAGCTTGAGTATCGCGCCCTCGTGGGCGAAGCGTGATTCGAGAATCGGGTTCGTTGTCTCGGCGGCTTTTTCGCTGACGGCCCAGACGCGGATGCGGTTGTCCACGCCGCCGGCGAGGAGGCGCTTGCCATCGGGGCTGAAGGCGACGGTATAGAGTTCCTTGAGAGATTGCGCGAGTGTGTCGCGGCGTTCGCCGTTCGCCACATCCCAGAGTTTTACGGTGCGATCGGCGCTGGCGCTGGCGAGAAGTTTGCCGTCCGGCCGAAAATCGAGTGCGAATACCGCGCCGTTGTGGCCGCTCAATGTGCGCCGCGCGGTGCCGTTGGTGGTATTCCAAAGGATGATTTTCTGGTCATAGCTGCCGGTGGCAAGTGTGGCGTCATTGGGCGAAAGGGCCAGTGCGTAAATCGCATCGCGATGGCCTTCGAACACGCGAACGAGCGTGGCGTCGACCACCTTGAACTGGCGTACTTCGCCCGCGAGCCCCGGTTCGCCGGCAGCGGCGAAAAGTTGCGCACCGTCCGCGGAGAAGACGAGGGCGTTCACCTGACCCCGCAGACCGGTCAACACGCGGACCGGTTCTCTCGTGGTGCCATCGAGCAGGTCAACCGTGCCGTGGCGGGCGACCGCAAGCAGGTTTTGTTTCGGCGCGTAGGCGAGGGCGTTGATTGGCCCGCGTGGCGAGCCTTTGGGGGCGATTTTCGGAAGGTTCGCAAGCCGCGCGTGCTCCTGTCCAGGGGCGGGCGCGGCGGCTCCGGCATCAATCCAGGCGCGCACGAGAGCGATTTCGTCCGCGGTGAGGTGCTTACGGTTGCTCGGCGGCATGAACTGGTTTTTGCCTTTCCTACCCGAAGTTCCATTGAGGAATTTCACGAGCAGGCTTTCGCTACTTTTACCCGCCACGATTGCCGGCCCGCTCTCGCCGCCCTTCATCAGCGCGTCGAACGACTCAAGGACGAGGGCGCCCTCCGGATACTCCGCTGCGTGACAGTCGAGGCAATGACGGGTGAAGAGCGAGGCGACGGCAGCGTAATCCGCCTTTGGCGCAGCGGCGGCGAGCAGCGGAGCAAGGATAACCAGAAGAAGGGCGCAGCGCATGGTCAGTGGTTGAAGAGGAATTCCTTCGTGCTGAGCAGCGCCCAAAACAGATCCTCGAGCGCTTCGCGCCGGCCAGCGTCGTCAGTGCTGGCGAGAAGGTCGCCGGACCGTTTCAACTCGTCGGGTGAGGGCGGGCGGGCGAGCGTGAGCAGGAAGGCTTCCTCGATCAGCTGAGCGTTGGTCAACTTCGCGGCGAGGAGTTTCGCGAGGCGATTGTTCGGCGCTTTCAGCTTTTCGTTGAGCGTGTCCCCGTTGGCGATGTGGAGCATCTGCGCGACGCTCGGTTCGCTGGTGCGCTCGCACTCGCAGGTTTGCGCTCGATCGGGGTGGCCGAAGGTTTTAAGGAAGTACGAGGCGATATTGGCGTCGGGCAGTTGTAGCGCGCGCAGTCCGGCGGGATAGGCCGGACCGATACCGCGGTTGGCGTTCCGCACATCCTGTCTGAACACAGTCGGGACGCCGGTGGTCTGGCTGAGGGCGTCGAGGATTACCTCGGCCATCAGGCGGCGAGGGAAGTGGCGGGAGTAGAAGCGGGTGTCCGCCTCGTTGCCGGGGACGCTCTGGCTGGTGCGTTGATAGGTCTCGGACTGGAGGATGGCGCGCATGAGCGTCTTCAAGTCGAACCGCTCGTCAGCAAGAAACTTCGCGGCGGCGGAGAGTAGCTTCTCGTTGCTGGAAGGGTTCGTCACGCGCAGGTCATCCACCGATTCGACGAGGCCGGTGCCGTAGAAGTTCGCCCAGACGCGGTTCACGATGGCGCGGGTGAAGTAGGGGTTCTCACGCGCGGTGAGCCAGTCAGCCAGCGCCGCGCGGCGGTCGACCGGAGAATCGGGCGACAACGGTTTGCCCTCGAGTGGGCGCGGCGGCTGCGGTCGGCCGGTGCGCGGCTGAATGAGATCGCCCTCGGCGGCGGCGTAAATGATGCGGTCGCCGTCGCCGGCGGTGCCGTTCTTGGCGCGGACGCGCGCGAACAGATTTGCGAAGGCGAAGTATTCGTCGTTGGTCCACTTCTCCATCGGATGGTTGTGACACTTAGCGCAGTTCACCGACATGGCGAGGAAGGCCTGCGTGGTGGTTTCGGCCATCGCGGAGGGTTCGTCGTGCAGCACGAAGAAGTTTGCCGCGCCATTCTCGAGCGTGCTGCCGGTGGCGGTGACGATCCGACGCACGAACTGGTCCCACGGCGTGTTTGTCTCGACGGCCGCGCGAATCGCGGAGTAGTAAGCCCACATGGCGTTCTGCGGCAGGCGGCGGCTGCTGACGAGCAGTAGGTCGCTCCACTTGTAGCTCCAGTAATCGACGAATTCCGGGCGAGCGAGCAGCCGTTCGATGAGCATGTCGCGTTTTTTCGGGGATGAATCGCCAAGAAAGGCGCGCGTCTCCTCCGGCGTCGGCAGCACGCCAATCGTGTCAAGGAAGGCGCGGCGAAGGAACTCGGTGTCCGTGCAGCGCGGCGAAGGCGGCAGGTTCAACGACTTCAGTTTTTCAAGAACGAGGTCGTCGATGAAATTTCGCCTCGTTGTTTTGCTGAAGACGGATGAGTTGAGCTTGTTGGTGAACGGCACGGAGACGCTCGCGATCGCGATGCGGCTCAGGTACCAGGCGGTGAGAGCTCCTTCGCCGTGACCGATGACGCGCACGCGCCCGTCCTCGCCGACGTTCGCGACCGATTCGTTGGCTGAGGTGTACTTGACCCAGCGGGTGACGTCCTCGCTGCGGCCGTTGCTAAAGTGGGCACGAACGCGCAGCGGCACTTCTGCGCCGGGCTTGAGCGTGCTTTGTGTCGGCGTGACCTCGAGCCGCGTGATGCGAGGGTCGAGGGCCTGCGGGCCGGGCGCGCCTTCTGCAATCCAGGCGGCGAGGATGTGGTATTCCTCCGAGTCGGTCTCGAACTTCACGCCCCCTTTGTGAGGCACCGCGCCGGTGGTCTTGAGCAAGAGGAGGCTGCGGGCGGGGTCGTGTAGGTTGATTCGTCGCCCGAGAGCGTGGCGGGTGATGGCGATATGGTCAGCTTCGTTGTCGTAGCCGCGCAGTGAGAGTTTGAAGCCGTTCTGACCAGCGGCGGCGCCGTGGCAGGCGCCGGAGCTGCAGCCGTACTTGGCCAGAATCGGCTGGACTTGATTGCGGAAGCTCGGCACGGGCGCGTCGGCTGCGCCAAGTTGGCTAGTCAGCAGGGCAGTGAAAAGAATGGCGAACGAAATTCTCATCGGTGGACGAGGAAATCTTTACGAAAAAAGCTCTTTAATCGGCTGTGTACCGAAATCCACGAGAGGGAAGGGCCGTTGCTGTGGACCGGGCAGGTGGGTGGAGAGATCGAGGCCGAGGCTGTGGTAGATGGTTGCTACGACTTCGCTCGGCATCGTCGGCCGTTCGACTGGATAGCCGCCGATTTCATCGCTTTTGCCGATGGCGCGGCCGCCCTTCACGCCGCCGCCGGCGAAATACATCGTCCAACACTGCGGCCAGTGGTCCCGGCCGCCGGCGGGATTAACCTTTGGCGTGCGGCCGAACTCGGCGAGGTTGCAGACGAGGGTGTTGTCGAGCATTCCACGCTGATGGAGATCCTCGATGAGCGCGCTGTAGCCCTGATCGTACATCGGCGCGACGATATCTTTCATGCCGGCGATGGAGGTGAAGGGCTTCGAGCCGTGGATATCCCACGTGATTTCGTTGAAGACGGTGATGAAGGTATTGATCGTGACGAAACGGACGCCGGCCTCCACGAGGCGCCGCGCGAGCAGGCAGCATTGGCCGAAGCGGTTCAGCCCGTAACGTTCACGGACTTTCAGCGGTTCCTTCGTGAGATCAAAGGCTTCGCGGGCCTTGACACTGGTCATCAGACGATAAGCGGCGGCGAAGTTGCCATCCATCAGTTTCGCGCTCTCGCTGGACTCGAAGCCTTTCACCGCGCCATCCACCACGTCACGCAGCTTGCGGCGGCGGTCGAGGCGCGCCTCGCCGATATCCTGGGGCGGCAGGAGGTCGGGCACTTTGAAGTTCGCTTTGGAAGGGTCGGCGTTCAGTACGAAGGGATCGTAGTTCTTGCCGAGGAAACCAGCCTCCTGACCGTGCGGCATGTTGCCACCGGTCGCTCCCATTGGCTCGGGCAAGATGACGTGCGCGGGCAGATCGCCACGGCGGCCTTTGAGATATTCGAGCGCGCAGCCGGCGTGCGGCGTAATGGTACCGCCGGTGAAGAGCCGGCCGGTCTGCATCATCTGGTGGCCAGTGTCGTGCACCGCCGCCGCCGTGTGATAACAGGAGCGGACGAGGCTGAACTTGTCCGCAATTTCGGCGTGCTTCGGCAAGATCTCGCTGATTTGAAAATCACCCTTGGTCTTAATCGGCTTGAACGGGCCACGGACCTCGCGTGGCGCGTCGGGCTTGGGGTCGAATGTATCGAGTTGGCTCGGCGCGCCGAGGTTGAAGATCATGATTACCGAGCGGTCATCGCGGCCACCGGCGGCCTTCGGTTGCGCGGCCTCGAGTTTGGCGAGGTCAGCCATTGTGAGGCCGAGCGCGCCGAGGCCGCCGACCTGAAGGAAGTCACGGCGTGTGACGCCGTCGCAAGTAGTGATTGAGCCTGAGCCTGTGAACTTGAGCATAAGCCTATTGCTGTTGGTCGCAAGCCTAGCGCGCTCGCGCCGCATCCTCAAGCGGTTTGTACGGTTTTCGTGAAGGCAAAACCGCGGTTCAGGCTAGTCCACGAAGGCGAACTCATTCGCCATCAGCAGGACGTGGACAAGCTGTTCCAAGACACTGGGAGCGGAAGAAGCCGCGCCTGTTGCGCTTGCGCTGGCAGGAGCTGCAGCCGATGCAGTTTGCAGGAATTGCCGCGCATCCGTCAACTCGTCCGTCGTCGGCGTGCGCTGGTAAAGTGTGGCGTAGAGCCAGCGCACTTTTGCATCGTCGTTGGGAAGAGAGGTTAGTTCCGGCCGCGTGGCGAGGTGTTTTGTTTGCTGGGTGGTGAAGACGCTGTTCATCCAGAAGAGCGCCTGCTGCGGTACGGTGGTGCTGAAACGCATCGGACTGTGCGTGTCGGGGTTGGCGAAGTCGAATGTGCGGAACAGGCCCGGCAAGTTCTGCCGGTCGATGTACGCGTACACGGCGCGCCGCGTGGGGAACGGTTCCTTAGTCAATTCGACCGGCTTGCCGCCCATTGTTTGGTCGAGTTGGCCCGAGACGAAGAGCAACGAATCGCGCATGGCCTCGAACTCCAGCCGATGACGGTTCTTTTTCCAGAGCAACAGGTTGTTCGGATCTTTCTGCAAGGCGTCGACACGGTCTTCGCTGGCCTGCTGGTAGGTGGCCGAGAGCATGATGTTGCGGTGAAGTTTTTTGAGCGACCAACCTTCGGCCATGAAACGGCTCGCGAGATGATCGAGGAGTTCAGGGTGGCTCGGCGAATCGGCGCGCACACCAAAATCGCTTGGCGTCCGGACAAATCCTTGACCGAAGTGGTGCAGCCAAACGCGGTTCACGATGACGCGCGCGGTGAGCGGGTTGTTCGTGCTGGCGATCGCCTGTGCGAGTTCGAGTCGGCCGCTGCCTTTTGCGAAGGGTTTTCGTTCTAGGCCGGCGACGATTTCAGGAAACTGGCGAGGCACATGGGGGCCGCGGTTGCCCGCGTTGCCGCGGATGAAGACGACCGGCTCGGTGGGTGTCGGTGCGTCGGCCAACGAATGGGCGCGAGCGGGTGCGTCAGGGCTGTTGATTTTCCATTCTTCAACCTTCTTTTGCAGAGCGACGAGCTTGTCGCGGTCGTCGCGACCCATGAATTTGTCGAAGTCAGCGATGGGTGCATCGAGCGGATTGCCTTTGGCGCGGAGCAGTTGTCGCAACGCTTCCTCGTCCTTGTCGGCCGACGGCTGAGTGGCTGCGGATTTGCCGAGCAACTCGCCGTAACGCTGGGCTGCTTCCTTGAGCGAAGCGGGTGGTGTGGCGAAGGCTCGCGCGACGAGCGGATTCACCGTCTTGGCTGGCGCGGCATTTGTGTTTGTGAAGGGGGCGAGTGTGGCGGCGGCCTTATTTGTAAAATCATTGGCTCTCAGCGAAGTGATCGCGTGCCACGGGCCGAGGATGGCATGAGGCGTTTTGGCTGTGTCACGCACGAAGGCGCGCCAACGTTCTATAAAATAAGGACGCAGGTCGCGTTGTTTGGCGAGGTCGCGCAGCGCGCCATCATCGAGTTTGGCCGCATCGTGCGCGGCGAGTAGGTATTCGGTAATCTTGGCGGGAGCACGCAGGCCGCCAGTGATTTGCGCGGTGCGGTCTGTGCGGAATTTGCTCACCACAGCTTCGCGCGCTTTCAATTCCTTCTCAAAAGCTTGATAGGAAGCGTTCTCAGACGGCTTGGCAATGAGAGGCAGTTCGGTTGGCTCGACCGAGGAAGCGAACACGCCGTAGAGCGAGTAGTAATCTTTCGTCGGAATCGGATCGTACTTGTGGTCGTGACAGCGGGCGCAGGTGACGGTGAGACCCATCAGTCCGCGCGTCGTCACGTCGATGCGGTCGTCGATAATCTCCTGCTGGTTGTTAATGAAGCGTCGACCGAGCGTAAGGAACCCCATCGCGGCGAGTGGACGCTTGTCTTCACCGAGCGCGAGTTGGTCGGCGGCGAGTTGCTCGAGGATGAAACGGTCGTAGGGGAGGTCTTCGTTGAAGGCACGGATCACGTAGTCGCGATAAGTGTACGAATAGGGATAACGCCGCTCGACGCCGACACCGATATAGCCCTTCACGTCGCCGTAACGCGCAACGTCGAGCCAGTGGCGCGCCCAGCGTTCGCCGTAACGCGGGCTGGCGAGAAGGCGGTCGATCAGTTTCGAGTAGGCGTCGAGCGATTTATCGGCGAGGAATGCCTCGGTCTCCGCGGGTGTGGGTGGCAATCCGGTGAGGTCAAATGTGGCGCGGCGGATGACCGTGCGCTTATCAGTCGCGGGCGAAGGGTCGAGCTTCGCGGATTCGAGTTTTGCGAGTACGAAAGTGTCGATGGAGTTTTGCGCCCATCGCTTATTTTTGACGGCCGGTAGGGCGGGGGATTGAATTGGCTGGAAAGCCCAGTGTTTTGCGGCGGCTGGGGAGGAATTAATGGTTGAGGCAGCGTTACGCGGATCGGGTGCGCCCATTTTTATCCACGCCTCGAGTGCGGCGATCTGTTCCGGTGAGAGCCGCTTATTCTTAGGAGGCATCTGCAGATCGGGGTTCGTGTAACGAACGGCCTTGATGAGCAGGCTCTTTTCCGGATCGCCAGAGACAATGATTGGACCACTGTCACCACCTTTGAGAAGGCCATCGCGGGTGTCGACCTGAAGGCCCCCTTTGATCGATTTACTTTTGGCACTGTGGCACTCGTAGCAGTGGTCCACGAAGATGGGGCGAACTTTGCTCTCGAAGAACTCGATCTGTTCCGGTGAGGCTGTCGCAGCGTGAGCAGCGGCAATGCTGGTGAACATCACGACAAAAGAAAGCGGGCGCCAAATGGCTGGCAACGTGGTCCGCCGCTGTGTCGTGTCGAGTTCCATTTCCGTTGAACGCCCGAGCATAACTGCCTTCGACGTTGCGAGCCAGTTTTTCCATCAGCTTCTTGTCGCATCCGACAATACAGAGGTTGTAGGGCGACTTCGGATTGTCTCAAAACGAGTTAAGGTTCTAAAACCGTGTCGAGAAAGGAACGGCCTTGGCCGCGCGCAAGTTATTCGAGAACAGAAGTTTCTCGCAGATGAAAAGGTGAGGCGGCGCGTTTGACTTTGTGGGGTTCGGTGGATAGAGTTTGCTAGCTCTGAGTCCGCGAATGAGGTGCTTGTGGCAGTTAAAGACGATTATCTAGTAGATACGCTGTGCGATATGGGTCTGCTCAACAACGAGCAGCTCGAAGCCGTCCGTGCGGAGGCTGACTCGGAAGGGGCGGGCGTCGTGGATACGTTGCTGGCGCGTAGAATGGTTAAATCCGACGACGTGACGCGCGCGCGCGCGATGCAGTTCGGATGTGAGGTCATCGATCTTACGCAGTTTAAGCCAACCGACGAGGTGCTCAAGGCTGTGCCTCGCTACGTGGCCAAGCGCTACAAGGTGTTTCCCCTGAGTGTTGATGACGGCAATCTCGTGGTGGCCTTGAGTGACCCAAGCGATCTCGATAAGATTGACGGCCTCCAGCGGGTGCTCAACCGAGACCAAATTTTCTATCAAGTCGCCACCGATGCGCAAATCGAAGCGGCGCTCGAAAAGTATTATGGTTATGCCGAGCAGGCGCTCGATCGCATGGTGCAGGAGCTTTCCAAGACGCAGGTAGATCTCACCGGGCTGGAGAAGACCAAGAGCAAGACCGATGACGTCGAGCTCGACGACGACGGTGACGCGCCGTTGATTCGGCTCGTCAACAACATCATCGTCGACGGATTCAAGCTGAAATGCTCGGACATCCATATCGAGCCGATGGAGCAGCGTTTGCGCATACGCTATCGCATTGACGGTGTATTGCAGGAAGCGAATACCCCCCCCAAACGGCTCCAGGGCGCCATCGTCAGCCGTATCAAAATCACCGCCGGCATGCTGATCTCCGAGCGGCGCGTGCCACAGGACGGCCGTATCCAGCTCACCATCGACAACAAGCTCATCGACTTTCGAGTGAGTTGCATGCCCAGTTCGTTCGGCGAGACAATCGTGCTGCGTATTCTCGACAAGTCTGGCCTACGCCTTGGGCTCTCGCAGCTCGGCTTCATGGCCGACGACCAAGCCACCTTCGAGCGCTGCGCGGCGATGCCGGATGGTATTCTGCTCGTCACTGGCCCGACCGGTTCTGGCAAGACCACCACGCTCTATTCGTGCTTGAATTACATCAACAAGCCCGACAAGAAAATCATCACCGTCGAGGACCCGGTCGAATATCAGCTCACCGGTATCAATCAGGTCCAGGTGAACGAGGCCGCTGGCCTCACCTTCAGCGCGGCGCTCCGCTCGATGCTGCGTCAAGCGCCTAACATCATCATGCTGGGTGAGATTCGAGATCTCGAGACCGGCTCCATCGCCGTCAACGCCTCGCTCACCGGTCACTTTGTCTTCTCCACACTACACACGAACGATGCCCCTAGCGCGGTGACTCGTATGATTGACATCGGCGTCAAGCCGTTCCTCGTCGCCTCGGCTACTCGCTGCATCCTCGCGCAGCGCTTGGTCCGCAAATTCTGTCCGCAGTGCGTCGGTCCGCACACGCCCACCGATGGCGAACTGAGCTCGCTTCAAATCGATCAGGAGCAGTTAAAGACGGCGAACTACCAGCTTGGCAAGGGCTGCAAAGCGTGCGGAGGCAAGGGTTACAAGGGCCGTTTCGGCATCTTCGAGGTTTTTGCGCTCGATGACCGCGCGCGCCGCATGGTGATCGATAAATGCTCGGTCGTGGAGTTGCGCGACCACGCCTGCAAGATTGGTATGAGGACATTGCGCGAGGACGGGATTCGCAAAGTACTTGCGGGGATGACTTCTACTAAGGAGGTCGTTACCGCCACTTCTAGCGACGCGCATTGACCCGAAGAAAAAATAAAAGAAGACGAAAGAGATTATGGCCGCCTACGCAATGCCAGACCTGTTGAACCTGATGGTGGAGACCGGTGCCGCCGACTTGCACGTTCGTGTCGGTATTCCACCCTGCTACCGTCACAAAGGCACGCTCAAGCGTGTCGCGGGGCCGGATTGCAAACAAGATGATGTCGAGGATTTGGTTAAGAGCATCGCGAACGACGATCACCTGACCTCGATCCGCGCCAAGGGTGGTTCGGACTTTGGGTTCGCCTTCGGCACCAAGGCGCGTTTTCGCGTGAGCGCCTTCAAGGAGCGGGGCAACCTTGCCCTCGTGCTACGCCAGATTCCGAACGCGTTGCTCACTGTCGATCAGATTGGCCTCAGCCAAATGATTGTCGACAAGTGTATCAACGCCCCACGCGGAATGATTCTTGTCACCGGTCCGACTGGTTCGGGCAAGTCCACCACGCTCGCCTCGCTCGTGAACCTCATCAACGAAAGCCACGATGACGCTCACATTCTCACCATCGAAGATCCGATTGAGTTCTATCACCCGCACAAGAAGGCGATTGTAACGCAGCGCGAGGTGTACTCGGATGTGCCGAGCTTTGGCGAAGCATTGCGGCGTGCGTTGCGTCAGGATCCCGAGGTGATTCTGGTCGGTGAGTTGCGCGATTTGGAGACGATTGAAATGGCCGTCTCTGCGGCAGAGACCGGTCACTTGGTGTACGGTACGCTGCATACTACCGGCGCAGCCAAGACGATCGATCGTCTTGTTAACGCTTTTCCGCAGAACCAGCAGGAGACCATCCGCATCCAGCTCTCGACGGTGTTGATGGTGGTGATTTCGCAGATCCTGCTTAAGCGCGCGGATGGCAAAGGGCGTCTCGCCATTCACGACATCATGGTGAACACACCTTCGATTGGTGCTCTTATCCGCGACAACAAGACCTTCCGCATCACGTCGGATATGCAGACCGGTGCGAAGTACGGAATGAAAACGCTCGATGGGACTCTTTTCGAGAAATACAGGGAAGGAATCATCACTCGCGAGGACTGCATCAACAAAGCCTCGGACGATCGTGGGATGATGGAGAAGCTCTCCGAGTACGACGCGGAGATGGCGGCTGAGGGCAAGGTGCCGCAGGGCCTCGACGCTCCGATTGGCGCGAAGCGCGGGCATTGAGCTGACACATTTTATGTCGACGATTCTCTCACACGCGTTGCTGCACCTCATCAAGGAGCGAGGGATGGCGGACGATGCTGTGCTTGAGCAGATACAAGAGGAACACACGCGCTCTGGAAAGGCCGTGACCGCGCTGTTGCACGAGATGGACGTCCTCGATACCGGCAGTCAGCTCGACCTGATGGCCGAATACATGGGCACGGAAGTGATTGACATCGAGGACATCAACTTCACACCCGAGCTGCTTGCTGCCATTCCTGCCGCTACCGTGCGGATGTACCAGTGTCTGCCCGTCGGCATCTACGATTCTGCCCTGCGATTGGTGCTGGCCGACCCTCTCAATCCGACCCAAATCGACGATCTCGCCTATCAACTGGGCAGGGAGATTCAGATTGTCATCGCAGATCCGGCCAAGATTCTTCCGCTCATCGAAAAACTGTATTCGGAAGACGATTCCTTCGCCGACCTCATCAAAGAACTTGGCGGCAATGAATTGCCGAAAATAGCCGATGCCGAGGATGATAATGCTTCTCAGGCGATGCTCGAAGAAGTGGGCGATGCCACCCCCATCACGCGCTTCGTCAATCTCTGCTTATATCAAGCGGTGAAATCCAAGGCGGCCGACATCCACTTCGAGCCGTTCGAGGATGACTACCGCATCCGCATGAAGGTCGACGGCTCGATGATCGAATTGACCCCGCCGCCACGGGAATTATCTTCGGCAATTGCCTCGCGTATCAAGATTATGGCCAACTTGAACATCGCTGAGCGACGTCTGCCGCAGGACGGCCGCATCGCGACGACGGTGGCCGGGGTGCGGATTGATTTGCGTGTCTCGTGCCTGCCCACGCGTTTCGGTGAATCGGTGGTGCTTCGCGTGCTCGATCGTAACTCGAACCTCGGCACGCTCGAGATTTTAAACATCCCGAAGCACGTTTTTGACGGCATTGTCCACTGCATTGAACAGCCCAGCGGCATTTTCGCTGTGACCGGTCCGACTGGATCAGGCAAGACCACTACGCTCTACGCGGCTCTTCGCCGACTCAATCAGGTAGACACCAAAATTGTTACCGCAGAGGACCCGGTTGAATTCGACATTGAGGGACTCATTCAGGTGCCGATGAACGAGGCGGTGGGGATGACTTTTGCAAAAGCGCTCAAGGCGTTCCTCCGTCAAGATCCCGACATCATCATGATTGGTGAGATGCGCGACCTCGAGACCGCGTCCATCGGCATTCAGGCATCACTTACCGGCCACTTGGTGGTGAGTACGCTCCATACGAATAACGCAACCGAGGCGATTACCCGTCTTCTGGATATGGGCGTGGAACCATTTCTGATTGTGTCCTCCCTCAACGGCGTGCTCGCCCAGCGTTTGAGCAAGACTATCTGTGCGAGATGTCGCGCGGCTTTCGAGCCGACGGAAAGCCAAATTAAGATGCTCGAACTATCGCCGCACGACGTCGCGGGCAAATCCTTCCACTACGGCACCGGTTGTGACACGTGCAACAAGACCGGTTACAAAGGTCGCCGCGGCATCTATGAGATGCTGATGATGAGTGACCCTATCCGCAACTTGATTAGCGAGCGTGCCCCCGGTATCGTGCTGCGTGAGAAAGCTCGGGAATTCGGGATGAAGACGCTGCGCGACGATGGTATGAGTTTGATGTATGATGGAACCACAACTTTTGAAGAAGTGATGCGGTGCACCTAGTTTCACCTACCGATGCCGCTCTATAGCTATACCGCTCTCGATTCGAAGGGCAAAGAGAAGGAGGGGACTCTCGAGGGTGCCAATCAAAACGAGGCCATCACGCGCCTCAAGGAGATGGGCTTCTTCCCGACGAAGGTGATAGAGGTCAAAGGCGGGGCGGGCAAGGAAGCCCGAGGCGTGGCCACCGGCGGGAAGAAAAAAAAGAGTGCCAAGGACATCCAGATTAGAATCCCCGGGCTTGGTGGCGTGAACACCAAGACGCTCTGTACCTTTACCCGGCAGCTCGCGACTCTAGTAGATGCCGGTTTGCCGCTCCTGCGAGGCATGCAGGTGTTGGCCAAGCAGGAGAAAAACCCTGACTTACGGGACACTATTCTAAAATTGGCTGCGACTGTCGAGGGTGGCAGTACTTTTTCTGAGGCGCTGGCGCAGCACCCAAAGCTCTTCGATAAACTCTTCATAAACATGGTGAAGGCCGGCGAGCTTGGTGGCGTGCTCGAGGTTACCCTGAACCGTCTCTCTGAGTTCATGGAGAAGGCGGAGAAGATCAAATCGAAGGTCAAGGCCGCGATGTTTTATCCCGTTGCCGTGCTTGTTGTCGCCACCGGCATCGTCATCCTGCTAATGATTGTCGTGGTGCCCAGCTTCGAAAAAATCTTCGCGGACATGTTTGACGATAAGACGCCGCTTCCTGATTTTACTCTGCTCGTCTTGAATATTAGTCGAACCATCCAGAACCATTTCCTCTTGGTGGCCGCGGGTTTTATCGCTTTGTGGATTGCTTTCAAGTTGATCATCAACAAGACCAAAGCAGGTCGTTATTGGTTCGATTGGGCCCTACTCCGGGCACCCGCCGTGGGGTCGCTCATCACCAAGGTCGCCATTTCACGCTTCACCCGTACTCTCGGTACCCTTATCGCATCCGGCGTCCCTATTTTACAGGCGCTAAACATCGTCCGTGAAACCGCAGGCAACGTCATCATTGCCAACGCGATTATAGCTGTGTACGAGAGCGTGAAAGAGGGAGAGTCCATCACCCGCCCGCTTGAGGCCTCAGGGGTCTTCCCGCCAATGGTCGTCAGCATGGTGGACGTTGGTGAGCAGACCGGTGCAATGCCTGAGATGCTCATCCGCATCGCGAACAACTACGACGAAGAGGTGGATACCGCCGTCGGTGCGCTCACCTCGCTGATTGAACCGATCATGATTGTTTTCCTCGCCGTGGTGGTCGGCAGCATCGTTATCGCCATGTTCATGCCGCTGATTGCGATGATGGATAAGCTCGGAACGGACGGCTAGCCAATCGGGTTCCCGAACGACTGGAGAAATATCCCAAAAATAGAGCCGCCTACTTGCTTTTTCTGAAAACAAGTGTATTTACTTTGTACTGACTAGACATGCGCCATGACCATACGAATTCAGATTTAGGACTCTATGGAATTTGAGTGGGCTGGCCAACCGGTAAACGGCTCTTTGAAAACGCAGGAGGTGGAGGAGTCTTTTGAAGATCCTTTCGCTGTGCGGTTGCTGCCAGACTCGGCGCGTTTCGCCGCTCAAGCCCGGTATTTCAATCTGGGTAAAACCGCACAGGGAACCGGTGTCTTCAGTGTGTATCGTGCCAACGGCCGACTGATTCGGGTTGTGCTCGCTAGGCCGTTCGTGGCGGAAGAAACCTTCTTGTACGACCGGCAACAGGCTCGGACGCTGACCCAAAAGGAATTGTGAAAGCCATCGCCAACTGGGAGGAGGTACCCGAGTTTGCC
Source organism: Akkermansia muciniphila (assembly GCA_945900775.1). Lineage (GTDB taxonomy): Bacteria > Verrucomicrobiota > Verrucomicrobiia > Limisphaerales > SIAT01 > SIAT01. The sequence continues at coordinate 3,763 of CAMDJP010000040.1, read as the reverse complement.
ACGGATGAGGCTGAGGCCGGCTTCTGGCGTGAGCATCGCTTGGACGTGCGCCTCATGGAATCCTCCGTGACTGCTAGTGTTGAATCGGCTGAGTCCGTCACCATCACCCTGCGAATGGATCCGCGGATGCTGGCGCGCATCAAGCGCCTCGCCCGGTCGCGTTTTTTGAATTACCAGAGCATGATTAAGCAGTGGCTGAGCGAACGGATGGAACAGGAACTGCGTAATCGCTGATTAGTGGGAATAAAAATGTCGTTTATGAAATGTTTTTGCATGAAAAATTTGACCAACAACTCCACGCGTTCCCTTAAGCTCAACAGTCCAAGGGGGTTCACCTTGGTGGAGATTTTGGTGGTGATAGCCATCATTTCAATCGTGGCGACTCTTGGATTTCAAGGCGCCTCTATTGTCACTCGGAAGCGTGACCGTGCGCGCGTGGAAGTTCAGCTTGAACAGTTAAAGCTCGCTATCGAGGATTATAAACTCCGTTTCGGCACCTATCCTCCGGATAATCCCAGCTTTTGTGATGAGCTGACAGCCAGTGGGGGCGCTGTCATCAATAACATGAACAAACCTGCCTCCATCGGATCTTCGCGGTCCCCCAAAAATTATCTGCCTAGTCTCACCGCGAATGATTTCTACGTGCATCCAAGTGGGGTGCGGGACCTGCGTGTGCCAGTGCCATACGGCGGGGGACCATTTACTTGGAAATATGACTCTTCAAATCCCCCCAAGAATTCGAGTACTTACGATATATGGGCCGTGTATCCGGAAGGCGGCGATACGAGTAGAATGATCACCATTGGCAACTGGAAATGAAACCGGTCACCTACAACATTCGCTCGCGCACGGCTGCCTTCACCCTCGCGGAGTTGCTGGTGGTGATCGCGATTTTGGGTATTGTGATGTCCGCCGCTCTCCCGGCGTATAAAAAAGCCGCACGAAAGGATCCTCTCTCGATTGGGGCTCAGCAACTCGTGGATGATCTCGAAACCGCACGCATCCACGCAATGTCGCGCGGCGGGGATGTCAGCGTGGTGTTTTTCCCGAAGTGGAGCCAGATTGCGGGAACTCCTGCCCAGAACAGCTACTTCCAATCAGCGAACTCCGTAATCGCGAACAATCTGTTGAGTGGGCAACTTGCGAGTTATGCGATCTTTGCGGAAGGGAGCGCTGGCGAGCAACCCGGTCAATCGGGAGTGGATAAGGAGTTCCTGACCACTTGGCGCCGCTTGCCGCAAGGCGTGGTTATTCCGGTTCGTGCTTTCAATAATGCGACCCTTTTCCCCTCGCTGTATTATGCTAAAATCCCCGGCATCATCAATGATGATCCGAGGATTCCCGCGAATTTCGGCACACTTAACCTCCCAGCCATTCGGTTTCATGCAAAAGGGGATTTAAATCCGCCGCATACCTCCAATCTCACGCTGCCGCTGGAATACTACGGGGCTAATCTTATTTATCCGACGCTTTCTCCTGCTGGCCTGTATCTGCTAACGGATGTCTGGGTGTCGCCGGCTCTGCCGAACCCGCGCGGCGCACAGATCGAGATTTCCGTACTAACCGGTCGGTCTAAAATCCTTTCGATTGATCGATGAACCCGCGCACACACAACCTTCCGAGCCGGGCCCGGGCCAAGGCCGCGTTTAACCTCGTGGAGATTGCGCTCACGATGGCCATCGTCTCCTTCGCCATGATGGCCATCTTTGGCATTCTGCCGGTTGGCGTGATGGCCCAGCGCGATAGTCGCATCGAGACGATCATTAGCTACGATGCGCGTTATTGGATAGAGGCAATCCGATCGGGGCAAATGCCGCTCAATTTTAATTACAATCCTGATGGATCGGTCAGTTCGGTCAAGGAATGGCAGTCGGTCAGCCACAGCGCTCTGAGTGGCCACGTTTCCAAGGTGCGCGTGGCGCGACCCAATGTGATTAATATTTTTGACCAAGCAAACCATCCTCCTCCTACTCCTACCAATCCGATTGGTTGGCCGGAATCGGTCATCGGTCGGCTCTCCTTTCCTGATAGCCTTTCGGATCGCACACCGCCGGAGCCTGTCGTGAAAACCGCCAAGGTCCGTTCGCTCACAGGGCGGCTCGGTGGCCCAGCGACGGGGGATGCCGGGTTTTATTATCTGCTTGAGACCAAGATTGAGCCCTTGCTATCGCTCTCCGCCTCTACCAATTTGTATCAAGTTCGCCTGATTTTCAGATGGCCTTTGCGCGAGGATGCCGCTGGGAATGATGTGCTCGATCCCTCTGATCCTGCCTATACGGTGCCCGGAGCATCTTCTAAAACGTTCACCACATTTGTGAGCGGGAACTTGTTTGGCGGTTATTTCGATCCTAACGCCAGACCGCTGTCTGGCAATGACTGGACCCGTCAGAAACCTGTTAATGTGGATGAGTACACAGGCCGACTCCATTATTTTCGCCCAACAATGTTCGAGCCATACAAATGATGACTTTGCCACCAAACAACCGGAGCGTCCGTTGTGCCGCCGTTCGCGGCACGACGCTGACCGAGTTGATGGTGGCGATGACCATTCTTCTCATCATTTTCATGGTGATGGCATCGCTGGCCTCCGGTATCCAGAAAGTATTCCGTAGTGGGCGCGCTCAATTCGAGACGATTGAGAATGGTCGCGCGGCGATGGACATGATTGTGAGTGACTTGGAGCAGATGGCTAATGCCAAAGATACGGATAGCAATTTTCAAATTAGATATCCGCAGGATTCTCGCATGTTCGGCGCCAATGAACTCTTTCAGACCGGTGAGTACTTTTTTAGGACATACGATACCAACTGGCACGCTTATGCCTACGGCATCTATAGCCGCTCAGTGACGCGTGACGATCTGGCGGGCAAAAATGCGGTGGGGAGTCTCTATCGGTGCCCCTCTTCGGCGAGCACTACCGCAGCCCCTCTATGGACCGCGTACACTGGACTTACCCGCACTAGCCCTGGTTTTGTGTCCGTGATAGATGGCGTAGTCCATTTCAGGTTACGTCCGGTTAGTCGTGGCGTACTCATGGGAGAATTTCAAACATCTGGCCGCACCGACAAGTGGGTTGGTGATGCGCCGCAGCCAAATGAACCGTTACCTACCCACATCGAGGTGGAGTTGGGGCTGGTGGACGGACGCACCGCGAACTATCTCACCAGCAGCCCGGATCAGGCCGCGTGGCTGTCGAACAACCTGAACAAGGTCTATTTTTTCCGCCAACTGGTTCCCATCAAGAACGCCTACAAATGAGGTGCCTATGAAAACGACCTCGCAACGCGGATTGGCCCTAGTGTCCTCGCTCATCATGCTCGGGTTGGTCACGGTGCTGGCCATTGCCTTCATCGGACTCTCCCGTCGGGAAAGGCATTCTGTCGAGGTCACCAAGAAGACCACCGAAGCTAAGCTGATGGCCGATGCCTCGCTGGCCCGCGCCCAGGTCGAGGTGATGGAGCGGCTTCGTAACAACATCAATTTCCAATTGATCACCTCGACCAATGGTGTGCCCCCTGTTGATCCATTCGTGCCCGTCACCTACACCGTGAATGGAACGGGAGTTGACCGCACATTTTTGGATTTAAACCGGAATTCCGGTCTGAGCGGATTTCCGGAGTCCACAACCACAACCGAGACGGGTGATCCACAATGGATCGGTATGTTGGAGGATCCGACGCAACCTCACGGGCCGGATAACCGTTTCACGGGGCGTTATGCCTACATGGTTGTTCCGGCGAGCAAAGCGACGGGGTTGGAGTGG
>CAMDJP010000039.1 GCA_945900775.1 Akkermansia muciniphila | reverse complement strand
TGGATACAGTAAATCACAGGCACGGTGCAGATGCAAACGTCGTCTGTGTCATAGGAGGCGTTGGGAGCGGAGACTGCGGGATTTAAACTGCACTTCACCGCTGCCACACGGCAAACCCATCTCGCCGCAAGTCTATGGCAAGTTGTTTCTCCCTCTCGGTCGCATTCGCAAAGGTCATCGGATTGTATTTTCGATAGAGCCGAGGCCGGAGCCATTTGCCGTATTTGTGTGGATACTTTGAGGATTTTATTCCGGCCTTGTGTTGGTCAAACCGTTCCTCCGGGGTGCGCCCTGTCATGCCCACGTAGAGGCACGCTTTGCCCTCAGCGTAATCGGGGTTCTCTTCTCGAAACTTCTTTTCCTTCAAGAAGACATCTCCGTCGAGTTCGATCACGTAAACGTGGTGATGCAGTTTCGCGCTCATGGCTTCGCGGTGGTTTGGTTAACGGTCGGTTCCGCTTGAACAGCGGCGGCATCCTGCTTCGGCCGTGGAAATTCCTGACACATTTCTTGGCAGATCGGAATCAGGTCGTTGGTTTGTGCGGCATGGATGGCGCGGTGATAGTAGTAATCGCGGATGCGGACATCGGCTCCCGGCTTGCCGAACCAGCGCGGCGCACCGGCGGAGTAACGACTCCAACTGCTGGCCTCTTGGTTGATTAGCGACCAGAAGTAGCAACCCGCCCGATCGGTCTCCTTGGGCGTTGGCGTGAAGCACCACCAATGAAAGCGGCGTAGTTGCCCCGTGATCGGATTCTTCGACCTCTCCCGTTCCAGATGCTCGATACGGGCGTCTTCGAGGAGGTTCAGCACTCGGAAAGGCACCCCCACAGCTTCGCAGCGTTTATTGACCCCTTCCAGATCGGGGTCGGTGAAGAGTCCGCGCGCCGCTTCGTGGCCGCCGGCCTGCGCGAAGGGATTCTTGAGCGCAAAACATTTCGCGTCCAACAAACTTCTAAAATCTATCCCGTCGCGCATTTCCGGCGCCTCCCAAAAAAGGCAGCGGAAAGTCGCAAGCCTCAATAGCGCGGCCCGAGACCGGTGGCGAAAACGGAAGCGCGCCGAACCCGGCAAACTCAAAGAAAAACTTTAAGTGCAATCTGGAATTTTAAATCGAAAACCTTAGAAAAACGTGGCGACAAATGGCGACGCCTGAGCTTCTCAAAAAAAACAATTCACAAACAAGTCAGCATAAAGACTTTCCGGCTTTGGCGTAAAACTTCGCAATGAGAAGGTCGCAGGTTCGAATCCTGTCGGCTCCACCACCGCCACCACCGCCACCACCGCCACCACCTCACTCACCGTCGGCCGTCCACACCCAGCGGCTTCGCCTTCACCGCATCAGAATCGTTCACCAGCACCTTGAAGGTCCACGTCTTCTTCGGCTCAATCACCCCGATGTAATCCGAGACCACGCCGAGCGGCGCCCCCTTCGCGTTGAGCAACTCGAACTCCACCTTCACCGCGAAGTAGCGGTAAGCCGAGTAATTCACCACCGTCCCCTTCACGAATACGAAGTTGCTTTCCTTGCTCTTCTCCCACACGTGCGATTTGATCTCCAGATCCGGACCGCTCGGCGCCAGCACCACCTTCTTCGCCAGACCGAACTTCGAGAGGATATTAAACTTCACTTCCGCCGGCAGCTGAAACCGCGTACGCGGCTTGCTGCTCCATTGGAGAAAAATAACAACCACCAGCGCGGCGCAAACCATCAGCCCGGCGTAGCGGAAGAGGATGTGCTTCGGCGGCCACTCGTGCCCGCGCGCCCAGCGCCACATACCCAACGGATTCAAATACCGCATCCACGCGAGGCGCTGCTTCCACGGCACTTTCACCTTCGGCAGTCGCGTGCCGCACTGAATGCACAGCACCGCATCCGCTTTCACGGTGGCACCGCACTTCGGACACGAACGATCCCCATCAGCGGCCGGTGCAGATACGCGCTGCTTGCCTTGCGCCGTTGGTGGCAAGATGCGCCCACCCGTCTGTGGTCTCGCGCCGCCGACTGGCGCGCTCCGCGGCGTCACCGTGAACACGCGCGACTTCGGTTTTGATTGCGCCAGCACCGTCTCCTGATCGCAATGCGGACAGCGGGCGACCACCCCTTCCGCCTCGGACGGATAGAGGATGTGCCCGGCGCAGTGCGTGCATTCGCACTTCAACTCTGTCGGTTCGTTCGTCAGCTCGCTCATCGCGGGGGGTCACGCTAACAAACCGGCACGACCTTTGCCAAAGCCAGAATTCGCCCCCGTCAGACTTGGAAATTGGTTTGCGCCGCACCGCGCTAGGGGCTATTTTGCGCCCGTTGGTGGAGAGATGGCTGAGTGGTTTAAGGCGCACGCCTGGAAAGCGTGAGTGGCTAAACACCACCGTGGGTTCGAATCCCTCTCTCTCCGCCATTTTTTGTTGATGCCCACACCCTTCGAGATTGCCGTCGTCGTTCCCGTTTTTAATGAGGCAGAGAACGTCGCGCCACTTGCCCGCGAGATTCTCGCCGCCCTCGACCCGCTGAATCGCCCCTTCGAGATTGTCTTCGTGGACGACGCCAGCACCGACCTTACATGGGCCAATATCTTAGCTGAACGCACGAAGGATTCCCGCATCCGCGGCCTACGACACGCCCGAAATGCCGGCCAATCCGCCGCTGTCTGGACCGGTCTGCAGGGCACGACTGCGGGCATCCTCTGCACGCTCGATGGTGATCTCCAGAACGACCCCGCTGATTTGCCCAAACTGCTCGCCGAGCTCGCCACGTCCGATTTCGCCTGCGGCGCGCGTGTGAATCGGAAGGACACCCTCCTGCGCCGGGCCTCCTCGAACGTCGCTCGCGCAGCGCGCCGGTTCATGCTCGGCGTCGACTTCGCCGACACCGGCTGCGCCCTGCGGGCTTTCAAACGCACCTCGCTCGATGGCCTTTTCCCCTTCAACGGCCTGCACCGTTTCCTGCCCGTGCTCGTCCACGGTAGCGGCGCGAAGGTGCGAGAGGTTCCCGTGAACCACCGTCCGCGCGTGGCCGGCGTCTCGAAGTACGGCGTCTGGAACCGCCTCGGCCGCGGCGTGGCCGACCTGTTCGCCCTCGCCTGGTATCAGCGTCGCCGACTACGCCCCGTGCCGGTCAGCCAGACCCAGCCGTAAGCTGTGCCCCCGCGTCACAGCGCGAAAATGGTTGCCGTCCCCGCCGGACGCCCCTACAAATCGGAATCGGTGACCTTATGTTTTTATGAAGAAATCCCTTGTCCTCTCCGCACTGCTCCTCGTCCCGAATCTATTCGCTGCCGACCGTTTCCTCTCACTCGACACCGGTTACCGGCGCGAGGCCAACTCCAACCGTGCGTGGGAGAATTTCGGTTCTGAGTGGGTCGACGGTCATGCATGGCTCTACGACACGCTGCACACGAACAAGTTTCTGAATCTGAATCCGCAAGGCGAACTGCTAGCCTACAGCCTCTTCTCGCTCTACACGATGGACACCTACGCCGTGGCCTTCCACGAGTTCGGTCATGGCACGCGGCTCGAATCGCTCGGCTACCGCACGCGCTACCGCAGCGGCTCCGACGGCGACACCACTCGGTCGCCTTGGCTCTTCTTCTTGCATCGTTTCGCCGCGCGGTTCGATGACGCTTATGCCATCTATTCTACTAGCGACCGCGCCTACACATCGCCGGTGCGCAAGTTCGTGAATGCTGACGGCACGCTCACCAACGATGGCGACATCCTCGTGAACTCCGGCGGGATGAACAACTCGATGCGCTTCGCCGGCGCGCTCTCCGACCGCCTACGCCAAGAGGGCGGTCACTGGTCCGAGAGCATCCCTTACTTTATCAGTAAGCTCGACGCCGCTTTTTATCCCCGCGATGTTGGCGATCTCCACAATCTCGACAGTTTCTATGCACTGAAGGGTGTGCGTGTCTCGGAGACCGACATGCGCTTAGCGAGCGTTGCCTCTTTTCTTCTTAGCCAATCCACCTATGCGTATCTCGTCGGCGCGCAGAGCTTCGTCGAAAATGGGGACCCGCGGATGAAGGCCTTCGCGTGGAACAACCTTGCGCTGCCCGATGTGGAAAACTATCTCACCACAAGGGGTCTTTCGTGGAAAATCAGCAGTGGCTACCGGTTCGACGAGACGATCTACCTGCCCTTTGCTATCGAGGCTGTGAGCCATGGCAAAGCTAAGCAGGAATACACTCTCGGCGTGCGCAAGAAGAACTGGCTAATGTCCGACTCGGTCCTGGACGCCACCGTCACTGCAGGCAGCGGACTTGAGTTTGGCGTCGCCTACACGCAGAAGTTCTACAAACGCTTCGCCGTCGCCGTCGGTTGGGACCATTTCAACGGCCGCAATCTGCATGGCGAACGCAACGCCGTAAGCTACAAGAGCGGCTTCAATTCCGACGAGGTATGGGCGCGTCTCTCCTTCGTTTACTGAGCCGGGCGGAAAAACCCGTTGCGCAACGCCCGTCCTCGGGCATATTCCGCCATGCTCTCCAAGGTCTTCGCTGCCGCGCTCCACGGTATTGACGCCTTATCCGTCGAGGTCGAAGTGAACGCCGGCTGGGGTGACACTCGCATCATAATCGTCGGCTTGCCGGACGCCGCCGTGCGCGAGGCGCAGGACCGTGTCACCACCGCCATCGCCAACTCTGCCTTCAAGGTGCCGATGGGGCGCACCACCATCAATCTCGCCCCGGCCGACCTGCGCAAGGAAGGTCCCAGCTTCGATCTGGCCATCGCCGTCGGTATGCTCGCCGCCAGCGAGCAGTTTGTGAGCGACCAACTGGAGAACTTCGCCCTCGTCGGCGAACTCGCTCTCACCGGCGCCATTCGCCCTGTGAAGGGCGCGCTCCCCATCGCTCTCCGCGCAAAAGCCGACGGGCGGCTCGGCCTGCTCGTCCCGCGCGAGAACGCGGCCGAGGCGGCGGTCGTCGAGGGCCTTAGCGTCATCCCCGTGCAAAACCTGCGCGAGGCGGTTCATTTCCTCGAAGGCACCGTGAAGATTGCCCCGGTCAAAGTAGACGCAGCACGTATCTTCGAGGAGTCGCCGACCGGAGACGAACCGGATTTCGCTGAAGTAAAGGGACAGGAATCAGTGAAGCGCGCGCTCGAGATCGCCGCGGCCGGCGGCCACAACGCGCTACTCATCGGCCCGCCCGGCACCGGTAAGTCGATGCTCGCGCGGCGGATGCCGAGTATCCTGCCGCCACTCACGCTCGACGAAGCGCTCGAGACAACGCAGATCCACAGCATCACCGGACTGCTCGCGCCCGGCCAGGCGCTCGTCACGCGCCGGCCGTTTCGCGCACCACACCACACCGCGAGCGACGCTGGGCTGCTCGGCGGCAACATCCATCCCACGCCCGGCGAAATCTCGCTCGCCCATCACGGCGTGCTCTTCCTCGACGAGCTGCCGGAGTTCAAGCGGAGCGTACTCGAAACGATGCGCCAACCGCTCGAGGAAGGACACGTCACTATCTCGCGCGCTGCAGGAACGATGACTTTCCCTTCGCAGTTCATGCTCATCGCCGCGATGAACCCGACGCCGGATGGCAAGATGCCGCACGAATCCAAAAGCTCGCCGCGTGAAATCCAATCCTACCTCGGCCGCATCTCCGGGCCATTGCTCGACCGCATCGATCTGCACGTGGAAGTGCCGAGTGTGAAGTTCCGCGAGATGCAGGCCGCGCGGCTTGGCGAAGGTTCCGCGCAAATCCGCGCCCGCGTCATCGCTGCGCGGCAACGGCAGCGCGAGCGCTTTCGTCCAGCCATCGCGTGCAATGCGCGGATGGGTCCACGCGAGCTCCGCCAGCATTGCGCGCTCGATGATACGGCCAAGGCGCTGCTCGAGCACGCAATGAGCGATCTGAATCTCAGTGCTCGCGCCCACGACCGCATCCTGAAGGTGGCGCGCACCATTGCCGACCTCGCAGGAAGCGAGCGCCTCAACGTCGAACATATCGGCGAGGCGATTCAGTACCGCTCACTCGATCGGCAGTTGTGGGGATGAAGGAGTTTGCGGAGGCCTGAATTCGACGGGACCCTATTTGATAAATCCGAGAAACGCTAAAACACAAGAGGGTATAGATTGGACAACCACATCAGCCCGTTACTTCTTCGTGTCACCGCTCGACGTTCGCTTCGGTTTTGTCGCGTGCAGGTTCGGATAAAAGCGCTTGTGAATCTCCAATAGGCGCGCCAGTTCTTCCACCGGTTCCTTGTGATCTTCCACGCGCAAATCGATGAACCGGTCGTTGCCTCCCCCGAAGCCAGCCTTGTCACGTACGACAAGTAGCGCTGCCGATTGCCGGCCGCGTTTGTCGCCGCCAGCCGCTTCGGCGGCAGCCAGTGCGGCCATCAGCCAGTCGGCCAGTCGCGAGCTAGGTTTCGCGCGCGCTTTCTCGAACGCAGCGGCCATGTCTTTCACCACCGCTTCGCTCGCGAGGATGTTACCTTGCGCGGCGTAGTGTTGGCCCACTTTGTGTCCGGCCCACGAGTTGCATTTAGCGCCAGTGAAACTCGCCGCTCGACCTTTGGCATCCACGATACCCACCTGTCGTAGGTCGCGGCCCTCATCGGCATCGGTCAACTGCTTCAATGTTTCCTCCGGCGACTTGCCCTGTTCCAGCAAACGCAAACCGTCCGGGCCGTAAGTAACATTCGCATACGACTGCGTGGCTACCGCTCCCACGTTGGCGCGCGCCCACGGCACGACCGAGCCGACGCTGAAGAACTTGCTCTGCACCGCGACGCCGAGGTCGCCGGTCTCGGGATCGAAGGCCACGATAGAATAGGTGGCGACGAGTGGCGCATCGCTGCCCTCCTTCTTCGGGATCTCTTTGGCCGGCTTCACTTCGAGCGTGACGGAGAAGATCTTCGCCGCCGGCTTGTCCTTCTCGAACGACCGCTTGTACGCGAGGTGAACGACGGCCTTGCCCTCGACTGCAGCAGTGAATGGCGCAACAAACAATCCACCGACACCAACGCGCCCATTGGCGGGAGACTGCTTATACGCGATGTCGCCCGTGGATTTCACCGCTGGGCGCTGCGCGTCCGCTTCGATTCGCGCGAGCGACCACGAGTAGCCGGTCGTGATGTTTCCAGGAAGAGTGATGACGACCTTGTCACCAACGGCGACAGACACGACGCGACCAGCATCGGCTTCCCGCAGGTTCAGTTCAGCCGCACCGACGCCGTGAGCAAGAAGTGGAATCAGTAGAGCAAAAAGTCGTTTCATAGATTTGGCGTTTGAGATTTCTGGTATCGTCTCGCTGCAGGCGTGGCTTGTCAAAACCGTTGTATGCGTTGAAGTGGTTGCCTTCGAGCATCGCGCTCGTTAAAACTGCGCCACATTATGAAGACCAATCTCGCCAACAAGTGGGTTTTAATCAGCGGCGCCAGCTCTGGCTTTGGCGCGGCCACTGCTCGCGCCTTCGCGGCGGAAGGGAGCAAGCTGATTCTCGGCGCTCGCCGCGTGGACCGTCTCGAGGCCGTCGCCGCGGAGTGCAAGAAGCTCGGCGCGCCCGCCGCGGTCATCCACGCGCTCGACGTAAGCAGCACGCCGAGTACCGAATCCTTCGCCAGCTTTGTTCGCAAACAGACGGAGAAGGTGGACGTGCTCATTAACAACGCTGGCGGCGCGCACGGTGCGGACACGGTGGCGAACGGCAAGGACGCCGACTGGGAAGCGATGATCCAGGTGAACTTCCTCGGATTGATGCGCGTGACGCGCGCGATCCTGCCGCTGATGATCCAGAACTCCGGCAGCAGCATCCTCAACATCGGCTCGATCGCCGGCCGTGTGGCGTACGAAGGGGGCTCGGTTTATTGCGGCGTGAAGGCGGCGGAGTTGCAGATCACCAAGTCGCTACGGATGGAACTATGCGGTACGGGCGTGCGCGTCGGCACGATTGATCCCGGCTTCGCCGAGACGGAGTTCAGCATGGTACGTTTCAAGGGCGACAAGGCGAAGTCCGACAAGGTGTACGAGGGGACCGAGCCACTCACGGCGGAGGACATTGCCGAGACGCTCGTCTGGTGCGCGAGCCGCCCGCCGAACGTCTGCATCGATGAGCTTCTCATCAAGTGCACCGACCAAGCGGCGATTCACAAGGTCCATCGCCGCACGGTGGCGAAGTAATTAATCTTCAAGAAAACGGGTCGAGACAATTTCAAGAAACGAGAAAGGCCAGCGAAAGCCGGCCCTTTTGCTTTTGGAGAATTTGAAGCCGCAACGCGCGAATCTACTTCTTCGCAGGCGTCGCCTGTAGTTTCTGCATCGCCTCGGCGTAGCGGCGGCCGAACTCGCGGTAGGCCGGCGCGTCGAAGTGGACCTCGTCGCCTTTATGTCCCAGCCCCTTTGACGGGACGAACGCCGTCCGCGCCATGCGCTCGGGCAACGCGCGCAGGGCATCGTTCACCAGCGCGACGCTCGCGCCTTCGCGGTAGAACTCGCCCAACTCGCCGACAATAACGGGAAGCTGCGGCGCGGCAAGGTCCTGCCGTAGCGCGGCGATCATCGCGTCGAGCTGCTTCGCGTAGATCTTGGCCGTCTCAGCCTTGCCGCTGTCGTTCTCGCCCTGATGCCAGAGCACGCCTTTGATGACGCCCTCCTTCATCGCGACGCGGGCGCGTTTGAGGGCGACCTCGTAGAGGTCGGCGCCCTTCTGCCAGCGGCCGATTGGCGTGCCGCCAACGGCGCACGGGATGAGGCCGATGCGAATCTTGCCATCGGCCTTCGCCATCTCGAGGCCGAAGGTGCGTCCGAGGCTGACACCGGCGATTGGCTTATCGAAATGAATCGGATCTACCGCCGGTGCCCACGTGTTTGCCTTCGTGAGCGTGAGTATCTGCGGATGCGGTTGCTTATCCTGATCTTCTAGATTGCCGCGACCGGCCATGTTGGACTGGCCGATGAGCAGGTAGAGATGGAACGAGGCGTCGGGCGCGGCCGCTTCAACAACACCGAGCGGCCACGCCCAGACGAGAACGAGCAGTAACGCGAACCATCGCATCACTTCTTCGCCGGTGCGGGCGCAGGTGCCAGAACGGGCATGATTGCGTCCGTCCACTTGTCAGTGCGGAAGGGCGAGGCGGGCAGGCCTGCGGTGTTGGCCAGATTGGGCTCGGCAAGCTCATGCCAACCGAAACGCACGGCAGTGGGGCTAGCGACGCCTTCAGCGCTGACGACGACCGTACCCGTACTACCGGAAATCTCCGCCTTGGCGGCGACGAACTTCTTGTCCGCGCCCGCGATGGTGAACCACGTCAGCGGCTTGCCGTCGAGCGACTTGAGCCCCGCCGCGTTCTTGAAGGAGACTTGAGCCTTGCTGCCATCGACCTTGAGCGTGTCAAAGAGCGGGCTGGCATAGCTGGCCACAGGCTTATCGTAAGTCTTCGCCAACGCCCAGAGTGCGAGGCGGTGGGCGACGGTTTGCTTGTCGGGCGGGTGGATATCGCGGATCGTGCTGACGTCGGTGATTACCGCCATGCCCGTGTTGGGAATAGAAAGAGTGGCGGCCTGAGCTTCCCAGATGCCGGGGAGGCGTTCAGGGTTGTTGTAGCGGTAGGGCGCGAGTTGGACGAAGAGGAACGGGAAATCGCCCTGCTTCCAGAGTGCGCGCCAGCCGCCGATGAGCGCCTTCTTCTTCTCGAAGTAAAGCATGCCCTCGCCGTTATTGGACTCGCCCTGATACCAGAGCGCGCCCTTGATAGCGTAGGGGATAATCGGGTGGACCATCGCATTGTAGATAGAGAGGGGGGAACCGCTGCTGACGTTCACCACCGGCTTGCCGGCCTTGTCGAGGACTTCCTTACCGTCCTTCGACTTGGCGACAGAGCGCGCCGGGAAACTGTCCAGCTTGTCGGCGAAGTCCGCCTTGAGCGCGGGCACGGACTGGAAGCCAATCGGCGGCGTCCACGGCTCGATGCGCGTGCCGCCCCAGTTGCAACCGATGAGGCCGATAGGCACGTCGAGGTCCTTCTGAATCTCGCGGGCGAAGTAGTAACCCACCGCAGTGAAGCCGCCGACCGTGTTCGTGGCGGTGAGCTGCCAACCACCGCTGGTCTTCACCTCGGTCTGAGGCTCGGTCGCAGTGACGTGCGGCACCTTGAAGTGGCGGATACGCGGGTTGTTCGCGGCGGCGATTTCTTCCTTCGCGTTCTTCGACTGGTTCACGGTCCATTCCATGTTCGATTGGCCGGAGCAGAACCACACTTCGCCGACCACGACATCGCTGAACTCCACCTTGTTCTTGCCGCTGACGGTGAACTTCGCACCCGTGCTGCTGCCCTTCAACGGCGTCAGCGTGACGGACCATTTGCCGTCCTTCGCCGTGGTCTCGGCCTTCTGCCCGGCGAACTCGACGGTGACCTTCTCACCCTCGTCGGCCCAGCCCCAGACGGGGACTTTCTGGTCGCGCTGCAGGACCATGCGGTCATTGAAGATGGCCGGCAGCTTGACGTCCGCGCGTGCGGCGAGGGCGAGCACAGCGAAAGTGAGGGTGGAAACTAGGGGGCGGAGCCGATTGAATGATTTCATAGGTTTGGTCATTGAAGCAACTTGTCACGAGGCGTCAACTGCGAAATGCGAGGCAACCTGCGAAAAGGGTGAAGCTCTTCACATGCCCGCCACTAGTTCTTGGAACTGGAATAGATTGGAGGCCAAAGCCCGCGTGGCGCAGGAGAAGCCGCTCAGGTCCGAAAAGAGGGCGGTCAGAGATTTGCACGCGGCGCCAAGCGGTGCCCGCTGCTTGCGAGCGAGCCGCCACGCGAAGGCCGCCGTCGTTTTGCCTTTCCGCTGGCGGGGTCGGACTGCTACAAAACCCCCATGGCAACCAAGTTGGGCTTCCTCGGTGCGGGCAAGATGGCTACCGCGCTGGCCAAGGGTTTCCTTCACGCGAAACTGGCGAAGGCCGGTGACCTCGTCGCGAGCGACGTGGCACCTGCCGCCCGCGCGCACTTCACCCAAGAGACCGGCGGCAAGGTCGTAGATTCCAATACCGCCGCGCTCAAGGCATCTCGCGTCCTCTTCCTCGCGGTAAAACCCGATCAGGTGAAGGAAGTGCTCGAAGGTATCCGCGCCGCGTGGACGCCGGAGCACCTGCTCATCTCGATCTGCGCTGGTCTACCGCTAGCCAAGCTCGAGAGCGGCCTGCCGAGCGGCGCACGCGTCATCCGCGTGATGCCGAACACGCCCGCGCTGGTCGGCGCCTCCGCCTCCGCCTACGCGCTAGGATGCAGTGCGACAAAAGCGGATGGCGAGTTGGTGCAGAAACTCCTTTCAGCCGTCGGCCTTGCCTTTCAAGTGAAGGAATCGCTCCTCGACGCCGTCACGGGCCTCTCCGGCAGCGGCCCGGCCTACGCGTATCTGATAATCGAGGCCTTGAGTGATGGCGGCGTGGCAGCCGGACTGCCGCGCGACGTGGCGACGAGGCTCGCCGCGCAGACATTGCTCGGCGCAGCTAAGATGGTGATTGAGACCGGCCAGCATCCTGGCGCCTTGAAGGACATGGTCGCCAGCCCCGGCGGCACGACCATCGAAGGGTTGCACGAGTTGGAGCGTGGCAAGGTGCGTGGCGCGTTGATGAGCGCCGTCCGTGCGGCGACGGAGAAGTCGAAGAAACTCGGCCAAAGCTGACATGAATTTCCCACCGCCGACCGAGAAGCAGGCGCGCGTGCTCTGGTTCTCGCTCTCCGCGCTGGCCGTCGGCGTAACGCTGGCCCTGCTCGGCGCGGTGGTGTTA
Organism: Akkermansia muciniphila; assembly: GCA_945900775.1. Classification (GTDB taxonomy): domain Bacteria; phylum Verrucomicrobiota; class Verrucomicrobiia; order Limisphaerales; family SIAT01; genus SIAT01. The sequence goes on along the minus strand of CAMDJP010000039.1, from coordinate 12,425 downwards.
GCCGCGGGAATAGTCGTCAACAAACTCTCGCCCGTACTCATTCCGTTGGCCGTCGCGGGCATCCTCGCCTACCTGCTCGATCCGATGGTGGATTTCTTCGAGCGCCGAATGTCGCGCGCGTGGGCGATCCTCGCCGTATTCGGTGTGGCTCTGCTCTGCGTGGGTCTGCTGCTCGGCACGGTGATCCCGCGGCTCGTGGTCGAGACCGGTGACCTCGCGCAGCGTATGCCTGCCTTGTTGGAAAAGGGCCAGAAGAGCCTGAGCGACTCGCTCTCCACCTCGCCGTGGGCAGCAAAGGCCGAGGTGGCGTGGAATCAGCAACGGGTGGGTCTGACCGACTGGCTCATGTCGTCGTTGCCGAAGGTGACGCAATGGCTACTCGCGCGACTCGGTCAGGCGGCTTCGTGGTTCGGGTTGCTGGCCGGCTTCGCGCTAGTGCCGGTGTACGTCTTCTATTTCTTGCTCGAAAAGAAGCGGATCGAGGGCGGTTGGGCGAACAGCTTGCCAATTGCCGCCGGATCGGTACGCGACGAAACGGTCTTCATCTTGCGTTCCATCAATGACTGCCTCATCACCTTCTTCCGCGGTCAGGTACTCGTGGCCCTGTGCGACGGCGCGCTACTCACGCTCGGTCTCTGGGCGGTGGGCGTGGAGTTCGCGCTCTTCCTCGGCTTCGTAGCCGGCGTCCTCTGCATCGTGCCGTACCTTGGCGTGATGGTGGCACTGGTGCCGGCGCTGACGCTCGCGGGGATACAATTTCAGGACTGGCAACATCCCGTGGCGGTCCTCGCGATCTTCGCCGTAGTGCTGAAGCTCGACAGTTGGTATCTCTCGCCGAAGATCATCGGCGACCGCGTGGGGTTGCACCCGCTCGCGATTATCATTTCGGTGATGGCGGGAACGTGCCTGCTCGGCGGTCTGCTCGGCGGCGTGCTGGCAATCCCGCTGGCGGCAGCGCTGCGCACGCTGTTGGCGCACTACGTTTGGAAACGGCCGGCGAACCCCGCCGCGCCGTAGCCTCCGTTACTTCTTCTTCTCCCCGAGCAAGTCGCGCACATCCACGGCCTCCATGCCGGCGGCACGAATCGCCTCCATCCCGATGTCGGTATCCTCATATCCACGGCAGTGCCGCGGGTCGGCGCCGATACGCTGGGCGGCGAGCAGGAAAATGTCCGGCGCAGGCTTGTGGTTCGTCACATCCTCGCTGGTGCAGAGAGCGTCGAAGAGATGCGCGATGCCGAGTTGCTCGAGCACGCGCGGGATGATGTGTCGCTGACCGCCAGTGGCGATGGCAAGCGGGACGCGACCGTGATGTTCGCGGGCGATTTGCACGACCGGCTCGATGAGCTGCACCTGCGGCAGGCGACTGAGATAGCCCGCCTCTTTTTCACGCGCGACCAGCGCGGTGTCGATGTCCAGTTGCTGCTCCGCGGAGAGCATCGCGAGGATTTTTTTGGAAGGCACACCGCCGAGTTTATAAAAGCGGTCCTCGGGAAAATGAATGCCGTGCCGCGTGCAGACTTCATTCCACGCGAGCCAGTGCAGCGGCATCGAGTCCACTAGCGTGCCGTCGAAGTCGAAGATGAGTCCTTGTAACATAAGTTTTGAAAAGTGAGCCGGAAGCGGATTACGCCTCCAATGCCCCGAGCTTCTCGTTGAGGTCATTGGCCATCAACGGCTCAACCAACCCGTCGATGTCGCCGTCGATGAACTGCATCAAGTTATAAAGCGTGAGTTCGATACGATGGTCGGTGACACGGTTCTGCGGGAAATTGTAGGTGCGGTTTTTTTCACTGCGATCGCCAGTGCCGACCTGGCTCTTGCGCTGGGCGGCATACTTCGCGTTTTCCTCGGCGATCTTCCGCTCAAGCAGACGCGAGCGGAGCACGGTAAGCGCTTTAATTTTGTTCTTCTGCTGCGAACGCTCGTCGGCGCAGCGGACCTCTAGACCGGTTGGCTTGTGGACGATGCGCACGGCGGAATCGGTCGTGTTCACCCCTTGACCGCCCTTGCCAGACGCGCGGCAGACGCTGATGTCCAGGTCATCGGTCTTAATCTCGATATCCACTTCTTGCGCCTCGGGCAGCACGGCGACCGTGGCGGTGCTGGTGTGGATGCGCCCCTGCGCCTCGGTAGCGGGCACGCGCTGCACGCGGTGCACGCCGCTCTCGTACTTGAGCCGCTTGTAAACATCCTGCCCAGTGACGCCAAAAATGATTTCTTTAAAACCTCCGAGATCGGACGGGCTGGAATCCATCGCTTCCACACGCCAGGCACGCGCCTCGGCGTAGCGCGTGTACATGCGGTAAAGGTCGGCGGCGAAGAGAGCGGACTCCTGCCCGCCGGCGCCGGCGCGAATCTCGATGATGGTGTTGCGTGAATCGGCTGGGTCGCGCGGCACGAGACCGCGTTGCAGGTCGAGTGCGAGTTGCTGTTCCTCAATCTCGAGCCGGGCAACGTCCTCCTTCGCAAGCGCGGACAATTCAGAATCAGTTTCGGCAGCGAGCAGAGCGCGATTATCCGCGAGGTCGGCAACGGCTTTGAGATAGGCGTGCCCAGCGGTGACGAGCTCCTTCAGTCGGGCGTATTCGCGCGAAAGTTCCTGTGCGCGCTGCGGATTATCGAAAGCGGCAGGGCTGCTCAGCAACGCCTCCACCTCCGCAAAGCGGCGGACGAACTTATCGATGTGCGGGCGCAGATTCATCAGTTCCGGCAAATCAACCTAGCCACGAACGGGCACATGAACCGGGCAACAGCGCGACAGGCTTTCGACAAAAAAGAATCCGCCCGCTTCGGCGCGAGGGCCGGTGGCGGGCGGATTCGTTCAAAAACGCTACTTCTTCTTTTTCTTGCCGGCAGCGTCGGCCGCAGCGGCCTGGGCGGCGGCGGTCTTGGCGGCGCGCTGCTGGAACTTGTCCACACGGCCGGCAGTGTCCACGAACTTCTGCTGCCCCGTATAGAACGGGTGGCAGGCGTTGCAGATGCCAATCAGAATGATCGGCTTGGTGGAGCGGGTTTTGATCACGTTGCCGCAGGCGCAGCGGATTTCCGCGTCGATATATTTCGGATGAATGTCAGCTTTCATACTACAAAGGGCGGCGAGCTTACCAAGGGCGCAGGGGATGACAAGCGCAATTTGGTTTGCCTTCCCCACCACGCAATGGCCTCATGTTTCGACCCAATTGTGGATCACACCTATCATTTTGTCGGACAAGATGGCCAAACCTCTGGGCCAGTGTCCTTAGCCGATTTGCGCCTCGTCATCGCCCACGGACGATTGGGCCCCGACTCCTTCGTCATCCGCGACGACCAAACCGACTGGATAACCGTCAGCGCCTGTCCGGAGCTGAACTCTGCCACAGACAGACCGAAAGCTAGTGAGTCACCACCGTCGCCCAGACAATCCGTCGCTCAACTGCTCGATGCTCCTGCGCAGGCCTTGGCTAAGCACCGGGAATGGTACACCGAAGATCTGCCGGTGGGCCTGCTACGCGAACAGAACGAACGCGGCGCGAAAATGTTCTTCTGGATTTCCACCCTCGCGGCGGCGGTTTATCTCTTCAGCTGGTTCGGCGCACAGCATATCCCAAGGCGTTTTGCCGTTTCCGATGTCGGCAAATGGACGGAGTGGGTCGCCGACAAGACCTTCGAGAGCCTTTCTCTTGCCTCGCCTCGGATAACGATGCGGCTGGTCTACGACTACGATTTGCCACCGATGTCGGTCCGATTCGGTGCTCAGCAGGAATTGATGCCCCGAGCCATCGGGCCACGCGCTAATTCATGGCTCTATAATAAATGGGCGCGCTTCGGAATTGAACTTGGAGTTATTCTGCTCTTCGCCGTGTTCGGCTCCTTCGCGAAGGAGCGCAAGACGTGGGCCTATATCGCCGGCCTCACACTCTACACCGTGGATTTTGGCCTCTGCGCCTATTACAAAAACTGGTGGGCGACGGGTTTTCATCTGCTGCCGATCACGTTCATCGTGCTTGGTCTACGCGCAAACATCCGCCATTTCCGTGGCCTATGAATCGACGGCTGGATTTTGTCGCCCTGCAGCTGTAACGTCTGCTCATGCCAGCCAAGACCAAACCGAATAAGTCGACATGCGATCTCGCCGCGATGGAATGCGTGCCCTGCAAGGGCGGCGTGCCGCCGCTCAAGGGCGCGGCGCTCAAGACGCTCGCCCAGCAACTCGGTGCGCCGTGGCGCGTAGTGAAGAATCATCACCTCGAGGCCGAGTATATGTTCAAAGATTTTGCGCAGGCGCTCGCCTTCACTAATCGCGTCGGCGCGCTTGCCGAGAAGGCTAACCATCATCCGGACATCTACCTCGCGTGGGGGCGCGTGCGGCTCACGCTCTGGACGCACAAGGTGGATGGCCTGACCGAGAGCGACTTTGTCTTCGCTGCGAAGCTGAGCTCCCTGAAACGCTGACGGCTGCGGCCGTGCGATATTGCCCAAACGATGCAACCGCCCTCGAGCCATTCCGCCGCCGCTAAACCGGCGAAACGTCGCTTCCCGCGCTCGTTCAAGGAACTGACGCCCGCGGGCCACTTCAACCCACGCACCTTCTTCCGCGAAATGGTCTGGAAGGCGCTCCTCACGCCGCGCACCGGCTCGCACAAGGAGCCGTCGTTCCCGAAGCTCGCGCGCGGCCAGATGGCCGTGACGTGGATCGGTCATGCGTCGTTCCTCATCCAGTTCGCCGAGCTGAACGTGCTGGTGGACCCGAACTTCGCGAACTGGCTCTTCTTCCTGAAGCGTGTGAAACGCGCCGGCCTCCGCATCGAGGACCTGCCGCCCATCGACCTCGTGCTCATCACGCACGCGCATTACGACCATTTCCACAAACCCTCGCTGCGCCGTCTGCCGCACCCGAAGCTCGGCATCATGCCCTGGGGTACAAGTACGCTCGCGCGCGGGTTGGGTTTCGAACGGCTCATCGAGCTGAAGTGGTGGGAGAGCTTCGGCACGCCCGACTGGAGTGTGACCTTCGTGCCGAGCAACCACTGGGGCGCGCGCACACTGCGCGACGAGCACCGCGGTTACGGGGGCTTCGTGCTCGAACATTCCGGCCGGCGCATCTACCACGCCGGCGACAGCGCTTACTTCGACGGCTTCAAGGAAATCGGCCGCCGCCTCGCGCCAGAGGTCGCTCTGCTGCCCATCGGTGCCTGTCATCCCGAGAGCTTCCGGGGCGTCCACATGGGGCCGCAGGACGCCCTGCAGGCCTTCAAGGATCTTCGCGCGCAGTGGCTCGTGCCAATGCACTACGGACACTTCAAACTTGGCTTCGAGGAACCGGACCAACCGCCCGAGTGGCTCAAAGGACTCCTCCGTGAAAGCGGGATGAGTCATCAGCTCAAGATTCTCGAGGAAGGTCTGCCGCACCTGTTTTAGCCACGTGTTCGGCGAACACGTGCCGCTCATAAAAACGTTTCCATCGCGCCGCGACCGCGGCATTCTCTCTTTATCTGATGATAACCTATCAAAACTTTATCGCCGGCGAATCGATCGCCGCGCAATCCGGCAAGACCTTCCAGAACACGAACCCCGCCAACACGCGCGAGGTTGTCGCTCAATATCCGCTGAGCGCGCGCGAAGACGCGCTCGCTGCCATTGATGCGGCGCAAAAAGCGGCGCCGTCGTGGGCCGCCACCACGCCGCCTGCGCGCGGACGCATCCTCAGCAAAGCATCGCAGATTCTCGAGTCGCGCAAAGCCGAGTTGGCCGAACTGCTCACGCGTGAGGAGGGCAAGACGCTCGCCGAGGCGACTGGCGAGGTGCAGCGCGCCGCGGACATCTTCCGCTTCTTCGGCGGCATCAGCTACACGCTCGGCGGCCAGACCATTCCGCACGACCTGCCGGGCAATCTTCTCTTCACACGCCGCGAACCACTCGGCGTCGTCGGCCTCATCACGCCGTGGAACTTTCCCATCGCGATTCCGGCGTGGAAACTCGCGCCCGCACTTTTGGCTGGGAACACCGTCGTCATCAAGCCCGCGTCGCAAGCGCCGGCGATGACGCTCGAGCTCGCCAAGGCACTCGCCGAGGCCGGTCTGCCGAAGGGCGTGCTGAACGTGGTCGTTGGCGAAGGTCGCACCGTCGGCGCCGAGTTGGCCGCGAACCCCGCCGTCGCCGCACTTTCGTTCACCGGCTCGTACAAGATCGGTCACCAGCTGCATCAAGTACTCTCGCATCGCATGGCCCGCTCGCAGATGGAGATGGGCGGCAAGAACCCGACCATCGTGCTCGCCGACGCCGACCTCGACCTCGCCGCACGCCTCGTGACTGTCGCCGGATTCGGGCTGACTGGCCAGGCCTGCACGGCGACCAGCCGTGTGATTGTGGAGAAGTCCGTCGCTGAGGCCTTCACGCAAAAGCTCATCGAGAAAGCGAAAGCGATCGTCGTCGGCAACGGTTTGAAACAAGGCATCACGATGGGGCCGGCGGTGAACGAACAGGAATTTAAGGGCAACCTCGACTACGTGGACATCGCGCAGAAGGAAGGGGCGACGCTCGTCCACGGCGGCAAGCAACTCGCCGAGGGCGACCTCGCGCACGGTTATTTTATGGAGCCGACTATCCTCGGCAACGTCACGGCTACGATGCGCATCGCGCAGGAGGAAGTCTTCGGGCCCGTCATCGCCGTGATGCCCGTGGAGAACTTTGACGAGGCCATCGCCGTGGCGAACGGCGTGGACGTCGGCCTCTCGGCTTCGATCGTCACGCGCGACATCAAAAAGGCGATGACCTACGCCGAGCGCATCCAAGCCGGCGTGGTAAAGATTAACCAGATCTCCACCGGCCTCGCGCTGCAGGCACCGTTCGGTGGCGTGAAGAAGTCGAGCACCGACAGCTTCAAGGAGCAAGGCCCCGGCGCCATCGAGTTCTACACGAAGGTGAAGACGGTCTATCTCGACTATTCTGCCTGAGCGCTTCGTCTCTTCTCATCACGGAAAACAAAAAGGCCCCGCACATTTGTGCGGGGCCTTCTATTTTAACTGGAAGCGCGATCAGCTGATCAACTCGGGAATCGGGGTGCCGTTGCGCACAATCATGACTGGCCGGCCGGTCGGCGTGTTGTATTCCTTGCGATTGTCGATACCGAGCGCCTTGTAGAAGGTCGATGCCACATCGTCGGGCGTGATCGCGCGATCCTTCGGGCCTTCGCCCTTGGCGTCGGATGCTCCGACGACCTGACCGCCCTTGATGCCGCCGCCGCCGAGGAGGCAGAACATCGCGCGGGGATAATGATCGCGGCCGCCGCGGGCGTTGATCTTCGGCGTGCGGCCGAACTCGCCGGTGACGAAGACCGCCGTGGTCTCGAGCAGACCCTTCGCGGCAAGCGCGTTGAAGAGACCGCTGAGGCCGGCGTCGAGGGTCGGAAGGTTCTTATTCTTGAGCGCGTTGAAGTTGTCACCGTGCGTGTCCCAGCCGCCGAGGCTGACAGTGACAAACCGGACGTCGCTCTCGACCAACCGCGTGGCCAGCAAGCAACTTTGCGAGAAGGCGTCGGTGCCGAAAAGGCCGTTGATGGAGGCCGTTTCTTTGCTGAGGTCGAAGGCTGCGCGCGCCTTCGGGGAGCGCATCATTGAGTAGGCCTTCTCGCCAAACTGGTTCATCCCGGCAAGAACCTTGTCCTCCTTAGCGAAAGCGCCGAACGCCCCGTCATAGCGCTGGATAAGATTCTGGCGGCGGTCGACGTCCTCGATGGTGACCCCGTTCTTGAGAGCGAGGCCGCGAACATCCATCGCCTTGCCAGCCTGCGGCGTGGCGCCAGTCTCAAACGGACCGTACTCGACGCCGAGGTAACCGGTGGCGTTCTCGGCCAGACTCGGCACAGCAACGAACGAGGGCAGATGCTGGATACCGGGGAGTTCCCTCGAGACGACCGCGCCGTAGTGTGGATAGTTGAGGGAAGGGAGCGGGCGGTTGCCCGTATTCATGTAGAGCGTGCCGAGGTTGTGAGCGGCGAGCGTATGACTGACGCCACGGAGGACGGCGAACTTGTCCGCGCACTTCGCGAGCTTGGGGAGGTGCTCGGAAATCATCACGCCGTCGGCATTGGTCTTGATTGGCTTGAACTCGCCGCGGTGCGTGTCGGGCGCGTCCGGCTTGAGGTCGAACGTATCCATGTGGCTGGGGCCCCCGGCGAGGCGCACAAAGATGGCGGCCTTGCCCTTAGCGGCTCCGCTGATCGCGCCTTGCGAAGAGAGGGCGAAATAGTCGGCTAGGCTGAGACTGACGCCGGTCAAAGCGCCAACGCGCAGGAAGTCACGCCGGCTCACTCCGTCACAGGTGGTATGGATGGACATAGTCGTTTGGGTTGGTTGTTTGTACGGGAAATTATCAGTGGTTTACCATGAATTCGCGTGTGTTGAGCATAGCCCAGAGAAGTTCTCGCACGCCCACAGCCGGAGACGCAGCGGCCGCGAAATCGATGCGTGCCTTCTCGAATTCCAGCGCAGTGGGCGGACGGCTCACGGTGCGGAGAAACACTTGTTCAATTAGTCTGTCTGGGTTCATCGGTTCGGGTTTCACCTCGGGCACGGCCGCTGGCTGTTTCGTTTTCGAAACAACGGGTGAAGTCTGGCGGCGAATCTCCTCGACCCACGATGAGCCGCCGCGGGCCTGCTCGAGCGAGGTGAGGAACTCGGGATCGTTCCGCAGATAGAGCGTCTGCAACAGGGTCGGGTCGCTGGTGCGCTCGCAATCGCAGTTCGTCTCGCGTACGGGCTTGCCGAAGATGTTCAGCGAATAGTTGGAGGCGCCCTTGCCGCCGCGGCCGGCGTTGGCGTTCGGGCCGATGGCGCGCACCTCGATGTCGCTGGCGAAGCTCGCGAGCCGATCGGTGGAGAGTGTAGCCTGTGCGACCCCGTCCACGATGACTTCGGCAGGCAGGCGGCGGATCACGAAGCGGCTGAAGTTTTTCTCGTCGTGCTTGTTCGTGTCATTGGCCTTCCAGCTGCGCTGGTAAGTGGCGCTAGAGAGAATCTCGCGGTGGAGCCAAGCCATGCTGTACCCGTTCTTAATGAAGCCGTCGGCGAGGTGATCCATCAACTCTTGGTTCACGGGAGGGTTGGCGAGGTTAAGGTCGTCCGCCGGCTCGACAAGGCCGCGATTAAAATAGCTCGCCCAGACGCGGTTCACCCAAGAGCGGGCGAAGTAGGGGTTCTTGCTGCTGCGCAGCCACTCCATGAGCGGGGTGCGCGGATCGGGGAACTCGGTGAGCAGGACATCCTCGCCGCCGAGGATTTTCGGCGTGAGTACGCGGCTGTCGAAGTTCGGGTTCTGTTTCTTGAGGCGTTCGATCTCGCGCTCGCTGAGTTTGCTCGGGGCTTTGGCGATGGCGAAAAGCTCCTGCCACGGGGCGGGTTCACCGGCTTTCACGCGGCGTTCAAATTCGTTACCCAAGCCTTTTTGGTTGTTGCCGCTTTTCGGGTCCGCAGGAATGGCCTCGCGGATTTCCTTGGTGAGGCTAGCGAACGTGACCTTCTCATCACCCGTCTTGCCGGGGGGCTTGTTGCCGTAGCTGATGCCGCCGAAGAAGGCTTGGAAGGACTTGAAGTCATTCTGGGTCCACTGGTCGAAGGGATGCTTGTGGCACTGGGCGCATTCGATGCGCACGCCGAGGAAGCTGTGGGCGAAGGCGAGCGCTTTCTCCTCGGCGGTGCGGATGTTCTGCCGGGCCCAAAAGTGCGGCATGTTCGGCCGCTCGGCAAAGCTCGCGGGATTTTCCGCGCGGAAGTAACTCGACATCTCGCGCGCGAAATCCTCGTAGGACTGCGTCGGCTTGGTGCGACCGGTGGCGAGGATGATGCCGGCCATCATCTTGTCGTACGGCTCGTTCTTCTCGATGCGATGGCGCAGCCAGTCGTACCACTGACGGCTGAACTTATCGCCGTAGTTCTGCGCGCCGTTGCCGCGGAGCACACGGGGATTATTGCCGAGGAAATCGCTCATCTTCGTGGCCCACCATGCCGAGTAGGCGGGCGTCTTCAGCAGTTCGTCCACCTTCGCCGTCCGTTTGTTGGGCGATATGTCGGCGAGGAACTGCATCACCTGATTGGGCGTCGGCAGCGTGCCAGTAAGGTCGAGGCTCACGCGGCGGAGGAACTCGGCGTCCGTGCAGGTCTCGCTCGGGACGACGCCGAGTTTGCGGAGCTTGGCGATGATGAGTTCGTCCACCTTGGTGGGCGTGGCCACCTTCGGATAACTGGCCCCAACCTTGTCCGAGACGGGCAACATCACGGGGATCGGATGCACGCCGTTATCGTAGAAAGCAACGATGTGCGTGTCGCCCTTGTCCTTCGCCTCGACTTCGCCCGTCGCGGAAACAACGGAGACGGAGTCATCATTCGTGCGGAAGCGGGTGAACAGCGTGACATCTTCCACCGTGCCGTCCTTCCAGTAAGCGAGCACGCGAATCTGTGTTTTTTCGCCTGCCTTCTTGAAAACGATTTCCTTGGGGGAGATTTCGAGTCGGTCGAAGTCGCCGGTCTTTTCCGTGTCATTCTTGGCACCGGAGGAAATCCACTTGTGGACCAAGTTGTACTCCCAGCTGCCGGGCTTGATGCGCTCCTTCCCTTTGTGCTTTTCCTGATTCGTAGCCTTCAGCAACACGAGGCTCTTGCTGATATCTTTCTGATCCACGCGCACCTCCTCGGTGTCGGCAGTGATTTCCTTGTGGTCCTTGGCGAAGTCGTAACCGAAGAGCGAGAGTTGAAAGCCGCCCTGCCCGGCAAACGCCCCGTGGCACTCGCGGCCACTGCAACCGACGCGGCTGAAAAGCGGAAGGATGTGCCGGCGGAAGCTCGGCTCCTCAGCTTTCTCCAGCTGGCCAAAGCGCTCGGGCGCTGTAGGCGTCGTCGGAACCTTGGCCTGCACCACCATCGCCACCACCAACCCGAGACCGGCAAAGAAAATCTTGTTCATGTGAAATGGTGTTTGACCGGAGTAAATCGAGTGTTCGAAGAGTATTGAATCAGCTTTATTCATAATCTTCAAGTCCATATCCCGACCGTTTTCAAGCCGGTTTTGGCTTGTCGCGACGGCCGTTCCGATGTCGTCTCTTGGGTCATGAAACTCTGCCGTTTTGAAACCGCCCCTGCCCAGCCCCGCATCGGTCTGACGCTGGACGACAAAACCCTCCTCGACCTCACCGCTGCCGGCATCGAACGCCTCACGCCACTGCTCGAGAGCGATCACCTGCCCAAGCGCCTCGCCGTACTCGCCAAGTCCGGCTTGCCGTCTCACAGGATTGATGCCGTTCGCCTGCTCGCGCCCGTCGAGCGGCAGGAGGTCTGGGCCGCCGGCGTCACCTACCTGCGCAGCAAGAAGGCCCGTATGGAGGAGAGCGACTTCAGCGCCACTGCGTACGACAAGGTGTACGACGCCCCGCGCCCAGAAATCTTCTTCAAATCGCTCGCCGAGAAGGTCGTCGCCACTGCTGAGCCAGTCGGCATCCGGCGCGACGCCAAATGGAACGTGCCCGAGCCCGAGCTCGCACTCGTCATCAGCTCCCGCGGCGAGGTCGTCGGCTACACCGCCGGCAACGACATGAGTTCGCGTGACATCGAGGGCGAAAACCTCCTCTACCTCCCGCAGGCGAAGGTGTACGATCGCTCCTGTGCACTCGCACCATGGATTGCCGTCGGCGTCACCGAGGCGCAGGCGCGCAAATGGACCATTGGCGTGCAGATTTCGCGCAAGGGGAAGGTCGTGTTTCAGGGCGAGACCAGCGTTGGCCAGATTAAACGCGGGTTCGCCGAGCTCGCCGACTGGCTTTGCACCAGCCAACTCTTCCCGCACGGCGCCGTGCTGCTCACCGGTACCGGCGTGGTGCCCGGCGACGACTTCACGCTTCACGCCCACGACACCGTCCGCATCACCGTCTCCGGCATCGGCATGCTCGAGAACCCGGTGACCGTGGTCTGAAGCGGTCTGCGGGTTTAGGATTGCGCGTTCCCATCGGCCAATTAAAGTTGTAACCATCCCCGCTCGGCACCGTCTCCTCACCCAGCGGCATGCCGCGATAATAGTAAAAATAACCCCTAACCCCCCTAGAATATGAAGGAACTCACCCTGATCGCCCTGTTGGTGGCCGGCGTCTGCGCCGTCCAAGCCGAAGACAAGAAGCCCGAACCGAAGCGCGGCCCCGGCGGTTTCCGTGGCGGCGAAGGCCTTGCCAAGGAACTCGGCCTCACTGCCGACCAGCAAGCCAAGCTAGAAGCTTTCGGCAAGGAACAGCGCGAGAAGATGGCCGGCCTGAAGGACCTCAGCCAGGAAGCTCGCCAAGCCAAGTACGCGGAATTCGGCAAGACCCGCCAAGAGTTCATGGAAAAGCTCCTCACCGCCGAGCAGGCTGCCAAGATGAAGGAACTGCAGCCCAAGCGCGGCCCCGGCCGTCCCGGCGGCAAGCC
>CAMDJP010000038.1 GCA_945900775.1 Akkermansia muciniphila | reverse complement strand
GCGGCGCTGGTGGTGGCGGTCAACAACAACCAGGCGGCGCTGGCGGCCAACAAGAACCAGCGGTTCTCCCCTTCGTACCACCCGTCCAGCCGACTACGCGTCCGGCCTTTCCACCAAGCGGCCCTGGAGTTGCTCCCGCGGTGGTGGATCCGATTAGTGTCATCGATTAAGCCGACATCCCCTTTTCAAGCCCCTCCGTTGCGGAGGGGCTTTTTCTTTTCAGACACTGCCTCAGCCTAGAGAGCCGGCCGCTGCGGGGCTGCTCACCTTCCCAACATTCCAGGCAATCCGGCGCCGCCCATCTTGCCCATCATCTTCTGGAACTTACCCATTTTCTTCATCATCTGCTGCATCTGGGCGAAGCGGTTGAGCAACGTATTCAGTTCCGCCACCGACACGCCGCTGCCTTTGGCGATGCGTATCCGCCGTTTCGCGTTGAGAATCTGCGGACTGCTGCGCTCCTGACGCGTCATCGAGCAAATCATCCCTTCCATCCGGCGGAACTCCTTCTCGCCCTTCGAAAGGTCGGCCTGCTTGAGCATCTGCGAGCCGCCGGGGAGCATGCCGATGACGCTCTCGAGTGAGCCGAGCTTCTTCATGCCGCGCAGTTGCTCGAGGAAATCCTCGAGCGTGAACTGCCCTTTGCGCAGCTTCTCCTCCATCCGCTTCGCGTCGGCCTCGGTCACCGACTCGGCGGCCTTCTCGACGAGACTCACCACGTCGCCCATGCCGAGGATGCGCCCGGCCATCCGCTCGGGATGGAACGGCTCGAACTCGTCGAGCTTTTCACCCACACCAGCGAACTTGATCGGCTTGCCGGTGACGGCCTTGAGCGAGAGCGCCGCGCCACCGCGCGCATCGCCGTCGAGCTTCGTCAGAATGGAGCCGGTGATCTTGAGTGCCTGATCGAAGTGTGTCGCGACATTCACCGCCTCCTGGCCGGTCGCCGCGTCGAGCACGAGCAGTATCTCCGTGGGTTGTACAAGGTCGCGCAGGCGGACCAACTCCTGCACCAGCGGCTCGTCGATCTGCAACCGGCCGGCGGTGTCGAAGATGACGGTGTTGCGGTTGTTAGCCTTGGCGAACTCGATTGCCTCGCGGGCGATCTTCAGCACGTCGGTCTCGCCGTGCTTGACGAAGGTAGGCACGTCGAGCTGCTTGCCGAGGGTCTCCAGCTGCTCCATGGCCGCCGGTCGGTAGACGTCCGCCGCGACGAGCAACGGCGCGCGGCCCTGCTTGGCGAGCAACCGCGCGAGTTTGCCGGACGAGGTCGTCTTGCCCGCACCATGCAGGCCGACCATCATCATGCAGCTCGGATTGCTACCGAAGGCGAGACCTGCGTTGGTCGAACCGAGCAGCGCGACCAGCTCGTCGTGGATAATCTTCACGATCTGCTGACCGGGCTGGACGCTCGCAACCACCTCCGCGCCGAGCGATTTCTGCCGCACCTGTTCGATGAAATCGCGTGCGACCTTGAAGTTCACGTCCGCGTCGAGCAGCGCCAACCGCACCTCGCGAAGCGAATCGGCCACGTTCGCCTCCGAGATCTTTCCGAGGCCGCGGAGATTCTTGAAGGCCTGCTGCAGCTTGCCGGTGAGCGAATCGAACATGGGAGCACGTTAACGGCCCGAGCGGAGGTTTGACAAGCGCGCGGGCCGCATATCATCAATCTCGCAGAAAATTAGTCCTTGGTATTCAAGTGCTGGTCGTCACTTCGCCTTTGACGACAACCACCATCCTACTGTCCACTACAGAACGAAGCTGCCACCTTTGCCACCCGTCACCAAATGAATCCCGAACACGCCCTCACCCACTCCGACATCCTCCTGCTCAAGCGCTGGAACACGCCGACCATTTATAACGGTTGGGAGCAAATCACGAAGCACGACCGCACGCGCGAGGGCATCAACCTCGAGGAGACGCGCGACTTCATGCCGCAAATGGGGCCGATGGTCGGCTACGCGGTTACAGTGATCATCGAACCTAGTAATCCTGTGCACCTGCAGCGCGCCAAAGCGCTCTCGGACTACCGACGTTACGTCGCGAGTGTGCCGGGACCAAAGATTGTTGTCGTGCAGGACCTCGACAAGCCGCGCGTCATCGGTTCGTTTTGGGGTGAGGTGAATGCGAACACGCACCGCGCGCTTGGCTGTGTCGGCACCATCACCGACGGCGCGGTGCGCGACCTCGATGAGATGATAAACGCCGGTTTCAAGGCGCTCGCGCGGCGGTTGTGTGTCGGCCACGCCCACGTCATTCCGGTGCGCTGGAATTGCGAGGTGGAAGTGTTCGGCCAGAAAATCCAGCCCGGTCAACTCATCCACGCCGACAAGCATGGCTTCCTCGCCATGCCAAAAGAGGACGAGGCGAGGTTGTTGGAAGCCTCGCGCTTCATGGACACCAACGAGTGTAACACTGTCATTCCCGCTGCGTGCGGAGCTGCGGGCAAGCCGGTCGATCAGGTCCTGGCAGAAATGGACGCGGCGGGCGCGGCTTTCCGCGAAGCAGCCGCAAAGCAATTCTCACGAAAGGGCGAGTGGTAAAACACGCCGCAACTTTGTGGCTGCTACTCGCCGCGATGCTGACCGCACCTGCCATGCACGCAGCCGAGCTATCGCGCTGGTCGAAACTTCCGCCGTTGCCGGACAAGGAAGGGTTTGCAGCCATGTTCGCGGGGGTGAGCGGCGGTGCATTGCTCGCTGCAGGCGGCGCGAATTTCCCGGACAAGAAACCGTGGGAAGGTGGAAAGAAGATTTGGTATGACACGGTCTTCGTGCTGGAGAAGCCAGACGCTGCGTGGAAGGTCGCAGGCAAGCTGCCACGTCCGCTTGGCTATGGCGTGAGTGTAACGTGGCGTGACAGCGTGGTGTGCGTCGGTGGCAGTGATGCGAATCAGCACTACGCCGATTGCTTCCGGTTGGGATGGCGCGGAGGCAAATTGGAAATGAAACCATTGCCTGTGTTGCCGCGAACCATCGCCAACATGTCGGGCGCGTTGCTCGCCGATACTCTTTACATCGCGGGCGGCATCGAGAAACCTGACTCCACCAGCGCATTGAAGAAGTTCTACGCGCTCGACCTCGCTGCGAAGCAACCGGTGTGGCGCGAGTTGGAACCGTGGCCCGGCGCGGCGCGGATGCTCGCGGTCGCAGCGGTGCAAGACGGTTCAATCTTCCTCGCCAGCGGCACCGATTTACACGCAGGCCCAGACGGCAAACCGATGCGGACTTATCTGCGTGATGCGTATCGCTTCACGCCCGGCAAAGGTTGGAAACGCATCGCTGATTTGCCGCGCGCAGCGGTGGCTGCGCCTTCGCCTGCACCGACTGTCGGCGCAACACAGTTTCTTGTGATGAGCGGCGACGATGCGGCGCAACTCACCGTCGCGCCGACGGAGCACAAAGGTTTTCCAAAATCCATCCTCACCTACGACGCTTCGAAGGATGCTTGGCGCGAACTTGGCGAGACGCCTGCGCCCCGTGCGACGGTGCCGACGGCGCAGTGGAACGGCGCGTGGCTCGTCGTCAGCGGCGAGCAACGTCCCGGGATCCGTTCGCCGGAAGTGTGGAGTTGGCGGCCATGAAATATTTTTCCTTGTTCACGTTGTTGCTCGTTGTCACGGCATCCGCCGCCGAGCTGCGTGTCAGCACGGACTTCGAAGGTGGTTCCGCGAAGGTCGAGTCCATTGACCAGTCGGCGCGCGTCATCCGTTTCATACCCGGTGGCGATCCGCAGCGCGGCTGGGCCTGCTGGTGGTATCTGCGCGTGGATGGCGCGGCGAAGGATGAGCGGGTCATGCTGAGTCTCGCGGGCAGCGACCGTCCGTCGCGCAACAACGGGCAAGACACCGGCAAGCCACTCGCAGCGAGTTGGGCCATGCCTACGCGCGCGACTTTTTCCACGGATGGCAAAACTTGGCGTCACACTGCACCCGGCAAACGCGAAGGCGAACGCATGCTTTACGAAGTCACCGGCACTGGCGGGCCGTTGTGGATTGCGTGGGGGCCGCCCTTCACTCCGCGCGATACAGACGCGCTGCTGGCGGAAGCGGAAAAGAAATTGCCCGCCGCGAAACTCTTCGAGCTCGCGCGCACACGTGGAAGCCGGCCTGTGCGCGGCTTGCACGTCAACGCAGCGACCACGCCCAAGCCGTCCGGCATCTGGGTGCAAGCACGACAGCACGCGTGGGAAAGCGGTTCGTGTTGGGTCGCGCGCGGTTTCACTGAATGGCTTGTGAGCGACGACGCGGATGCGAAGTGGCTGCGGGGTCACGCGGAGATTTTTATCGTGCCTATCATGGACGTGGACAACGCCGCGACTGGCAACGGCGGCAAAGAAGCCGCGCCGCGGGATCACAACCGCGACTGGGATGACAAGCCGGTGTATCCCGAGGTCGCCGCCGCACAACAGCGGTTGCGCGCGCTCGCCAAGGAGGACCGCCTCGCCGTCTTTCTCGACCTACACAATCCCGGGCCCGGCGATCTGAAACCCTTCTTCTTCACCGGGCCGCCGGAGTTGCTGACGGAGATTGGGCGCGCGAATCGTGAGAACTTTCTCGACGCTGCGCGGGCCCGTATCGCCGGCCCATTCGCGCTCGACCCAAAGCCGCACCTCACCGGCCCCACGTATCATCCGTTGTGGAAGCAAATCAGCGGCCAGTGGGTGAACGCGCACGGCAATCCGCACACGATGGCCGCGTGTCTGGAGACTTCGTGGAACACGCCGTACAGCACGACCGAAGGCTATCGCACCGTGGGCAGGCAGTTGGGTCAGGCCGTGGCGGATTTCCAGCGCGGGAAGGTTGCCCAGTCTCGGGAATAGAAATTGAAGCGAGCGGGCCTCCCACTTTACCATTCGCATCCACAATCCAGATGAAGCCATCAATTTTCTCCCTGTTGTTGCTACTCTCCATCTTCACGCTGCCACTCGCTGCGCAGGACAACTTGCCGCGCGCCGCGGAGACCTTCGAGGTCGCCGGACACAAAGCCTTTGTCTATGCCGCGTCCAAACCCGCCGAGGGCAAACCGTGGGTGTGGTATGCGCCGACGCTGAGAAATCTGGCGTTCGGGGAGCGGAAGCTCTACTTCGAGAGCTTCATGAAGGCGGGCATCAGCATCGCGGGCTTCGACCTCGGCGAAGTGCGCGGCGCGCCCGCCAGCACGGCGAAGTTCACGCTCTTCTACGAAGCCATGGTCAAGCGCGGTTGGTCGCCCAAACCCATTCTGCTCGGCCAAAGTCGCGGTGGCATGATGACGCTCGCGTGGGCGGTCCGGCATCCCGACAAAGTGCGCGCGTGGGTCGGCATTTATCCCGTGTGCAACCTCGCAAGCTGGCCGCTGAAAAATTCCAAGGCTGCCACGCTCGCTGATTTCGCGCTGCCCGAAGCCGAGCTCGTCGCGAAGCTGAAGGAGTTTAATCCCGCGGACAATCTGCAGGGACTGCTCGCGAACAAAGTGCCGATGTTCGTCGTGCACGGCGATTCCGACGTCGTGGTGCCTTACGACGACAACACCAAGCTGCTCAAAGACCGCTACGAAGCCGGTGGCGGCAAAATCACCGTGAAGATTGTCCCTGGCGAAGGCCACAAGGTCGGCCCAGCGTTCTTCGAGTGTCAGGAGTTGGTGGACTTCGTGCTGAAACAACTGCCGCCCGCACCGAAGAAATAATCTCCATGCCCGCCACCGAACCCTCCCGCGCCGTTCGCACCGCATGGCTCGTCGTTGCCCTGCTCTGGCCGGTCGCGCTGCTGAATTATCTCGACCGGCAGATGCTCGCGACGATGAAGACCTCGATGGTGGGCGACCTCGCCGGCAACATCAACGATGCGCAGTGGGGTTTCGTGCTCGCCTCGTTCAAGTGGGTGTATGCTCTCCTGAGTCCCGTCGGCGGCTATATCGCCGACCGCTTCAGCCGACGGCACGTCATCGCGGCCAGTCTCTTTACGTGGTCGGTGGTGACGTGGTTGACCGGTCACGTGACGAACTACAACGAACTCGTCGCATCGCGCGCACTCATGGGCATCAGTGAGGCGTTTTACATCCCGGCGGCGCTCGCGCTGATTTCAGATTTTCATCTTGGCCCCACACGATCGCGAGCCATCGGCCTGCATCAAACAGGCATCTACATCGGGCTGATTCTGGGCGGCTTCGCAGGACACGTCGCCGATTCTCCCGCTCACGGCTGGCGTTGGGCCTTCAGCGCAGCGGGTTTGGTGGGCGTGCTCTACGCGTTGCCGCTATTTTGGTTCCTGCGAAATCCCGAACGCCCCGATAATGCCGCCAGCACATCGCTCACGCCCGCGCGTGCGGCCAGCGCGTTGCTCGGCAACCGCAACTACCTGCTGCTCGTTCTCTACTTCACGCTGCCCGCCATCGCCGGCTGGGTCATCAAAGATTGGATGCCCGTCATCTTGAAGGAGCAGTTCAAGCTCTCGCAAGGCGAGGCGGGTGTCATCGCCGTGCTCTACGTGCAGATCGCCACCATCGGCGGCGCGCTACTCGGCGGCTGGCTGGCCGACCGTTGGATGCGCCGCACCGAGCGCGGCCGCATTTATGTCAGCGCAATCGGCATGACACTCTTTCTGCCTGCACTCTTCGGTCTGGGCAATCCCGGCACCGTTACGTTCGCGATTCTGTTCCTGATTCTCTTTGGCATCGGCTGGGGATTTTTCGACTGCAACAACATGCCCATCCTCTGCCAGATCACGCGGCCCGAATTGCGGGCGACGGGCTACGGAATCATGAACCTCGTGAGCATCTCCTGCGGCGGCTTTGGCGACTGGGGCTTTGGCGTCCTCAAAAGTCAGGGCGTCTCGCTGACGCTCATCTTCGGCTGCTTCACCCTCGTCGCGCTGGTCTCTGTGGCCATCGTGCTACTGATTCGTCCTGTGCGAGAACAATCCTTCAAATGAAGGTTGTGAAAACAGTCTGCCCCAACGCGCTGTGAATCGTGTCGCCTATCGCTAGCGCCACGCTGACTCGAGCGGACAGCGCATTGCCGGCAGACACCAAATACACGCTATTTGAACATCGCGTGCTTGGCATCGCCGCCGCTCAGGACGTAGGCGACCAAGTCTAGGATTTCGTCCTGCTTGAGCATGTTGATGAGGCCTTCGGGCATCGCAGAGACTTTCGAGTGCTCCATCTTGACGACCAACTTGCGGTCCACCCCGAGGCGCTGGTTCGGGTCGGTCAGGTCAGTGTTCACCTGCACCGTGTCGCCGTTTAGGTTCACGATGATGCCGCTGATCTTCTCGCCGTCGGTCTTGGTCAGCACCACAGGGACGAACTGTTCGTTGATTTCCTTGCTTGGGTTGATGACCTGGTCGAGGAAGTCCCGCGCGTTGTAGCGACCGCCCGCGCCGGTGAGGTCGGGCCCAGTCATGCCGCCTTCGTTGCCGAACCGATGGCAGGCGAAGCACGCAGCTGCGCCGAACATCTTTCGCCCATTCTCGTAGTTACGACCTTTGAGTCCCTTCTCCGCGGCAGTGGCGAGTTCGTCCAGCTTCCATTCTTTGACGTAGCTGCGGCCGGCAAAGGCTTCGGCGAGAGCTTCGAGTGGCGACTTCTTTACAGGTTTCTTGGCGAGCAACTCGGCGAGCGTGGTCTTCTCCGCGTTGGTCAGCGTGGCCTCGGCACCGGTGCGGATGAACTCGACGAACTTCGCGAAGCTCGCGCCGCCGCGGTAGTTCGCAGCGCGCAGAAACCAGTTGAACTGGTCGGTGCGCAGCGCGGTGGTCCAGCCGGTCTTGAGCATGCGCAGCGAGCGCGCGTATTCCATCTGCTCTTCCTGTCCGGGCGCGTTCTTCAGCGCGGCGATGCCTTTGGCGGCGATATTGGGCGACTGGAGCGCGACGAGCGTCTCGCACAGCACCCAGTTGAGCGGGAAGTTCTCGGCGGGGAACAGCGGGTCGAGCTTCGCAATCGCGCCTTGACGTGTGGCTTCATCGGGCTGGCCGAAGCGCACGAGGCTGATGGAGTAAGTGCGGACGAAGGCGAGGCGTTGGTCTTGGTTGAGCGACTTCCAATCCACATTCTCGAGTGCGGCGAAAATCTTCGCGCCCATCGCAGTGTCCACGGGCGCGTCGGTCGGCTTGCGATGCTGCGGGTCAATGCCGGTGAGTCGCGCGAGGGCGAGCTGGGCTTCGACTTGTTTGCCGCCGTCCTTTTCGGTGAGCGCTTTGTCGGCCCAACTCGCGGCGGGTTGCCATTCCAGCGCGGTGCGCGCGGCCCAGCGCAGGTAACGATCGCTGCTGGTCAAGTGCGGCCACGCGGCGGCGACGGCTTTCGCGTCGGCCTTGCCGTGGAAGGCTTCGAGCGAGTGACGCAACGCACGGGCCTTCGCGGCGACGGGGTCGATCGTGGGTTTCGCGAGCGCGGTGGATTCCTTGCCCGTGTAAGTCACGCGGTAGAGGCCGGACTGCACCTTGCGCCCGCCGATGGCGAAATACATCGCGCCGTCGGCCGGGTGAATGATGGCGTCGGTGAGCGGCAGCGGCGCGCCGGAGAGGAACTCCTCGCGCGTGGCGGTGTAGCTGGAGCCGTCGGGCTTGAGGTGGACGGCGTAGAGTTTGCCCCAGCTCCAATCAAGAATGTAGAGCGCGTCCTGATATTTGGCGGGGAACTTCGCGCCGTAGCCGAAGGTCACGCCGGTGGGTGAGCCGGGGCCGATGTTGACGACCGCGCCGAGATTGTCGGGATACCACTCGGGGCGTTTGCCCGCGCCGTTGCGCCAGCCATATTCCGAGCCGCTGGTGACGTGGTTCACGCGCGTGGGCCGATACCACGGCGTGTTGAAATCATATTCCATGTCGGCGTCGTAGGTGAACAGTTCGCCATCGCGGTTGATGGCGCCGTCGAAGATGTTGCGGTAACCGGAGGAGTAGGCCTCGAAGTTTTTCCCATCGAGCGACACACGGTAAATGATGCCGCCGGGCCCGAGCGCTTCGCGCATAAAGCCGCGGCCATCGGGCATTCGCGCGAGCACGTGGTCCTCGCCCCAGATGAGCGGGACTTTGGAGGAGCTGAACGCCGTGGGTTTGCTGCCGTTGCCGGTGATGAGGAAGAGCGACTTCGCATCCGGCGCGAGCACGATGGCGTGGACGCCGTGGTCGCCGCGCGCCTGTATGTCACGGAGCAATTCCACCTTGTCGAGCACGTCATCGTTCTTCGAAGAGGTGACGCGGTAGAGACCGCTGGGGATTTTATTCTCGTAGTCGTTCACGGCGCAGTAGAGGCCGTTGTTGAACCACAACAGCCCGTTCACCGCGCGGATTGCGGCGGGGACTTTCTCAATCTTCGCCGGGTCGAGTGGTTGGCCGGGTGCAGGCGGTGCGAAGCGGAATAGCCCGCCGTATTGGTCGCTGGCGATGATGCGGCCCTTGCCGTCGGTGCAGAGATTGACCCACGAGCCTTGCTCGCCGATGGGCACGGAGTGGAGCAACTCAACCTTGAAATCTTTAAGCACCTTGATGCGTTCGAGCGGCGTGGCCTTGTTCTCGTTGACGGCCTGGCCGGCGTTAGGCGCGGGGGCTTTCTTGGCCGGCTGTTTCTTTTTGGCGTCCTGCGCGACGGCGGAGGCGAGGCCGAGCGCGAGTGTTAGCGCGGTGCAGCAGAGTAGATGTTTCATAAAACGTGGCGGTGAGTAGAACAGAAGCGCGGCGGAGCGTAAACAGAGAGATGCGGGAGGGAGGTACTTTCTTTGCCGCTAAGCGCGGAGTAGCGGATAATTTTGTGGAGAAACTTTCCTCGTTCGCCCAGACTATCGGAATGAACATCAAACCGCTGACGCGCGCCTCCCGTCGCCAGTTCCTTGCCGCGCTCGGCGCGACTGCTGCCGCTGCTGCTTTTCCAGTCCGTGCCGCCACCGCTCCGCTCACCAGCTTCTTCGTCGTGGGCGACACGCATTTCCTGGCGGACAAGATGCAACCGGATCGGCTCGATGCGAATTCCGCCGCCTACACCACGCGACTGGTGGACACGCTGAATCGTCTGCCCGGCACAGATTTCTACGACGCAGCAGGCGGCGGCGAAGTGTCCGCGCCCAGCGGCGTGCTGCACGTTGGCGATATCATTGACACCGGCGACAAAAACGGGCCGACACAACTCGCGATGCAGCGCACGGAATGGGCGGGCTACGTCGCGCAATTCGGGCTGACGGGCACGGAGGGACGGCTGAAGTTCCCGGTGTTTGAGGTGCCCGGCAACCACGACAGCCCGCACGGGACCGGGCACGCCATCGAGCAGATGATTGCACGACAGCGCGCGCGCAAGGGTTTGAAAGCCATCAGCAAGAACGGCCTGCACGCATCGTGGGAATGGGGCGGCGTCCACTTCGTCACGCTCGGACTTATCGTTGGCACCGACAAAAACGTGGCCCGCAAACGCCGCTACGCCGCGAGCGATAGCCTGGAATTTCTGATTGAGGACCTTGCAAACACGCCGAAGAATCAGCCGCTCGTGCTCGTGCATCACGTGGATATGGCGCGCTACACGGTTGCAAAGCCAGACACGGATTACACGAAGTGGGAGTGGGACCCGGCGGATGTGGCGGCGTTCCACACGGCGATCAAGGGGCGGCGTGCGGCGATTTTCTACGGGCACACGCACGTCCGCAACGTGTTCCGCTGGGACGGAAACTCCATCAAGGCGGCCGATGGAGTGGCGGTGTTCAACGTCGACAACTCGTCCCATTTCAACAGCCTTGCGCAGGCCTTCTTCCACGTCGAAGTGCGCGGCGATGGCTTGACCGTGCGCGAATTCGAGACACGCGACGCCTGGCAGACCGGCCAGTGGACGCCGCAGATTTGGAAAGTCTCGCTGTAATCAACTAAACCTTAACTACGATGAACCGGCGCGAGCTTCTCGCCGCAATTGCCCCTGCTGCTGTTGCCGGCTTTGTCCTGCCGCAATCGGTTGTCGCTGCCGACAAAGTCGTTGCCAGCGTCGCAGACCGCACCAGTTCCATCCGCATCACCAAACTCACCGCCACGCCGATGCAGCGGAAGGTGTTCCTGAAAATGGAGACCAACCACGGCGTCACCGGCTGGGGCGAGATTGACCAATTGGAACCTTACGTGGCGGCGGCGTTGGCGCGGTCGCTGTTCGAGTTGCTCGATAACGAGAACCCCACGCGCATCGAGCATCTGTGGCAAAAAATCTATCGCTCGCACCGCGACATGCGCGGAGGGCCGTTCATGACGCACACGTTGGCGGGTATCGATATGGCGTTGTGGGACATCACGGGCAAGCTGTGGGGCGTGCCGGCGTATCGGCTGATGGGTGGGCCGACGCGCGACAAGGTGCGCGTGTATCCTTCCGCAACAGCCACGAAAGTGGGCGCGGGTCCGGAGGAATTTTCCGGCACACCTGCGGACATCGAGCGGCACGTGCGCAACATCGCCGGCGCCCGCAAACAGGTTGGGCCCGACGGCATGGTGATGTTCGATGCGCACTGCGCGTTGCCGCCGCCGTTCCTCATCCAGCTCGCCAGCGCCATCCAGCCTTACGATGTGACTTACATCGAAGAGCCAGCCGTGCCGGGCAACATCGAGGTGTTTAAGCGCATCAAGCAGCACGTCAAAATCCCACTGGCTATCGGCGAGCAAGCGCGGACGATTTGGGAAGTCATCCCTTATTTGCAGGAACGTGTCGGCGATTTTCTGCAGGTCGACTGCGCGCACACCGGCGGCATGACGCAGTTGCGCAAGATTGCGATTCTCGGCGAGGCGTATCAGGTGCCCATCACCCCGCACTGCGTCACCACCGATCTCGGCATGTCGGCCAGCCTGCACGTCTCCGCGTCCGTCCCGCTTTTTCTCATTCACGAATATTACCCGAGCATCACGCCGAAGGATCTCATCCGAAAAAGTTGGGAGGTGGACAAGGACGGCTACGCCTCGCTGCCCACGGGCGTCGGGTTGGGTTGCGAAGTGAACGAGGTGCGGCTGGCGGAACTGGCTAAGCAGCCGTCAAAACCCGAATGGCCCACGCGCGGCCGTTTGAAGGACGGCTCCATCGCGGACTATTGAGAGAACGGTTGACCTGTCACGAGGGTCTCAGCATTGTGGGGTTATGAAATACCCGTTCCTTCAGGTCCTCTCCCGACTGACGTTTATCATCGTCTTTTCTGCCTCGCTGCTCGCGCAGGCCGCCGACGCTCCGCTCAAGCCCGATGACAAGGGTTTCATTCGCGATTGGCTCTTGCTCGCGCCCATCCAGCTCGCCGGTGAAAACACCGGGGCTGATGAAATTGACAAGCAACAGGTGCCAAACGAAGCCGCTCTTAAACCCAAGGCCGGCGACAACGTCGCCATCGGCGGCAAGGCGCTCAAATGGCGCGTGGTGAAGGCCAAGGATTATTTCTTCGACGTGAACGGACTTGTCGGCGGCATGAACGAGAACGTCACCGCCTACGCCGTTGCCTACGTCCTCGCCGCGAAAGAAATCACCGGCGCAGAGTTGCTCATGGGTAGCAACGACCAGGGCAAAGTCTGGCTGAACGGCAAGGAAGTCGTGAAGTTCACTGACACCCGCACGCTGGACCCCGACACGGACAAGGCCACCGGCCTCACGCTCAAGGCGGGTGTCAACGTCGTCGTCTTCAAGGTCATCAACGAGAACAACAACTGGCAGGGCTGCCTGCGCTTCACCGATGCAGCCGGCAAACCCCTCGCCGGGCTGACGCTCAAGCTCGCGCCTTGACTCGGAGTGGAGGGATTGCAGTTGTCTTCCAGACTGACAACGCACCTAAGCTTGAGCTAAACGTGAGTACGGTTATCGTTCCCACTACGTATGACCACGCACACGAAACACCTCTCGATCACCGGCCTAGTCGCCGCGACTCACACGCCCTTCCACGCGGACGGTTCGCTGAACTTGTCCATTGTCGAGAAGCAGGCGGCTCATCTGTCCAGTAAAGGCGTCAGCTACGCCTTCATCGGTGGCACCACGGGCGAGAGCAGTTCGCTGATGCTGGAGGAACGGCGCTCGCTCGCGGTCCGCTGGATGGAAGTCACCCGTGGGAGCAAGCTCAAAGTCATCGTACACGTCGGCGCAAACTGCCTCGCGGACGCACGCAACCTCGCGGCGCAGGCGCAGCAGCTTGGCGCGGTCGCCATCTCTGCGGTGGCCCCGAGCTACTTCAAGCCCGGCAGTGTCGCGCGGCTCACGGATTGCGTGGCGGACATCGCCGCCGCCGCGCCAGAGCTTCCGTTATACTACTACGAGATTCCGTTGCTCACCGGCATCAACCTACCGCCGTCGGAGTTCCTCGCGCAGGCTGCCGATCGCATTCCGAACCTCGCGGGCATCAAGTTCACCAGCAGCAATCTAATGGAATACCAGCTCTGCCGCGCGTTCCGTGACGGGGCGTTCGACATTCCGTTTGGTTTCGACGAGATGATGCTGGGCGCGCTCGCGCTCGGCGCGACGGGCGCGGTGGGCAGCTCGTTCAACTTCGCCGCGCCAATCTACCTGCGCGTGATGAAAGCCTTCGCGGCCGGTGACTTGAAGTCTGCGCGCGAGGAACAGTTTCGCTCCGTGCAACTGATTCAAGTGCTCGCCTCGCGTGGTTACATGGGCGCAGCGAAGGCCACAATGAAGATGCTCGGCGTGGATGTCGGTCCCGCGCGCCTGCCCAACGGCAACCTCGACACCGCGCAACAGACTGCTTTGCGAGCGGACTTGGAGCAGCTCGGGTTTTTCGAGTGGGTCGCGAAGCCGTGACTTTGAATCGCTGGTCCCTACGACCAGTCCGACACTCTGCTTTTATGAAAACATTACTACTGCTGATCGCGTTGCTTTCGGTTCTGACGCTGAACGCCGCCGAGCCGGTCGCGCCGAAAGGTTTCCGCACGATTTTCAACGGCAAGAACCTTGCTGGCTGGCACGGCTTGAACCCACACAACGGCACGAAGCTCGAAGGCGAGAAGAAGTCGGCGAACCTCAAGCAACAGCGCGAGGAGTTCCCGCAGCATTGGCGCGTGGAGAACGGTGAGCTGGTCAACGTCGGCACCGGGCCTTACGCCACGACGGACGCGGACTTCGGCGACATCGAGTTCCTGCTCGAATACAAGACCGTGGCGAAGGCCGACAGCGGCATCTACCTGCGCGGTACGCCGCAGGTGCAAATCTGGGATGTGAACCAGGTGTTCAATGAGAAGAATCCCACGCGTCGCCCACACCTCGGCTCCGGCGGCCTCTTCAATAACACGCCCGGCAAACCCGGCCGCGACCCGCTCGTGGTCGCGGACAAACCCTTCGGCGAATGGAACAGCTTCCGCATCCAGCAAGTCGGGGCCACGACGTGGGTCTGGCTCAACGGCAAGCTCGTCGTGGACGGTGCGGCGATGGAGAACTTCTGGGACCGCAAGCAGCCCTTGCCCGCCAAAGGACCCATCATGCTCCAGACCCACGGTGGCGAGATTCGCTGGCGGAACATCTTCGTGCGCGAGATCAGCGAGGTCGAGGGGAAGAAAATCCTCGCCGCGCCGCAGCCGAAAAAGTGAAGGGCCCGCGATGAGGTTCGACCACATTGAATTGCTAAGATGAAACGACTTCTTCTCATCAGCTTCGCGCTATCCGCATTCGCTACTTCGGCTGCGGAGCCGTTCGCACAGTGGATTGCCCACCCCGCCGACTGGAAAGGCGCGATCATCTCCGGCGGCGCCGCCACGCTCACCGGCGACAAGTGGGCTTCCCTGCGCGCGCCCAAAGAATTCGCCAATGTGCATGTTGCCGCCACGGTCACCGTCACCGAACCCGCCCGGACCACGCGCTTCTTCGGCGCGGGCTGGAGCGCGTGGCCGGACGCGACGTTCAGCGACGGCGGGTTCGACGCGGGTCTCGTGCTGCGCGCGGGCACGAACAGCGGGTATCGTGTCCAGCTCTCGCACAAGTATCAGGTCGTGGCGATTGTGAAATGGCCCGAGGGCGGCTACGTGCGCGTGGCGCCGTGCGCGGTGAAGCTCAAGGAACCGCACAAGCTGTCCGTCAGCGCGCAAGGCACGCACATCTCCGTGCGCGTGGACGGCGTGGACAAAATCTCGTGGGACGACGGCTTCTTGCCCCTGACCTCGGGCGCGGCGGGAATCGCAGTGCATGACGGGGCAAAGGCAACGTTCACCGACGTGCTGGTGCAACAGATACCATCCATCACCCGCACGCCGCCCAGCCCGCACGTGCCGAACTTTTCCGTGCGCTCGTTCCTCGGCGGGCGGCAGTTCGTCTTCGATGGCGACGAGCCGGTCCTGCAACTGCACTACGAGAAAGACCCCAGCGTCTTCGCCAAGCTTCGCCCCAGCTACAAGCCGCAGCTCACGTTCGATTCGCACTGGGGCTTGGAAAACCAAGGCGCGTTCAAGGAAGCCGACAGCAAGTGGACCGCGCCCGTCGCCAGCGGCGGCGGGAAATCGGTGAAGGCCACGTGGTCTGCGCGCAGTGTGAAAGACCGCTTCACCACGCAGAGCACGCTCACCGTCGGCTACGATGCGAAGCGCGGCACTTACACCTACGACATCGAGAGCGCGCTGGAGGTGCTGCCCGGCGAGCCGTTTCATTTCCGCTACGGCTTCGACTTCGAGCATCACACGCCGCTCGACCCGTTCCGCTGGCAGTATCTCATCGCCAAGCGCGCGGGCGGCGCGGGCAGTTATCACCGGCCCGTTTATCCGATTGACCCCGGTCCGCAGAATGACCTGGAGACCGCGGGCGGCGCCCGCGTTTGGTATGGCCGGCACTTGGAGCAGCTCCACATCGCACCTGCCGTGGAATACAACATCAGCGGCGCGACGAGCTCGGGGCGCAAGCTCAACACCGCCGTCTGCGCCGCATTCTACGACACCGGCGTGAGTTTCGCGGCCGAGACTACGAAGCCCGGCACGCGCCTCGAAGTGAAGTATCGCTACACCGGCGTGCCCGCCGCCGAGGCGAAGGCGCTCTTCGACGAATCCAAACTCTATGACTCGCCCACGCTCGACCCGAAGCATCACTACATCTTCGCCGACGAGTGGCCGAAGCTGACGTTCAGCCAGCACGTGCCGATGAGCGAGACCTGGATTTACGGGCGCACGCCGTTCATGACTGGTCACAATCAGCGGCCCACCTACGAGCTGGAGAAGAACTGCGGCGCGGGCAGCGGCTTCGCGATGAAGCTCGGCCCCGCGTCGTTCGGCAAAGCGAACCTCGCCAAGGCCGCGCCGCTCGCGAAGGGCCGCTACGCCGTCACCGCGCTGGTGAAGGCAGCGAACGTCCACGGTCCCGGCGGTCGCATCGAGCTCGTCGCGACGCAGGCGAAGACGAACAAGAAGCTCGCGGAGGCGCAGCACTTCGTCGGCAACGGCACCTTCGACTGGCGGCGGCAGGGTTTCGCCTTCGACGTGCCCGAGGACGCAGGCGCGCTGGAGTTGGCCTTCGGCAACGCGGGCACCGGCGACTTCCTCGTGACGGAAGTGGAGTTCCGCAAGCTTGGTGACGGCGAGGCCTTGCCCACTGGCGTGCTGGCAAAAGCAAACGACCAGCCCGCGCCCATCCCCGCTGCGCCCGCCGGAGCCGTCGCGGACTACCGGATGCTGGAGGGCAAAGGCCTCGTCGTGCTGAACCACGGGAGCGGCGGCGGCCTCGGCCACCTCGACCTCGCGAATCTCGACTGGGTCACCGATGCCGGCCGCCCCGCGCTGCGTTTTGCGGACAACACGACCGGGCGGAAGGAATTCCGTTTGGACAGCGGCTTGAACCGCCACTACCTCAGCCACCCGTCCTGGGCGGGCAAAGACACTTTGCCGCTCGCGCTCACCGGCCACCACGGCGGTGGCGCGCCCATCTCCGGCCTCACGCTCGCCGCGTGGGTGAAGCCTGCTTCGGAAATGGGAAAATCCCATCACGGTGGCAAAGGCGACATCATCGGTTACGGCGGGCGGCGATTCATCCTCGGCCTGCACGGGCAGAAAGCCCCGTATCAACTCGCCGCGCGTATAAACGTGAACGACAGCATTGTCTCCACCGCCAACCTTGAAGCCGACAAGTGGCAGCACGTCGCCATGACCGCTGAGCCGAAGGAAGGTCAGTGGTTCGTGCGCCTCTATCTAGATGGAAAGCCCGTCGGTGAAGGCCAGACGAAGAAGTTCCCGTCCGACTCCGCCATCGTCCCCTCGCTCATCCTCGGCGCGGAGATTTTCTACTTTCACGACGCCTACTACCGCGGGCTGATTGGCCGGACGCTGGTATTACACCGCGCCGTTCCAGCAAGCGAAATCGCCGCGTTGGCCAAGTGAATCTAGCGGCAATTCTCTGGATGAAACTCTACCACATCCACTGTGCCCTCTGCGTCTCCTGCGATTCAACTCTTGCCGCTAAGAGCCGCGACTTGCTCCGCATCGCTGGCCAGTCGAGTGCCGTCGGACTATTCCTCGCCCTGTCGCCGCTGGCCGTTGCCAGTCGGGAAAGTTCAAAAGAGCCTCGGTCAAGAGAACAGACTTGAAACAGTATACTGATAAGTCAGGCTGCTTAGGTATATCGTATGAAACTGCTACCTGCCACCGGGCCCCGAACGGATCACGCCGGGAAGATTCTGCGCATGCGCATCGTGGATGGGCACCTCGAACCCGGCACCCTGATCGCGGAGTCGGCGATGGCGCGTGAGCTGGGCGTGAGCCGGGTGCCGGTGCGGGAGGCGCTGTTTGCATTGGAGCGGGATGGACTGGTGCAGTTCAGCCTGACTGGGCGGGCTTTTGTGAAGGAGCTTTCGCCCACGGACTTTGAGGAACTTTTCGTTTTGCGGCAGACACTGGAGCCTGTCGCGGCGCGGTTGGCCGCGCCGGCCCTGCGGGCGGATGCGTCCGCGCTGGAGCAGAACATCGCGGCCACCAGCCGCGCCGCATCGCTGATCAAAGTGACCCATCTGGACCTCGATTTTCATGAACTCATCCTGGTGGCGAGCGGCAATGCCCGTCTGCTGAAGCTGTGGCGCTCGTTGCGCAATGAACTGGAGCTCTGGCTCGGCCGCCTGCATCGCTCGAAGCAGATTCAGACCCGTGGAACCCGCGAGGAGACAGTCGCCACTCATGGTGAACTGCTGAAGTGCTTCCGCACGCAGTCGCCGGCAGTCTGCGAGCGCAAGATGCGCGAGCACATCCTCGGCTGGCGCGAGTGGCTGCCAACCGTGCCGATAAAAGAGTGTGACAAGTTAAGAGCCTTCACCTCATGAAATACCTCACCAAAGTTTTCGCGCTGTATGCAGCCCTCACCTTTCTTTCGCTCTGTGGGCGCGCGGCTCAGCCTGATTTCCAGAAGGACATCCTTCCGCTGCTGAAGGAATACTGTCTCAAGTGCCACTCGACCAAGGATCACAAGGGCGATCTCGATCTCGAACGTTTCAAATCCCTCGACGCGGTGAAGCGCGACCCGAAAGTCTGGCTGCAGGTGGAGGAACAACTTGAGCTCGGCGAAATGCCGCCGAAGGACAAGCCGCAACTTTCCTCCGCGCAGAAGTCCAAGCTCCTCGCGTGGACGCGCGGCACGCTTCACGACATTGCGCTCGCCCGCGCCGGCGACCCCGGCCCCGTCGTGCTCCGCCGCCTCTCGAACGCAGAATACACTTACACCGTGCGCGACCTTACGGGCGTCGCGGCGCTCGACCCGGCGCGTGAGTTTCCCACGGACGGCGCCGCGGGCGAGGGCTTCTCGAACGCCGGTGCGGCCCTCGTCATGTCGCCGGCACTGCTCACCAAGTATCTTGACGCCGCCAAGGACCTCTCCGCCCGCGCCGTGCTGCTGCCGGACGGTCTCGCCTTCTCGCCGAGCACCTCACAGCGCGACTGGACGGAGGAGCGTCTCACGGCCATCCGGGATTTTTACGCACGCTTCACCGTGAAGGGCGGCGGCTCCTCAGTGAACTTGCAAGGCATCAAGTTCGACACCAAGGACGGCGGCCTGCTGCCGTTCGACAAATATTTAACCGCGACCATCGCCGAACGTGAATCGCTTGCTAGCAAGCGCAAGACGCTCGCTGATGTCGCGAAAGCCGGAGGCCTCAATGCCAAATATCTCACCACGCTCTGGACCGCGCTGAACGACACGCAGCCTTCACTCCTCCTCGACCCGCTCCGCGCGCAATGGCGCGCCGCCAAACCTACGGAAGCCCCCGCGCTCGTCGCGAGCATTGCACAATGGCAGCGTGCCTTGTGGCGCTTCACCACCATTGGCCACATCGGCAAGCGCAACGGCCCGAGCGCGTGGCAGATGCCGGTTATCCCGCTCGCCGCCTCGCAAGAGGTGCGCGTGAAACTCCCAGTGCCGACGAGCGGCAACGAAGTTGTCCTTTACCTCCTCGCCTCCGATGCTGGCGACGGCAACGAGAACGACTTCGCCGTCTGGGAAAATCCGCGCCTCGTCGCGCCAGGTCGGCCGGACCTTCATTTGCGCGATGTGCGTGCCGCTGTCGCGGCTTTCCAAACACAGCGCGAGCAGGTCGCCAGCAACGTGGCGAAATGTCTGGCGGCGGCGGACGAAGCCAGCGCGTTGCCCGACCGCAGCGGCGTTGCCGCGCTCGCGGCGAAACGCGGTGTCGAGCCGACGTTGCTCAACGCGTGGCTGGATTATCTCGGCATCGGCGGCGGTCCAGTGCGCGTGACCTCGCACATGACCAAGAAGCTGGAGAGCGCGAACAACTACGCCTTCATCAAGGGTTGGACCGGCGCGGATGCGTTGAGCGTGCTGGCGAATTCCTCCGACAATGCTGTCCGCATCCCCGGCCACATGAAGGCGCACAGCGTCGGCGTTCACCCCTCGCCCAAGCTGCGTGCGTGCATCGGCTGGAACAGCCCGGTCGCCGCAACCGTGCGCGTGGAAGCCACCGTGCAGCCTGCGCATCCCGAGTGCGGCAATGGCGTGACGTGGTCGCTCGAACTCCGGCGCGGCAGCACGCGCCAGCGCCTCGCCGCTGGCACCGCGCAAGGGGCGAAGGAAGTGAAAGTCCCGCCGCAGGAAAAACTCGCCGTGCAACCCGGCGACTTGCTCTCGCTCATCATCGGCCCGCATGACGGCAACCACTCGTGCGACATGACGGCAGTGGAGTTGGACATCAAGGCCGCCGACGGCAAGCGATGGAACCTCGCGAGCGATATCTCGCCAAACATTCTCGCTGGCAACCCACACGCGGACGGCTTGGGTAATCCGAGCGTCTGGCACTTCTACAGCGAGCCGGACGCTGGCGGCGGCGCGGACTCAATCGTTCCGGCTGGCTCGTTGCTGGCCAAGTGGCGCGCGGCGACGGACGCAGCGGAGCGGCGGCGACTCGCCGAGTCCGTGCAGAAGTTGTTGGCAAGCGGCCCGACCGGTCTCGCGAAGGATGCGCCGGACGCGCTGCTGCATCGGCAACTCACTGCGCTGGGCGGTCCGTTGTTCAAAACCCAACCAAGTAAGGGAGAGGCCCCAATCAAACCCCAAGTTAGTCAGACCCTCCTTACGTCGGCTGCTACGTGGGGTCTTGCTCCCGAACTTTTCGGCAAGCACCCGAACGGCTCCGCGCTGCCTGCCGCGAACCTGTGCGTGCGCGCGCCTTCGCTCCTTGAAGTGCGTCTGCCCGCCGACCTCGTCGAGGGCTGCGAGTTCGTGACCACGGCCACGCTTCATCGTGAGACTGGCGCGGAGGGCAGCGTCCAAATGCAGGTACTTCACACTAAGCCCGCGAGCGCGTCTGGCCTCGCAGTGGGCGCGGCGAAGGAACTCGGTGGCAAAGGCACCTGGTCGGATGGCGAACGGCCCGTTGGCTCGGATACCCCGATTCTCGTGACAAACGGCAGCGGAGCTCGGAAGCGCATCGAGGTCGCGCTCGACCAGTTCCGTCAGCTTTTCCCTGCCGCGCTCTGCTACACGAAGATTGTCCCGGTGGACGAGGTGGTGACGCTCACGTTGTATTATCGCGAAGACGACCAGTTTCGTCGGCTGCTGCTCGACGACACGCAAACCGCCGAATTGGAACGGCTCTGGGCGGAGCTACATTTTGTGAGTCAAAGTCCGCTCAAGCTCGTGGACGCCTTCGAGCAGCTCTGGCAATACGCTACGCAGGACGCCGACCCGAGCGCGTTTACGCCGATGCGCGAACCCATCAAGCAGCGCGCCGAGATCTTCCGCAAAGAGTTGCTCGCCGCCGAGCCGAAGCACATTGAAGCGGTCGTGAACTTTGCCGAGCACGCGTGGCGTCGCCCGCTGAAGAGCGCCGAGCGCGACGAATTCAAAGCGCTTTACCTCAAGCTCCGCTCGCAGGAGTTGCCGCACGAAGCAGCCATCCGCATGACGCTCGCCCGCGTGTTCGTGGCCCCAGCATTCCTCTATAAGTTCGAGCAGCCTGCGCCCGGCAAGAAGCAATCGCCCGTGAACGATACTGAGCTGGCCACGCGGCTGAGTTACTTCCTGTGGTCGTCCGCGCCGGACGCGGAGCTGGCGTCGCTCGCGGCAGCCGGCAAGCTCCGCAACCCGGACGTGCTCGCCGCGCAGACGCGCCGGATGCTTGCAGACCCGCGCGTGCGGCGCCTGGCGGTGGAGTTCGGCGCTCAGTGGCTGCACACGCGCGACCTCGATAAACTCGACGAGAAGAGCGAGCGACATTTCCCGACGTTCAAGGACGTGCGGGGCGCGTTGAACGAGGAGCCGATTCGTTTCTTCACCGACATCTTCCAACGCGACGGCTCGGTGCTCGCGCTAATCGACGCGGATTACACCTTCGTGAACGCCACGCTGGCGAAGCACTACGGTCTCCCCGGTGTGAGCGGTAGCGAGTGGCAACGGGTGGACGGCGTGCGCGCACAGGGGCGCGGCGGCGTGCTGGGCTTTGGCGCAACGCTCGCGAAGCAAAGCGGTGCGTCGCGCACGAGTCCGATTCTGCGTGGCAACTGGCTCAGTGAAACGCTACTGGGGGAACGTCTGCCGCGTCCGCCTAAGGGCGTGCCCGTCTTGCCCGAAGAAGCACCCGCCGGCCTGACCGAGCGCTCACTCATCGAGCGGCATAGCAGCGACCCGAAGTGCGCAGGCTGCCACGCTCGCATTGACCCGTTCGGCTTCGCGCTGGAGGGCTACGATGCCATCGGTCGGCGGCGCACGAAGGACGGGACGGGCTTGGCGATTGACTCACGCACACGGACGGTGGATGGCGCGGAGTTGGACGGCATCGACGGATTGCGGACCTACCTGCTCACGACGCGGCGTGATGCCTTCGAGCGGCAGTTCTGCCGGAAGCTGCTGGGCTTCGCGCTCGGGCGCAGTGTGCAATTGAGCGACCAGCCCTTGATTGACGAAATGTTGAAGCGGCTCGCGGTCAGCGAACATCGTGTCGGCACGGTGATTGAAATGGTTGTGCAAAGCCGTCAATTCTGCGAGATTCGAAATCGAGACCAACCCACCGACGAGTAACTTTTTAAACCTATGAGAACTCATCGTTTCAACCGCCGTGCCTTCCTACGCGGAGTCGGCGTCACCATGGCTCTCCCGTGGCTCGAATCCTTCAACGTCTGGGGCGATGAACCGACGAAGAACAAGCCGGCCAGCGAAGCGCCCGTGCGCCTCGCGGTCGTGTTCTCCGGCAACGGTTTTCACTCCAAGGAATGGTGGGCCAAGGGTGAGGGCAAGGCGATGGAGCTGGGTCGCGTGCTCACGCCGCTGGCCGACTTCCGTGAGAAGCTGACCTTCGTGCGTGGCCTGTATCACGAGGAGGCGCGCAAGGGGAACATTCACAGCTCGCAGACAGGCAACATGCTCTCAGGCGCGCCCATCGCGAGCGGCGGCGAGATTCGGTCGGGCACGAGCTTCGACCAATTGCTGGCGCAGACTTACGGGCGCTCGACGAAGGTGCCGAGCCTCGTGCTGGGCTGCGAGCACTCGAACCCGTCAGTTCACAAGAACTACTCGATGCTCTACAGCTCGCACATCTCGTGGAGTTCGGCCACGACGCCGACGCCATTGGAGCTGTATCCAGCGCTGGCCTTCGACCGCTTGTTCAAGGACGCCGTCACGCCGGGCGATAAGAGCGTGCTGGATGCCGTGCTCGCCGACGCCAACGGTCTGCGCCGCCAAATCAGTGCCGCCGATCAGCGCAAGCTCGACGAGTATCTTGACTCCGTGCGTGACGTGGAAAAACGCATCGAGAACGCCGGCAAGCGCGGCGAGGTGCAAGGCTGGCGGCCCACGCTCGAGAAACCCAACATGGCACGCCCCGCCGACGGTATCCCGCAGGATATCGGCGAGCATATGCGGCTTATGTGCGACCTCCTTGTGCTCGGCTTTCAGACGGACACCACACGCATCACGACGCTCAAGCTAAACAACGACCATAGCGCGCTCCGCTTCCCGAACCTGCCCAGCGTGCAGCAGAAGGGCAATGGCATTGACTACATGATTCATCACCTCCTCTCGCACAGCGACGGCGAAGACTGGCTGAAGGTGAACCAGTTCTTCATGGAGCAACTTGCCTACGTCGCCCGGAAGCTCGACGCGATCCAGGAAGGCCCGCGCACGTTGCTCGACAACACCATGCTCATGCACTGCTCGAGCATGATGGCCGGCGCGCGCCACGATAACGACCAGCTCCCGGTGGTCCTGCTCGGCGGTGCGGGCGGGCGAATCAAAGGTGGTCGCGCGCTCGACTATCAGGGCAAGCCAGACCGCCAACTTTGCCGCCTGTTCATGTCCATGATGGACAAGATGGACGTGCGTCCGAAGACCTTCGGCGACGCGAAAGCACGGCTCGAGGCGGTGTGAGTCAAAGCAAAATTCAATTCCCATTCAGCCCATGAGAATTGCTCTGCTCGCCACCATTGCGTTGCTCACGCTCTCCACGCACGCCGCAGACCTCTTCCGCATCGAGAAGGACATTGCCTATCTCGAGCCGGACCGAAAGGAGAAGGCCGACCTTTACCTGCCCGCAAATTCACCAGCGGGTGTGCGCCGGCCAGCGGTGGTCATTATCCACGGCGGCGGCTGGAGTGGCGGCGACAAGGGCGCGGCACGCGAAATCAACATCGGGACGAACCTCGCGCTGAACGGCTACGTAGGCTTGAGCATCAACTACGTCCTCGCCAGCACGAACAAGGCTGTGAGCAAAGCAACGTGGCCGCAGAATCTTTACGACTGCAAGACCGCCGTGCGCTGGCTGCGTAAGAACGCCGAGCGGTTGCAGGTGGACCCTGAGCGGATCGGGGT
>CAMDJP010000037.1 GCA_945900775.1 Akkermansia muciniphila | reverse complement strand
CTGGGGGCGTAGGCCATCCACAGAAAAATGCCGGTGATGAACTGGATGACGAGGCCGAAGGTGAGAGTGCTTCCCCAGACGTAACGCCAGCGAGAGCCGCCGGGGATATTCTCGAAGAGGGTCTCTTGGACCAGTTTCTTGTAGCCGGTACGATTGTCGAGCCAGTCGAACAATGACTTCATGCGGAGGGAATCTTTTCAGCATGGCCGGCTTTGAAGTTCTGGAATTTAACCCAGATCTCTTTGCCGCCGCGGACTTCGACTTCCAAAGCATCAAGGGCCCGGGCGCTGGGGCTCTTCGCATCGTTGATCGCGCCGTCGGTCTTGAACGTGCTGTTGTGGCAGGGGCAGAGGTAGCAGCTCTTCTCGGCCACGTAATCCACGAAACAACCCGCGTGCGGGCAAACCACATTGAGCGCCGTCACCGCGCCCTCGGCCGTGCGCCGAAGATAGACGGCCCCGATGGGGGCGGTGCTCTTGTTCCACGCATCCGTGCGTGTGGCGATGACGGGGAATTTGCGGGGAACGCCGTCGGGCGGCAGCGCATCGAGCGAGGTCACCCGGATGGCCGCGCCGTTGTTCGACTTCCGTCGGAGCGGGTCGAGAAGAACTCGCGTACCGGCAGCGATGGGAACGAGGGTGATGAGGCCGCCTATGAGGACCGAGCCGCCCTCGGCGAAAAAATTGCGGCGCGCTTGGTCTTTCGGGTCAGGTTGATGCTCCATGGTACGACTTTTACAACTTTGTCTGCGCCACTATTGGACTACGCCAAGCAGCGATAATTCAACCACTTTAGGTGGGACGTGGGCTGAAGGCAATCTTAGACCGCTGGCGTCGGGGCTTTTTCTTCGTGCAAGCCGCGACGTCGGCAGCTATCAATCGACCATGACAATCTGGCTGTTGGCGGTGCTCATCATCGCGTTCTACGGCATCACCGGGCGTGCCGTGGGGATGGTTTACTCGTTCGCCTCTTTTTTCGCGGCCATTATCGGGGCCATTCTCGCTCCGCTGCTCAGCAATTTTTTCACGTCGGTGCCGGAGTTAGTGGGCCTACCGCATCCGATTTGGAAGGTCGTCCTGCCGCCGACAATGGCTTTCCTTGCGGTAGTCTTCGTGGTGGCTTCCATCGGTGGCGTCGTTCAGCGCAAGGTGTATTTATATTTCAAATACCGCAACCGGAATGATGAAACGAAATTCTTCCGATGGGAGCGGATGAACAGAAACCTCGGGCTCGTGCTCGGCCTCTTCACGGGGCTTATCTATCTCATCGTAGTGAGCGTAGGCATCTGGATCGCTGGCTATGCCACGGGGCAGGTGAAGTCTGAGAGCGATCACGGGGGCTTGAAATTATTGAACCGTCTCTACGCCGACGCGCAGAGCACGGGCCTCGGCCGCTTTGCCGCGGTTTTCGGCCCCGCGCCGGTTGAGTATTACGAGGCCGCCGACCTCGCGGGCCTGCTCTACAACAATCCGAATGTTTACGAGCGCCTCGTCACCTATCCGAACATGATTTCCCTTCAGCATCGGGATGATATCAAGGCGCTGACTGCGGCCACGAACGTGGTCGAACTGATCAAAGGCAAGAGCGGCATCGTCGC
This sequence comes from Akkermansia muciniphila, assembly GCA_945900775.1. Lineage (GTDB taxonomy): Bacteria > Verrucomicrobiota > Verrucomicrobiia > Limisphaerales > SIAT01 > SIAT01. The sequence continues at coordinate 24,233 of CAMDJP010000037.1, read as the reverse complement.
CATACTGACTCATCCGGCCGTTCTTGGCCTCATTCAGAACACCGAGCTGCGCGCGGAGTACGACAAACTCGACAAGGCCGACCTCGTGAGGTTTCTCAGCACGGGCAAATCCGAGAAATGGAAGGATGATCCGCTGGTCGGCTACTGGCGGTTCGACGCCAAAAGCACGGAAGAACAGTTCTTCTCGAAGTACAAGAAACTCAAGCCGCCCGACCGCACACGCCTGAGCAATTACCTCAAGGTTACCGGCTCCGGCCTCACGCTCAGTTTCGGTACCGACCAGCAAGCCTTCGTCGAGGGTCGTCTCCTGCCGCTTGGCCTCGGCTTCAAGGACGAGATTAGGAAAAGTGTGAAGGACGGAGAAGTTGTTACCGTCACCAACTTCGTCGCCACTCTCCCCCTGCCTGCCCCCTACTTGCTCACCCCCCTCCTCGCCTCGCCTCCAGGGATGCTCGTCAAGGGCACGTGGAAGAAGGATGGCGACAAACTTTCCTTCGAAGTAAGCCGGCCTAGTAGCGGCACGTTGACGCCGACGCCGTCGCCGTCAACCAACGCTCCTCCTGTCGGCACAATGCCGGCGCCCGGCACAACGCCGCCAGCTGTTGTCCGCCCGCCTATTCCGCTGCCGCCTTTGAAGCTCACCAGCGATCTCGAGCCTAGTGGTGCCAACAAGCTGAGCGTGAAGTTCGGTAACGAGATTTTCATTTTCGAACGGGTGGAGGACTGAAACGCCCGGGAACGCTTTCGCCTCGGCGCATTTTGAAGAAGGGATTTACTCCGTGCCAAGCGCGTCCACCTGCTGACCGAGGAAGGCGGTGAGGCCGAGCAAGCCGAGCAGCGATTCGCTCTGTGGGAGGCTCGCGAGCGCGTTGCGCGCCGTGGTGAGGTACCCGCCGATCACCGCGCGCGATTCCGCCAGCGCGTTCGCCTGACGCAATAGGTCAGCCAGCGTCGGGGCCATCTCCGGCTTCCAAGTGCGCAGCATCCCAAGCAGTCGCTCGCGCTCCACCGCCGCGAGTCGCTCGCGAGCGATGAGCACCGGCAGCGTCGCTTTACCCGTAGCGAGGTCGGTGCCGAGCGACTTGCCCGCGTGCGCCTCCGTGCCGAAGAGGTCGAGGCAATCGTCGTAAATCTGGTAGGCCGTGCCCAGTGCCAAGCCGTACTCGCGCAGTGCCCGGCGGCTGTTTTCGTCCGCCCCCGCTAGCAGCGCGCCCAACTCGCATGAGAGCGCGAAGAGTTCGGCTGTCTTCATCGTGACGGCGTGGAAATAGTCCGCACGCGAGATGAGGAAGTCGCCGCGCCGCATCGTCTGCAGAATCTCGCCCGTGCAAACGTTCTTGGTCGCCGCGGCTACGGCGCGACAGATGCCCGGCGTGGGGAAGCTCGCCGCCAGCCGTACCGCTTCGGCGAAGAGGCAGTCGCCCAGCAGGACCGAGACCTCGTTGCCCCACTGCGCCGCGAGCGTGGGGCTTTGCCGGCGCATCCGGGCCTCGTCCATCACGTCGTCGTGCACGAGCGTGGCGAGGTGAACCATCTCGATGATCACCGCCACGGTGACGTGCGATTCGCCAATCTTGCCGACCGCGCCGCCGCTTAGCGAGACCAGCGCCGGGCGCAGTTGCTTGCCTTGATTCGCCAGGGCATAGCGCGCCATCGGTGCGATGGCAGGGTCGAACTCGTGCACCTGCTGGGCGAGGCGCGCGGCGACGCTTTGCAGGAACGGCTCGGCCGGGCCCACAATGCGGCTCCAGTTGATGAGGGTAGAAAGTGTGGGGATGTTCCCCGTGGGTTGCGGTTGCAACATCGCCGTGAATCTACGTTTCGTGGGCGTTGAAGTCAAACCTCTCCAACTTGTGCGAGGGGCTCAGCGGCGGAAGATCGAGTCCGCCGGCCGCTCGACGAGGTGGAGCAGGTTGCCTTCGGCGTCCTTGAAGAAGAGCACCCGTCCGCCACCGCCGGCTGGCTTCACTGTTTGGTCGAATGTCACGCCGCGCCGTTCGAGTTCCGCGCGGGCCGTCTCGATTGAGTCGCAGCGCAGAGCGAGGTGCCGCCAACCGTTGAGGCTGTTGTCGCTCGTTTCCTTGAGCGCGAAGTCGCCTTCGTAAATCTCGATCATCAAGCTACCGGGCAGCTCGAGAAAATAAGCCGGCGGCAATTGGCCGTTATCAAAGACGAGCTTTGCGCCGAGCACACGGCAGTACCAGTCCTTGAGCGCGGTTGGGTTTTGGGACGGCAATCCGAGATGTTCGGTAGAGAAAAGTTCGGTGGTCATATCATTTGAAACGATCAAAGTTTCGTGCTGCCGAGTTGGAGCAGGCGCTCGAATTGTTGCTCGGTGAGTGGCGTGACGGAGAGACGCGATTGGCGGATGAGGGGGATATCGCGCAGCGCGGCATCGGCTTTGATTTGTTCGAGTGCGACAGGCTTAACGAAGGGTTTCGCTGGCACGAGGTCTACGCACGACCAGTCGCCTTCGTTGGCGGTGGAATCGGCGTAAGCTTCCTTCGATACCTTCGCGATGCCGACAATCTGCTTCTCGCTCACGCTGTGATAAAAGAGGACGTGGTCGCCGCGCCGCATCGCGCGCAGGTTGTTCCGCGCCTGAAAATTCCGTACGCCGGTCCACGCCGTGCTGCCGTCCTTCAGGAACGTGGCCCACGCGTACGCTTCCGGCTCCGACTTCACCAGCCAGTAGTTCACGGCGAGAGTTAAACGGCAACTCGCCGCGCCGCCAAGATTCTTTGTGCGTGTTTTCATTCTGATGAAACTCTTGGTGCAGCGCCGTCCGAATGTTTACATTGCCTCATGGACTTGGCTGCGAACCTCGCTTCCATCCAGCAAAGAATAATGGTGGCGTGCGCTCGCGTGGGTCGCGATGTCGATTCTGTGCGGCTTGTTGCCGTCACGAAGAATCATCCGCCTGAGACGATTCGCGCCTCGATGGATTTGGGCCTGACTCTGTTCGGCGAGAACAAAGTGCAGGAGGCGCGCGCTAAGATTCCGCTCTGCCCGAGCGCGGCTCGCTGGCATTTCATCGGCCATTTGCAAAGCAACAAGTGCCGGGAAGCGGCTCACTATTTTGAGATGATCGAAGGTTTGGACAGCCTTCATCTCGCGCAGGAACTGAACAAGGCATGCGAGAAGGCGTCGAAGACGTTGCCGATTCTGCTCGAGGTGAACGTGGCCGGTGAGGCGAGCAAGTTCGGCTACCGCCCCGAGGCATTACTGGCCGAATTCAAAGAACTCAATTCTCTTTCGCGACTCGAGATTCACGGTCTGATGACCGTCGCTCCGTGGTCGGCGACGCCGGAACAGGTGCGCCCAATCTTCCGCCGGTTGGGCGAGTTGAAAACACAGTGTGAGCAGATTCTCGGCGCGCCGTTGCCAGAGCTTTCGATGGGGATGAGTGGCGATTTCGAGATAGCCATCGAAGAGGGGGCGACGCTTATCCGTATTGGTACCGCTCTTTTTGGCCCGCGCGCCGCCGCGAACAAAATCGCTAAGGAACGCGCCGTGGACGAAGGCCTTGACTAAGCCCCGCGTCGTTTTTTGTTCACCACGTGAACGGTTTTCTGCTTAAGTTGACCCGATGGAACTGACCGTGGAGATGTACAAGGCCGACATGGCAGCGGCGTTGAAGTCGTTCGACCTGCATATCGTCAGCCTCGACAAGTCGCCCGAGGAATGCCGCGCGTCGCTGGAATCGCTCGTGACGAAGGCGATCAAGGCTTATGAAGCGCGGTCGGCGGGGTTGCGCCACGGCATCGCGCTGGACAAGCAAATCACAGTAATCCTCAGTCAGTCGGACGGGGACGCGCCGCTCTGCGGCATCTATTTTAACCTCCATTCGCCTTACCACAAACGGAGCACGGGCAAGTCTCAGAAGACGCCCAAGATTTGAACGGGGCAGGGGCGAGAGCTTCGAGCGAATCAGTCCTCGCGCGCTTCGTCGCCAACCTGGATGGGACCGCTGATGATGTCGGCGATGAGGTGGGAATCCTCGCTCTGGCGCGTGGTGGTAACTTGGCCGACCTTCTGGCTGCCGCGGTACACGGTGAGCCGTAACTCGGGCCGAGGGACCTTTTGAAGGGTGTAATCGAGCACGACGAACCCCAGTTCGGTATCCACGAGCGCGATTTTTCCTACGCCAGATTTGGCAGGAGTGACGGAGCCCTTCTTTGGTGGGGGCACGGGCTCGGTTCCGCTCTTGATGAACTTGCAGCCCACCAAGAACGCCGCGCCGAGAATAGCGATGAGCACAGGGCGAATCATCTGACCAAGGAAGATTAGGCGACTGCGCGCCCGGCGTCAACGCCCGTGGCGCGAGAATTATTTGGACGGTGGGCCGGACCGTTGCCAACGCTTTTCCCAATCGGCCCAACTCGAGGCCCAAGCGTCTCCGGTGAGTTGTTTGCGTGCGGCGGGCAAAAGCTTGGCGAGCGCCTCGCGCTGCTCGGCGACGGCCTTTTCGTCGCCCCAGCGGAGCAGAGCATCGAGCAGGTTGAGCCGGTTCTCCGGGAAATCCGGCGCCAGCTCGACGGCACTGACGAGATGCTTGCGTGTCTTCATTTGATTGCCGACGCTGATGGGCCAGCGGGGCGCTTCCAAATAAAGCAAGCCGAGGTTGCGGTCCGGCCCAGCGGACTCGAATTTTTCGTCCAGCGCGCGGGCTTTCTCGAAAGCGCCTTCCATCTCATCCACCAGGGGAATCGCGCCGAACATTTTGGTGCGCGCGAGTTGACCGAGGTTCATCCCGAGATAGAAATGGCGGCCAACGTTCTTGGGTTGGGCAGTGACGAGTCGACGACAGAGGATGACACCGTCGTTGGCGAGGTCGGCGCGCTGGGTGCTGTTAGTGGCGAACTCGGCACGCTCGAAAAGAGCGCGGGCGTAGTGCCACGCAGTGTCATTTAGGTTCGTAGCGAGATTCGCACGCGTTGTGCGGAGGGTTTTTTCAGTAATCTCGACGAATCGGGTCGTGTCGTCGGCACGGGAGAAGACCGACGCGAGGCAAAGCGTCGTGAAAAGCAGCGGCAGAAGCCGCCATGTATGTCGTGCGCTGGAATTAAGCTTTGCCATCAGGAGCTCCCTGCCTATAATGTTCCTGTGAAATTGAACCCCAAAAGACTTGGACTCGCAACCGTGGTTGTTTTGTCACTTGTGGGAGGAGGTTGTTCCGGAATTCGTGCTGGCGGTAGCGTTTCGCCGGCGACGTTTCTGTTGCCGTGGTTAATTCATACGCCGACGCAAACCACGCCCGCCGAGCGCCTCGATGTTTCGCGCGAGCGGGTGCCACAAGTTGCTTCAGTTCAGTAACTTTATGCGTTTTCCCCTCGCGCTGACGGTCAAAATCGCCCGTCACATCATCAAGCACAAGCTTCGCAAGACGCCGAAGTTCGCGATGGTTTTGCAGCTCGAACCGCTGCACACCTGCAACCTCACTTGCACCGGTTGCGGGCGCATCCGCGAGTACTCCACGTCGCTCAAGGACATGGTCCCGCTCGAGCAGTGCCTTGCTGCTGCCGTGGATTGCGACGCGCCGATGGTGAGTATTTGCGGCGGGGAACCGCTGATTTACCCCAAGATTGAGGAGTTGGTTGTCGGCCTGCGCGAGCAGGGTCGCATCATTTACATCTGCACGAACGGGATGTTCATGCGGAAGAAGATGAGGGACTACATGGCCGCCGTCTTCACGCCGGAGATGGAGCCGAAGCTCCAGCAGCTTGTCGCCGAGCAGCTCGTCACCGAAAAGGAAGCCGAGGCCATCCGCACTGCCGATTCCGTCGCGAAGGCTAAGGTTGTGATCCGCCCGACCAAGTGGATGTATTGGAACGTCCACGTGGACGGTCTGGAGTTCACCCATGACCTCATCGTCGAGCGCGAGGGTGTCTTCAAGGAATGCGTCGCCGCTATCAAGATGGCCAAGATTCTTGGCTACCAGACCGCGACGAACACGACCGTTTATAAAGAAACCGAGGTGCAGGAGATCGAGGACATGTTCAAGTTCCTATCCTCGCTCGACGTCGACGGGCACACGATTTCCCCCGGTTACGATTACGACGCCGCCAAGAAAGACATGGTCAAGCGCCTTGGTCGCGATCCGAAGGAGTTCTTTCTCACGCGCGACATGACGCGGAAGAAGTTCGCGAAGATTGAGGAATGGGGCCAACTCTTCACCATCTTCGGCACGCCAGTTTATCAGGAATTTCTCGCGGGCAAGCGCGAGCTGACCTGCACCGCGTGGGCCATCCCGACCTACAACGTGAAGGGGTGGAAAGCACCGTGCTACCTGATGACCGACGGCCATTACCCGACCTACGGCGAGATGCTCGGCACGGTAAAGTGGGAGAACTACGGTGTGGTGGAAGGCGTCGCGCGCGACTCGCGCTGCGAGCACTGCATGGTCCACTGCGGCTACGACCCGAGCGGCGCGTTGAGCACCAAGCCCCGCGATACCTGGATCAACATGAAATACAACTTCGGTGCGCGGCCCGCTCCGATTGCCCCTAGCCCCGAGTTGGAGAAACGCGCCTTTAACGGTGTGAGCATCGGCAAAGGTCATCTAGCCGAGGCCAAGGCCGCCATCAACCCAGCGGCCAGTTCGCGTGGAGCCTTTACCCGCAAGGAAGAGGAACACTCACACGCGCCCGCGGTTGGTGGCTCCTGCGGAGCTGGTGATACTTCTCAGCGCGACGATCTGCTCGCGAAAATCAAGGCGAACGGTACGGTGACGACGAAGGCAGAGTAGAGCCTCCAACAACCAAGCGATTTCAGAGTTAGAACCCATGAGTGCATTATTTTTGTCTCCTCCGAGCTTCGACGGCTTTGACGGCGGCGCTGGCGCGCGCAGCCGGCCGCGCTTGTGCCCGGCAGCAGGCTCCTCGACTGCCCTCCGCACCACATTGACATGGCCAAGTGCCTCGCCATTTCGAAGGACTTCGACCACGTCATCATCAACACCTCCACACCGTCGCTGAAGAACGATTGCAAAGTTGCCGAGGCCATCAAACAGCAAAAGCCCGGCACCAAAATCGGCTTTGTGGGCGCGCACGCGATGGTGCTGCCTACCGAGACGCTCAAGGCCTCGCGGGCCATTGACTGGGTGGCGCGCAAGGAGTTCGACTTCACTTGCAAGGAGGTCGCCGAGGGTCGCGACCTCGCCACTATCAAGGGGCTTTCCTACAAGGACAGCGAAGGAAAGATTAAGCATAACCCTGAGCGCGAGATGATTGCCGACATGGACTCGCTCCCGTGGGTCGCCGACGTTTATAAGCGCGACCTCGAAATCGAGAAGTATTTTATCGGCTATCTCCAGCATCCCTACGTCTCGATGTATACCGGGCGCGGCTGCCCGGCACAGTGTACCTTCTGCCTCTGGCCCCAGACCATCGGCGGGCACAAGTATCGCGTCCGCTCTGCCCAGAACGTCGCTGACGAGATGGCCTACATGAAGAAAATCTTCCCGCAAGTGCGCGAGTTCTTTTTCGATGACGACACCTTCACCGCGAATCTCCCACGGGCTCGCGAAATCGCGAAGAAGCTCGGCCCGCTCGGCGTGGACTGGTCTTGCAACAGCCGCGCGAACCTCGATTACGACACCATCAAAAGTTTCAAGGACAACGGCCTCCGCCTTTTCCTCGTCGGCTACGAGAGTGGCAACGACGAGACCCTCACGCGCATCAAGAAAGGTGTGACCACCGACGAGATGCGCCGTTTTACCAAGGACTGCCACAAGGCCGGCGTCATCATTCACGGTACTTTCATCCTCGGTCTGCCGGTCGAGACGCGCGAGAACACCATCCGCTTTGCGCAGGAGTTAGACGTCTTCAGCATGCAGGTTTCCCTCGCTGCGCCGTATCCGGGCACGGAGCTTTTCGAGCAGGCCAAGCTGAACGGCTGGTTCGTGAAAAAGGACAAGACCGATCTCGTGGAGGGGGACGGTTTCCAGCAGAGCGCCCTCGAGTACCCCGGCCTCTCGAAGGACGAGATCTACGAGAACGTCGAGCGTTTCTACCGCCGCTACTACCTACGGCCGAAGCCGATTCTCCGCATCATCAAGACGATGCTCGAGGACAAGGACGTCTGTGTTCGTCGACTGCGCGAGGGTTACGAGTTTTTCAAGAGCATGGCCCAGCGCCGGAACGACCTCGCCGCCGCCCGAGCCGTGGGTGCATAGTCCTCTTCCGTCCCTGCAGAAGCCTCCAGCAAGGCTGGAAGCAGGTTCTTCTGCCGCGTTATTTTCTACGAGAACCCCCTCTAAAAGCGTCACGTGTATCCGTCGTCGTTCTCTTGTGTACCGATTGTGAAAGAAAACGTGTTGACCGGCTTGGCCGTTCTGTGAGGAGATAGGAAGCCCTTTTTGCGAACTGCTATAATGGCCAGACTTTCACGCAAGCAACCCGGCGCGCCGCGACCCGCGGGCGCCTCGAAGTACGACGCGAACAATTCGGTCTTGTCCAAGACCTATGGCGCCTTCGCAGACTTGCGCCGTGAGCTGGCCGATTCGAAGGCCGCCGTGGCTGGTCGCACTGAGGTGCTGCGCCTCTTCGCGAGCTGCGCCGATTCCCAGCGCGCGTGGCTGCTGCTCGAGGATTACTTTGAGCGACTTTCGCTCACGCGCAAAGATTTCCCCGGTGAGGAATGGTGGCCGAGGCTGCTGGCAATGCGCACTGACGGGCGACTGGAGGAATTAGCCATCCAGTTCCTGCGGCACAAACACTCGCTCCCGCCCGAGCTCCAGTCTCACGCTAATCTCGACCGTTTCGCTGAGCTGGAGGAGGCCGAACGCGAGCAGGATACTCTCTCGCAGATGGAGCGCTGGATGTTTCCGCCCGCGCCGGAGCACCTCGACCAGCCGCGCGCCCAGCTCCGGGTGTTCTGCGCGCCGACGGCCGACGAGCAGCGGCCCGGTCTGCACGCGCTCTCGGTACGGTTCCACCTTTCCCGCCCGCGCACGGGCGAGAAGGTCAAATCACTCGCCGAAGTCATCGAGCTCACCTCGCGTGCGACGCATGAGAAGGAGCTATTCCCCGCAGCCGACTGGGAGTTCATCGAGTGGATCGCCGAGAATCACACCGATCATGACGACGAGACGCCCGATTTGCGATTGAACGGCGGTGGGTTAATCGAGTGGCTCGCCCGCTGGGGCGATCACGGCCGCCTGCACGGAGCGGTTGCGCCGCTCAGGTTCCAAGGGCAGATCGCCGAATTAGTGCCTCACCTGCAGAACGGTTCCACCGAACTTTCCTTCACGCATCAATTGCGGCTGCCTCATGGCCGGCTCTTGCCGTTGAACGAGGTAAAGTTTTTCGTCGGCCGGCCCGCATTGGCGTTGGTCGAGGACACCTTTTATCTGCTTCGTAACAGCCCGCCTGAGTCGCTGCTTGACCGCTGGCTGCAGCAACCTCTCGCGCCGGTGGCCAAGCTCAGCCACCGCTTCCTCACGCGCCTGCGCAAATCGCATCCCGACCCGCATGTGGATTGGGACCAGCTTTGCGTGGCGCACGCCGCCCAGCCGCAGTTTGTTTTCGAGCTGATTGAGGATCGCGTCCAGCTTCGCCTGCTCGCCCGCAGTGAACGCGATGGCAGCATGTGGCACTGGGCGGGTCACGAGTGGCAGTTCGACCAAACGGCGCACTTGCCGAACGGCAAACCCGAGGTGCTCGACGATGCGCGCCTCGACCGGGCGGTGCAGTGGCTGCGCCGGCTCGATTGGTTCACGCCCGAAGCGGGCCTGTGGATCGGCGACGCGAACGAGAATTTCCTGAACACGCTCGCCGCCATCTGGCCGGACAAACCGGAGGGTACAGAGTACCTCGGTAACACGGCATTCCAACGCCTGTTCCTCTCGCCGCGCAAGTTGAGGCCGAAGCTGCTCGTGCAGGGCAGCGGTATCGACTGGCTTTCCGTCTCCGCCGAATGGGAGCAGGAGGGGCTCCAGCTCAGCAAGGCTGACCTCGAGCGTCTCGCCATGGCCACCACGCGTTTCGTCAAGCTGCCCGACGGCGGCTGGGTGGAACTGGATGTGGAGGCTGTGCACGCCGCGCAGGAGATGATTGCCGACATCGGTTTGGAAGGTCTTTCCGCCGACGCCCAGCGAGTGCCGCTCGAGCAGGCTGCGCACCTGACCGAGGCTGAGCTGACGCTTTTCGGTGCCACGCAGCAGGCCACGCAGCTTCGCAATCGCATCCAGCATTTCGAGGGAATCGCGACCACGGAGTTGCCGAAACAGCTCAACGCGGAGTTGCGGCCGTACCAGAAGGAAGGCTTCGATTTCCTCTGCCATCTCACCAACCTCGGATTGGGCGGCGTTCTCGCGGACGACATGGGCCTCGGCAAAACGCTGCAGGCCCTCACGTGGTTGGCATGGCTGCGCGAGCAGCATCCCGATAATCCGAAGCCCTCGCTCGTCATCTGTCCCGCCTCGGTGTTGCACAACTGGGAGCGCGAGGCGGAGAAGTTCACGCCCGGTTGCAAGGTGCTCGTGCTCGAGAGCGGCGCGGCGCGCCACAACCTGCGCAAGCAAATCCCGCAGTACGACATCATCGTGACGAATTACGCGTTGCTCCGGCGCGACCTCGAGGAACTACAGAAGTTCGACTTCCGCGCCGTGATCCTCGACGAGGCGCAGTTCATCAAGAACCCCGGCGCACAGGTCACGTCCGCCGTGAAGCAGATCCATTCCGAGCAGCGACTCGCGCTTACCGGCACGCCCATTGAAAACCGACTCACCGACCTCTGGAGCATCGTGGATTTCGTCCAGCCCGGCTATCTCGGTTCGGCCTCCCATTTTCACGACGTGTACGAGCCGCAAGGCGAGAGCGAGGAGGCCATCGTCGCCCGCCGCATCGCGCGCCGCCGTCTTTCTTCGCGCTTGCGTCCGCTCTTATTGCGCCGGCTCAAGGTGCAGGTGGCCAAAGACCTGCCCGAGCGCATCGAGCAGCGCCGCGATTGTGAATTAGGTGAGGCCCAGCGGAAACTTTACCTTGCCGAGTTGCGCCGTAGCCGTGACCAGGTGATGCAGACCGTTGCTGAGAAGGGCGTCGGCCAGAGCAAGATGCAGGTGCTCGCTGCGCTCACGCGCCTGCGCCAGGTCTGCTGCCACCCGCGGCTCGTCGGCAGCGACGCCGTCTCCGGCAAGACCGAGACGCTCATGGAGTTGCTCGTGCCGCTCATCGAGCGCGGCGAGAAGATTCTCGTCTTCAGCCAGTTTGTCCAGATGCTGAAAATCATCGAGACTGTCTGCCACGCACGCCAGATTCCTACGCACCTGCTCACCGGTGAAACCAAGAATCGACAGGACGTAGTGAACGCCTTCCAAGCCGACGACAGGGCCGCCGTCTTTCTGCTCAGTCTGCGCGCCGCCGGCACCGGCCTGAACCTCACCACTGCCAGTTACGTTATCCTGTACGACCCGTGGTGGAACCCCGCCGTCGAAGCGCAGGCCATCGACCGCTCACATCGCATCGGCCAGACTCGCACGGTGAACGCCTACCGGCTCATCGCGCCCGGCACGGTCGAGGAGAAAATCTGGGAGCTCCAGCAGCGCAAGTCGCAGACCATTGCCGACGTGCTCGGCGAGGAAGGCTTCGCGCGCAGCCTGTCGAAGACCGATCTTGAATTCCTGTTTGCGGAGGATTGACGATGAATAAGCCCGTCCTCGGCCGTGGCCTCGTCAATTTAATGGAGGGTAGCAAAGTCGTCGGTCAGAGCGATTCCGCATCCCCGCCAGCCGAGTTCAGTCACGGCCTCGGCAACTTCCTCCGTGGCGAAGCTGCAGCGAGCGACCCAGTCGCTGATTCTGCGCGTGTATTTTCAGCGATGCTTCGCCGTCGCCTTCGTTGGTCGCTGCTGATGGCGGACGTTTTGCTCGTTTCATTGGTCGCGTGGCTGCTCTGGGCGAAGCCGCTGGCGCTCGGTTGGGCGGGCACACTCCTCTGTCTGGCTGCGGTGGCGCTAGGCGCGTGGCTGGCTTGGCTGGCTTTCTCGTTGCCAGATGGTGATTCCTCGAATTAGTTGTTCGCCGCCAAAACAGCAGTTAGTACGGATTCAATTTTCTCGCTTCCATCAACCGCATGACGCACGTGGTGTTGTAGGGATCACATTGACAGCAATTTGTTGGCGTGCACCATTTGTTCACACACATGAATGCAGCGCCTCGTTCCTTGATGAACGTTTTCGTTCTCGTCACTATTTCAACCTCTGTCTTACTGGCGCAACCGGTGTCCAGCAAGCCGCCGACAGGGAAAGTTACCATCCGAGCCAAGCTCGATTCTGTAGTGCTACCAGAGCTTCTGTCACTCGAGGGTTTTTCGTTGAGCGAAGCCGTAGAAGTTTTGATTAAGATAGCGGCCAAGGTCGATCCGGCCACAACTCATATCAACTTCCTATTCGTCCCGTCGAAACTCGTTGTGCCAAAAAAACCCGAGAAAGAGGCGACAATCGATCCAAATACTGGGCTGCCAATACCGGGCAAGCCGAGTAGCTCGCTCGATTCATGGGACCCACATGCTGTGAAGATGCAGGGCCTAGTGAGACCGTTGCGGGCGATTACGCTCGGCCAAGCGCTCGAAATCATCACCCGCTGCGCCGATATGCCTACGAAGTTTTCTGTCGAAGATTACGGTGTGGTAATTGAGTCGGCCTTAATCCAGCCGGAGATTTTGAATCTACAGACTGAACTGGAGAAATTTAAAAAGCGTCTCGATGGGATCGAAGCGGAGAATGAGCGACTACGCAAACTGTTGGCTGAACGCCAGAATTTGCCTTTGCGGAAACCTTGAAGGGAGAGGGAAATGGTTGACCGACTTGGATTCGAACCAAGACAAAGGCCTCCAAAGGGCCTTGTGCTACCGTTACACCATCGGTCAATGCGCGGCTAAAGTAGCTTTATGCCGTCCCACCGGCAAAGAGATTTTTGCCGCACCTAGCCGTGCTCCTTGTTATCCTGCCAGCGTGACGGCATCGGCACAGTATCGACTCGTCCGGCTCGCTAATGGGGTTCACAGTCTCCATTCGGTGACCGAGTGCGAGACATTTCATCCGGTTATCGGCCCGGCCGCCGAGGCGGAGGCCCTCTACGTGCGCCAACTTCGCCTGCGCGAGCGACTCGCCGCGTATGCGGGAGAATTCGTCATCTGGGATGTCGGCCTTGGCGCGGCGGCGAACGCATTGACAGCCCTGCGAGCTACCCGCGATTTGAACTGCGCGCTCCGAATCATCAGCTTCGACCATACAAACGAACCCCTGCGGTTCGCGATCGAATACGCGGAGGCGCTCGGTTACCTGCAAGGCTACGAAGCGCCGGCGCGGGAGTTGGCGGAGAGCGGTCGCGTGACGTTCGCCGACGGCGCGCAGAAGACCGAATGGGAATTGCGGCTGGGTGATTTTCCGACCCTGCTCGCTAGCTCCGTCGCCGAGGTGTTGCCGAAGCCGCACGCTATTTTCTTCGATCCATTTTCGCCGCCGAAAAACCCAGCGATGTGGACGTTGCCGCTCTTCACGCGGCTGTTCCAACTCCTCGCGCCTGACCAGCCGTGCGCGCTGCCGACCTATTCTCGCAGCACACTACTACGCGCCACACTGCTGCTCGCCGGCTTCCACGTCGGCGCCGGTCACGCAACGGGCGAGAAGGAGGAGACGACTATCGCCGCGAATACGCCTTCCCTAATTGAAGAACCGCTCGGCCGCCGCTGGCTGGAGCGCGCGCGCCGTTCCCATAGCGCCGAACCGCTGCACACGGCGCATTACTGCCAGGCGCCGTTGTCGCCGAAGTCATGGGAACAATTGCAGCAGCATCCGCAGTTCCGCTAGGCTGACGCCGTGAGTTCTTGCTCACAATTCAACGACCTGCTGAGCAGGCCTGAACCGCTACTGGCGCTTGCCCCGATGCAGGATGTGACCGATCTGCCGTTCTGGCGCCTGATGGTCGCATACGGCGGGGCGGATCTGTATTACACCGAATACTTCCGCGTCCATGCCACGTCGCGGCTTGAGCCGTGGATCCTCGAATCCATCACGCAGAACCCCACAGCCCGCCCAGTCATCGCGCAGATGATTGGCAACGACATCGCCGCGCTCGTTCGTACGGCAAAGGAATTGCAACAGCACTCGATCGCCGCGGTGGACTTGAATCTCGGTTGTCCTGCGCCGGTGGTCTATCGCAAGTGCGCTGGCGGTGGGTTGCTGCGTGAACCGAAGCGGGTAGACGCCATCCTCGGCGCGCTGAGGGATGCCGTTGCGGCGCCGGTGAAGTTCACGGTGAAGACGCGACTCGGCTTCGACAGCCCAAGCGTGTTCGAGGAGTTGCTGCCCATCTTCGCAAAGCATTCAATCGATCTCCTCACCGTCCACGGTCGCACCGTGGCCGAGATGTACCGGAGCGAGGTGCATTACGATTTCATCGCGCGCGCGGTCACGGTGCTGCCCTGCCCGGTGTTGGCGAACGGCAATGTTTATTCCGCGGCGAAAGCGGAAGAAGTGCTGCGGTTCACCGGCGCGAAGGGGTTGATGATCGGCCGCGGCGCAATCCGCAACCCCTGGCTTTTTCAGCAGATTCGTCAGCGCCGGAGCAGCGAGACGGTATTTGTGCCGACTGGGCAGGACGTGCTTGAGTATGTGCGGCGCCTCTACGAAACGACTTGTCCGACCGCTGTGCAGGAGATGTTGCATGTGCAGAAGATGAAGAAGTACATGAACTTCATCGGTCTCGGCGTGGAGCCGACGGGCCGTTTTCTTCACGACATTCGACGCGTGACGACGAAGGCCGAATTTTTCCGCGTTTGCGAGAACTTCCTCGATCATGACCGCCCGACGCCGCTGGAACCGTTCCAACTGCAACTGAAGGAAACAGACGCGATGGCCGGCGAGCACTGCTGATTCATCGGCGTGCCGCTGCCTTCAGCATCTCGGTCACCTCGCAATCGGCTGTCCCGTTAAATAAGAAGTAATACTGACCGACGGCCGGCGTCGTCGCCCGATTGGAAAATCGTTCTGCTGGTGTGAATGGTCGCGAGGGGAAGTTTTCACAATGGCCCGAAGGAAAACGCTTGTCGGAATCCTGCATTGAAGGTAGCCAAGGAGTGTCGCCGTCAAAATTATTACCATGAAAACCAACCTGACCTTGAACCGTCGCCAATTCCTCCACCGTTCTACGCTCGCCGCCAGCCTAGCCGCGATGTCTGCGCCCGCCTTCTTGCGCGGGCAGAACTTAAACAGCCGCGTGGCCATCGCCGGCATCGGCGTGGGAGGCAAGGGTTCGAGCGACATCAGCGGCATCGCCGCCGCCGGGGCGGACATCGTGGCGTTGTGCGACGTGGACGAGGGCACGCTCAAGAAGGCCGCCGCGCTTTATCCGAAGGCCAAGTTGCACCGCGATTATCGGAAGATGTATGAGCAGCAGAAGGATTTTGACGGCGTCTCCATCAGTACGCCGGACCACCATCACGCGCTGGCCGCCGCGCTGGGCATGAACCTCGGCAAGGGCGCGTATGTGCAGAAGCCGCTCACGCACTCAGTCTGGGAGGCGCGTCAACTCGCTGAGATTGCCAAAGCGAAGAAGGTCGCCACGCTCATGGGCAATCAGGGCCACTCCGGCAGCGACGTGCGCAACTTCTGCGAACTCATCTGGGCCGGGGCCATTGGCAAGGTTCGCGAGGCGCACATCTGGACCAACCGCCCCATCTGGCCTCAGGGTCGCAATCGCCCTGCCGGCGAGGACCCCGTGCCCGCCACGCTGGACTGGGATGTCTTCCTCGGCCCCGCGCCGATGCGCCCTTTCAAGTCCACGTGGCCCGACGAGGATGCGAAGGATGGCAAGAAACGTCGTGGCGGCACCGTGTATCACACCTTCGCGTGGCGCGGTTGGTGGGATTTTGGCACCGGCGCGCTCGGCGACATGGCGTGCCACTTGATGGACCCGGCATTCTGGGCACTGCATCTCGGCCACGCGGACAGCGTCGAGGCTGTTTCCGATGGCGCGACTAGCGAGATGGCTCCCAAGTCCTGCGTCATCACCTACCAGTTCCCCGCGCGCAAGACCGAGCACGGCGAGATGCCGCCGGTAAAAATCGTCTGGTATGACGGTGGTAAAAAGCCGACGAACGAACTGCTCGGCCTCGCCGCCGATGCGAAGTCGCCCGACAACGGGTCACTCTTCATCGGTGAGAAGGGTAAGATGACCTGCGAGACCTACGGAGGAGCGCCGAAGTTCACGACGGATTCCAAGACGAAGGAATTCGCCAAGCCCGACCAGACGCTGGCTCGCTCGCCCGGCCATCACAAGGAGTTCGTAGAAGCCATCCAGGGCAAGGTGCTCAAGGGCATGGCCAGCCTCGACTATGCCGGTCCGTTCACAGAGATGGTACTCATGGGCAACCTTGCGGTGCGCACCGGCAAGAAAGTCGACTGGGACGGCCCAAACATGAAAGCGCGGAACATGGACGTCTCCAAACTCGTGAAGCGCGATTACCGCCCCGGCTGGACATTGTAAAGCGCGACCTGCGGCGACGTTCATCCATACGGTCCCTGGCTCGTTCGGCGCGGGCTGGCTCCGCTTTTGCCAGAAGGTGCCGTCGCAGCTCACCCAGCAGTCGATGTCACCCTACTTCCGCGCGTGGCTCGACTGGTTTTGAATGATTGCGGCGCAGGCAAAATTCGTGACGACCAGGAGGTTGTCGATTTTCATATGAACTTATCAGCTTCGTTCGGTGGTCGAATCTGATTTAGACAATACGAGACCTGAATTATTGAAGCTAAAATCTGCCTGTAGTAAGTGCTGACTTGCGCACTTCAGAGCCGCGTTAATTGTCCGTCCCGATTCACTCGATAACGCTCCCCGCGCCACTCAACATGGTTACCGAGGAACGCTGTCAGCCAGATTACTGCGCCGAGCAGATCTTTCACCGGTGCCATCAGTGCCTGCGCGAAGGGCACCGACTCGCCGGTCAGCCGCCGTTGCAACCAAGCGGCGATTCCGAGTCGGTAAATGAGGCAGAGCAGGAATACGAGCCACGGCAGGTTCAGAGAGAGCGCAGTTCCTCCGAGCTGACCTTGCGACGGGGGCAAGTTGAGCGGAACCATCCAGTTCGGGAGGCACACCAGCAGCAGCAGCGGCCAGAGTGTAGCGTTGCTGAGGATGCTGAAGAAATAGGGCACAGGCTGACAAACGCGAATGGTGCGGGCCCAACGGAGTTGCTGCGCCCAGACCGCGCGCGCATTCTGGGGCGATTCACGGCACTCGACCACGACAGGGCATAACTCGATGCGATGGCCTTGGGCGGCGATGCGGTGGCCGAGTTGATAGTCGTCCGCGAGATGGTTGGTCAATGTGCTGAAACCTCCGATTTCCTCGAGCGCCGTGCGGCGCACCGCCATCACCGCGCCGAGTGCAAAGTCGATTTGCTTGAGCATGCGTGACTGGAGCACCTGGCTCCAGAAATCGGCGTTCACCGCGACAGCTTCCCAGCGCATCGCAGCCGACCTTGGGTTCGCGAGGCGATAAAAGCAGTTCACGAGACCAACGCCGCTGTCGCGCAGCGGCGCGACGACGTTGACGAGGAAATCTGCCGGCACGAGCACGTCTGCATCGCTGACGATTATGACGCTGTGCTTCGCATGGCGCTCAAGCTGGATGAGCGTGGAAACCTTCGCGTTCGCGCCGAGTGATTCGCGGCAAATCACAAGCTGCGCGTCGGCCTGTTGGAACTCCGCGAGCAGCGCGCGGACGGTCTCGCAAACGGGATCGCTCTCGTCCGTCACGCCGAAGAGAATCTGCGTTGGCCCACCGTAATTCTGAGCAAGCCAGCTTCACAGACACTGGGTGGTTTCGCTGTCACGGCCCTTGAGCGGCTTGAGCAGCGTGACTGTCGGAGCGAAGGATTTGTCCGCGATACGCTTATGTAGTGGGAAACGCCACGCGGCGAAAAGTTGCCAGAGCGCGAGCGCGAGGCTCAGCAGGGCGAGCGCGAGAAGAATCGTGGCCACGGAATCGGAGCGGCGCCGCCGCGGCTCAGAGTTGGTCGGAGGCGACGACCTTCATCACTTCCTCAAGTGTGGTCTGGCCTGCGACAGCCTTGGCGAGGCCGATGTCGAACAGCGTCTTCATCCCTTTTTCGACGGCGAGAGCTTGAATGGCGCGGGTGGGGCGCTTAGCAATGACCGCTTCGCGAATTTCTTCCGTTACAGTGAGCAGTTCGGTGAGCGCGGTTCGGCCGGTATAACCTGTGTGGTGACATTGATCGCAGCCAGCGCCGCGGTAGAAGGTGGTCGTTTGTTGTATCGCCTCGGGAACCATTCGCATCGCAAGTGGGTCGGGCGAGTACGGCTCGAGGCAATGCTGGCAGTTGCCGCGCACGAGGCGAACGCCGAGCACGGCGATGATGCTGGAGGCCAGCAGGAACGGCTCGATCTCCATGTTGATGAGACGGGCGAAGACGCCGCCGGTGGAGCCGGAGTGGATGGTGCTGATGACGAGGTGACCGGTCATGCCGGCCTGCACGGCAATCTGCGCGGTGTCCACGTCACGAATCTCACCGATCATGATTACCTGAGGGTCCTGCCGCATCAGGGAGCGGAGCGCGATGGGATAGGTGAATTCCATCGCTGGGTTCAGCTGCGATTGGTTCACCATTTGCAGGTTTACCTCCACAGGATCTTCGACGGAAGAGATGCTCATCGTCGGCCCGTGTTTTTCAAAGAGGTAAGAAATGGACGCGTAAATGGCGGTCGTCTTTCCGGAACCGGTCGGGCCCGTGAGCAAAATAAGGCCACCTGGCTTGTTCAGAATGCTTTGGTAGATGGTGAAGGTTTCTTCATCGAGGCCGAGCGAGCGTAAATCGTACGAGCGAGTCTTTGAACTGAAGAGTCGCAGCACCACTTTTTCGCCGAGCACGGTCGGGAAGATGGAGACGCGCATTTCCGCCCCGCCCACTTCGGCGTCGAGGGTGGCCTTACCGTCTTGCGGTATGCCGTGCAAATGGCTGGCGAGGTTCGCTAGCACCTTGAAGCGACCCACGATGCGATCTTTGAACTCGAGCGGGATGTACGTCAACTCCTGGAGCACACCATTGACGCGTACCCGTACGCCGACCTTTTCGGCCCACGGCTCGATATGTACGTCGCTCGCGCCCATGTCCACGGCGTCGAGGATGATGTTATTGACGAGCGTGGCGGTGTCGATGGGGTTCGAGAGCGACTCCTCCTGCAGGCATTTTTCGGTTCGTTGGCTCACGTTATCTTGGGTCGGTTACTACAGTACAACTAAGCCGAAGCCGCGTGAGTGTCAGCAACTTTCTCGTGCCTGCCGCACTGGGTAAAGTTGTTGCCGTAGCGGATTGCCTATGACACAACACCGTAGATGAACTTGGAACCCGCACCGGCCTCGCAGACTCCGCCTTCGCAAACGGGACGTTTTGCGCGATTCACGGGCTGGTTTTTTCGCTGGCAGACGCTCAAGTGGGTTTGTTTCTGTGCGATTCCTTGCTTGTTGATGATGCTGCTGGTCCTCGTCTGGTTCGAGAGCTGGCGCGGGCGCCGCGCGTGGGAGGAGTTCCGCACCGAGTGGGAGGCCAAGGGCGAGAAGTTCGATTGGCGCGCACTCGTGCCGCCGCCTGTCCCGGATGAGGGGAACTTCGCTAAAACGCCGCTGCTCGCCGGTCTCTTCAACCCGAAATCGGATCCGCAGACTAACCGGATAAAGATGGACGAGGCCGCGCACAAACGGGCCCAAGTCGCCTTTCCGAATTGGAGCGACCGCAGCTCCAGCGGCTGGCGATTGGGCCGGACGAACGACCTCGATGTCATCCTGAAGGCGCATCTCGAAGCGGAGAAAATCACCAATGCTCCCGCTGGTCCGCCGGCGCCGCTGCTTCTGGAGGTGCTCGAACATTACCGGCCTGCGTTCGACGAATTGGCCGCGGCCGGTAAGCTGCCGCATGTCCGCTACGACATTCATTACGAGCAGGGCGCGGCCACACTCCTGCCCCATCTCGGAGTGCTGCGTTCGGCCGCGCGCGCATTCCACTATCGCGCCTCCGCTCGGCTCGCTCTCGGTCAGACGGATGATGCGCTGGCTGATGTGCGGATGCAGCTCTATCTCGCGCGGACGTTGCGCACGGAGCCGCTGCTCATCTCGCAGCTCGTCCGCATCATCCTTATCGAGGTGGCGATACAGGACTTATGGGATGGCCTCGCCAAGCGGCGTTGGTCGGATGCGCAATTGCAGGAGCTGCAACGTGAGTTGGCGGACGTGGATATGCTGGCGAGCTTCGGCTTCGCGATTCGTGGAGAGCGCGACGTCTTCGCGAACGGTTTTTTCGACGCCATCCTCGCCGGCGATCGCGAGCAGTTTCGGGGCGTGTTAGGGGGAGATGGTGCCGGGAAGTGGGTAAACTCAATTGGCATGCGTTTCGTGCCCGCTGGTTGGATTTATCAGAACAAACTCGCCGTGAATCGGATGCACATGGAGACCACTCTGCCGCTCGTGGATGTGAAGGCACGGCGCATCTTTCCGGCGAAGGCCGCCGCGTCTGATACGCAGTTAAAAGAGATGCGCACCACGCCCTACAATGTCTTTTGCAAGATGCTGTTCCCGGCGTTAAGTCGTTCGGCACAGCGTTTTGGCACCCTGCAAACGGCCGTGGATCAGGCGCGCATCGCCTGCGCCCTCGATCGTTATCGTCTCGCCAAAGGGCAACTGCCCGAGACGCTCGACGCGCTTATGCCTGGGTTCATCGCCGAACTGCCGCGTGACGTCGTCAGCGGTCAGCCGATTTATTACCGCCGCGAGCCGGAGGGCCGGTTCACGCTCTGGTCGGTGGGCTGGGATGGGAAGGACGACAACGCTACGGTGGCGGTGAAGAGCGGAACGAGCGTTGACTTCGACAAGGGAGACTGGGTCTGGCCCGCCCCGGCCAAAAAGTAAAACGGTGTCCTCAATGAAAGCCTGTCAGCTCATCGCCCACGGCCAGCCGGGTCGGTTCGAGCTGCGGGAATTGCAGCCTGCGCCCCTCGCCCCGAATGAGGTGATGGTGCGTGTGCGGGCGTGCGGCTTGAACCGCCTCGATCTCTGGCTTGAGGAGGCGTGCTTGCCGATGCCCCTCCAGCTTCCGCGCACGCCCGGCGGCGAGGTGGCCGGTGAGATTTACGCGTGCGGTCCGGGCGTGAGCGGATGGCGCCTTGGCGACCGCGTGGCGGTGCAGTCCAATCTCACCTGCGGCCAGTGCGAGTATTGCCGGTGCGGGGAAGATTCTTTCTGTCTGAAAGGTGAACTTCTAGGAGTCCAGCGCGACGGTGGCTTTGCCGAGTTTGTCCCCGTCCCCGCGCGGGCGCTCGTGCTGTTACCCAGAGAAGTGAGTTTCGAGACCGCCGCCGCGCTCACGCTTGCAGGCAGCACGGCGATGCACATGCTCACCGACCGCACCAAGGTGCGCGCGGGCGATTGGGTGCTCGTCATTGGAGCGGCCAGCGGCGTCGGCTCGGCGACAATCCAGATCGCCAAAGGCCTCGGCGCACGGGTCATCGCCACCGGCTCGACGGTAACGAAACGTGAGTTGGCCTTGCGGCTCGGTGCGGAGGTGGCGGTTGATTCGTCCGCGGCGGACTGGCCGAGCGAGGTGCGCCGACTCACCGGTAAGCGCGGTGTGGATCTCGCGGTGGAGCACGTAGGTGGGCCGCTGCTGGCGCGGGTGCTCGAGTGTCTCGCGCGCGGAGGCACGGTCGTGACGTGCGGCGCGACGGCGGGACGAGATGTAACGCTCCCGCTCTGGCCTTTCTTCGTAAAACAGCAACGGCTGGTCGGCAGTTACGGTCGCAACCGCGCCGATCTCGTCGCCACACTCGACTGGGTGGCGGACGGCCGCTTGAAGCCGGTGGTGGACCGTATATTTCCGCTCATGGAAACGCCGGCGGCCTTCGCCGCGCTCCGGTCGCGACAGGTGCTCGGCAAGCTGCTCATCCGCCCTTGATTTGCCGTGAATTGTTACGGACGCGTAACATTTTTATTTGTTGATGATTTTCCCGTGGCAATAAAGTGACAATGCGGCAAAGAAAGCCGCCACTTAACATTCTATCAATTATGTTCTCACTCCAACAACTGTTCGGTAAAGGCGACAAGTTCTACGATCTGCTTGAGGCCAGCGCCGAGGAATCCAAGGCGAGCGTGGATGCCTTGGGCGAAATCCTGAAGCAGCCGGCGGAAGCGACTTCGCTAGAGGGCTTCGCGTTCGTTCGCCGCAAGGAGAAGCGCATCAGCGAGGAGATTAGCGAACGGTTGGTGGATACGTTCGTCACCGGCCTCGAGCGCGAAGACATCGAGGAGCTTTCCAACGCCCTCTACCGGATTCCGAAGACGGTGGAGAAGTTTGCGGAGCGCTACAAGATTTCCGCCAGCCAGCTCAAGGGCGTGAGCTTCAGTCGACAGGCCGATCTGATCGAGAAGGCGAGCGCGACGCTCGTCGAGATGGTCAAGCTGCTGCGGAAGATGCCACCGCTCGACCAGGTGAAGGAGTTGAACGACAAGCTCCAGTATTTCGAGGGCGAGGCTGATAAGGTGGTGCTTGAACTGCTCGCTGATCTTTACAGCGGCAAACACGAGGCGCTGCGCGTGATCATCCTGCGCGATCTGTATGATCTGCTCGAGAAGGTGACCGACCGCTGCCGCGACGCCGGCAACGTCGTCAGCCACATCGTGATGAAGAACTCCTGACCGCCGCCTGTCATGGGATTTGAGCTCATAATTCTGGTCGTGCTGATTGCGTTGGTGTTCGAGTTCATCAACGGCTTCCACGACACGGCTAACTCCATCGCCACAGTCGTCGCCACCAAAGCGCTCTCGCCTCGGCAGGCGATTTTTCTGGCGGCCATTACCAACCTGCTCGGCGCACTGTGGGGCACGGCGGTGGCCAAGACAATCGCCTCCGGCTTGGTGGATACTCAAGCGGTCACGCAGGGCGTCATTGGCTGCGCGCTCATGGGCGGCATCATTTGGAACCTGCTCACGTGGTACTACGGACTGCCCTCCAGCTCATCGCACGCAATGATTGGCGGTTTGGTTGGAGCCACTTTGGCTGCCAGCCCGAAAGGTTGGGACGCCATCATCTGGTCGCAGCCTGCCGCTGATCATTGGTGGAAAGGCAAAGGGCTGCTTTGGAAAGTTATCGTCCCCATGATTACCTCCCCCATCATTGGGCTATGTTTAGGATTTCTGCTGATGGGGCTGCTGTATTTATTGCTCCGGAACTGGAAGCCGCAGTGGGTGAACAATGTTTTTGGTCGGATGCAAATCGTCAGCTCCGCCGCGATGGGCTTCATGCACGGCACCAACGACGCGCAGAAGACGATGGGCATCATCGCGCTGGCGCTTGTCGCTGGCACCAGCGCGGGCGCGTTCGAAAACGCCCCGGAGTGGATCAATTTTCTCAAGACCACCAAGTCGGAAACGGGCGAACTCGAAATCGCCATGTGGATCAAGGTTACTTGCGCCATCACCATGTGCGCCGGCACCGCCGCCGGCGGTTGGCGCATCATCAAGACGCTCGGTCACAAGATGGTGAAACTCCAACCCGTGAACGGCTTCGCTGCTGAGACCGCTTCTGCCGCTGTGCTCTTTGTCACAGGCACGCTGGGCATCCCCGTCTCCACCACGCACAACATCGCCGCTGCGGTCCTCGGCGTGGGTGCGGCCAAGCGGCTCAACGCCGTCAAATGGAACGTCGTCGAGCGCATCGTCTGGGCGTGGATTCTCACGATTCCCGCCGCGGGCGGTGCTGCGTACCTGTTGGTGCGTCTCTTCCAGATGGCCGACATGATGAAGTAGTTCAACGCGTCACAGAATCGTCACTTGTCGGCGCTCTTCGTTTCCGAGAAGATTGGTCTGTTTTCGAAATGAGACGTTACACGGCTGAATTTATCGGCACCTTCGCCCTCGTCTTCGCGGGGACAGGCGCGATCACTGTCAACGCGGCTTTTCCCGGCACCGTGACGCACGTCGGTGTTGCACTCACCTTCGGCCTCGTCGTGCTGGCGATGATTTATGCCGTGGGCGATATCTCCGGCGCGCATCTCAACCCCGCCGTCACGCTAGGCTTCTGCGCCGCGCGACGAATGCCGTGGGCCGACGCGTTGCCGTACATCGCCAGCCAGTGCGCAGGCGCGTTCGCCGCCAGCGGTCTATTGCGGTTCCTTTTCCCCGAAGCCAAATCGCTCGGGGCAACGCTCCCCTCCGGCGCGGTCGAGCA
>CAMDJP010000036.1 GCA_945900775.1 Akkermansia muciniphila | reverse complement strand
GGCGCGCCTTTGCCCTGCACGACTTCAAAGGTCGCGCGCTGGCGCTCACCTTCATCTTCACTCGATGTCCCGTGCCGGATTTTTGTCCGCGTCTGTCGACCCGCTTCGCCGAGGCGCAGGAGAAATTGCTGGCGACAAACGGCGCGCCGGCGAATTGGCACTTCCTCTCGGTCTCGTTCGACGTCGACCGAGATACGTCCGAAGTATTGAAGTCGTATGCGGAACGACTGACGTATGATGCGGCGCGCTGGACTTTCGCGACCGGCGCGTTGATCGAGATTGACGCGCTGACGGAGCAGTTCGGCCTCGTCTTCCCGCGCGACGGCACGGTATTCAACCACAATCTGCGCACGGTGGTGGTCGATGCGGCGGGGCGCGTGCAGCGGGTTTTCGTCGGCAACGAATGGAAGGCCGATGAGCTAGTGGCGGAGATGGTCAAGGCCGCGCAGGCGAAGTGACGTGAAGCTGAAAAGGCGCAGAGGGCTCGAAGCCTCCCGCGCCTTTTGCTCTGAAATCGTGTGGTGGGTTACGTTAGCTTGGCCGCGGTGATGCTCTCGATGCGAAGCTGTTTCTTGGAGCCTTCCATCTCGAAGGAGACGGTCGCGCTGGAAGGCTGGTTCATCAGCGCTTGGGCGAGCGGCGTGAGGTAACTGAGAATGCCTTTGTCGGGATCTCCATCCCATGCACCGAGCAGCGTGTAGGTCTCGCGGTGGCCGCCAGTCTCAGTGACGGTGACAGTGGTGCCAATGCCGACGGTGTCGGTCTTGGGATTCGCGAAGTCGGTGCCGCGCGCCCGTCCGAGCTGGGTTTCCAGTTCGGATTTGCGGCGCATGAGAACTTTCTGCATCTCCTTCGCGGCCTTGTACTCGTGATTCTCGCGGAGATCGCCGTAACTGCGGGCGATGGCAATCTCCTTCGAGTTTGACGGAATCTGCACTTTCACCATCTCCTCATACTCGTTCTTGCGCCGCTCGAGGCTCGACCACGAGACGATGAGGACGGTCTCTTGCTTGGCGTGCTGCTCGCCAGAGATGAGCGACTGGACGGCGGGGTGGGCCTTGACGAGGCGGGCGAGCAGAGAGCGCTTGTCCATATCGTCGAAGCTCGGCGAGAGCTGCAGCGCACGGGTCAGGTCCTTGATGACGTCGATGTCGGCTGAACCGACGAGGTCCTCAATCAATTCCATGTCGCCGAGGATGAAGTCGCGCAGGCGGTTGGACTTCTTCTCATTAAAGGCGTCGCGCTCCATCGCGGTCAGCATGGCGCGGAAGACCTCGGGCCCGAGGATATCGGCGAAGGTGTCGGAGCGATCCTTGGCGAGCCAGAGCAGCAGCTCGCTGCTGGCTTGATGCTGGCTGATGAGCCGGCCGAGGGCGTCGCGCACGCGGTCGAGGTGGCCCGCCTGCGCGAGCACCTGCACGCACTCGTGGCAGAGCTTCGCACTGACGGTGTTGATGATCCCGATCACGGGCTCGAACCAGACCGGCGAGCTTTCCTGGAAGGAATGAAGCGAGCGGCGGTGCTTGGCGGCACCGATTTCCTCGAGCAGCTGGTTAAGGCGCGGGTTTTGTGACCAGATGCCGCTGGCGTTCGGTTCGCCTTCGATTACAGCCGCGCCGGTGGCGTGGCGCAAATCGTCGCGCGCGAAGATGGCCTCCAGCGCGAGTGCCTGCTGAGTACGCAGATGGCTGGCGATGTCCGCGTTGAGGACGGGGATAATCTCGGCGGCCACGGCCAGCTTGTCAGTGAGGTCGTGGGCGCTCTTGACGAGTTCGTGCGTCACTGCGAGCCGGGCCTTCAGGCCTTTCGCCGAGCGGAAATCGGCAAGCAGCCGAGCCTGAAGCGTGATCTCGGTTTCCTGAAGGACGATGGCCTCGGTCTTCTTGGCCGGCACGAGGAAGTGGCCGTCGGTCTTCATCTCGCGCTTGGCGACCTCCCACCACTTCTTGTAGTCGTCCGCGATCACATCGGGCACGAGCACTTGCTGAATCTGGTCGGCCGTGGCCCTGCCGCCGTAGCTCTTGACGACGAGGCGGATGAGGTCGAGGTGGTGTAGCGCGGCCATCTGGCGCAGGCCGGCGAGGTCGGCGGCCTTTCGGGCGAGGATGTGGTCCTTCGGAATCGCCGTCAGTGAGGTGGCGGCGAAGGCGAGGTCCATCGGGTGCCCTTTCTTGCCTTGGAAATCAATCATCACCCGTCCGAGCACCGCGTCCACCGCGATGACCTTGCCGAAACCCCAGCTTCGGTGGGTGCAATAGCCGTGTGTGGCCAGCTGCACCAGTGGTTCAATCTCCGCGCGCTTAATTTTGCCAGTGGCGACCAGTTTCTCGAACTCTTCTTTAAAATTCATAGAGCCAAATTCCTCGCATGCATCTGCACGACCACTCATATTAGGGGCGTGGGAGTTCAAAGGCCAAGAGAAATTGCCGCGCGCGTGTTGCGACAGCGCGAACAGGGCGAGAATTTCACCGAGAAACTGCTCGACCGCGCTTTGATGGATGCTGCTCTCCCTCCTGCCGACCGCGCCCTTTGCCGCGAGTTGTGCTGCGGCGTTATCCGATGGCAGGCCGCGCTCGATTGGCTCATCGCGCGAAAGACCGCTGGCCGCACGCAGAAGCCCGCACTGCAAGATCTCCTCCGGCTCGGCCTTTACCAACTCTTCTGGCTCGACCGTGTGCCTGACCACGCCGCCGTGCACGAGACCGTCGAGCTCGCCAAACGCTTCGGCTTCGGTCCACAGGCCGGTTTCGTCAACGCTCTCCTTCGCAACTACACGCGCGAAGCCGACGAGGCGCGGCGAGCACTCGCGGAGCTAAAACAGACGTTGCCATCTCTCGGCTGGTCGCATCCCGAATGGCTCGTCGCCCGCTGGCAAGGCCGCTGGGGTCTGTCTGACACCGCGCGATTGCTCGAATGGAACAATAAGCCGCCGCCCACTTATGCGCGGCTGAACACGCTCAAGACCACCGCCGGTCCGCTACTCGATCGCTGGCGCGAGGAGGGCGTAGAGTACGACTTCGGCTCTTGGGATTGGATCGGCGAGAGCAATGTCTTCCGAATGAAAGCGCATCCATCGCTCGCGCTCCTCGGCAGCTTTCGTGACGGTGGTTTCTATATACAGGATCCGAGTACGCTCCTTGCCGTTCATTTACTCAATCCGCAGCCGGGCGAAACCATCCTCGATCTCTGCGCCGCGCCGGGCGGCAAGAGCACGCTCATAGCGGCACGGATGCAAAATCAGGGCCGCCTGATCGCGAGCGACAACGATGACATTCGCCTCAAGCTCGTGCAGGAAAACTGCACGCGCCTCGGCGCCACCTGCGTCGAGATCAGCCCTACCGCCACGCTGAAACTTCAGCCTGCGAGCGTCGACCGCATCTTGATCGACGCGCCCTGCTCAAACACGGGTGTGATGAGCCGTCGCGTGGATTTGCGCTGGCGCATTCAGCCGGCGGAGATTGCGCGGTTGGCCCAGATGCAGCTCGCGCTGTTGCAGAAGGCCGCCCCGTTGCTGCGGCCCGGCGGCGCGCTCGTGTACAGCACCTGTAGCCTCGAGCCGGAGGAGAACGGCGCACTGGTGCAACGGTTCCTCGCTGAACAGCCCGGACTTACGCTCGAGGCCGAGCGCGAACTGCTGCCATTCAAGGACGGCGTCGATGGCGCATACGTTGCGCGGCTGCGGTCCAATTGAAGGGACGACTCTTTCTCGATGAGTGATTCAGCTGAGGTGATAATACACGAATCCGCGGAACCACGCGCGCTGCTGGCCGCCGCGCGTGCTGCGCTGCGCCGGCGCGAGATCCCGGCCGCGCTGCATTATGAGAGCGAGGCACAGGCGGCGCTCTGGCTGGCGGTTCATAAGGCGCATTCTCCTTGGATTCGTGACGAGCGTTGCCGCGCGCTTTATCGGACCGCCTTCGGCGATCTGGCCGGCCAGTTCAAGATGCGCGCGGTCGGCGTGCTCAGCCTCGGCTGTGGCTCGGGCGAGAAAGACGCCCTGCTGCTGGGGGCGCTGCGCGAGGCCGAAGCGAAGGCTTGCTATCGCTCCCACGATGTCAGCCGGGCGCTCGCCTTGGCGGCGTACGAACGTTGCGCGGCGCTGACCAACGAAACGTTGGCACCGATGGTCGCGGCCTTGCCGCCGGATGCTGCCCTGCGGGCGGCGCTGGTGGACGGATTCAATCTCGGCGCGCCGGTATTGACGCTGATGCTCGGCTTGAGCCCGAACTTCGAGCCGGCGGAATTCTTTTCCGCCGTCAAAATAATGTCAGCGGCTGGGCCGGTGTTGCTCAGCGCGAATCTCGCGCCGGAAGAGGAGCGTGACTACGCGGCCGCGGTCGCTGCTGTGCTGCCGCAGTACAACAATCCAGAGACGCGTGCGTGGCTCTTGAGCACGCTGAGTGGCATCGGTCTGGCACCGGAAGATGGGACGCTGGTTTTTCGCCCCGGTGGACCTGATGCGGAGTTCGGCGTGTGCTGCATCGAGGCACGCTTTGAGATGACACGCCGTCGGGAACTGATGGCCTGTGGGGAGCAGTTGTTACTGGAGCCGCGCGATTCGATGCGCGTCTTTTTCTCATACCGCTACACGCCCGCGTTGATGGAGGCGTCGCTGCGTCGGTGTGGATTGGCTCTAGCGAAGTCGTGGCTCTCCTCCGCGGGCGACGAGGGTCTTTTCTTGGTGCAGCCAGTTTGAGGCCGCAAAACCGTCAGCGTCCGGAGCCGGTGAGGAGGCCATCCACGGGCGCGTAATCGTCGGTGAGCATCTTCGCGCGCGCGAGGTTCGCGGGCGGCGCGGCGCGGAAGGCGCGCACGCGTTTGTCGAAGTTTGGCAGCGTCACGACCTTGTCCTTCACGAGGCTGGCGGCGCGTTTTTCCAATTCGGCGAGCGTGACAGGCTCCTTCGATTTCGTTCCAACGAGGACGACGTTGCCGGTGTCGCTCGCTGGGAACAGCCAGACCTGCGGGAAAACGCCGCGCATCGTCTTGTAGACCGAGCCGAGGATATCCGCGCGAAAACCGTTCAAGTTGCCGATGACATTGTAACAGAGAACGCCGTTCTCGGTGAGGTTCGCGGCGGCGAGGGTGAAAAACTCTGTCGTCGCGAGATGGTACGGGATGAACGAGCCGTAACGGCTCGTGGAGTAGGCGTCCATCAGGATGGCGTCATATTTCTTCTGCGTGCGGCGCAGATAGACGCGCCCGTCCATCGTGTGAATCTTATGCCGCGCGGTTTCCTGCGCCTGAAAATAATACTTCGAGATGGAGACCACGGCGGGGTCGAGTTCGACCGTGTCGAGATTCACGTACGGGTAGTAATGCTGATAAAGCCGCTGCGTGCTGCCGCCGCCGAGACCGACCACGAGCACGTTGGTCATCGCCGGATTCCAGAGCCACGGCACGTGAAGGAGCTCGCAGTACTCGAAATGGCCCGTGAGCGGATTCGCCAGTGACACACGCGATTCCCACGACCCGTTGAAACTCAGGACACGGTAGCCGACCCTGTCCACCACGGCGATGTGGTGGTAGGCCGATGTGACCTGATAAATCGTCTGTGCACGCGAGGGTTGTACCAACGCGAGAGACGCGAGACCGAGTAGAACAAATTTCGTGGTGGAGTTCATGTCTTCCGCACAAGTCGGCAATCGAGGCACAAACATAGACCCGCTAGCGCAAGCGTCAACACCCCCGTTGCGCGGAAGATTATGCTAAGGCTCAGGTGGTCTAGCAGTACGTAGCCGGAGATGAATACGCCGACCACGCTCCCCGCCGTGCTCGCCGCGTACACCGCGCCGCTCACCGCGCCCACGTTTCCGAGTTGCGCGGCCAGAAGCCGGATCATGTACGGAGAAAGTGTCGCGAGCACGAAGCACGGAAAAAGGAAGACTAGGGCACTGCCGAGCGCGGGATCGAGCTTCTGCCAGACCAGCGGAATGTCCGCATCCGCGGGATGGCGCGACACGAGCGCATCAATCAGACGGGGCGCGAAGTCCGGAATGGCGAGCGTGAAAAGCCCTGCTGGTGCTAGTAGCCACGCGAGAAAACGCGCGCGCTGAAAGCGGTCTGCCCAGCGTCCGCCAAACCAGTAGCCGAGCGAGAGAGCCACGAGTACCACGCCGATTTGGCTCGTCCAGACGTAGAACG
Organism: Akkermansia muciniphila; assembly: GCA_945900775.1. Taxonomy (GTDB): domain Bacteria; phylum Verrucomicrobiota; class Verrucomicrobiia; order Limisphaerales; family SIAT01; genus SIAT01. Next base: position 21,335 of record CAMDJP010000036.1, on the reverse strand, counting down.
CACCGCCGAAATCCTTGAGGAGAAACCGCGCCCCGATGATCTCGAGGACCATCACGGCGAAGCCGCCAAGGAAGACGAGCAGGATGGCCGCGGCCGTTTGCATGAAATCAAGTTAGGCGAAGCTGCTCGGCGAACACAGGAAAATTCCCCGCGGGCCGCCCGAGTCATTCAGTCGAACGCGAAGACCGGCAGGCCCGTCCGTTGGCGGATGATTTCAGCGAGCGCCTCAAGCTCGGGCTTCTCGAGTTTCGCTGCGAAGGTCTCGGGGGTCGGCCGGGCAACGGTGTAGGCGTGAACTTCTTTGATGCGCCCACCGGCGTGAATGATTTCGTTCAGCCGCTCGCAGTACGCCCCCAACTCGGTGTCGTTCATCGGCTGGCCGTGAACTTTCAGCAGCAGGCTCTGAATGACAATCGGCCGCGCGCGCGCAGTGAGCAGCAGATTGTGGAGGATGCGGTCGAACCGCACGGTGCTCCGGTTCACGAGCTGGTAGTAGGGTTCGGTGCCGGCGTCGAGCTTGCCCCACACCTCGCCGTTGTTTGTGTCCATCAGCTCGAGGCCGTGGCGCACGTCGGCCTTGTCCAAGCCAGCGGCGTCGGTGATGAGAACAATCTTTGTGCGATCGAGTTTCTCGTCGCGTTTCACCTCGGCGACAGTCCGCACGCAGTCAGCGAAGTTATTAATCATCGTCGGCTCGCCGTCGCCGCTGAAGGCAATGTCGCGCACTTCGCGGGTGAGCCACGGCACCTCGCTGAATTTCGGTTCCTTCGCCAGCCCGCCGTCGCGCGCGAAGCGGATCATCGCGACCAACTCGTCGCGCATCTGACTTAAATCTACGCGGCTGACCTTGCCCGGTGTCTTGCGGTCCACCTCACAGTAGATGCAGTCGAAGTTGCAGACCTTGTCCGGGTTGAGGTTGATACCGATGGAAAGGCCGTGCGAACGCCGCGAGATGACGGGATACACGAACGTGAAATCCCGGTACACGCGCGTGTGATCCTGCACGGCGGCGTAACTGCTCTTGATTTCGATCGGGGCGTCGGCCACAGCGCTAATTTCGGACGGTAACGGGCGAAAGTCGAGGCGCCTTTCCAGTCTCACTCGAAAACATGGCGACTTCTGCGGAGAGCTAGAGGCGAGCTTCAGCTCACATGCCCATCACTTCATAGCCGCAGTCTACGTAGAGCACCTGACCGGTGATGGCCGCCGCGCCGTCGCTGGCGAGGAAGGTGCCGGTGGCGCCGAGTTCCTCGGGCAGGACGTTGCGCTTGAGCGGCGCGTGGGCCTCGTAATGCTTGAGCATCTCGCTGAAGCCGGCGATGCCGCGCGCAGCGAGCGTGTTCACCGGGCCGGCGGAGATGCAGTTCACGCGAATCTTCTTCGTGCCGAGATCGTACGCCAGATAACGCGTGCTGGCCTCGAGCGCGGCCTTGGCAACGCCCATCACGTTGTAGTGGGGCACCACCTTCACGGCGCCGTAGTAGCTCATCGCCACGATGCTGCCGCCGCCGGTCATCAGCGGCGCCGCGCCGCGCGCGAGCGCGACGAGCGAGTAAGCACTCACGTCGTGGGCGACGCGGAAGGCCTCGCGAGTCGTATTGACGAACTCGCCTTCGAGCGCGTCCTTCGGCGCGAAGGCGACGGAGTGGAGCAGCAGATCGAGCTTGCCGAACTTCTGGGCGACCTCGGCGAAGACGCGGGCGATATCCTCGTCCTTCGTCACGTCGCACGGCATCAGCAGCGTGTCGCTTCCGAAAGTGCCGGCGAGTTCCTCGACGTTCTCCTTGAGCCGCTCACCCTGATAGGTGAAGGCGAGCTTCGCGCCGGCCTTCGCCCACGCCTGCGCGATGGCCCAGGCAATGGAGCGTTTGTTGGCGACACCGAAGACAATCCCGATTTTTCCGGCGAGTGATGACATAATGGACCCTTGTTAAAAGACGCGCAAGAATGCCGACAACGCGGCGGGCTTGGCAAGGAAAACGGTCATTTACGCAGTCGCAACCAGACCAGCGTCGCAAGGCCGCACACGAGAAGAGCCGCCACAGCCCACGCTCCGCTGTCGGGCCGATTGGGCGCGAAGTGCAACGCGCCCGCACCGAGTGCCGGCCCGAGGCAGACGCCTAGGCCGATGGCCGATTCGTGGAAGCCGCCGTGCTCGCTCTTCGCCTCGCCGACGTCCATCGCGTAAAAGAGCGAGGAGTAGTAAATCAGCCCCGCGGCTAAACCGAACACGACCTGCGCTGCCAGCAGCAGTAGGAGTCTCTCGCTCGTGAGCAGCACGAGGAAGGAGACCGCGAGACTCGCGAACGCCACCAACAGCCAACGGAACCGGTAATGCCAGCCGGTCCAGCGCCAGAGGAGCGCGAAGGCGGCAAGCCGTACGAAGAGCCAGACCGAGTTGAACGCGCCCGACTCGCTCGTGCTGAGACCGAGCGCGAGCGCACGATCGGGGATCACAGCCAGCAGCGTGTTGATGGCGATGTAGGCGAACGGGATCGCTACGCGCGCCATCGTGAGGAACGTCGTTGGCTTCACCGGTTGATGGAAGGACGTTGCCTCAGGATGCGCCGCCGCCGTGCCGGCCGCGCCAATGTGCCCGGACATCGCGTGGGCCATCCGCACACCCTGCGCGATGATGCCGAGGAGGACGAGCTGAACGGCGTAGAAGAGGATGGGCAGCCAGAAAAGGCTGAGCTTACCGAGTGTTTCGAAAAGCGCGCCGCCGCTTGCGTAGGCCACCGCTGTGGAACTGGCCCAGACGAGGTTGTAGATGCCGATTTGCCGTGCGACGCCCTCGCGCGATTCGCCTTCGCTTACAACTGCTTCGAGCGTCGGCCATGTGAAACATACCGCTATCGTCCAGACCATCAACGTGCCGATTTGCCCCCAGAGCGCCGTGCGCGGCGCGGCCCAGAGCATCAGCGCACCCGCCCCGAGCGCGACGGCCATGCCGAGAAAACCAATCTGGAGCGCGATGTGATAACCGCGGCGCTGGGCAAACCGCCCGCCGACCCACGAGGCCACCGCGTACACGCCGCCGTGCGCCGCCACGCAGAGGAGGTTGGGCAGGTTGCCGAAGCCGAACTCATCGCGGAGCAGAAAGAGCAGGTAGTTGAAGTAGTAGGTGCAGGCGAAGGCGTTAAGACCTGCGATTACAAAAACCCATTTCTTGATGGAACGGAACGGCATCAGCCCCTTTCGGTCGCGGCGAAGGTTGGCGCGTCGCACCGGTTTGTCGAGCGGGAAAGCGCCCGTATTTGCGCTGGCGCGTGCGGCTGGCTTGTCTATGCTGCCAAGTAAGAGATGAGATTTCTCCTCCAACTGCTCCTCGCTTTGCTTTTTGCCGCGCCGTTGTTCGCCGCGGAGACGAACCGCTCCTCGGCGGGCGCGGGCGGCCTTGCGCAATCGAGCGCGGCAGGGATGGTCACGAAGCTCTTCGTCGGCATTCCCGGCTTCAGCGCGCAGGCCGAGATGAGTGTGCTGGACAAGACTGGGCGCGAGCAGATGCGCACGCCGATGCAGTATGCTTGGCGTGCGGGCGCGGTGCGGATGGATGTGGACCTCGCGCAGATTCAGAGCCCGAACCAGAAGCCCGAGATGATCGCCGGTCTGCGCCGGATGGGGATGGACCGTCAGTCGAGTATCATGCTGCCGTCGGTCGGCCGGCTCGTGATGGCCTATCCGACGCTGCAAGGCTTCGCCGAACTGCCGCTGCCGAGGCAGGACGCTGCGGTGCTGGCCGAGGAGTTCAAAATCGAGCGGACGGATATCGGGCGGGAGAAGTTCGGCGAGCGTGACTGCGTAAAGCAGCGCGTGACGTTCACCGGCGGTTTCAATCGCAAGGTGCAGGCGACCGTCTGGGCCGCGCCGGACCTCGAGAAATTTCCCGTGCAGATCGAAATCGAGGAGGGCGCGCAGCGGGTCGTCTTCCGTTTCCGCGAGGTGAAGCTCGTCGTGCCCGACGCGACCTTCTTCGAGCCGCCTGCCGGCTACACACGGTTCCCCACGATGTCCGCCCTTGTGCAGGCAGCGCAGCGCCGCCTGACGCTGGAGAAGAAATGAAATAAGCGCGGCCGCGCTTCCCAAAACTATCCCTTTATGAAGATTATCAACCTCAACCCCGCCGACGAAATCGGCGCGAGCAGCTGGTTCGTCGAGATTGACGGCCACCGCCTGCTGATGGACGCCGGCACACATCCCAAGCGCGATGGCAACCACAGCCTGCCGCTCTACGACCGTGTGAAAAAGGAGGAGGTGGACGCCGTTGTTCTCACCCACTGCCACCACGACCACGTCGGCTCGCTGCCGGTCGCGCTGCGCCATTTCCCGAAGGCGCACGTGCTGATGACCGAGCTGAGTTACTTCCTCATCGAGCGCGTGTTGCACAACTCGGTGAACGTGATGAAGCGTCAACGCGAAGAGCTTGGCATCCGCGAATACCCGCTCTTCACCCACGACGAGGTGGACGAAATCGCCCCGCTTTTCCAGGGCTTCCGCTATAACCGCGAGATCGAGTGGGCTGCGTTCCAGAAGGTCCGCGCCGGTCGTCCTTCGCCGACACTGGAATTTCTCGACGCCGGCCACACCCTCGGCTCCGCGGGCATCATGGTCCGTGCGCCGCGCGAACGTCTCTTCTTCACTGGCGACGTCTGTTTCCACGACCAGACCCTGCTCAAGGGCGCGCGGTTCGAGGATGTGAAGGCCGACGTCCTCATCATGGAAACCACCCGCGGCGCGCGCGCGACTCTCAAAGGCTTCACCCGCGCCGCCGAACTCGACCGCCTCACCGAGTCCATCATTCGCGTCCTGCGCCGCAAGGGCTCCGTGCTCATTCCCACCTTCGCCCTTGGCCGCACGCAGGAGATTCTCGCCCATCTCGCGCTCCAGATGCGCGCCGGTCGGCTCAAGCGGCAGCCTATTTACATCGGTGGCCTTGGCCGCGTTTTCACCGAGATTTACGACCTCCAGGCTCACCAGACCCATCGCCAACACAGCGGTCTCAAACTCACCGAGGCTCTCGAGCTGGAGGTTCTTGAGAAGGGCCAACCCGAGAAGATTCGCCTCGGCGGCGGCAAGATATTCGTCGTCACCGCCGGCATGCTCAGCGAGAACACCGCCGCCCACGAGCTCGCTGCTCGCATGGCTGGTGACAAGAACCACGGAATCTTCTTCGTCGGCTATGCCGACCCTGACGGTCCTGGCGGCCGCCTCAAGGCCTCAAAGCCGGGCGTGCCCTTCATCTTCAGCGCCTCCGCCGGCGAACTCGTCCGTCGCTGCGAGTTGGAGGATTTCGACCTCTCCGCCCACGCCAACCGCGAGGAACTCCTCGAGCTCGTCAGCCGCGTCGAGCCGCGCGCCGTCATCCTCGGCCACGGCGACCCCGCCGCCCGCGCGTGGTTCGAGAAGCAAATCCACGCCCGCTGGCCCAAGATTAAGGTCTTCCAGCCCAAGCCCGGCGAAACCGTCCAGGCCTGACCGGCCTCAAAGCAAATCTCGATGGAAGAAGGGGCCTGAATTTCGGCCAACGTGCCGGATCACGCCGGCAGCTGAAGATATTCCTTCGCGTTCCCGTGGCAGATCTTGCGGATCATCGGGCCGATGAGGGAATCGTCGTCCGGGATTTCGCCATTCTCCACATCACGCCCGAGCAGATTGCAGAGGGTGCGGCGGAAATATTCGTGGCGCGGGAAGGACATGAAGGAGCGCGAGTCGGTGACCATGCCGACGAATCGCGAGAGCAGGCCGAGATTCGAGAGTGCGTTGAGCTGCCACTCCATCCCTTCCTTCTGATCGAGAAACCACCAGCCGGAGCCGAGTTGGACCTTGCCGGGGATAGTGCCATCCTGAAAGTTGCCGATCATGGCGGCGAAGAGGTAGTTGTCCGCCGGATTGTTGTTATAAAGGATGGTCTTCGGCAACGCGTTCTCCGTGTCGAGCCGGTCGAGGAAAGCCGAGAGCGGCTGGGCCTGCGAGAAATCGCCGATGGAATCGAAGCCGGTGTCGGGCCCGAGTGTGCGAAGGAGGCGAGTGTTGTTGTTGCGCAGCGGGCCGAGGTGCAGCTGCATCGTCCAACTCTTCTCGGCGTAGAGCCGGCCGACGTGGAGCATGATGAACGAGGCAAACTGCTTTTGTGCAGCGGGGCTGGCGGCGTGGCCCTTGCGCGCCGACTCGAAGATTTCCGCGGCGACCTTTTCGGTAGGAAAATCGGCGCAGGCCTGATCAAGGCCGTGATCAGAAAGCCGACAGCCCTGCGCGTGGAAGAACTCGATGCGGCGGCGAAGGGCGTCGAGGAAATCGGCGAGAGAACGGACATCCACTTTGTTCGCGGAGGCGAGTTGGTTCACCCAGCGATTGAAGTTCTCAGGCTGATGCACCGCGAGCGCCTTGTCCGGCCGGAACGCGGGGAACACCTTCGCGGTGCAGCCGGAAGCGGCGATCGCTTGGTGATGGCGGAGGTCGTCGGTGGGGTCGTCGGTGGTGCAGAGAGCCGTGACGCGGAATTTCTTTAGCAGCCCGTGCGTCGAGAACTCCGGCGTAGCGAGCTGACGACTGGTTTCTTCCCAGATGCGCTGAGCACTCGATTCGTTGAGCAGCTCGTCGATGCCGAAGCAGCGTTTTAGCTCGAGATGCGTCCAGTGATAGAGCGGATTGCGCAGTGTGTGCGGCACGGTCGCAGCCCACGCCTTGAACTTCTCAAGCGGCGTCGCGTCACCGGTGACGAAGCGTTCGGCCACGCCGTTGAAGCGCATGGCGCGCCACTTGTAATGATCGCCCTCGAGCCAGATCTCGAAGAGGTTCTTGAACTGGCGATTGCTGGCGATGTCCTGCGGCGGGAGATGGTTGTGGTAATCGAGAATCGGCTCGGGCGCGGCGAACGCGTGATAGAGTCGGCGGGCGGTCTTGGTGCTGAGCAGGAAATCGTCGTGGATGAAGGACATAATGTCAGCGGGATCAACCGATGAATAGCGGCTTCAAGTGTCGATCGTAAAGATTCTCCGTCACGTTCTTCGCGACGATTGCTTCGTTGGCTTTGAGCAGATCCGTATAACGCGCTCCGGCTTTCGCGGCGAGTTTGAAGGAGACGTGCAGGAGTTGGCGGATATGGGCGTTGAAACCGGGATGGCTGGGGATATGGCGAATCGCGCTCGCGAGTTGTGGGCCGTTCCATCTGTTCACGACGTCGGCGCTGGGAAGCTTCGCGCGATCGATGTCGATTACGCTGGCGTACGGCGCACAGAGCTCGTCCACGTGTGCGAGGGCGTAGGCGTAAATCTCTTTGGCGAGCGCGAGACCATCACCGCCCGCTTCGGAGAGGCCGACAAGTTCTTCCAGCCACGTCGTGCCGGCGGTCTTGAGATGCACGCCCGCACCGGTGCGCGCGAGGGCACGGCGGATGATGGGGTAGAGGCTGAACTTGTCGCTGCCAGAATGGACGCTGAGTTTCAGATTCGCTGGCAGTCCGTAGCGCGCGACGGCGTGAGCGATGACGGCGAGGTCGTCGTTGAACTCGCGCTCGAACTGCGCGAGGTCGCCCACGTAGTCCACCCCTTTGTTGAAGCGGCCGGTGAACTTCGGCGCGATGGTCTGCGCGCGAACCTTTTCGTCCGCGAGCGCGGCGAGAATGATGAGAAGTTCCGGCGGCGTCTGCGGCGCGTCGGTTTCGTCCATCGAAACTTCGGCGATGATATTACCCTCGCCCTTTTGCGCGATGATGTGGCGATAGATTTTCCCGGCGTCCTGCACGGCGAGGAGATACTTCGCAGCGACGCGCTCCACATCCACGCGCGTGGTGGTGAACGGCGCGCTGACGCCCGCGATGGACACCGTACCGATGAGTTCGGGGTGCCGCGCGACGAAGGCGGCGACGTCTGCGCTGGCAGCGGGTTTGCCGATGCTGTCGGCGACATCGATGGTGAAGAAATCCGAGCAGGCGAGAAATTTGTCCACGGTTTCGAGGCGGATGTGGTCGGCATCCACATGCCAGCCGCCGGTCCAGTTGAGCGTTTTCACCGCGGCTTGAGCAGCGTCGAAGACACTCTGCGGATGGGAACCGATGAAGGTGTGCTCGCGGTTGGATTTGTTCCAGACGGGCACGACGGGGACGCCTTGCGCAGCGGCGAGCTCGAAGGCGCGGAGCTGGGCCTTGGCTTGGTGAGCAAAACGGTCGCCCACGCCGATAGTGAATTTTGCGAGAATGAGGGGGTGATTCATAAATCAGATCCAGTGGCGGACAATAATGGGCGGCGCAAATGAAGGCAACTTAGCGTTCGCAGGATGGTGCGCGGTGCAGGGTTCGAACCTGCGACCCCTACAGTGTCAATGTAGTGCTCTACCACTGAGCTAACCGCGCATCGCGGGTGGGGAGCGTGGACGAAATGGGCACGTGTGGCAAGTCCGTTTCCGAGCAAGCCTCAGCCACGCGGCTCAGTAGTAGTTGTTGTAGTTGGCGCCGTCGGCTGCGCCCCAGCGAAGCTTGATATCCTGTTTCTTGCGGGTCTCCACGCGGCCGTCGGCGAAGGCAAGGTTTATGGTGATTGAGTCAATACCGCCGCTCAATTGGTGACCGCCATAAGTGACGTTGCCAACGGCATCGCCCCAGGCCAGATCAGAGAGGATGGGGCTGGTCGCAGCGGCCGTATCCTCGACATAGAGCGGCCAGCCTTCCGGAACCCGTGCGTTCGGCCTGGGCACCATCTTGGGCACCATCATTGGGGAACCATCTGGATTTAATATGGGGACACCATCGAGGGGATTGACGGCCGGGACGGTTCCTCCACCGTGCTGGCGTGGCACCCACCAATTTTGCTGGATGTGGCAGAAGTTTCCCCATGTGCGGGAGTAGTAGGCCTGAAGGCCGATGGCATCGATGGGCTGACCAGGAAGGTTGGCGCCCATCCAGGTGAGAAATGCGTCACGCTCTTTGCTGCGCTCGGGGCAGAACCACATGTCCACAGTGAGGCCGAGCGGCTCGAGCTCGGTTGGCATCTGCAGGGGGACATCCCAGACGTTGGCGCCGGTGCCTGGCATGGGCCACGAAGGTAGTTTGCCGTCGTTATTGATGGAATGACCGACGGCGACGACGCCCCACTGGCGGTAGGCCGAGACGCACTTGATGGCCTTGGCCTTGACTTTGGATTTCCCAAGCACAGGCAGGAGCATGCTGGCGAGGATACCGATGATGGCAATGACGACGAGCAGCTCGATAAGCGTGAAACCGCCTCGGCGTGCGTGAGGTTCACGCAAAACGGCGTGAGGTTCACGCAAAAGAGGCTGAGATTCAGGCGAAAAGCTTACATTCATCAACTTACGTCGCTTTAGAGCAAATCTTGTGCCGTCCGATGCCAACCTGGAACACGACTGGGCCGACCTACGAGAATATGCGTGTCGAACGGCCGACCTTCTTTAGGCTGGCACGAACTCGGTTGAACGCAGACAGCGTACCGGAGTCTCTCACCGGTGTCAAACTGATCTTGGAGGACGAGAAGGGGTCAGCACTACTCGAACTTGGCGCCGCTGCCCGTCGTCGTGAAGGGCCGGGGCTTGATGTAGTCGGTCGGCAGCGGGCCGGTGAGCGACTTCAGGAAGGCCGCGAGGTCGGCTACTTCTTTCGCGCTGAGATCTAGGCCGAGCTGATGCTTGCCCATTCGCTGGATGGCGTCCTCGAGTTTCACAGATGAACTGTCGTGGAAGTAAGGCCCTGTCTTCTCGATGTTCCGCAGGCTAGGCACTTTGAAGGACATCTTGTCGGCTTCGTTCTTGGTGAGGTCGAAGCGGCCTTGGTCCTTCTGGTTCGGCCACGGGTTGACGAGGCCGAGCTTCATGTACGCTTGCCCGCCGACGAGCGTGCCGGCGTGGCAGGTGGTGCAACTCTTGGTGACAAACAGTCGTGCGCCAGCCAGTTCCGCTGAGGTCATCGCGTCCTTCTTGCCGTCGAGGAAGGCATCCCAGCGGGACGGCGTGGCGAGGTTGCGCTCGAAGGCGCCGATGGCCGAGCCGACGTGCTCGTAGTTGATAGCGTCGGCGCTGCCGGGGAAGGCGGCCTTGAAGAGTGGCGTGTATTCGGGAAAGGCCTTGAGGCGCTTCACGACCTCGGCGGAGCTTGGCATCCCCATCTCCTTGCCGGCAAGGATGGGACCCTTCGCCTGCTCCTCGACGGTCGTCGCGCGGCCATCCCAAAACTGTGCGATGTGCGCGTAGGCGTTGTACACCGTGGGTGAGTTGCGACCCAGGAGCTCGCCGGGGACGCCCTTCGAGAAGCCTTCGCCATCGACGCCGTAGCGCTGGAGGTCGTGGCAGGTGTTGCACGACATCGAGCTGTTCAGGCTCAGGCGCTTCTCGTAGAAGAGATGGCGGCCAAGGTCTACCTTCGCTTGGTCCTCCGCGCTGCGCGGCTGGTCATCGAGCCGCTTGAGCGACGGACGGAAGATATCGAATGACTCGGCGGCGTTCAGGGTGGAGAACGAACCGAAGACGAAGAGAGCGGCGGCGATGCAGAGGAGATGTTTCATAAACAAGCGCCCAGAGTTTAACAGGCTCCTGCGATTTGTCGAGTCTAGGCTGGGTGAAAAACTGATGAGCCGTTAGCTCGGCAGTGGCGCACCGATGTTGATACCGTGTTCCAGACAATACGCGCCGTTGGCCACATACTTCTCGGCCCAATGCTTCAGTCCAGCACGCTCCTCTGGTGTCAGCGCGCGCACCACCTTGGCCGGTGCGCCGAGCACGAGTGAGCCGGGCGGCACCTTCATCCCCTGCGTGACGAGCGCCTTGGCGCCGATGATGGATTGCGCGCCAATCTCCGCGCCATCGAGGATCACCGCGCCCATTCCAATCAGGCACTCGTCGCCCACCGTGCAGGCGTGGACCACGGCCGAGTGACCGATGGTGACCCAGTTGCCGACGACACACGGAAAATCATCCGCCAAGTGCAGCACGGCGTTGTCCTGGATATTCGTGTGATGGCCGACGACGATGCGGTTGATATCGCCCCGGAGCACCGCGCCGTACCAGACGCTCGACCGCTCCCCGAGCGTCACGTCGCCGAGCACCACGGCCGTCTTGGCGAGATACACGCCGGAGCCGAGCGTCGGCTGCCGACGCAGATGCCGTTCGAATTGACCCACAAGCCCCGCGCTATTGTCCATGCAATCGGTTTAAGGCTGATTGCAGATTGAGGCAATCTCTTTCCCGCAGTCGGAATTCAAAACCGCCGAGATGGTAGGGCCCCGAAATGGAGGGAAGACACGGATTTCGCGAACTCGCACAAATTGCTTGCCGCGGGTAGGGGCTCACTCCGTGTAGATTGGCGCAAGGCGTGTCTCTTCAAAGGAGGCGGCAAATAGAAAAGCCCGTCGAGTTCGCACCCGACGGGCCTTTACCTAACCTGTTTTATCCCCCTTTGATTCGAGCCGCCCGGCCGGAATCGCCTCATTCGACGGCCTCGGTTAGGTAGGTAGGTATTCACCTCCCGCAGCGGTCTGGCCACGGTTGTGTGGGACACCCTCGGCACTATGCATCGCCAACCATTTCAACCGCTTACCCGAAACAAACTTAAAATAATGCTTGTAGTGAACCAGCCCTATGTTCTAAGTTCCTCCTGCGTTTGCACCTTTTTGGGTGTTGGGGTTAACTCGTTTAGCCCTTGTTAGAAAAAACTGCAGTTAAAAAACAACCAACAAAATCGCAGGAGAAATAAACAGTAATGAACATTAATAAATGGACCGTTGCACTGGCCGCCGCTGGCGTTGTCAGTCTCGCCTCGGTCACCAATGCACAGGAAGCCAAAGAGACCGTCAAGACGCTCGCCGCTTCCACCACCCTGAGCGGCTACGTCAGCACCTCAGTCAACTGGACCCCCAGCAGCACCGCTGGCGTTCAAAGCTACTTCGCCAACTCCGGCAAGAACGACCGTATCGCGCTCGACGTCATCAGCCTCACCCTCGCCTCGAAGGCCGGTGAAGGTGAATGGGCCGCTGGCTACAAGGCTCAGATCTGGGCCGGCCCCGATGCCGCTTCCCTCGGCACGGCGGATTCTGGCGCTGACTTCGCCATCAAGAACGCTTACATCTCCCTCCGCGCGCCCCTCGGCTCCGGCGTGGACCTCAAGCTCGGCGTGTTCGACACCATCATCGGTTACGAATCCACCGACCGCAACGTGAACCCCTTCTACAGCCACTCGTGGGGTTTCTCGGTTGAGCCGACCCAGCACACGGGCCTGCTCGCCAGCTACCGCGTGAGCGACTCCATCAGCCTCTCCGTCGGCATCGCCAACACCACAGACGCCGTCATCAACGGCGCCGCTACCAACAACAGCCGCAAGACCTATATGGCTGCTGCCACCCTGACTGCCCCGGCGAGCTTCGGCTTCCTCAGCGGCACCTCGGTGACCGCTGGCTGGGTCAGTGGTCGCGCGAACGGTGGTTCCACCTCGACGGACAGCCTCTACGTCGGCGGCAGCATCCCGCTCCCGATCAAGGATCTCTCCTTGGGTCTGGCTTTGGACAACCTCGGCCGTGATAACCTGGCTGACACCTCGGTCATCGCCGCGTACCTCAGCTACAAGGTGAGCGACAAGCTGACCGCTGCTGCCCGCGTCGAGTATTTGGACGTCGGCGTCACCACCGTCGGCGCCACCGCCGTCGGCCGTGAAGCCCTCAGCACGACCATCGGTCTCGACTACAAGCTCTGGGCGAACGTCATCAGCCGCCTCGAGTATCGTCTCGACACCTCGGCTGACAGCGAGGTCAACGGCCGCAAGCACAACAGCGCGGTCATCGCGAACGTGATCTACAACTTCTGATCTAATTAGAAGCCTTGAACCCCTTCCGAGAAACCGGAAGGGGTTTTTTCTTTTCTGGGGTGGGATTTTCTAGGAATGGCCGACTTCAAGGTAGAATTAGTGGTCATCTCGGCTCCGAAAAGGACGGTTTAGGTCTTGAAAACAGGGTTTCTGGCCTCAAAAACGCCTTTTCCGGCTTTGAAAAGGAGATTTCTGGTCTTGAAAATGTCTTTTCAGGTTCTGCAAACGCCTTTTCGGGTCTTGAAAACGCAATTTCGGGTCCGGAAAACGCAATTTTGGGTCCGGAAAACAGGATTTCAAGACCTGAAAAGTGCTTTTCCGGACAGGTTCAGTCCTTATCCGGACCGGATCGGTGGGTAAAAAGAGGGTGAATTGCGCAAAATTGTACAACCTCAAGACGGTTTCTACACCCGGCGCGGGAGCGGGTGGGCGTTCACAACGTTCTCGAGCGGTTGGCTTTCGCGCAGGGGAGGGTCGATCGAGCCATTAACTGCATCAACGCTCACGAATCACGCGCACGCGATGGTTGTCGCTGTCGCCGATGAAGAGAGCCCCGTCGGTATCGACGAATAGACCGTGTGGCCGCGCCAGCCGGCATTTCAGCGGGTCGCCGTCCGGCCCATCACCCTTCGCGCCCGTGCCGCAGACGAGCTCCAGCGTCCCCTTGCGCACATCCACCACGCGGATGCTATGGCTCTCGGTGTCCACGAGATAGACGCGTTGGCCGTCGGGCGAGATGGCGATGCCTTTCGGGCCGGAGAGCGTCGCCGTCTTGGCTGGACCGCCGTTACCTGTGAAGCCCTTCACGCCTGTGCCGGCGATGTGATGAATTGTCCCGGCCTTGAGATTGAGTCGAAAGACTTGGTTGCCCTCGCGCGTGGCGAGCCAGAGGTTCCCGGCTGAATCGAAATCGAGTGCGCGCGGGCCTTTCAATGGTGCGCTGGCGAACTTTGCACCGTCCGGCGTGGCGAGCGGCTGACCTGTGCCGGCGAACGTGGTGATGACGCCGGTCTTCATCGTGACCTTGCGCACGCGATGATTGCCGATGTCGCAGATGTAAAGGTCGCTATCAGGTCCGAACTGGATTGCGTGCGGCTGGCGCAACTGCGCCTTCGTCGCCGGTCCGCCGTCGCCCGCGAAACCGGCCGTACCAGTGCCGGCGATGGTGGTGATGACGCCGGTCTTCGCGTCCACGCGGCGAATGGCGTGGTTCGACATATCGGCGATGAAAAGATTTCCAGCGGCATCGAAACGAATCTCGTGCGGGCGGTTCAACGTCGCTTTCGTCGCCGGTCCGCCATCGCCGGTATGCCCCGCTTTGCCAGTGCCAGCGACCGTCGTGATTGTGCCATCGGCCGCCACGCGGCGCACCGTGTGGCTGTCGTATTCGCAGAACCAGATCGCGCGGTCTGGCCCGCGCACGACGCCGAAGGGATTGTTCAGCCGCGCTTGCGTGGCCGGGCCGTTATCACCGCTCCAGCCTGCGACACCTGTGCCGGCAAAGGCGGTCGTGGTTGCGGCCGACGCGATGCTCGTGAAAAGAGAAATTGTGGCGAGAAGAAATCCGGAGATGAACGCATGCATGGAGTGAGTGTGCCGAGCTATGTCGCAAGGGCAAGCGGAAGTTGCCGCGCGCGAATTCCCAGTTGCCGTTATGACGGGCGTATTCTATCAACCTCGTGTGAACACGCTTTCCTTCGCTCCCGTCCTTGCCTTCGCCATTAGTTTCTCGTCGTTCGCCGACGGCCCGGCCGACAATCTCGCCGAGAAGGTTCGACCTGTGCCGCCGCCAGGAATCAAGATTGCCGAGCGCGACCGCGCGGAGCTTTCGGCGGGCGCGGCGGCGTTGGCGAAGGAGATCGCGTCGCTGCGCGCTTCGCTGAAAACAAATCCCGCGCAACTCGGGCTGTTGCCCGACGTGTTGATTTTTCACAAGGCCGTGGATTGGGCGCTGCGTCACGATGAAATCTACAAGACGAACGAAGTGGCCATCGCGCGTGCATTGCTGAAGAACGGACTGGAGCGCGCAGGTGCGCTACGTGAAGGACGCGCGCCGTGGCTGACACAGACGGGACTGGTCGTGCGCGGGTACGAATCGAAGATGGACGGCTCGGTGCAGCCGTACGGGATGGTGATTCCGGCGGCGTTCAAGCCGAGTGACGCGCCGCGTCGGCTCGACTTCTGGTTTCACGGACGTGGTGAGCAGCTCAGCGAGCTGTCGTTCATCGATGGCCGGCAGAAGTCGGCCGGCGAATTCACGCCGACCAACACCTTCGTGCTGCACCTCTACGGCCGTTACTGCAACGCGAACAAGATGGCGGGCGAGATGGATCTCTTCGAGGCGCTGGCGCACGCGAAGAAATTCTATCCGATCGATGACGACCGGCTCGTGGTGCGCGGCTTCTCGATGGGCGGCGCGGCCTGCTGGCAGTTCGCTGTGCATTATCCGGGCAAGTGGGCGGCGGCAGCGCCGGGCGCGGGCTTCAGCGAGACACCGGATTTCCTGAAAGTTTTCCAGAATGAAATCGTCAAGCCGACTTGGTTCGAACGGAAACTGTGGCACTGGTACGACTGCACCGATTACGCGGTGAATCTTTTCAACCTGCCGACGGTGGCCTACTCCGGCGAGACCGATAAACAGAAGCAGGCCGCTGACATTATGGCGCGCGCGATGAAGGCCGAGGGGCTGGAGCTGACGCACATCATCGGCCCGAAGACGGCGCACAAATACGAGGCGAAGGCGAAGGAGGAAATCAACCGCCGCATCGACGCCTTCGCGGCGAGTGGACGCGAGCACGCGCCCAAGCGCGTGAAGTTCGCGACGTGGACGCTGCGTTACAACGAAAGCCACTGGGTGCGTGTCGAGCGTATGGCGCAGCACTGGGAAGAGGCGCGCGTGGACGCGAGCATCGTCCTCGAAGAGAACGCAGTCCACGCCACGACAAAGAACATCACGGCAATCACCTTTGAAATGTCGGCGAACCGCAGTCCACTTTCCCCCGCTAGGGCGGCGCACGTGAAGCTCGACGGCCAAGAGCTTGCTGCGCCTTCAGTGAAGGTCGACCAATCTTGGCGCGCGACGTTCCGAAAAGAGAATGGCAAATGGATGACGTCCACTACGCCGGACAGCCCCGCCACGCCGTCGTTGTACAAACAGCACGGTCTGCAGGGGCCGATTGACGATGCGTTTATGGACTCGTTCCTGATGGTGCGGCCGACTGGTCAGCCGCTGAACGAGAAGGTCGGCGCGTGGACAAAGATGGAAATGGCGCACGCGGTGAGTCATTGGCGTAAACAATTCCGTGGCGACGCGCGCGTGAAGAACGACACCGACATTACCGACGTCGACATCGCCGCGCACAACCTTGTGCTGTGGGGTGACTCGCAAAGCAACGCACTGCTCAAGCGCATCGCCGACAAACTGCCGGTGAAGTGGACCTCTGCTGGCGTGAAGGTCGGCACGCAGAGCTTTGACGCCGACCAGCATGTCCCGGTGCTGATCTATCCGAATCCGCTCAACCCGAAGAAATATGTCGTGCTGAATTCGGGCTTCACCTTCCGCGAGTACGATTATCTGAACAACGCTCGGCAAGTGGCCAAGCTGCCCGACTGGGCGGTGGTGGACCTCCGCACGCCGGTGAACTCGCGCTCGCCCGGCGCTATCGCCTCAGCCGGTTTTTTCGGCGAACGCTGGGAATTCATCGAGCCGCCGAAGATGAAGTGAAACGCTTAGACGCTGCCTCGCGATGGAGAGGAAGATGAAAACAAAAACGCAGCCCCGGAAACGAGGCTGCGTTTTGCGTTTCTGAAATGGAGCGGCTTACTTCGCGCCTTGATCAATCCAAGCGCGGACAAGGCCGAGTTGTTCGGCGGTCAGCGGCTTAGCTTTGCCTTCGGGCGGCATCGCGGTGTCGGGGTCCAAACCGGAAGAGGCGTGGACGAGAGTGCTCTTGGCGCTATTGCCAACCTCGATGACCTTACCATTCTCGCTGCCGCGCATGATGGCCGCGACCGTGTCGAGACGGAGTTTGGCTTTTTGCTTCTCGGCGCCGTGGCACTTGGCACAGGAGACTTCGAAGAGCGGTTTGATATCCTTCTCAAAGGTCACGCCGGTCTGCTTAGAAGTGGGCGGGAGTTTGGCCGGATCGATTGTCGCGTGGGCGACGGCCAGAGAGAGGGTCAGGAGGGAACCAATGGTGAGAACTAGTTTCGCAGTATTTTTCATGAGTCCTTTTTTTTGCCCACTATTGGGCAATCAATAGACGCTTTGTACCCGAAAAAGATTCGGCTGAAAACAAAAAAGCTGAGCGCGAACGCTCAGTTTGATTTCACGGGTGGGATTACTTCATCTGCTTCACTTTTTCCCAGCGCTTGGTCTTGGCGCTCTTGAGCACGGCGTCGGTGACGTAGTCCGTGGCTAAGCCGTCCTTGAAGGTCGGGCCGGCGAGTTTACCCGTGTCCAGCCCTTGCACGAAGTCGGCGACCTGATGGACGAAGCTGTGCTCGTAACCGATCTGCAGGCCGGGCACCCACCAGTGCTTCATATACGGCTGGTCGCCGTCGGAGACGTGGACGCTCTTCCAACCGCGTTCCTTTCCGGCGTCCTTGTAGTCGAAGATCTGCAGGCGATGCAGGTCGTGCAGGTCCCACTTGAGGCTCATGTTCTCGCCGTTAATCTCGAGCGTGTAGAGCGCCTTGTGGCCGCGGGCGTAGCGGGTGGACTCGAAGAGGCCGAGCGAGCCGTTGTTGAAATGGCATAGGAAGGCGCTGGCATCGTCAATAGTGACCTTCTGCACCTTGCCGGTCGCGACGTGCTTGCGCTCCTTGATGAACGTCTCGGTCATCGCGGTGACGTCCTTCACGCCGCCGTTGAGCCACATGGCGGTGTCGATGCAGTGAGCGAGCAAATCGCCTGTAACACCGCTGCCGGCGACCTTGGCGTCGAGCCGCCAGAGACCCGCGCCGCCCTGCGGTAGGTCGGCGTTGATGGTCCAGTCTTGAAGGAAGTTCGCGCGGTAATGGAAAATCTTCCCGAGCTTGCCTTCGTCGATGAGTTGCTTGGCGAGCGTGACGGCCGGGCAGCGGCGATAGTTGTACCAAACCATGTTCGGCACTTTGGCCTTCTGCACGGCGGCGAGCATCTTCTCGGCTTGCGGTCCGTTGAGGCCGAGCGGCTTCTCGCAGAGGATGCCCTTGCCGTTCTTGGCGGCGGCGATGGCGATTTCGGCGTGCGAGTCGTTCGGGGTGCAGATGTCGATGACGTCGATGTCGTCGCGCTCGACGAGCTTGCGCCAGTCGGTCTCGATGGTCTGCCAGCCCCACTGGGAGGCGAACGCCTGCAGCTTCTCCTCATTACGAGCGCAGGCCGCCTGCATGATGATCTCGTGGCCGAGATCGAAGAAGTGACCGACCTTGGCGTACGCGTTCGAGTGCGTGCGGCCCATGAAGCCGTAGCCGACGATGCCGATGCGAAGTGGTTTCTTTGCCATAATTTTTTCGGGTGGGTTGAAAGTTAAAAAGTTCGCTGTGCTGAAATCAGTTCGTCGTGTTCCAACCATGCTTCTCTCGCACGTTCATCATGGCCTTGAGAATGGCATTCCACGTGGAGGTTTTTTCCAGCATGGCATTGGGGAACATGCAGCCGTCCCAGCAGATGTGTTTGATGCCGCGCGCGGCGGCGTCTTTGAGCCAGTAACCGGCGCAACGCGCGATGTCGAGTTTGCCGTTCGGATCGTCGGCAGGGCAGTGCTTACCTGTCTTGTCATGCGCACCCGCGCCGTGCACCTGCCCGTCATTTTGTGCGACGTGGAAATCAATGGTCCACGGGCGCAGCTTGTCGGTCATCTGTTCGTAGGCGGCCCAGAACTCGGCCTCGCTGTGGCCGGACTTGAGCAGAGCATGTTCGGGGGCGTTGTAGCCGAGAAGATAAAGGTAGGTATGCGCCAAGTCCGCTTGAAAGCCGAGCGTCTTGGGCATGCCCACCGCCTCGAGCAGGTCGAGCATGTCCTTCCAAGAATGCATGCCGGCCCAACAAATCTCACCCTCGGCGGCCAGACGCTCGCCGTGGTCGGCGGCGATTTTGGCAGCTTCGCGGAATGTCTCGGCAATCCGAGTCGTGTTGGCCTTCGCGTTCTCGCGCCACTTGTTCACGCCGAACTCGGCGGAGTCGATGCGGATGACGCCGTACTTGCGAACGCCGTGTTTGTTGAAGATCCCGGCGATGCGGCAGGCCATCTTCACTGCGTTCAGGAACTTCTCCCGCGCCACGTCGTCGCCCATCGCGCTGTCGCCCACCGTGCCGGGCCAGACCGGTGCCACGAGTGAGCCGACATTGAAACCCTTGCGCGCGATGAGATCGGCGATGCTCTTGATTTCGTCGTTGCCGGCCTGCGGGTTCGTGTGCGGCAGGAAGAGGAAATAGTCGATTCCCTCGAACTTCTGGCCATCCACCTCGGCGGCCGCCGTCAAGTCGAGCATCCGCTCGAGGCTGATGGGCGGTTCCTGTCCAGGGCCGTCGCCTTTGCCGACGAGGCCGGGCCACATCGCGTTATGAAGTTTGGGGAAGAGGTTTTTGGTTGGGCTCATAGATTATCTTTCTTTCGGAAAAGCGCGGGCAAAACTAGCAACCCGCCGACACGAGGCAATGAGAAAGTACGAAAACCGCTGGCCTGTTTCAGGCTGGCAGGGCGGCGTAGCCTCGGACATCATCGTCGCGAAACGTGAAATCAGCCGTCACCATCTCGCTTGTGCCCGAGGCTCGTGGCGGCCCGTTTGTTTACTGGGACGACCTCGCCGCTGGCTTCGCCGCCGCTGCACGGCACGGCTTCGATGCGGTCGAGATTTTCATTCCATCGTCCAACGCCGTCCCGCTCAGCACGGTGCAGGAGTTGATGGAGAAGCATTCTCTCAAGCTCGCCGCCGTCGGCACTGGCGCGGGTTGGGTGAAGCACAAACTCCGCCTCACGGATTCCGATCCCGCCGTGCGGCAGCGCGGTCGCGAGTTTATTTTCGGCATCATCAACTTCGCCGGGATTCTCGGGGCGCCGGCTATCCTAGGCTCGATGCAGGGGCGCTGGGAGGGCTCGGTGTCGCGGGAGCAGGCGCTCGATTGGCTTGCGGAGGAACTCACGGTTCTCGGCGAACGCGCCTCCGGCCACGGCATCCCCTTCCTTTACGAACCGTTGAACCGTTACGAGACGAACCTCTTCAACCGCGCTGCGGACGCGGCGAAGTTCCTCGAGGATCGCGGCATCAAGAATGTGAAGCTGCTTTGCGATCTCTTCCATATGAACCTCGAGGAGGCGAGCATCGCGGGCGCGCTCCACGCCGTCGCGCCGCAGCTCGGGCATGTGCACTGGGCGGATTCGAATCGGCACGCCGTCGGCTTCGGCCACACGGACATCGCGCCAATCGCCGCAGTGTTGAAGGAAATCGGTTACACCGGTTATATTTCCGCCGAGGTGCTGCCGTTGCCTGATAGCAGCGATGCCGCGAAGCAGACGATGGAGAGTTTCCGCCGCTGGTTCCGTTGAACAATTTTTAAGGAAGCTGAAGCCATGCTAAAGACACAACTCATCCATCCGGAGATTCTCCGCATCTGTGCGCAGGCCGGGCACCACGCGAAGATCCTCATCGCCGACGGCAATTACCCAGCCTCGACCAAGAAAGGCCCGAATGCCGAGGTCATTTCCATGAACCTGACGCCCGGCATCATCACCTGCGCTCAGGCGCTGGAGGCGCTGCTCAGCGCCGTGCCGCTCGATTCGATCCATACGATGGGAATTCCTGCGGACGATCCGTACGCGAAGTACGGCGAGCCGGCCGCGTGGGGCGAGTTCAAGAAGTTGATCCGCAAATCGGGTCTGAAGCTCAAGCTGAAGCCAATCATGAAATGGGATTTCTATGCCGCGGTCGAGTCGCCGGACCACGTGCTCACCATCCAGACCGGCGACGCCGCGCTCTGGGCGAACGTGCTGCTCGTCGTCGGCTCGCGCCCGCCCGGCAAGCCGATCAAGTGAGCCTTTGCCGCTATCATGCAAACCCGCCCGCTCGGTAACACCGGCTTACAGCTCCCCATCCTCAGCTTCGGCGCGTCCTCGCTTGGTGCGGAGTTCCGCAGCGTGAAGCTCGATGAGGCGCTCGAGAGCGTCCGTGTCGCGCTCGATTGCGGGCTCAATTTCATCGACACGTCCCCGTTCTACGGGCGAGGCATGAGCGAGGTGCTGCTCGGCATCGCGCTCAAGGGTGTGCCGCGCGACAGCTACACGCTCTGCACCAAGCTCGGCCGTTACGACCTCACGCACTTCGACTTCTCTGCCAAGCGCGTCGCCGAAAGCGTGGACGTGAGCCTGCATCGTCTCGGCACCGATCACCTCGACATCATTCTCTGCCACGACATCGAGTTCGTGCCGATGCAGCAAATCGTGGATGAAACCCTTCCCGCGCTGCGGAAGATTCAGCAAGCGGGCAAGGTGCGCTTCATCGGCTTCAGCGGTTACCCGATGAAGATCTTCAAGTTCATCTGCGACCAGACCGC
>CAMDJP010000035.1 GCA_945900775.1 Akkermansia muciniphila | reverse complement strand
AATCACTCTCCCCGACGCGAGATTGCAAAAGCCACGAAAACGAACTTGCCAACGGTCCATGCAGGCGCAAAGTCATAGCCAATGAGCGCGGCACAAAAGCAATTCTCCCTGAACCGCGGAGCGTCCAGAAAGCAAATTCCTATCAGTAGCTAGCACCCTCGCGTCAACCTTGGCCTGTGTTTATGAACCGACTCTGCCTGTCTACCCTGCTCCTCGCCTGCGGCTAGTTCAAGAGAGACTCCAGAAGAGGCCAGAAGATCCACAGCACGACGGTAGGAGGCCCTTTGATCTCCGGTCAGGCTCGATGCCCCAATCTCGCCACGGCTCAGCGCATCAACGGCCGCCTGCCCTTCCCTCTTGGCCTCTTCGAGCGTGGGGAAAATCTTTCGCACTCTTTTTCCGTCCCGATAGAATGCCAGCGTATAGGCGTCATACCCATCCCGAGGGGTGAGATAGACGGAGGCAACGGCACTCCCTTTCTTGATCCGGACCGGTTTGATGACGGGGCTTTCACACCCACACACTGTCATCAATCTGTCATCAAAAACAAGAGGAATTCAAATTCCTTAGGAAAAAGTGGAGCGGGTGAAGGGAATCGAACCCTCGTGGCCAGTTTGGAAGACTGGAGCTCTACCATTGAGCTACACCCGCGTCCCTTTCCATCTTAACGGCCGCGCTTGCGTTGTCAACTTGGCCGCGTGTATGCTCCGCGCCCGATGAATTCGCTGCTCATCGTCGGCGGTAGGGTTATCAATCCCGCCAGCCAACTCGACACCATCGCGGACGTCCTTATCCAAGATGGCAAGATTGCCGCCGTCGGCCCCGGTGCCGGCGCGAAGGTTCCTGTCACCGTTCCCCGCCTCGAGGCGAAGGGCCGCGTCGTTTGCCCCGGCTTGATTGATTTGCATGTGCATCTGCGCGAGCCTGGCCAGTCGGCGAAGGAGACGATTGCCACCGGCACACGCTCAGCGGCGCAGGGCGGCTTCACGAGCATCGTCTGCATGCCGAACACCGCGCCCACAATCGACAACGCTGGGACGGTGGCGCTCATCCGCGAGAAGGCTGCACGCGAGGGCGTGGTGAACGTGTTCGTCGCTGGAGCCATCACGCAGGGAATCGCCGGCGAGGAACTGGCGCCCATCGGCTCGCTCAAGCAAGCGGGCGTCGTGGCAATCACCGACGACGGTCACTGCATCCAGAATAACGATGTGATGCGCCGCGCGCTCGAGTACGCGCGGATGTTCGATCTCACGGTGATGGACCATTGCCAGGACTACTCGCTGGTGATGGATGGCGTGATGCACGAGGGGTACTGGAGCACGGTGCTCGGTCTGAAGGGCTGGCCGGCGGCGGGCGAGGACACCATCGTGGCGCGCAACATCCTGCTCGCGGAACAGACCGGCGCGCGTGTCCACTGCCAGCACATCAGCTCCGCAAACAGCGTGCGGCTCATCCGCGAAGCGAAGGCGCGCGGGGTGACGATTTCCGGCGAGGCTTGTCCGCACCATTTCACTCTCACCGATGCAGCCATCGCGGGCAGCGAGAAGTTCTGGGCGGCGGACGGCAAAGGTCTGCAAGCGCGGCGCGACGGCAAGTTGCCGCAGTGGCCCTCTTACGACACGCATTTCAAGATGAATCCCCCGCTCCGCTCTGCCGCCGACCGGCAGGCGGTGCTCGAGGGTGTGGTGGACGGCACGCTGGAAATTCTCTGCAGCGACCACGCGCCACACTGCGGCTACGAGAAGGAGGTCGAGTTCGACCACGCGCCCTTCGGCATCACCGGCTTCGAGACAGAGTTGGCACTCTCGCTCATGCGCCTCCATCACACCGGACTAATGAAGCTGCCCGAGTTGATTCGCCGCTTCACCACGGCTCCCGCGCGGCTGTTGAATTTGAACAAAGGCACGCTCGCGGTCGGCGCGGACGCCGACGTGACGGTGTTCGATCCGGACTGCGAGTGGGTGTACGATCGTAAGGACACGGCGAGCAAGTCGGTGAACAATCCATTCTTCGGCTGGACGCTGCGCGGCAAAGCTGCAGCCACGGTCGTTGCCGGAAAAATCGTTTGGCAAGAATGACTCGCGGTGCTTAACTGTGTATGAACAATTCACTCAACCTCAGCCTCCAAACATAATATGAAAAAAATCCTATTCCCCCTGCTCGCTCTCTTCTGTGCCGGCCAACTCATCGCCGCCGATGCTGACTGGATGACCGACCTCTCGAAAGCCCAAGCCAAGGCAAAGGCCGAAAAGAAGCTCCTGTTTGTCGAGTTCACCGGCTCGGACTGGTGCCCGCCCTGCAAGAAATTGAAGTCCGAAATCCTTTCCACAGCCGACTTCGCCGAGTACGCCAAGAAGAACCTCGTACTTGTACAGTTGGATTTCCCCCGCTCCAAGGAGCAGAGCGCCGAATTGAAGAAGGCCAACCAGGAGTTGTCGAAGAAGTTCGGCGTCCGCGGTTTTCCCACGGTCCTCGTCCTCGACGGTGAGGGCAAGGAACTGGACCGTCAGGTCGGTTTCGGCGGCGGTTCCACCAAGGATTACGTCGCTAAACTGGACGGGCTGAAGAAGTAATCTGCGCGTCCATAAAGCACTTTTCACAAGCGTAGCGGATTCCGCTGCGCTTTTTTTTTGTTCACGCTTGACGCAGCACTCTAACGTCGTGAGCATCGCGTAGTTTTTGACCTGATGAAAGCGATTCTGGCCCTCGAGGACGGCACCATCTTCCACGGACAAGGCTTCGGTGCGCGCGGAACTGCGTGCGGCGAGGTCTGCTTCAACACCTCGATGACGGGCTATCAAGAGATTCTTACCGACCCTTCCTACAAAGGTCAGATCGTCACGATGACCTACCCGCTCATCGGTAATTACGGCATCAACACTCAGGATGTGGAGTCGTGGCGTCCGCATGCGTCGGGGCTGGTCATCCGCGAGCTTTCGCCGATGGTCAGCAATTGGCGCGCGGACAAGCCGCTGGCCCAGTACCTCGAGGAGAACGGCATCCCGGGCATCCAAGGCGTGGACACGCGGGCACTCACGAAGAAGCTTCGCGTGCGCGGCGCGCTCAACGGCGTCATCTCGACCGAAGGACTGAGCGATGCCGAAGCGTTGAAGCGCGCGAAGGAATTCGTCTTCGTCGGCGTGGACTACGTGAAGGAGGTCACGCATAAGCAGGCGTTCGCGTGGGATCCGAAGGACGAGCAATCCGCCGAGTTCGACCTCCTTCGAGGAACCTCGACCGGCAATGCCCGCAACATCCGCAAACCGCTCCCGCCAGCCGATATTCCCATCGTCGCGTACGATTTTGGGATGAAGTACAATATTCTACGAAACCTGCGCCAAGCTGGTTTCAAAGTTCAGGTCGTCCCCGCTACGACGCCGGCCGCCGAAGCACTCAAATACAAGCCTGCCGGCATCTTCCTTTCCAACGGCCCCGGCGACCCCTCTGCGCTCGGCTACGCAGTGCAAGCCGCGAGCGACCTCTTGAAATCGGGCGTCCCGATCTTCGGCATCTGCCTCGGGCACCAGATTCTTGGTCAGGCGTTTGGGGGGAAGACCTTCAAGCTCAAGTTCGGCCATCGCGGTGGCAACCAACCGGTGAAGGATCTCGAGTCTGGTAAAGTGGAGATCACTTCTCAGAACCACGGCTTCGCGGTGGATCCAAAGTCGCTGCCGGCGGACGTGACTGTGAACCGCATCAACCTCAACGACCAGACAGTCGAGGGGATGCGGCACAAGACCAAGCCGATTTTCTGCGTGCAGTACCATCCCGAAGCCAGTCCCGGACCGCACGATTCGAACCCGCTCTTCGCCGAATTCCGCGAACTGATCCAGAAACGAGGTTAGCGGCGGCTGGAAACATTCAAAAATTGACATCCGCGCCTCGAGGCTGTTACACATAACAACGCCCAGCCCTTGCTAACGCGGTTATGCCGAAACTAACAGTCCTTACGGAGAGTGTGCTCGTGAAGGAGTATGAACTCCAAGACGGGGTGAATACTATCGGTCGCTCCCAAGATAACGCCGTCCATATCCCCGACGCCTCCATCTCCAGCCACCACGGGGAGTTCATTGTCAACGGCGATGAGGTCACCTTCCGTGACACCGACTCGACCAACGGCAGCTTCATCGGTGACGAACAGATTATCGAAGCGGTGCTGATGCCCGGGCAAGTCTTCCGCCTCGGCTTCATTGATTTCCAACTCGGCGGCGCAGGCGTGGTGGAAGCTCCGCGAACGAAGGGCACCGCGAAAATCCAACCCATGACCCGCGGCGTTAATCTATCGGAGTTGGAAACCGGTAAGCGGCCGCTTCACACGCCGACGGATTTCCATCAGAAAAGCTCGCGCGGGCAAACAATCTTCATCGTCATCGGAATCATACTCTGCATCATCGTCATCGGGCTTCTCGTGATGGCAGTGAAGATTGCGAAGTAATCCGCGTCAGCCTTCGCGCAGCCAGCCAGCCACATCCACCGCGGCGTAGGTGATGATGATGTCGGCGCCTGCGCGACGCAACGACAGTAGGCTTTCCAAGGTGACAGCTTTCTCGTCCAGCCAACCCTTCGCTGCTGCAGCCTTTATCATCGAATACTCACCGCTCACCGCATAAGCAGCCGTGGGGCAGCCGAACTCATCTTTCACACGCCGCACGATGTCCAGATAAGCCAGCGCCGGCTTCACCATCACGATGTCCGCTCCCTCCTGAAGATCGAGTGCCACCTCTCGCAGTGCCTCCTCGGCGTTCGCGGGATCCATCTGGTAACTGCGTCGGTCGCCAAACTTCGGCACCGATTCAGCCGCTTCGCGAAAGGGCCCGTAGAAGGCCGACGCGTATTTAGCCGCGTACGACATGATTGGCATGTTGGTGAAGCCCCTGCCATCGAGCGCCTCTCGAATGGTGCGTACACGGCCGTCCATCATGTCGCTCGGCGCAATCAGGTCCACACCCGCCTCCGCGTGACTCAGCGCCGCGCGGGCGAGTAATTTCAGCGACGAGTCATTCTCGATGCAGACTCCGTGATCATGACGATGCACCACGCCACAATGTCCGTGGCTCATGTATTCACAAAGACAGACATCGGTGATGACCAGCAACTTCGGCAACTCACGCTTCAGCAAGCGGACCGCCTGTTGTATGATGCCGTTCTTTGCGTATGCTCCCGAGGCTTTTTCGTCCTTCTTGTCCGGGATGCCAAAGAGCAGCACCGCCGGCAGGCCGGCCTTGAAGGCATGTGTCGCCTCTTTCAGCAGCTCATCGGGAGAAAGCTGGAAGACGCCTGGCATCGAGGCAATAGGCTGGCGTAACTTCCGCCCACTGCGCACAAAGAGTGGCAGCACAAGTTGGTCCACGCGCAAGTGCGTCTCGCGCACAAGACCGCGTAACGCGGGCGAACCGCGCAGGCGACGGGGACGCGCGACAGGAAAACGACCTAGATTATCGAGGTTCATTACGGTTCAGTTTTGACGGATTAATTCGTCCAGTAATCAAGCACGAAGGCCTCTTCGAGCACCGGCTTGAGCACCCCCACGAAAGCCTTGTGCTCGGGATGTGGCAGGTAGGCATCGCGGTCCTTCTCACTCTTGAAGCTGACGAAAAAGCAGTGCGTGAAACCTTTGTTCAAATTCTCTGGGCTATTGTTCACGCCCCATTCGTAGCTGGCAATCTGCGGAATCTTCTTCTTCAGATCGCCAAAGGCAGCCACGACCTTCTCAACCTCTACCGGCTTGGCATCGGCCTTAAACTTGAACAACACCACGTGCCGGAGCAGGCGCGGCTTGGATTCAGCTTTCTTTTCAGCGGCTTGCGCCGGCAATGTCACGAACGCCGCGAACAAGAAACAGAGGAGCATCTTCATCATAAAAGTTCTTCGATTGTGAACGACGAACGCAGGTTAATCCATCGCTGCGCGCCTGACAATGTCGACCTTCGCACAACAAGAGGATTGAAGTCCCTCGCCCTTTCCGTGTTTCATTAGATTCGATTTATGGAAGAAAAGAAGCCATCCGTGCCGCAACCGCCGGCGCCCGCCCCGACTGCCGCTGAATTGGTCGCCGAGACTAATGTCCTAATCGAACAGCGCAAAACCAAACTCGCCGCGCTACGGAGCAAGGGCATCGACCCGTTCCGCAA
The DNA here is from genome assembly GCA_945900775.1 of Akkermansia muciniphila. Taxonomy (GTDB): domain Bacteria; phylum Verrucomicrobiota; class Verrucomicrobiia; order Limisphaerales; family SIAT01; genus SIAT01. Next base: position 23,284 of record CAMDJP010000035.1, on the reverse strand, counting down.
CAAATTCTCGCCCACCGAGAAGTGCACCGAGGCGCACACGAACTATACTGAGCATCGCCCCATCGCGCTGGCCGGCCGCATCTCCGCTCACCGTGACATGGGCAAGAGCCAGTTTATCGATATCAAGGATCAGTCCGGTCGCGTCCAGGTTTACGCCCAAAAGAATGCTCTCGGCGACGAGCAGTTCGACATCTTCAAGCACCTCGACCTCGGCGACTTCATCGGCGTCACGGGCACTCTCTTCACCACGCGCACCGGCGAAATCTCGGTGAAGCTCGAGGCGTTCACTATCCTCGCCAAATCACTGCGCCCGCCGCCGGCCAAATGGCACGGACTGGAGGACACCGAGACCCGTTACCGCCAGCGCTACCTCGATCTCATCGCCAACGACGGCGTGAAAGATACCTTCCTTAAGCGGAGTCAAATCATCCGCGAAATCCGAAATTTCTTCCACGAGCGCGGTTACGTGGAGGTGGAGACGCCGATGATGCAGGCGATTCCCGGCGGCGCGGCAGCGCAGCCGTTCGTCACGCACCACAACGCCCTCGGTTGCCAGTTCTATCTGCGTATCGCGTTGGAGCTCTACCTCAAGCGCCTGCTCGTAGGCGGCATCGACCGCGTTTTCGAGATTGGCCGCAACTTCCGGAACGAGGGCCTCTCTCGTCGGCACAATCCCGAGTTCACCATGCTGGAGGCCTATCAAGCCTACGGCGATTACGAGACGATGATGGAGTTGCTCCAATCGATGATCTGCCGCGTGTCACAACAGGTGCTCGGCACGCTCGTCATCGAGCACAAGGACACCGAGGGCAAGGTAACGAAAACCATCGACCTTACACCGAACTGGCGGCGTGCGCGCTACAAGGAGTTGGTGAAGGAGAAGGCTGGGGCGGACTGGTTCGACGTGACGCCCGCTGAGCGCCGCCGCCGTGCTGTCGAAGATCTCAAACTGTCCGGTGACATCGGCACTAACTACGAAGACTTCGAGGTGACCAGTGCGGTGTTTGAGAAACTCGTCGAACCGACACTCATTCAGCCGACATTCGTCACGCATCTCCCGAAGGAACTGGTGCCACTCGCCAAACTTTCGCCCGACGATCCAACGACCGTCGAAGTTTTCGAATGCTGCATCAATGGCCAAGAGATCGCTCCCGCTTACACGGAACAAAACGATCCGATTGCCCAGCGCGACACGCTTGAACATCAAGCCGGCGGTGAACAGCAGAAGCTGGACGAGGACTTCCTCGTAGCGCTCGAGCATGGGATGCCTCCAGCGGGCGGCATCGGCATCGGTATCGACCGCCTCTGCATGATGTTGCTGGGCCAGGAAAGCATCCGAGACGTGATTCTCTTCCCGCAGCTCAAGCCAAAAGCTTGAGCCAGCGCGCGAAGGTTCTCAGAAGATTAAGGAAAAATGGTGGGTTGGCCGGGACTCGAACCCGGAACCACCTGGTTAAAAGCCAGATGCTCTACCATTGAGCTACCAACCCGAAAAACGGGGAGCGAACCGTAGTCAATGCGGCTCTTCGCTGCAACTCATTTCCCCGCCCCTCGCGCGGCTACCGGCTTGTCGAGCGACCAGAACACGGCGTTAATCAGTAATCGACGGAAGGTCGGCAGCGCAAAGTCATCCGGGTTGCCGAGCGAGGTGTAGAAGACGCGCCGCCCCTCGACCACGTTCACCCACGCCAGCGGCTCGGTCTGACCATCGATGCGACCGGTCAAAAGCGTCGTGACCGTCTTTGCGAAATCACGGTTCTTGTAGAGATGCGAGGTGACAGGAAATTCCTCGGTCGTGATGCCTTCGAGCACTGGATGCTTCGTAGTCGCCGGAACCACCTTCACAAAAGCTGAAGGGCCATTTGTTTTTTTCCCATAATGCCCCTCGTAACGGCCGCCAAGGATGTCCACATCGAACGTCGGCCAACCCGCCTTCACATCGCCCTTGCCGGCGTGGAACGGGTGGCTCGCGGTGCGGATCCCCACGAACGGTTTGCCGGTCTTGAGATACGCGCGTATTTGTTCCAACTGCTGAGCCGGCGGAATCTGTCGCCGTACGCTGAGCACAAGCAGATCGGCTGATTTTAAGGCGTCGATTTGAGGGAACTCGTTCGGCTTGGCAGCGCTGCCATGAACAAACGTGCAGCGAAACCCCCGCGACTCAAGATCCGCGCGCGCAAAGGCGGGCAACGTCTCGGCGGTCTTGTACTCCGCCTCGCTGATGACAAAAACCACGTGCGGCCGCTTGTCTTCCTTGAAAGCGAACGGCGCGCCGCCCACGAGGTCGCAACTCGTGATGCTCGGGCACCAATACTTCTCGATGTGCTCGACGACCAGCTCGTTCCCGCGGCAATGATCGACGAAAGGGCGCGCCCGTGAGTTGTACATCGCATCGGTCATGTCGCGCATGAGTACGACGTTCTTGCCCTGATAAATCATCTGCCGGATGGAAAACGGCCGGCCGAGCACACACATGTTCACGTGCACGCCTAGCACGATCACGTTCTCAATGCCGCGTTGCTCCATCAAGTTATAGGCCTCGGCCGAGTCGGTGATGGCGTCGCCTTCTTTAATTTCGATAGTCTTGGTCTGACCGCTCCATGCGCGATAATTCTTACAACGAGGCTGGCAGTCGCAGCCGCCGTCCGAATCATCAATCGGCAGCGGCGCTTCGCGCTGCGAATCAAGCTGGCACCAGCGTTGCAACGGAACCTTAGCCACAGCCGCCGGCGCACTTTGCGCGAGCCTGCGCTGCGGCGTCCCCTCGTAGTTCGCCATCGTGTCGCTTGGAGCATGGATGATGAGCACACCGCGGCGACGAGCCTCGGTCACGACTTGGTTCATCCGCGTCGCCATCTCCTCACCGCGCCGCGTCGCCCCAGCGCACCAGTGCTTGTCCCACATATCGCAGACAACGAGAACGGTCTTGCGCGCGTCCCAGCGCAACGTCTCCTCGCGCTGACTGAATGAGCCTTCGACCCCCTTCACCTGACGTCGGGCATGAAGCGTCAACTCATGCGCGCTATTGGCGGCAAACAGCGGGGCGAGGGAAACGAACAGGAAAACGGCGAGAAACGACCGACGATTCAGCTGCGTGAACATAGCGCGATTCTAACCACGCCTCATTACCGCGCAACAGTGGAAAAAGGCGGGAGCGCTTCAGAACGCAAACCGCCGGATGACCGAGACGACGTGATCGGCCTGTTCATCGGTCAGTTCCGGATACATCGGGAGCGGCAAGATGCGTTTTGAAACCGACTCGGCCACCGGGAAATCCCCCGGCTTGTGACCGAGGTCGGCATAGACCTTCTGCAGGTGGAGTGGTTGCGGATAGTAGATGATGGTCGGCACGCTGTTCTCGGCGAGGAATTGCTGGAGCGCATCACGACGATCGGTGAGCAGCGCGAAGACATGGAAGACGTGCGAATTGCCCGCAGCCGTGACCGGCAACTGCACCGGCAGGCCGGCAAGTCCCACCCGGTAACGTTCGGCAATCTGCACGCGGCGGGAGTTCCAGCCGTTCAGGCGCGGCAGTTTTACGCGCAAGATGGCCGCCTGCAACTCATCGAGACGGGAGTTGTAGCCGTGAAGATCGTGATAATAGCGGCGTTCGATGCCGTGGACGCGCAGCATCCGCAACCTCTTCGCTAACGCCTCGTCGTCCGTCACCACCATTCCACCGTCGCCGTTCGCGCCCAGGTTTTTTGTCGGATAAAAGCTGAAGCAACCGAGACGCCCATGCCCGCCAACAGGCTTCCCATCATGCGCGGCACCGATGGCCTGCGCGCAATCCTCAACGATGTGAAGATTGCGTGGTGCGGCCAGCCCAAAAATCTCCTTCAACGGCGCGGCCTGACCGAAGAGATGGACGGGGATGATTGCTTTCGTTCGTGCGGTCAGTTTCTTAGCCACGTCAGCGGGATCGATGTTGAATGTCTGCGGATGGATGTCGGCAAAGACAATGCGGGCACCAACCTGATGGACCGCCTCCGCGGGCGCGATGTAGGTAAAGGGCGTGGTGATTACCTCGTCGCCGGGCCCGATATCGAGGGCGCGCAGGGCAAGGGTGAGCGCATCCGAACCAGAATTGACGCCGATACCAAAGCGCGTCTGCGTGAATGTGGCGAGCTCCTTCTCAAAGGCCTCGACGTTTGGACCGAGGATATAATGCGCCTTGGCGAGGGTCTGTGTGATGACCGGCAGGAGTTCGTTCTCGAGCGAAGCATACTGCGCCGCGAGGTTGAGGAAAGGAACATTCATTTCACTTCATTGCCGCGCGGCCGGTACTGAAGTTGGGCCTCGATCATCCATTTCTTAAGATCCTCGATGCGCTGTTCACCGACGGGATGCGTCCGCAGGAACCACGGGCCTGATTTCTTACCCTTCTCCTGCTCGCCCATTCGCTGCCAGAAGTTAACCGCCTCGGCGGGATTGTAACCCGCGCGAGCCATGTAAAGCAGACCGATGCGGTCGGCCTCGGACTCGTTCGCACGACTGTGCGGCAACTCGACGCCAATAATCATCCCAATGCCGAAGGCTGCGGCGGCGGCGGCAGCCGTGCGCGAACTGGCCCGTTCGGAGATGGCCGCCTCCAGCGCCGCACCAGCGAGGCCGATGAGCATGCTCTGGCTCATTCGTTCTGCGCCATGATGCGCGACGGCATGGGCCACTTCGTGCCCGAGCACGGCGGCAAGCCCGGCCTCATCCTTTGTGTATCTCAGGATGCCGGTGAACACACCGATCTTCCCACCCGGCAAGCAGAAGGCGTTCACCTCGGAGCTTTCGAACAACACGAATTCCCATTCCGCCCCCGGCAGGTTCGCGACGCTGGCGATGCGCTGACCGACCTTCGTTACCATCGCAATGGCGTTTGTGTCGCGGCTGGCGGGATACTGCCTCTTGACATCTGCGAACACGGCTTTGCCGAGCGAGAATTCGTACGCAGGAGAGATGAAGTTCAGCTGCGACCGGCCAGTCTCCGGAACGGTCGTGCAGCCGACCATCAGCAGGCAAATGGCTGTGGTAATTCCGATACTGGTGATTCTTTTCCTCTCCACGCAACAAATTAACCACACCGTCGCCGTTACGACAAGCCGCGTGAATAGCCTTTGCCAGAGAGCGTCGGCGAGTCCTATAGTGGCGCGTCTTTTAGAAGAAGCATGAAAGTCCAACTTGCCTACGGCCAAGGCCATCTTCAGGCCGAATTTCCCGATGACCGTGCCACCGTCATTACGCCAGCCGACCGACCCGGACTTGCGGACGAGAAGGCTGCGTTTCTCCGCGCACTCGACGAACCAATTCGCAGCGCACCTTTGCGCAGTCGCATCAAGCCCGGTGACAAGATCTGTATCCTCTTCACCGATATCACTCGCGCCACGCCAAACGACCGAATCATTCCTTGGCTGCTGGAATACCTTTCGTTCGTTCCTCGCGAGAACCTCACGCTACTCAACCAACTCGGCACGCATCGCCCGAACACCCAGGATGAGCTGGAAAAGATGCTCACGCCCGAGGTCGTGCGAACCTATCGCGTACTGAACCACGAACCGGAGAATGAGGCCGCACTCGCTCAACTCGGCACGACGAAGGATGGCACGCCCGCGCTCCTCAACCGACACGCTGTTGCCGCCGATCTCCGCATCGTTACAGGCTTCATTGAGCCGCACTTTTTCGCCGGTTTCAGCGGCGGCCCGAAAGGGTTGATGCCCGGCGTCGCCGGCTTGCGCACGGTGATGAGTAATCACGGCGCGACGAATATCGGAGACTCAAAGGCAACTTTTGGGGTCACCTTCGGCAATCCGCTCTGGGAAGAACTGCGCGATATCGCGTTGCGGACAGGATCCTCCTTTCTTGCCAATGTCACCCTCAACGAACATCGCGCCATCACGAATGTCTTCGCCGGCGATCTCATCGAAGCGCACCGCGCCGGATGCGCCAGCGTCAAAGAATCGGCCATGCAGGCGGTTGCTGCGCCGTTTGATGTCGTGGTTACTACCAACAGCGGCTATCCGCTCGACATGAATCTGTATCAGGGCGTCAAAGGAATGAGCGCCGCCGCGCGCATCGTAAAGCCGGGCGGCACAATTATCCTCGCCTGTGAATGCAGCGAAGGTGTTCCGGCGAAAAGCCCGCTAGATAACCTACTTCGCAGCGCCCAAAGCTCGGAGGAAATTCTTGCGATGCTGGCCACACCGGGGTTCGTACGCCCCGAACAGTGGCAGGCACAGATTCAGGCGCTCATTCAACGTCGCGCAAATGTGCTCGTCCACAGTTCATTGCCGGACGATGTCATCCGCGCATGTCACCTCACCCCCTGCCGCGACATCAGCGCGACTGTCTGCGAGCTATTGGCCAAGGCGGGTGCCTCTGCTCGCGTGGCCGTGCTGCCGCAGGGCCCGTTGACCATTCCCTACTTAGCCGATTGATAACCGGTGTGGACAAGTTGTGAATATCATTTCATAACCGCCCCTTGTCCACGTGGCCGTCTGGCCTAGCATCGAGCTTTGATTGAAAATTGATTTATGAATCACTCTCTTATCGTCCGTCTCCTGTCTGTGCTACCGCTGTTCCTAGGGGCATCTTTCCTCGCGGCACAGCCGGCCGTCACCAACAGTTCCACTCAGCCAAAGAGCCCGGTCGGCCCGCGCACTCCGAACATCATTCTGATCGTGGCTGATGATCTCGGCTGGGGGGATCTTGGTTCTTACGGCCAGAAGAAAATTAAAACGCCAAACCTCGACCGCCTAGCCGCCGAAGGAATCCGCTTCACCCAATATTACGCGGGCGCTCCCTCGGATTCCGCCTCGCGTGCGTCGCTGCTGACTGGTCTGCACACAGGCCATAGCTACATCCGCGGCGACAAAGGCGTGTCGCTGCGCCTGCAGGATCGCCTTATTCCCGAAGTACTCAAGGCCGGCGGCTATAACACCTGCGCCATTGGAAAATGGGCCGTAGGCTCTCCCCAATCGACTTCCGAGCCATTCCGCCGCGGCTTCGACCAATGGGCTGGTTTCGTGGATCAAGTCCACGCGAACAACTATTATCCCGCGCACCTCTGGCGCTACGACCCCGGTCGCATCGTCCAGAAGGTTGAGAACGGGAAGGCAAAGTTCGTGAAGGAAGCATTTGAGGGCATGATGGAAATCTATCCGAACAAGGATGGGAAGAGAGTTTCCTACGCCCAGGATTTGCTAACCAAGATGGCTCTTGAGTACACGCGCATCAACCGGCCCTTCTTTGATAACGGTTACCGGCCTTTCTTCCTCTACCTCAGCTATACCACACCCCACGCGAACCTCGACCTCGCCCAAAAAACCGGCAATGGGATGGAGGTGCCGACCGATGCGCCATACGAGGCTCAGCGCTGGCCGTTGCCGGAGAAGAACAAGGCCGCAATGATTACCCGCCTTGACGCGGATGTCGGCAAACTCATGGCCCAACTCCGCCAGCATGCCATGGAAGAGCAGACCGTCGTCATTTTCACCAGCGACAATGGCCCTCATGCCGAAGGCGGCAATGACCCTGCGTTCTTTGAAAGTGCCGGCCCCTTCCGCGGCATCAAACGCGATCTCTACGAGGGCGGTATCCGTGCGCCAATGATTGTGCGGTGGACTGGCAAGACCAAGCCGGGCACCGTCAGCCACCAAACTTGGGCTGCATGGGATGTGCTACCGACCTTGACTGAAATCGCGCGTGTTCCTACACCGAGCGAACTGGATGGCATCTCGATGTTCGCCACCCTTCTCGGATTGAAACAAGAAAAGCAGCACCAATTCTTCTACTGGGAAACCCATGAAGGCGTCTCCAAGCAAGCCGCGCGGATGGGCGATTGGAAGGCTATCCGTTCCGCCCCGGACAAAGCACTCGAACTCTACAATTTGAAAGAAGATTCCGGTGAGAGTCGTGATGTCGCAGCTGCCAACCCCGAGGTAATCGTTCAGTTCGAGGAATACCTGCGCACGGCGCGGACCGCCTCGCAACACTGGCCAATTCTCACCGAGAAGAAGTAATCGCATCTAGCGCTAAGCCGGTCCACCTCATAGCGCAAGGGTGCTGTTTCGACATTATCGACTTGCTTCAGTTCGCTGCAGCGCAGCGGAATCCTGCATGGCCGAGCCCCGTGTCCGGCGACGTCTTCATTCGGCGCGATGGGCGGAACGCACCGCAGTACAGATCGGTACAGAGATAGGATCCGCCGCGCTGCAGGCGCTTCGGCACACCCGGTTCATTGGGGTCATGGCTCGTGTCCGGCCCTTGCGGGTTTTGTTTCGGGCTGCGGGCGTAGTAGTCTGGCAAATACCAGTCAGCGCACCACTCCCACACGTTCCCTGCCATATCATGTAGACCATAACCGTTTGCTGGAAACGAACCGACTGGGGCGGTGAGTTGAAAACCGTCCTTCAAGGAGTTCTCATTCGGGAACCGACCGTGCCAGATATTTGCCAACGGCTTTCCGCCCGGCTCCTGCTCATCGCCCCACATGTACTCCTTGCCAGCCAGACCGCCACGTGCGGCAAACTCCCACTCCGCTTCGGTCGGCAGACGTTTCCCTGCCCACTTCGCATAAGCCATCGCATCGAACCAACTGATGTGCACCACTGGATGCTTCTCGCGATTTTTGAAATCAGATCCGAGACCTTCGGGGTGGCGCCAACTCGCGCTCGGTACGTATTTCCACCAGATAAAATGATTGCTGAAATCGCGCACATCCGGCGGCGGATTAAAAACAATCGAACCGGGAACCAAGTTTTCTGGAGGCACACCTGGGAAATCCTTCGGGTCAGGCTTACGCTCGGCGATAGTCACATAACCGGTCGCCTTCACGAACTCGGCAAACTGCTCGTTCGTGACTTCGTTCCGATCAATCCAGAATCCAGCAACCGCCACCTCGTGCACCGGTTGCTCGTCATTCTGCCCCCCTTTCGAACCCATCAGAAAAGTGCCGGCGGGAATCCAAATCATCCCGTTGGTCGAGAACGCCGCGTTCGATGCGAGCGTCCCCGTTTTCGTCACTCTGGGAGTCACAACATTCGTCCGCTGGAATGATTTCACCCGCTTTACTTCGGGCCAGAAAATCAGCGCCGACGACACGACAAATAGGGTAATCATTCCTGCGACCACCCATGGCCAACGATACTGCGTCTGCTTTTCCGGCTTATTCATAGCTTCGGGTTCTTCTTCTTAGATTTGTTGTTCGGACTATAGTCAGGCTCTTTGCGCTTTTCGTATTCCTTCAGCCGATCCGCCACGAGGCCTTGTTTGATCAACGTGGTCTCAGGGATTGCACCCAAGTCCTTTGAATCCGCCATCCAACGGTCGAGTGCGCCTCGCATCTCTTGCAAAGTCGCCAGATGTTCTGGGCGGCTGGCAAGATTGTTGACCTCATGCGAATCAGCGTCGATGTCGTACAACTCTTCGCGCGGTTTCGTCGCTGCAAAGAAAAGCTTCTGAGGTCCCGTGAGCTTATCCTCGGCGTTAAGTCGGCGCCATTCCTGCATCGTCGGCATCAAATCCATATAGGAAATCTGCTGTGCGTACGGCAACTCAGGTTGGAAGTTGCGTATGTACTTGAACCGCTCCGAGCGCACAGCGCGGATGCGGTCGGGCGTTTCGTCCATCCGATCACGCGCGGCAAAGACGTATTTTCTCGCCGGCGCAGTCTTCGGGCCGAGGATGACTTGCCCCTGCAACTCCTGTGGCATTTGCGCGCCAGCCAGAGCCAGCGCCGTGATTGAGAAGTCGAGAAAGCAGACCAGATCTTCCCGCACGGAACCAGGCTTCAACTGCCCCGGCCAGCGTACAATCAACGGCACATGAATACCGCTGTCATAAATCCAGCGCTTGCTACGCGGCAGGCCGCGCCCATGGTCACCAGTCATGAATACCACCGTGTTGTCCGCCACGCCCTGCGTATCGAGCCATTTGAGCACCTCGCCTACCTTGTAATCCGCCGCGGTAACGAGGTCGTAGTAATTCGCCAAATCACGCCGCGTCACTGGCGTGTCAGGATGATACGGCGGGACCTGCATCTTGGCTGGATCGCGACGCTCTTCGGGCTTGAGCTGCGCGGTGTATCGGGCGAACTGGTCTTTCGGTGCGCGGATCTGGCTTTCGTGCGACACGGTGAAATTGATGTAGGCGAAGAACGGTTGCGACGGCGCTTTGCCTTTCGTCCAATCCACAGTCGAATCAAAATCTTTCGTCGGGTTTTCAAAGTTGAAGTCCGTCTTCCCTGGCCACGAAACGTGATAGCCCGCCGTACGCAAATAACGAGTGAACGGCGCTGGCGGATTGAGCAGCGTCGATCGCATGTGATGCGATCCAATGCTCGTCGGATATCGTCCCGTGATGAGCCCCGACCGACTCGGCGCGCACACCGGCGCGTGGGTGAAGCAACGGGTGAAGCGCGCGCCCTCGCGAGCGAGTCGGTCCATGTTCGGCGTTATAGCATTCCGATCTCCGTAAGAACCCAACTCCGGCCCCATATCTTCGCCGACGATCCAGACGATGTTCGGACGCTTGTCGGCGGCAGGTAATGATCCTACAAGAAAGATTATCGCCAACACTGAGCTGATTCGTTTCATAGTCGTTCTCGAAACCAGAGTACCACTACCTCCGCGCACGGGTGTTGCCAATCCGATTCCCGTGGTGTTTTTGCGTGCGCGCATCGGCAGCACACGCTTAGTCTGGCGCTGTGCAAACACCGCCCACCCCGCCGCCGCTCCAGCCCAGCACACTCTATCTCGTGGCTACACCCATCGGCAACCTCGAAGATATCACCTTGCGGGCACTGCGCACATTGCGAGAATGCGATATGATTGCCGCGGAGGACACCCGGCACACCGGCCAACTCCTCCGTCACTTCGGAATCAGTAAACCGATGCTCAGCTATTTTCAGTTCAACGAGGCGCGACGGAGCGAGGAAATTATCGCGCGCCTGAAACAGGGAGAGAAAATTGCGCTCGTCACCGATGCCGGCAGTCCCGGCATCAGCGACCCCGGCGGACGTGTCGTCGCAGCAGCGATTCGCGCCGGCCTCCGGGTCGAGGCTGTGCCCGGCGCGTGCGCGCTAGTCGCGGCACTCACCGCCAGCGGCCTGTCTACGGATGAATTCCACTTTGTCGGTTTTTTGCCGCACAAATCCGGCCAGCGCCGCAACCGCCTCCAATCACTCGCCTCAATCGCAGGAACACTCGTATTTTACGAGTCCCCCTTCCGCACCGAAAAACTACTGGGCGAGCTGAACGAACTTTTTCCGTCCCGCGATGTTGTATTGGCGCGCGAACTGACAAAGAAGTTCGAGGAGTTCCTGCGCGGCCGACCGGCAGAGTTAATTGCTCAGCTTGAGGCGCGTGCGCGGAAAGGCGAGTTCGTCGTATTGGTCGGTCCGCCAAAAGAGAACGCGCCTGCCGCTGAGCCAGAATAATCTCCTTGTTTTCTAACACGAACGATACCTAATTAAAACCATATGCTAACACGCCTGTTCGTCGGGAATCTTCCTTACAATGCCACGGAAAACGATCTCAAGGTCCATTTTGGTCAAGCGGGTGTTGTGCTCTCAATCAATATGATGGTCGACCGGCAGACTGGCCGTTCGCGTGGTTTTTCCTTCGTGGATATGGATTCCAAAGAAGCCGCAACCAAGTCTATCGAGATGTTTCATGGTCAGGATTTTCAAGGCCGCAACCTGACGGTCAACGAAGCACGCCCTCGTGAGGAACGCCCGCCGAGTGCCGGAGATCGAGGTGCTCACGCCCCGCGCTGAACAATAATCCTCTTTTCAAAGCCGCCGGATAGCCGGGCGGTTTTCCATTTCAGAAGCTCTACTCAGACGAACTTGCCAGGATTCAAGAGTCCCCGTGGGTCGAGAGCACTCTTTACCACACGGTGCAATTCACGTACTTCGGGCGAAACGGCCAGAGGCCACCAACGTTTCTTCGCCAAACCAATTCCGTGTTCGCCAGTGACCACGCCGCCTAGGTGGAGCACGCCTCGAAACAGCTCGTCCAGGGCCGCATCACGCCGGAGTTCATAGCCTGTCTGGGTCTCGTCCACCATCACGTTGACGTGGATGTTTCCGTCGCCAGCGTGACCAAAGCAGGCCACAGGAAACCCATGTTTCTTCTGAAGCCGTGCCGCGAGCTGGAACAATTCCTCCAGTCTCCCACGCGGCACCACGATGTCCTCGTTCAACTTGGTGAGACCAGTGTCACGCAACGCGTAGGAAAACTCACGACGCAGCCCCCACAACTGCTCGACCTGGGCTCCGCCAAATGCACGATTAGTGGAAACGGGTGAAAACTCGCACAGGAGCTGGTCAACCGCACGAATTTCCTGCCGGACAGATTTCTCCTGACCATCCAGCTCGACGAAAAGAAAAGCGCTGCAACCCGTAAGCCGATTGCTGCCCGTACGCTTGCGCGCTGCAGCGAGCGTGAATTGATCCGCAATCTCCAATGCGCACGGCAAGAAGCCGGCCCTGAATACCGCCTGCGCCGCGCGTATCGCGTCGCGCATCCGTGCGAAGCCCACACCGAGACAGGCGCGAAAAGGCGGCAGCGGCAGGAGTTTCAGGGTTGCTTCCGTCACCACGCCGAGCAGCCCTTCTGAGCCGACGAAGAAGCGGGCAAGATCGAACCCGGTCTTGTTCTTGTGCGTGCGTCCGCCGAGCCGGACCGCGGTCCCGTCGGCCAACACGACTTCTAGCCCGAGCACGTAATCGCGCGTGACGCCATATTTCAGGCAGCGCGGGCCGCCAGCGTTGGTCGCGATGTTGCCGCCGAGGCTGCAATCCGCGCGGCTCGCAGGATCTGGTGGGTAATAGAGATTCTTTTTTTCCGCAGCATCTTGAAGCTGTTTGGTTAGCACACCCGGCTCGACAATCGCGACGAAATCTTGGGCATTGAGTTCTTTGATGCGGTTCATCCGCGCCAGCGAGAGAGCGATGCCGCCGTGCACAGGAACGCAGCCCCCCACATAGCCATGGCCAGCTCCGCGCGCAGTGATCGGAATGCGATGGTCGTGAGCAAAACGAACGATTGCCGCAACCGACTTGCTACTGCGCGGCAACGCCACGGCATCAGGCAAATGACTGGCAAACCATTTGTCGCCCGCGTGGGCCCGCAACGTCGGCGCATCCAGCCGAAGTTCCCCCGAGGGCAATCGCCGCTGCAAACGGGCTAGCGCCTGTTTTAATGTGAGCTTCATTCCTCGTCCGGGGCGCCGGATGCAATCAGCTCGCGAGCCTCATCGGCTTCCTCCGCCGGCACCTCCACACGGATCCCACCTGCAGCAAGCGCGTAGCCTTCGAGACTGAGCGATGATAACTCGTGGTTAACGAACGCGTGAAAGCCAGCCGCCTCGAGGCGGGACCGAATCAATTGCGCTTCGGCGGGACTAAAGGTCTTGAACACAACAACGGGCGTCATCCTTGGCAACGTTAATCCTGGGGCTTCACACTGCGCAACTTGGGCGGTAGCCCGGACGAAGCCGGCTCCGGCTTGTAGAATATACCGTAACGGTTGAGGTTGCTACCGAACGTCGCGTAGGTCGCGACCATCACGTTGAGATTGGTGACAAGCTGGCTGAATTGCGCGTTGAGCTCTTCGTTCTTCAACAGGCCACCGGCGAGCCCCCTGCCCTTTTCCAGATCGGCCAAGATCTTGGTCACCGTAGCCGTGGCCGTTTCGGCGTTCTTGATGACGGCGGAAATCTCCGTCTTGTTCGTTGCCACCAGGCGCTCCAAGTCCGCTGCGGTGCGATCAAGCTTGCTGGAGAATTGCACAAGATTAGAGATGCTCTGCGCCAGCGGCGGTGCGTTCGTGGCGATTAGATTATCCACGCGCCCGACCATTTTCACGCCGACCAACGAAATCTCCTCGAGATTGTTGCCAACCTTGTTCAAGCGGTCGGAGAACTTCTGAAAATTCCCCAACGCAGCGATGAGGTTCGTCATCGTCTCTTCCGTGAGAAGCGTTCGGTCCACGCGCCCCACCACGGTGTCCACCTTGCGCACAGTTGCATCAAGGTTCTCAATCAGAGTCTGCGCAGCACGTGCTGCGCCCTGAATATCACGCGCTGTGTCCTGAATATTAAATGGTGCGTCATAGGTATTCGTATGGGTGACCTGATTGATATCAATATACGATTTTTCGTTCTGGAGTGACTCAGCGGAGTTGGGGGGAATGATAGCAACATACTGATCCCCGAGGAAACCTGACATCTCGATCTTGAATTGAGCATTTTTGTGGATCTTGTAATCCTTGAGTATCCGCAATACGAAGACCACCGGGTTAGTTCCTGTATCCAATTTCACGCTAGCGACATCGCCCACGCGAACCCCCGCCATCAGCACCCCGACACCAGGTTTGATGCCAACAGCATTGGGCGTGCTCAGGTGTATCTCGTAGGTCGGCGCCCATGCATTGAGGCCTTTGCTTAAAAGCATCGCGAGACCGGCAATCAGCGCCAAGCCGGCGACCACAAACATGCCCACTTTCAATTGCATCTGTTCATTGTTCATTAAAACGTAATCTCCTTCGGGACCGAAATACCGTTCACAAACCGATGGACCGCTGAATCAGTTGAAGCGAAGACTTCTTCGGTCGGGGCGTCGAGATAAATCCGTCGATCGCGTAAATACAGAATCCGCCGTGCAACACGTCGTGCACTCCGCATATCGTGTGTCACGACAATCGAGGTCACTTTCATCTGCTCGCAAACACGCAGGATGAGTTGGTCAATGCTATCCGATACAACCGGGTCGAGGCCCGTCGTCGGCTCATCGTACAGCACGATGCTCGGCCGATGAACGATGGCCCGCGCCAAGCCGACGCGCTTGCGCATCCCACCGGAAAGTTCCGACGGCTTTTTATCCTGAATCCCTGGAAGCTCAACCATCTCCAATATCTCGGCCACACGATGTGCAATCTCCATCGGCGTGAACCGACCAGAGCGATCTAGGGCGAAACCGACGTTCTCCGCCACGGTGAGCGAGTCGAATAAAGCGGCGCCTTGGAAAAGCACACCAAACTTACTACGCACCTCGAGCATTTGGCGCTCGCCAAGGTTCGCGATATTCCGACCATCTACGAGCACTTCGCCCGCGTCTGGCGTGAGAAGACCAACGAGGTGTTTGAGCAAAACACTTTTGCCACCGCCGCTACGACCCATAATCACGACTGATTCACCGGCATCGATTCGAAAGCTGACACCATCGAGCACACAGTGCGTACCGAAGCTCCTTTTCAGATCACGCACCTCGATCATGTTTTGAATAATCCACGGAGCGCCATCGTGAGAAAAAAGTTACTCATCAGGATGGCGATTGATGCCGTCACAACCGCCTCGGTTGTGGCGTGACCGACGCCCTCGGCCCCTTCGCGGCAGTTCATTCCTTTGTAACAACCGACCAAAGCGATAATCATGCCAAAACAGATGCCTTTAAATATTCCCATCATAATGTCGATTTTCCCAGTGTACTTCAGCATGTGCGCCCACGCGTAAGTTGCGTCAATTCCGAGAAAATGTACGCCCACGATATAGGCTGAGCCGATGCCGACGGCAACGGCTTCAACCGTGAGGAGGGGCATCGCAATTAATGTCCCGAGGAGGCGCGGGATAACGAGGTAATCTACCGGGTGAGTCGCAAGCGTGCGCAAGGCATCCACCTGCTCGGTCACGCGCATCGTTCCCAACTCAGCAGCCATCGCCGCTCCGACACGACCAGCTACCATCAAGCCAGTCAGCACAGGCCCCAACTCGCTCGACATCGAGACGCCCACCAAAGCCAACGTGCCACTCTCCATCTTGATTTTTTGGAATTGGAAGAACGCCTGCGCGCACAGAACCATCCCCGTGAACGCGCCGGTGATGAGTACGACAGACTGCGATTTCACGCCGATGAAATAGAGCTGATAGACGAGGTCGCGCAGGCTGGGCCGCACACTGACAAGCGAGCGCAGCACCTCACCTGCAAGCAACGCGAAGCCACCGAGGTCGAGCATCATGCGCAGTACAAAACTGCCAATGTCAGAGACTGGCCGTGTTATCCATCTGGTTATCGTTCCATTCATCTACGATATTTCCATAACTGGCTGTTGTGCAAAAAACGCCATTCGCGACGGCGAATGGCGTTTAAAACATCTCTCGTCTCATCTCAACTCGAGAGAGCGCCAGAGGCCGCTGCGGCGTTTTGGGAGAAGGTGAGCTTGTCCTTTACGGCGGAGACGACGACTGGCTCGCCTTCGTGGAAAGTGCCTTTGAGAATCTCTTCCGCGAGCGGATCCTCGAGAAAGCGCTCGACCGAGCGTCGCATCGGCCGCGCGCCGAAGGCAGGGTCGTAGCCCTTCTCCACGAGGAAATCCTTCGCCTTGTCGTCGAGATTGAGAGTGATGTTCCGTGCCTTGAGCCGACCGAGCACCTTGTTTATCTCGAGGTCGAGGATGGTAATGAGATCGGACTTGCTGAGCGTACGGAAGACGATGAGGTCGTCGAGCCGGTTCATGAACTCAGGCCGGAAGGCTTTCTTGGCCTCCTCGAGAATACGATCACGCATCTTTTCGTAGTCGCCCTCCTCGGACGCCTTGCCGAAGCCGATGGAGACGTTCTTCTTGATGGTCTCCGAGCCGACGTTTGAGGTCAGCAGAACGATGGTGTTCCGGAAATCTACGGTGCGCCCCATGTTGTCCGTTAGCTTCCCTTCCTCGAGGATCTGCAGGAGCATGTTCATCACGTCGGGATGCGCTTTTTCAATCTCATCGAAAAGGACAACGGAGTAGGGCCGGCGGCGCACCTGCTCGGTGAGTTGGCCGCCTTCTTCGTAGCCGACGTAACCCGGAGGCGATCCGACCATCCGTGAGGAGCTGAACTTCTCCATGTACTCGCTCATGTCGAGCTGGATGAGGGCCTTGCTATCCCCGAAATAGTGCTCAGCGACAGTTTTCGCCAGCAACGTCTTCCCCACGCCTGTCGGCCCGAGCATCGCAAAGGTACCAATCGGACGCTTCGGATCCTTGAGGTCGGCACGGGAACGGCGCAGGGCTTTACAGAGTGCGGTGACGGCGATGTCCTGTCCGATGACGACCTGGCAGAGCTCCTTCTCGAGATCGAGCAGCTTCTTGATCTCGTCCTTCTCCATCCGCCGGAGCGGCACGCCAGTCCATTTGGAGATCACCTGGAGGATGTCCTCCTCGTCCACGGTCACGCGCTTCTCCTCCCGCGCGGTCTTCCAAGCATTGAGTAAGGACTCGAGTTTCTCCTTCGCGCGCTTCTCTTGGTCGCGCATGGAGGCGGCACCCTCAAAATCCTGATCGCGGATGGCCTTATCCTTTTTGGCCTTAATCTCCTCAATCTCGGCCTCGATGTGCTTCACGTCGGGCGGGCGGGTCATCGCGCCGATGCGCGCACGAGAACCGGCTTCGTCCATCACGTCGATTGCCTTGTCGGGAAGGAAACGAGAGGTGACGTAGCGGTCCGAGAGCTTGACGGCAGCCTCGATGGCGGCGTCGGTGACGATTGCCTTGTGGTGGTCCTCGTATTTCGAGCGGAGACCCTTGAGGATTTGTACCGCTTCCTCGACGGAAGGCGCCTCCACCTTGACGTTTTGGAAGCGACGTTCGAGCGCGGCATCCTTCTCGATGTACTTGCGATACTCGTTGAGCGTCGTAGCACCGATGCACTGGAGCTCGCCGCGACTGAGAGCCGGCTTGATGATGTTTGAGGCATCCATCGTCCCCTCCGCGGAACCAGCGCCGACGATGGTGTGAAGCTCGTCGATGAAAAGAAGGACGTTTTTGCCACGGCGAATTTCGTCCATCACCGCCTTGATGCGCTCCTCGAACTGCCCGCGGTACTTGGTACCAGCGACCATTAGCGCGAGGTCGAGCGTGATCACGCGTTTCTCGCGGAGCAACTCGGGCACGTTGCCCTTGGCAATCTCCTGCGCGAGTCCTTCGACGATGGCGGTCTTGCCCACGCCCGCCTCGCCGAGCAGAACGGGATTATTCTTGGTACGGCGGCAGAGAATCTGGATGACACGCTCAATCTCGTTCGCACGGCCGATGACAGGGTCGAGCTCACCTTTCCTGGCAATCTCCGTCAAATCGCGGCCGAAGGCCTTCAAAGCCGGCGTCTTGGATTCCGACTTCTTCGACGGCGGGGCAGGCTTATCTTCACCACCTTCGCCTTGCTGAGCAGCTTCTTCCTGAGCGGCGAAGTTTGGGTCCAGCTCCTTCAATATCTCCTGACGCGTTAACTCGATGTCCACGTCGAGATTCTTGAGTACCCGAGCAGCGACCCCCTCGCCCTCGCGGAGCAAGCCGAGCAGGATGTGCTCGGTGCCGACGTAGGTGTGACTGAGTGCCTTCGCCTCTTTCTGGGCGAGATTGAGGACCTTCTTCACGCGCGGGGTGTAAGGGATGTTCCCCGCCTGTTTCTGGTCGGGACCGGTGCCGACCTGCTTCTCGACCTCCAAACGCACGGTATCGAGGTCCAGACCCATCTTCAGCAGCACGTTCACTGCGACCCCCTGCCCCAGCTTGATGAGACCGAGCAGGAGATGCTCAGTGCCAACAAAATTGTGGTTGAACCGGTCGGCCTCTTTACGCGCCAGCGCGAGGACCTGTTGGGCTCGCGGGGTGAAGTTGCTCATCGCTTCGTCACTCATAGTGTTATAAATGCTTTGGGCTCGGCGTTTTGTCCAGCAAGCTAAGTCGGAATTACTGGGCCGGCCACCTTCTTGAGCCGGTCGCGCAGCATATCTGCGCGGAGAATATCGCGTTCATCCGCCTCGAGCTTCTCGGTGAACTGCTTCTGCAAATGGGCTGGCTGGGTGATAATGAATAACTCGTCGAGCAGTGCCTTTTCCACGCCGGGAAACATCCGCTGGCCCACGCCAAGGCGCATCAGCGAGAGGAGGTTCATCGTCTCCTTCGAGGTGATGCAATGCGAGTGGGCAAGAATGCCGTAGGCGCGGCCGATGTGGTTGAAGAGCACCTTCGGCTTGGTCTGGAGCATGTTCGCGCGCGCGTTCATCTCGTGCTCAATAATCTGTAGCAGCACCTTATCAATGCGCTCCACGATGTCCGGCTCGCTCTCGCCGAGAGTCATCTGGTTCGAAACTTGAAAGACATGCCCGAGCGCCTCGGTGCCTTCGCCGTAAAGGCCACGCACCGCGTGACCGAGCTTGGTGACAGCCTGGATGATTTGGTTGATCTGCTCCGCCAGCACGAGGCCCGGTAAATGCAACATCGCACTGACACGGATGCCGGTACCAAGATTCGTGGGGCAGGCGGTGAGGTAACCCAACTCCGACGAGAAAGCGAAGTCGAGCTTTGTCTCCAGTCGCGAATCCACCTCGTCAATCGACTGCCACGCCTTCTTCAGCTGGAGGCCCGGCTGGAGCGACTGCATCCGCAGATGGTCCTCCTCATTAATCATCACGCAAAGGGTCTCGTCGCGGCTCAGCACAACACCGCTGCCAGCACTCTTGGCCGCGTGCTCGCGGCTAATGAGATGGCGCTCGACGAGAATCTGCTTGTCCATGGCGCCGAGGTGCTCCATCGAGTCAGCGAACGCGCCCTCCATCTCGGGCAATTCCTCGACACCTTTACGCAGAAGCTCACACGACTTCACGCGCTCGATCTTCTTGGCGCGACCCGGGAACGGCACCGCCCTGAGGTTGCGCGCCAACCTAACACGGCTGGAGAGGACCACGCCGTCATGCGGTCCCGTGCGTTCGCAACTGGCGAGTGGAGTGCTGAGAAATTCGTGGATTTTCATGGCGTCGGTACTCAGAGGGCCATCTCCGATAGCCGCTTTTGGAGCTTCTTAATTTCATCGCGCAGCACAGCGGCTTGCTCGAAGTCCTCCGCCGTGATGGATTTCTCCAGCTTCTTCTGGAGCGTCTTGAGTTGGTCCGAGACGTCGCGGACCTGCCGGAGCGCCTTGGGCGTCTTGCCTACGTGGCGGGTGCCCTTGTGCATCGTCTTGAGAACGCCCTCGAGGCCCTCGGCGAAGGCTTGGTAGCACTCCGAGCAACCGAGCCGGCCGGTCTTCTTGAAATCCGTCTGCGTGAAGCCGCAGCTCGGGCATGAAATCTGACCGCCATCGGCCGCCGTCGACTGCTCGACCTGCTGGGAAGCCCCGAGCCCGAGCAAGAGGTCCGCCAGCGCAAAGCCCGCCGGATCGCTCACGCCCTTGGCCTTGGCGCACGTCTCACAGAGGTCCACCTTCTTCATCTTGTCACCGACGACCTCGGTGAGATGCACGGTGGCCTCGTTTTGGTTGCACTGGGAGCAAAGCATATGACTCCTAATTTTTATATCGGCTCGCCGCTCGACTGCGTCAAGCTACGATAACCCTCAATCAAGCTGCGCGTCACCGCGCCCGGCTCGCCTGTGCCTATCTGGCGTCCGTCAATCTTCACCACCGGGATCAACTCCGCGCCCGTGCCGGTGAGGAAACATTCATCCGCGTTGAAGAGGTCGTACCGCGTCAGGTTCGGCTCGCCCACCTGCAGACCCGTATCGCGACCCATGTCCATGACTACCCCGCGCGTGATACCGTAGAGCGCGCCCGCCGAGAGCGGCGGCGTGAGCAATTGCCGACCCTTCACGATGAAGATGTTGTCCCCCGTGCATTCGGCGACAAACCCCTCGCTGTTGAGCATGATTGCCTCTTCCACTCCGGCGATGTTCGCCTCGATTTTTGCGAGGATGTTGTTCAGGTAGTTTAGCGACTTAATGGCGGGGTTGACGGCGTTGACGAGATTTCGCGTCGTCGGCACCGTTACAATCTCCATGCCGTTCTTGTACATCTCCTCGGGGTAGAGTTGGATTTTGCCGACGATGACGATAATCGACGGGTTCTTGCAACGGTTCGGGTTCAGGCCCAGCGTGCCGACACCGCGCGTCACCACGAGCCGGATGTACCCCTCGCGCAGGTTGTTCTCGCGGCAGGTGTCCAAGACCGCCTTCGCGATTTCCGCCGGCGTCATCGGAATGGTGAGTAGAATCGCCTTGGCCGAGTAATAGAGCCGCTCGATGTGCTCCTTCAGCCGGAACACCCGTCCGTTGTAGGCGCGGATGCCCTCGAAGATGCCGTCGCCATAGAGCAGGCCGTGGTCAAACACCGAAATCTTCGCCTCGCCTTCCGCGTAGAACTTGCCGTCAATGTAAACCTTCATAGTTCCAAAGTCGGTGAAGTTTAGGCAACCGCCTCGACCCGTGCAACAAAGGAAAGAGGAGAACGACTCAGCAACGAAATTTGGTTGAACTCATTTCAGCCGACCATCCTCGAGCGTGAAGACGCGCTCGGCATGAGCGGCCACGCGGGTATCGTGCGTGGCGATGACAAGAGTCACCCCCCGTTCCTCGCGAAGTCCCGCCAGCAGTCGGATAATCTCATCACCGGTGTGAGAATCGAGATTGCCGGTCGGCTCATCGGCTAGGAGCAGACGGGGACGGTTGATGAGTGCGCGAGCAATGGCGACGCGCTGCTGTTCGCCGCCGGAAAGCTGCGCAGGACGGTGACCCAATCGCGCGCCGAGACCGACGTGTTTCAGGAGATTCACAGCGCGCGCCTCCGCCTCATCCGACGGTACACGGGCCATTCGCGCGGGCAGCGCGACGTTCTCGACCGCATCGAGATCCGGCAACAGATGGTAGGCCTGAAAGATGAACCCGACGTGGGTGTTCCGGAATTGGGCAAGTGCGCCAGCCGACATCGCGCCGAGCGAACGCCCCTCGAACCAGACCTCGCCCGCCGTCGGCGAATCGAGCCCACCGAGCAGTTGCAGTAGCGTGCTCTTGCCCGCACCGGAAGCGCCGCGCAACGCGATGAAGCCGCCCGCGGGGATCTCGATGCCGACGCCGTGCAGCACCTCGAGCGGTTGCTCGCCCGTGAAGTACGTCTTGCCAAGATTCACCGTGCGCAGCAACGGGCCGCTGAGATTTGCATCGGAGTTTTTGCCAAGCGACTCAACCATAGCGCAGCGCCTCCACCGGTTTGAGGCGTCCCGCGTACCACGCCGGCAACAGTCCCGCCACTACGCAGAGCACGAGCGAGCTGCCGCAAATCAGGGCGATTTCCCCGGGCACGATGATTGCCGGCAATTCAGGCAGATTATAGATAGCCTGAGGGAAGAGCTCGAATCCGGTCAGCTTGCGCATCAATTCAAGAAACTCATTCCGGTAAGCCAGCGCAAGGCGTCCGAGACCGAGCCCGCCGAGCACACCGATAATGCCCACCACGAGGCTTTGGCTGAGGAATACGCCCATCACCTGCCCACTGGTCGCGCCGAGGGCCTTCAGGATGCCGATCTCGCGCGTCTTCTGGACGACGAAGGTGATGAGCACACTGGTAATGCCGAACGCGGCGACAATCATGATGAAGAAGAGGATGTAGAACATCACGCTCTTCTCCACCATCACCGCTTGAAGCAGACCGGCGTTCTCCTCAGGCCACGTGGTAAGGATGTAATCGCCGCCGCTCTGGCTCAGCGCCGCGTACAACTCGCGCCGCGCGACCTCGACCTTGAAGGGGTCGTTAATCATTACCATCAGGCCGTGGACGTTCTCGCCCAAGTCGTAGAGATCCTGCGCGTTGGCGAGCGAGCCGACGATTACGGAGACGTTGTACTCGTAATAGCCCACGTCGAAGATGCCCTTCACCGTGTACTCGTCGGGCTTGATGGCGACATCCTCCTTCTTATCGCGCGCCTCCTTCATCTTTTGAAGCTGGCGCGTGGAATAGACCGAGAGCTTGTCGCCGGCACGCAACCGCAGCGCTTGAGCGAACTGCCGTCCGACGAGGAGACCGTTGCCGCGGACGTCGAACTCGCCATCGATGATGTTCGTGTGCAGGTTGCTCACGCTCCGCTCGCGCTCGGCATCGATGCCCCGCAGCCACGGCGCATCCACCAACCCGCTACGACCCTCTTCCTTCGGCTGCGTCTCCACCAGCACCTTGCCCATCACGAAAGGCGATACAGCACGGACGGCCTTGTTGGAGGAAACGATTTGCGCGAGGCGCTCGTAGTCGCGCATTGGAGCGCCGTTCTGATAGATTTTCAGGTGGGCATTGAAGCCTAGGATCTTCTGCTGGGTCATCGCGTGGAAACCACTCATTACACTGATGACGATAATGATCACCGCCACACCGAGCATCACGCCAACGACGGACGTGAACGGGATCACCGAGATCAGCGAACGCTTCGGACGCAGATAACGGAGCGCGAGGTGGACCTCAAAGGGCAGGCGCGACATCGCGCGGACAGTAGCGGGCG
>CAMDJP010000034.1 GCA_945900775.1 Akkermansia muciniphila | reverse complement strand
ACGCGGTTGCTGTAGCCCCACTCGTTGTCATACCAGCTCACGAGCTTGAAGAAGCGGCTGTTGAGCTCGACGCCAGAAGTTGAGTCGTAGATGGAACTGTTCTTGTCATGGATGAAGTCGCTGCTGACGACCTCGTCGCTGGTGTAATCGAGGATGCCCTTGAGGTAGGTCTCGCTGGCCTTCTTCATAGCGGCGTTGATGTCCTTGAGTGAGGTCTCTTTCACCGTGCGGACCGTGAGGTCGACCACAGAGACGGTCGGTACGGGCACGCGGAAAGCCATGCCAGTGAGCTTGCCCTTAACCTCGGGGCAGACGAGTGCGGTGGCCTTCGCCGCGCCGGTCGTGCTGGGGATGACGTTCTGCGCGGCAGTGCGGCCGCCTTTCCAGTCCTTCTTGCTCGGCGCGTCCACGGTCTTTTGCGTGGCGGTGTAGGCGTGCACGGTGGTCATCAGGCCTTCTTCGATACCGAAGCCTTCCTTGAGAAGAACGTGAACCACGGGTGCGAGGCAGTTGGTGGTGCAGCTGGCGTTAGAGATGATGTGGTGTTTCGCTGCATCATATTTGTCGTGATTCACCCCCATGACGATGGTGATGTCCTCATTCTTCGCGGGGGCGGAAATAATTACCTTCTTCGCGCCGGCGACGATGTGCCCATTGGCCTTCTCCGCTTCGGTGAAGAGACCGGTGGATTCGATTACAACGTCGACGCCCAGCGCCTTCCATGGCAGCTCGGCAGGCGTCTTGGCGGAGACCACTTTGATCTCGGCACCGTTCACGACGAGCACGTCGTCCTCGGCTTTATCAGGAGAAGATTTTTTGGAACCGACTGTCCCGGCGAAGCGTCCCTGTGTGGAGTCATACTTTAGCAAATAGGCGAGGTTGTCGGCGGGGACGATATCGCCAACGGCGACGACTTCGACTTCCTTGCCGACGAGCCCCTGCTCGACCATCGCGCGGAAGACCAGCCGGCCAATGCGTCCGAATCCGTTGATTGCAACTTTGACTGCCATATTATTCCGTTTTCGTTATCAGGTTAAACCGAACCAAGAGCGGCATATCCTAGCCACGAACCCGCGACCGTCAACCGTGAATTCTGCTCGATTGGAGTGAAGCCACGGCCTACAGTCGCCGTCGAAACGAGAACAAACGGTACCGTGCCTCTGCTGGAAATCACCGACCTCCGCAAGACCTTCATCGCGCCCGACGGCGCGAGCCACACCGTCGTCGACATGCCGGCCTTCGCACTCGGCGAACATGAGGAACTCGCCCTCTCCGGCGAGAGCGGCTCGGGCAAGACCACCTT
This sequence comes from Akkermansia muciniphila, assembly GCA_945900775.1. Taxonomy (GTDB): domain Bacteria; phylum Verrucomicrobiota; class Verrucomicrobiia; order Limisphaerales; family SIAT01; genus SIAT01. The sequence continues at coordinate 32,149 of CAMDJP010000034.1, read as the reverse complement.
CCTCCACCTCATCGCTGGCATCCTGCGACCCGACGCCGGCCGCGTAACACTCGCCGGCCGCGAGATGTCCGCACTTCGCGAGCATGAGCGCGACCAACTCCGCGCCACACACATCGGCTACATCTTCCAGACTTTCAATTTACTCCAAGGCTACACCTGCCTCGAAAACGTCCTGCTCGGGATGAAGTTCGGCCGCGGCGTGGATCACGCGCTTGCCATCACGCTGTTGAAGCGGGTCGGCCTCAGCGACAAGTTGGACCACAGCCCGCGCCAGCTCTCCACCGGCCAGCAGCAGCGCGTGGCCGTCGCCCGTGCGCTCGCAAACCGCCCGCAACTCGTACTCGCCGACGAGCCGACGGGCAATCTCGACCAGGCCAACGCCCGCGAGGCAATCGCGCTCATCCGCGAGACCTGCCGCGAGACCGGGGCCGCGCTGCTCCTCGTGAGCCACGCACCCGATGTGCTCGCGCAATTCGAGCAGGTGCGCGACCTCAGCCAACTGAACCGCGCCGCCGCATAAATTTCTCCGATGACCCTCGCCCGCATTGTCACCAAGAGCCTCCGTCAACACGCGCTTTCCACCGTGGTGACGGCGTTCGGCATCGCGTTGGCCACCGGCCTGCTCATGGCCGTGTGGGCGGTGAAGACTCAAGCGAACCAGACCTTCACCGGCGTGAGCGGCGGATTTGACGCCGTGCTCGGCGCGCGCAGTGCCAAGCTCCAGCTCGTGCTCAATGCCATTTTCCATCTCGAGGAGTCGCCCGGTAATCTGGGGCAAGCTGACTTCGAGGAGATTCGTAAAAACCCCGCCGTCGCCCTCGCGCTGCCGATCGCCGTCGGCGACAATTACCGCGGCTATCGACTGGTTGGCACCACCACGAACCTCTTCACCGAGGTCGAGCCTCAGCCGCAGCGTAAGGGGCAGAAGTTCGTGTTCACGAGCGGTCGGGCTTTCAATGCCGGCTACGCCGAGGCTGTACTCGGCAGTTTCGCAGCGAATCGGCTCGGCCTGAAGTTGGGCGACAAGTTCCATCCCTACCACGGCCTTCTCTTCGACGAGAAGCAACAACACGCCGAGACCTACGTCGTTACCGGCATCCTCGCACCGAGCAACACACCGGCTGACCGTGTCATTTGGATTCCCCTCGAGGGGGTACAAAACATGCAGGGCCACGCCGCGCACACCGCAAATGAAATCAGCGCCGTTCTGGTGAAGCTGCGATCGCCGATCGTCGGCAAACAGCTCGAGACGCTCTACAACAAACAGGGCAACCGCCTCACCTTCGCGTGGCCAATCGCCCAGACCATCGCGCAAATCTTCGACAAGATTGCTTGGTTCGACCGCGTGCTCGAGCTCGTCGCGTGGCTCGTCGCGGCGGTCGCCACCGCATCCATCCTCGCCAGCCTGTACAACTCGATGAACGAGCGGCGGCGGGAGATTGCCATTCTGCGGGCGCTCGGCGCCCATCGCTCGACAATCTTCGGTGCGGTAGTGATTGAGTCCGCTGCCATCGCTGCCATCGGCGCGTTCGCAGGTTTCCTCGTTTATGGCGCCATTGCGATCGGCGCGGCGGCTATCATCCGAGCGCAGGTCGGCGTGGTGCTCGACCCGTGGGCATGGAATTTGGTGTTCCTCTGGGCGCCCGCCGGAATCATTGCTTCCGGGGCAGCGGCTGGTATAGTGCCAGCACTGAAGGCCTATCGCACTGACGTGGCTGAAAACCTTGTCCCGCATTCCTGAACTATGAAATCACTCGTTCATCTAGCCTCCCTCCTGCTTCTAGGCCTTGTCTTGGCATGCGCCAAAAAAGAGGATTCCTGCGCCGCTTGCGAACACTGTGAAAAGAAGCCCGTCGTCAGCAAAAAGCATGCCCATGAGCCACCACACGGCGGCACCGCGGTGACTCTCGGCGATGAGGATGCCCACCTTGAATTCGTCCGCGACGCGGCCGCTGGCAAGCTCACCGCCTATTTGCTCAAGCCACACATGTCAGGTTTCTGGCGCACTAGCGTGATGCAATTCGAGGTCGCGGCCAAGGTCGGCGACAAGACCGAGAAGCTCCTTTTCAAGGCTGTCGTCAACCCCGCCACCGGCGAAACTGTCGGCGACACCGCGCAGTTCGAGGTACAGGCCGACTGGTTGAAGACCGCCGATAAATTCGACGCCACGCTCATGGAGCTGAATCTCAATCTTCCAGGTAAAACCTTCAAGGACGTGCCCTTCAACTTTCCGAAAGGAAACTGAATATGAAACCGGCACTACTTCCGCTCATCGCCTTGGCCGCTCTCTTTCTCGGCTGCAACAAGAGCACGCCGCCCGCGCCATCGAACATCGAGATTCGCGGCGAAGCTATCCAGCCGCTCACCATCAAAACCAACGCGACAGCAACGCCCGCAGTTCCCACCAACACGACGAATGTTACCGCCAAGGTTGATGAGAAAATCGGCGAGTACCTCGTGACTGGGTTCGACCGGCTCGCGAGCTTCAACTACGATGTGCCGGACGTGCCGGCGACCAACGCGGCCAAACAGGCCGAACTGAAGGCACAGATTCCCGCACCGGTGAAGTCACTCGACAAGCGTAAGGTGGCGGTGAAGGGCTACATGCTGCCGCTGAAGGTCGAGGGCGGACTGATCACCGAGCTGCTCATCATGCGCGACCAATCGATGTGCTGCTACGGCACCGTGCCGAAGATCAACGAGTGGGTCAGCGTCAAGATGATCGGCAAGGGAGTAAAGCCGGTGATGGACGAACCCATCACCCTCTTCGGAACGCTCAAGGTCGGCGAAGTCTTCGAGAACGGCTACCTCGTCGGTCTTTACGAGATGGACGGGGAGCGCCTCGGCGGGCCGATTGACCTGTGACCTGAGAGGGCGGCGGTAAAAACCGCAGCCTTACTTGTTCTTCTTCACGAACTCGATTGCGCCGGCGACGAAGCCAGTCGGGTCCTTGGCGAATGTGCCGTTATCGGTCTCGATCGCCATCACACCGTCCCACTTCGCCTTCTTCAACTCGGCGAGCAGGCCCTTGTAGTTCGCGTCGCCAGTGCCAACCATCACGTCGAGGATGACGCTCTTGCCGTCAGCGGTCTTCTCGATTTTCTTGTCCTTGAGGTGGATGTCGTACACGCGGCCCTCGTACTCGCGGAAGGCCTTCGCCGCGTCGAAACCTGCGCCGGTGATGTGGCCGACATCCATGCAGACGCCGATGCGCTTGTCGCGGTTCTTGAGCACGCTCCAGACCTTCTCCGGCGTGCCGTACACCGATTCCTTGCCATGGTTGTGGATGGCGAGCTTGATATCGTACTCTTTCACCAGTTCCTCGAGCCCATCCCACAGCGCTTTGTCATTCTTCGGTTCGACGATGATAACCTTGATGCCCATCGCCTTCGCGAAGACGAAAAGCTTCCGATTTTGCTCCTTGTCCGCTGACGTGCCGGCGACGCCGAAGGTATAGAAATGAATCCCCTTCGCATCGAGGATGGCCTTCTTCTGCTTCGCCTCCTCTAGGGAACCGGTCGGGCTGATGTGGCTGCCGATGGCTTGAAGATGCTTGATGCCGTGTTTCTCCGCGAAGGCGACGACCTCGTCGAACTTCATGCCGCGGCAGGTCCACGTCTGCAGACCAATCTTCGGACCGTTGTCAGCGGCGATGGCCGCGGGGACATAGAGCAAGGCGGCGGTGAACGTGAGGAGGAAGACCCAGGGTTTCATAGGCAAATATATTTGGTGTTGGGTCCGATTGAAGCGGAATACGGCGCCGTGTTCAACCGGAAAGGTGCGCCAAAGTTCGGCGCCGAATTGAAATCGGAAACAACGTCGGTAGTTGGAGCTACCGTCACGCCGCGATGCGGGTGGGCTGGTGCGCTGGGTGCAACGGTGCGTGGTGGCTCATCAACCCTTCGTTGAGCGTTGGCACAGGTCCCTCCAGCACCATCCGCGCCGTGTGATAGCCGGCTGCGTCGGCATTGTGACCGACGCCGCGGAAGAGTTCTTCCACGCGGAGCCGAGCGATCTGGCAGAAGTAATCCGCGAGTTGCAGCACGTTCTCCTGTTCCTGCCGGCTGCCGGAGTCCTTCATCAAGCCGTTCGCGCGGGTGCAAGTGGCGGTGAGAGCGAAGAGTTCGGTGCCGATGTCTACGAAGCGGCCGAGCAGGACCTGCTCGCGCTCGAGCTTCGGACCGAACCGAGCCATCGCGTGGAAGAGGCGACGTGCAAGGCGACGGCTGGCGCGCTCGGCCCAGCGTAAATGACGCGCGAGCTTCGGATCTAACACCGCTGCTCCACCGAGGCCGAGTCGCGGCAACCAGAGGCGCGGATACCACTTCGCGTAGAAGAGCCCAGCTTTCAGGGCGGCGCCGGCGCGCTCGGTCAGTGACAACTGCGAGTTGAGCACGGGGCCGCCGGCTTTGAGATGCGGGTCAAGCGCCTCTCGTGCGAGGAAGAGCCGCATGATCTCGCTCGATCCCTCGAAGATGGTGTTGATGCGGCAGTCACGCATCATGCGTTCGACCGGCACCGGTTCCTCGCCGCGGGCGCGGAGCGAATCCGCCGTTTCGTAGCCGCGCCCGCCCCGGATTTGCATCGTGGCGTCCACGATTTCCCAGGCCCGTTCGGTGCCCCACAGCTTGGCCATCGCGGCCTCGAGTCGGATGTCGGCCTTCTTATCCTTGTCCACGAGACTGGCGGTGTAGAAGGTCATCGCTTCCATCGCGAAGGTATTCGCAGCGATGCGGGCGACTTTGTCCGCAATGGCGGCGTGCTTGCCGATGGGCGCGCCCCATTGCTCGCGTTCGTTGGCCCACTTGCGGACAATCTCGAGGCAACGCTTGGCCAGGCCCGTGCAGGCGGCAGGCAGAGTAAGTCGACCGGTGTTGAGCGTGGACAGCGCTACCTTCAGCCCCTTGCCCTCGCCAAGGATGATGTTTTCGCGGGGCACACGCACGTCATGGAGGCGGACAACGCCATTATAGAGGGCCTTCAAACCCATGAAGCGGCAGCGCGTCACAATCTCGACGCCCGGCCAGTTCGTCTCGACGATGAACGCGGTGACTTGCCGGCGCTCGCGACCAGCGATGATCTTCGGCGGCGTCTTAGCCATCACCACCAGCATGCCGGCCTTGGTGCCGTTGGTGCACCAGAGTTTCTCGCCGTTGAGAATGAAGTGCGTGCCGTCAGCCGAAGGCTCGGCGTGTGTCTCCATCCGCGCCGGGTCTGAGCCGACGCCTTGCTCGGTGAGAGCGAAGGCGGAGATCTCGCCCTTCGCGACACGCGGCAGATATTTGCGCTTCTGCTCCTCGGTGCCGAAGAGGATGAGCGGCTGCGGCACGCCGATGGATTGGTGGGCCGAGATGAGTGCGGTCAGGTTGCCGCACCAGCCGCCGAGCAGCATCGCGGCACGGCAGTAGTTCGTCTGCGAAAGGCCCAGCCCGCCGTACTCGGGCGCGACCTTGATACCGAAGGCTCCCATCCGTCCCAGCTCGGCGATCACGTCGTCGGGAATCTCACCGTCACGGTCAATGGCGTCAGGATCGGTGCGTTCGCCCAGGAACTTTTCGAGACCCCGCACAAACTCATCGCCGCGCGCGCGATCGCTGCGATCCTGCTCGGGGAACGGCAGGAGTTGGTCGAGGCCGAACTCGCCCATGAAGAGTCCACCGGCGAAGCTGGCGCGCTCGGCCACGGCATCGCGTGCGGCCTCGGTCATCTCCAGTGCCGCGCGCTGGCCGGCGGTCATCTTCGATGTGTCGATCACTTCCTCAGGGTTGTCATGCGCTGCGTTTTTCGAGGTTTCCATTGATTTCCTCCTTTTGGTAAAATTTCTCGCCGCTAGCGGCCATCCGTCGGAGCAGTTCGCAAGGTGTGAATCGTTTCAGGCCCAGCGCCACCAAACGGTCCATCTCGGCCACGACGAACTCGGCGCCCACGTGGTCCACATAGCGCAGCGGGCCGCCACGGAAGGGGGCAAACCCGGTGCCCATGACCATTGCGAAATCGGCCTCCTCCGGCGTCTCCACCACGCGCTCATCCACGCAGCGAACGGCCTCGTTGAGCATCGTCAACACCATCCGCCACTGCAGCTCTTGGCGGCTGAGCCAGCGCGCCTCGAGCGTGGTCGGGAAATCGTGCACAGTGATATTCGTGGCGATGTGCTTGCCTTTATAGGTGTAGAATCCCGCACCCGTCTTGCGGCCGAATGCGCCTTTACCAACCATCCAGGCGAGCACCTTCGGGACCGGAATACGGTCGCCGAAAGCATCAGCCAGCGTACGCGCCACGTGCTGTGCCACGTCTACGCCCACCTCATCCACGAGGCGCAGCGGGCCCATCGGCATGCCGAACTCAATCATCGCTGCGTCGATGTCATCGACACGCGCGCCCTCCTCGAACAGCCGGCCAGCCTCCCCAAGATAAGGCATCAACACGCGGTTCACGAGGAAGCCCGGCCGGTCTGCTACGCGCACGGGTAGCTTGCCAATCTGGCGCACGAAACGCATCGCACGCTGGACAATCTCGGGACTCGTCTGGCGTCCGACGACCACCTCGACGAGTTGCATCCGGTGAACGGGGTTGAAGAAGTGAAGGCCGACCACACGCTCCGGCGCGCGGGTTGCGGCCGCGAGCTCACTAATCGAAAGAGCGGAGGTGTTCGTTGCTAAAATCGTTCTCGGGCCGCTCTCTTCGGCGAGGTTCTGAAAGATTTGTTTCTTCAGCTCCATCCTCTCCACCGCCGCTTCGAGCACGAGGTCTACATTGGCCAATGATGCCTCACCGACCACCGGCTGGATGCGATCCATTCCCGCGCGCATCTGTGCCGCGCTGAACACGCGACGTTTCCGACCCTCATCGAAGAGCTTCGCGATAGTCGCCAGACCGCGGCCAATCTGCTCAGGGCCGATATCGCGCAGCACCACCGGCAGACCACGTGCGGCAAGCCATTGCGCGATGCCCGCGCCCATCAGGCCCGCGCCGATCACTGCCGTACGTTGCACCGGTGTCAGGTCTGGCCCGACCACTTTTTTCGCCCGCTCGGTTTGAAGGAAAAGGCGGACGAGATTGTGGCTCGTTTCGCCCTTGATCAGTTCCAGAAAGGCCTCGCGCTCGGCCGCGAATGATTCAGCCTCGGTGGAAGAGACGCTCTCGAGCACAACCTCAAGCGCTTTGAAAAGCGCCGGGTAATGCCCGTGTGTCCGCCGTTTTAAGTCGCCGCAGAGCTTCAGATCGAGCAGGTCAGCGACGAGCCAGTTGTTGAGATGCCACGGCGCGCACCGATGCGGTTTACCGCGTTCAATCTGATGGAGGGCGATGGAGAGCAAATGCTCTTTCGGCGCAAGGGCGTCCACGAGGCCGCAGCGCAGTGCCGACTGGCCTGAAAGCACCTTGCCGGCGAGGATGAGCTCGAGCGCCTTCGGCAGGCCGACAAGGCGGGGCAGACGCGTCGAACCGCCCCACGCGGGCAATAGGCCGAGCTGCGTCTCGGGCAAGCCGATTCGCGTCTCTTTCTCGGTTGAGGCCACACGCCAGTCGCACGCGAGTGCCAGCTCGCAGCCGCCACCCATCGCCGCGCCGTGAATGGCAGCGACGGTCGGCACTGGCAGCGCAGCGAGGCGGCTGAAGACTTTTTGGCCGAACCCAATCAGGTCGTCGATTTCCTCCGGCATGGCGTCGGCGAGCGAATGGAGGTCCGCGCCGGCGATGAAGATGCTCTTCTTCGCGCTGGTGAGGACGAGACCCTTCAGCCCTGCGTCCTGTTCGAGCAGGTTGAGATAGCGGTCCAGCTCCTCGAGCGTGACGCGATCGAAGATGTTGGCGCAGGAATCGGGACGGTCGAAGGTGAGCACGCAGATTCCATCCTTGGTGATATCGCGCTGGATGTGGGCGAAGGAATCGGCCTTCGTCACGCGGATGTCATGTGGGTTGTTCATGTAATCCTTTCCAGCCAGACGGCCGCGCCCTGACCGCCGCCCACGCAGAGGGTAGCGACCGCGCGGCGAGCACCTCGGCGTTCGAGTTCTTTCAGCGAAGTCAGTACAAGCCGAGCACCGGTCGCGCCGACGGGGTGACCAAGGGCGATGGCGCCACCGTTCACGTTCAATTTCTCGCGCGGCACGTGGCCGAGGGGCGATTCGCGCCGGAGCGCGGTGCGGGCGAACTCGGCCGACTCGGCGCCCTTGAGAACAGCGAGCGACTGGGCGGCAAAGGCCTCGTTGAGTTCGATGAGGTCGGCCTCGGCGAGTTTGAAGCCATGCTTGGCCTCAGTCTTGGCGAGGGCAAAGAGCGGGCCGAGCCCCATCCGCGAAGGGTCGCAGCCGGCGTAGGCGTAACCGGTGAGGACGCCGAGAGGTTTGCGGCCAAAGCGTTGCGCAGCGGCCTCGCTCATCACCAGTAGCGCGACCGCGCCATCGGTGACCTGCGAGGCGTTGCCAGCGGTGACGGTGCCGTGTGCGCGGTCGAAGACGGGCTTGAGTCTTGCGAGTTGCTCGACCGTCTGGTCTGCGCGCGGGCCATTGTCCACGGTAATGGCGGGCTTGCCAGGAATGAACACGGGGCAGATTTCCTCGGCAAGCTTCTCCCGAGCGCGACCAGCGCGATGATGCGATTCGAGGGCGAAGGCGTCCTGCTCCTCCCGGCTGACGCCGAACTCGCGTGCGAGCAGTTCGGCGGTCTGGCCCATGTTCAACTCGCAGAACGCATCGGTCAGACCGAGCATGAGGCCGATGCGAGGCTTAAAATCCGCGGGTCGGAACGCGGCCATCGCGCCGAGGCGTTGGCCGAGGGTTTTGGCGCGGTTCAGCTTCGCGAACTTGCGCTCGGCCGAAGGCGTGTAGAGGAGCGGGATGTTGCTCATGCTTTCGGCACCGCCGACGATGAAAATCTCGCCCCGCCCAGCGGCCATCCGCTCGTACGCCTGCGTGAGCGACTCGAGGCCGGAGGCGCAGTTACGATGAACGGTCACGGCGGGAACGTGCTGCGGAATGCCCGCGCGCAGCGCGATAATCCGGGCGATGTTGGCGGCCTCGGCAGGCTGAGCTACACAACCGAAGATGACCTCGTCTACCACGGCAGGATCGAGACCCGTGCGGGTGAGGAGAGCGCTGACGGCGACACGGCCGAGGTCGTCGGCACTGAGTGCGGCGAGGTCGGTGCCCATCCGGCAGAACGGGGTGCGAATGCCATCAACGATGACGAGGCGGCCGGGGTTCATTGGGTTGATTCTATCTTGCTCGGGTTGTTCGTCGAGGAAGTGACGTGCGCGACGGCCTTCGGGCGATGGTCCACGATTTTCTGCTCCTTGAGCTGTGTGCCGACGCCTTGCAGCTGGCGCATCTCGTTGGCGTTGTGGAAGACGATCTTGTTCGGGTGTATCTCGGTCTGCGCGGCGAAGCGGTTGTCGAGCTCGTGCACGAGCTTCTCATCGGAATCGTCGCCGAGCTTTTGGATGTGGAGAATCAGTTCGTCCAGTTCGAGGGGGTCGTCGTGCTGTTTGCGTAGCTCGATCTGCCAGGCACCGATATTGGGCATGTCGTCGAGCACGTGCTCGAGCTGGTTGAAGTCCACCAGCGTCCCTTTGATCTTATCGAGGCGCATGGTCTTGACCTCGGTGGCGCGCGAGATGTTCCCGACGAGGCGAGGCGTAACGCGGCCGCAATGCGGGCAGCGCTCGTACAGAAGGCCGCCGTCAATTAAATCGCCGGTGCGGTAGCGGAGCACCACCGAACCGCGCGAGTCGAGCGGTGTGAAGACGAGTTCACCCGGATGGCCCGTGGGCACCGGCTCACCGTTCTTCGGGTCTACCACCTCGAAGAGTCCGAGGTCAGGAAAAAGATGATACCCGCTGGAAGGCTGGTGAATCGGAAAGGGGCATTCGGCCCACGCCATCTTTGCCTCCGTAAAGCCGTAGGTCGAGACGACATCCACCTCGGAAGCACCTAGCTGGCGGGCGAGGGTGACGAGCTTGAGGCGCATGCCTGCGGGCACCTTCTCGCCGCCGAGGACGATGCGGCGGAGCTTCGGGCAGCGGACCCCTTCCTCCGCCGCGAGGTGCAGCACGTGGTAAAGGAAGGTGGGCATGCCGATGAGCACGTCCGGCTGGAGCTTCGCGATGAAGCGGAGCTGACCTTCGGTCCCCATCACCTTACCGCCGCCGCTGCTCAGCGTGTACACACCGAACTCGGTCCCGCCGTAGTGCGTGAGCCAAAAGGCGAGATGCGGCGCGTAGGGGAACATGTTCAGAAGGCGCATCTCGCGCGTGGCGCCGCACGTCTCGAAGACCCGCCGGCCGGCCTCGGCGAGCTGGCGCAGATCGCGCGCCGTGAAGAGGAACGGCACCGGCTCGGCTGAGCGGCCGGTGGTGGTCGTCATGAGGATGGGCCGGAACTCTTCTTCCAACTCGCGCTTCACTGTCGCACGTCCGCGCAGCAAGGCGCGAAGGATTGTGCTGGGGCGGCGAGCGAGCACTTCCTTCTCGGGGATGAGAATGTAATCGCGCGCCCGCTGGGGTTGCTCAGGTGTCGGCATGAGATCGGCCTTGCTGGTGAAAGGAAGTCGGCGCAGATCGTCCAGCGAGTGAAAACTGTCGGGATCGAGCTTCAGCTGCTGGAACAACTCGCGATAATGAGCGGAGAAGGGCACGACCACGTCGCGCAGATAATGTCGCAGCTTCGCGGCTTGGCGGCGCTTCACTTCGGCCTCAGGCAACGGCGGCCAGGGTGTCAACGATGTGGCAGTGTTCATGGGACTCCTTTCGGGCGACCAACGCCTTGATTTCGTCGAGGTGCTCGAGCGCGACAGTGCGCCCCAGTTCGATGTACTTGCGAGGGCGATTGAACTCGAACCACTGGCCATCGCAGGAAAGTGGACGCAGGACGATGTCGGCGTGTTTGCTGGATTCTTCGGCCAGGAGCATCTGCGCCGCGTTCATGCTCCGGAGCATGATGTCGAGGACGTTGCCGGACGCGAAGTAGTTGAAATAGCGGTGAAGAAAATCAAACGGGCTCAGCCTCGGGCCGCGCACCGCTTCCTGCTCACGTTCCTGTTCGCGCACGCATTTCAGGAAGGACGGGGTGGGAATCACGTTCACCGCGATGACCCGTTCGACCCCCTGCTGCCGCAGCACACTCACGGGCACCGGATCCACGATTCCGCCATCCACGAACGTCTCCGCCCCGATGCGGACCGGCACCCACACGCCGGGGATTGCCGTGCTGGCGCGGACCGCATCCACCACGCTTCCAGAGGTGAAAACCGTGCGCTCAAGCGTAGCGAGGTTTGTCGCCACTACGCGCAACGGACGAACAAGGTCGGAGAAGTTTATCTCGCCGATGGTGCGGCGTAGCCGATGTCTCACGCTCCAGCCAAGGAGGAATCCGCGCCGCGGCGGCAAGGCTGGATCTAGGAGCTTGAGGAGGCCGAAGCGTCCCTCTAGTTCACAGGCGAATTTCTCGAGCTGCGAGCCATCGTGTCCCGAGGCCCAGACGGCGCCGATGTAGGCGCCCATGCTGCAGCCGGCGATCGCATCGACCTCAATGCCATGCTCCTCCAAGACCTGAATCACACCGATGTGCGACAGGCCCTTCGCCGCACCAGCCGAGAGCGCCAATCCAATCCGGCGGCCGCAGATTTCGCGCGCCCACGAACGGATTTGGCGGCCGAAGCAATCCGCGCGTTCGTGCAGATAGAAAGGTGGATGCAGGGAGCGCGTCACGGGTGAGTCGGCCGCTACGCGTCGGTCCGCAGGGACGAAGCAGACCGGGCGAATGCGCGATTCATCGCCCCGCCGATGCGCGCGCACTTCGCGCAGGAGCAGGTTGTAATTGAGCATCTCTTCGGCTGTCTGCTCGAAAAGTAGGTAGGCATTGTCAGCCATCACCAGCCCCTCGATGGCCGGATAGACCGGCAGCTCCGCCCCCATCAACATCAGCACATGCCGGTAACTCCGCGTGAAACGTCCGAGCAACGCCGCGAGCACCGGCGCCTCGGCAGGTTCGCCCGCTACCTGTACCACAAGTCGATCGAAACCCGCGTCAGCCGACTCCGGGTCCACCCGGACGCTTTCGGACCGCGCCAAGTCCGAGACGCCCAAGTCTTCCAAACGCAATCGCCCTTCGCCCAAGGTCAGTTCCACGAGCAGCACTCGCTGCTGCGTCGCCTGCTGTAAGGCCAGGGCGAGGGTGCTGGCAATCCGACCGGCTGGGAGTTTCTGGGAAAGCGCCGCGAGGGCGATGAGTCGACCACGGGCGCACGGATGGGGGAAGATCGGTGGATTCTCTGACAAGAGCGCCGGCCCTCTCCGATCCTGCGCGGACTCGTTTATGGATATCGGCCAGTTCATTCTGTCGCCCGCCGGCGACTGAATACACGTGTGCGGGTACGCCGCGAGGGTCAGCCCCTCATCGGAATCACGGGTAGAGCGTCGCCGGACTTGGTCTGAAAGTTTCCCGTCATCTGTTCGCCTTATATTTACTTCACCCGCTGTGAAACAATCTAATGCTACTATTACGAGCCGTCAAATGAGTCCCCGCAGAAAGTTGCGAAAAGTTTTTGAAGACGAGCTTTGCCTAAACTGCCTCGCGCAAATGCCGATCGAGGCCGTTCAGACGAGGGGGGAATCGCCGTATGAAGCCTACAAGCCGACTTTCTTCTTCCCCTTTGGTTTCGCTCCGCCGCGGGCCGATGAGGGCTTGGTCGGATCCATGCGCTGGTAATCAGCCTCGGTCGGACTCCCGCCGAATTGCTTCCAGTAAAGTTCGGCGAAGGGGTTCAGCTTCGGGCCGACGACCTTCTCGTTCACGAGTAGCGGCTGGCAATCGACCCACCACTGGTCGTAAGCAGCGGCGAGTTGCTTCACAACTTCGGGATGCTGCGCGACCACGTCGGTCTGCTGGCCGGGATCGCCCTTCACGTCGTACAGCTGCCACTTCGGCTCCGCGCCACCGTTCGGGGAGATGAGTTGCCAGCGGGTGTTCCGGACGCTGCACATCGAGAACTTGGCAAGGTTCGGGTCCGAGTGCTTCGGCCAGCGACCGAGATGCGTGACTTGAATCCGGTCGGGCAACGTGCCCGCAGGTTTCTCCAGCAGCGGCACGAGGCTACGACCTTCGATTTGTTTCTTCACCTCGTCCGACAGCTTCGCGCCGGTGATTTCGGCAATCGTCGGAAAGAAATCAATATGCGCCGCGAGCACGCCGCAGTCCGCGGGTTTGAGCGTACCGGGCCAGCGCCAGAAGGAGCTCGCGCGCGTGCCACCGAGCCACGTGGAGCCCTTGCTGCCGCGCATCCCGGCGTTCCACACGGGCACGCCCGCAGTGCCGCCGTTGTCGTTCATGAAGACTACGAGCGTGTCCTTCGCGATGCCCCACTCGTCGAGCTTGGCCAGCACCTTGCCGATGTTGTCGTCAATGTTGTGGACCATGCCGAGAAAGCTCGCAGCCTGGTCGCTCGGGGCCTTGCCGGCGTAAAGCGCCTTGTCCTCGGGCCGCGCGATGTAAGGCGCATGCGGTGCGTTCGAGGGGATGTAAGCGAAGAAGGGTTTTCCCGCCTTGCGCTGCGTGTCCATCCACTGCGTCGCCTGCGAGTAAAAGACATCGGTGCAATAGCCCTTGGTCTTTACGAACTTGCCGTTGTGCAGAATCGCGGGGTCGAAATACTTGTTGCCCGGCGCGTCGCCACAACTGCCCGGGTAGCTCTGCCCGATGCCGCCCGCGCCGTGGATAAACATCTCATCGAACCCGCGTCGGCTAGGCAGATACTCCGCTTCGTCGCCGAGATGCCACTTGCCGAAGATGCCCGTGGTGTAGCCGGTGGTCTTGAGCACTTGGGCGAGCGTCGTTGCTTTGAGTGTGAGTCGCTCACGTTCGAGAATCGTATGCGTGACGCCATTCTTGAACTCGTGGCGGCCGGTGAAGAGCGCGCTGCGCGTGGGCGCGCACGTGGGGCTGACGTGGAAATCCGTGAAGCGCACGCCCTCGCGATGGAGGCGGTCGAGGTTCGGCGTCTTCAGCAGCGGATTACCGTGCGCGGAGACATCGCCGTAACCTTGGTCGTCGGTGAAGAAGAAGACGATGTTCGGGCGCTTACCTGCAATGGGCTCGGCCGCAACATCGGACAGTGCCGTGCACAGCAGGCTGAGAACACCAGCAGCGGAGTAGAGCAGTTTCATAGAAGAATTCAAAATAGACGAAACAACAACCAAGTTCACAGGCTTTTCTTCTTCACGGCTTTTTCGCCCGCGCCGATGTTTTCCGGGTCGCTGAACGGCGCCTTGTCGAACGTGTCGCCCGCGCCGGTCACGCGTGGGTCGCCGGCATCCTTGAGGGTCTTCATCAATTGGTCGCCCATCTCTTTTTTCTTCGCGGTGTAGGCGGGGTCTGTGGCGACGTTTCGAATCTGGTCGGGATCCTTTGCCAAGTCGTAAAGCTCCTCGCTGGGGCGCTTGCCGAAGGCGTAATCGTAATGCCATTTCCATTGCGAGTCGTTGCGATGCGCGATGAGCCAGGCCTTCGCAGGACCGGCATCCATGTCAGCAAAAGCAACTCGGGTGTCGGACTCCAGTTTGTTTTGGGAAGGAGCACTCGCGCTCGTGACCGCGTACGGAGCGCCCAGCGGCCAGCGGTCCGGAGCGAAATTTCGGATGTAGAGGAAGTCCTTCGTGCGCAGCGCGCGGTGCGGATACGGCAGGTTGCCCTCGCGCGCCATGCCGACGTGTCGCTCACGCCCCGCAATAATCGACGTACGACTAGCATCCACGAGGCCCGATTTCTCGCTGTACAGGACATTCACGAGGCTGCGGCTGTTCATCCCTGCGGGCAGCTTCGTCCTGCCGACTTCGAGGAACGTCGGCGCCAAATCGGGCAAGCTGACGAAATCATCCACGACACGGTTGGGCTTGATTCCAGGTCCGGCGACAGCGAGCGAGACACCGATACCAAAGTCATACAAATTACATTTGCCGCCCGGGAAACCCGGTGCGCCGTGGTCGCCGCTGATAACGATAATCGTCCGATTGATTTCTCCGGATGCTTCCAACTTCTTCAGCAGCTCGCCGATGTAGGCGTCGAACGCCTGCACTTCGCCGAGGTAATCAGCGAAATCCTCGCGAATCTCCGGCACGTCGGGGACGAACTTGGGCAGTTTGCCTTTGAGTGAATCGGGCTCGATGGCCCACAGTTTTTTGCCACTGCCCTTCACCCAAGCGCGATGCACCGTCGTCGGTCCGAACCAGTAGGTCCACGGCTGGCCGGGCTTTCGGTCGGCGAGGAAGGCGTCGAAGTTGCCGCGCACCTCGGCGAGCATCTTCTCGCGCGCCGCGACTAGCGGCGTCCCGTCTTGGACCAACTTGGTCACGTTTTCTGAGAAGTTGTTGTGGAGCGCGCCGGCCTTCTGATACGCGAACTGCTGTCCGCCGAACGGCGCGTCCGCCGGTGTGCCGGGGCTCCAGACCTTGAACGATTTACCGATGTGATAGCCCACATCGCGCAACAACAGCGGCCACGACGGGATACTGCTGTCCCACACCGCACCCCGCAGGATTGCGGCGCGGCCCGTGTTAAAGAAGTAGCGACCGGAGAGGAGCGAGCTGCGGCAGGGGGTGCAGGAGGGTGCGTTCACGAAGGCGTTCTTGAAGAGCACGCCACGCTGAGCCACACGATCGATATTCGGCGTCTGGACGACTTGGTTCGGGGATGGCCGCAACTCGTGAGCGGCGTAGATGCTGGCGTAGCGACCCCAGTCGTCGGCGAAACAAAAGAGGATGTTCGGGGGCTGCGGCGTTGTGCCGACAGTGCGCGGCGGTTCGGCAGCGAAACTAAGTTGACCGAGGATGAGCAACGCTGCGAAGAGCAATCTTGTTTTCATAGACATGGGATAATTAAGAATTTTACGCGCCGCTGCCCGTTGAGCTTTTCATGGCAATTTCAAAAGTTTTGCTTCGCCGTACCGAGCGTTTATAGCAGCCACGCGATTAGATTGCCTGTGTATTCTGGATGCGCTTTTTCCCAGCGGTCCATGCCGTGGGCACCGTCGGGGATGTTCGCATCGAGAGTGAGGGTCACATCGCCAACCTTGGCGAACTCGATGTCCGTCTTCAACTCGGCGAAGGCGGTCGTGAGCACCAGCAAAAGGCAAAATAGATAAGGCACAGGCGCGAGTGTGAAGCGGCGCGGCAAAGGCGCAAAGCCAAAATCAGCCTCCAGCGGCCGCGCCCTGCCCGCTTACTTCTTCGCTGATTTTCCGCTCCTATTAAGTCACAGGGGCGCGGGGAGCTAAGGCTTCTCCGGCAGCGCGAACATCTTCTGCAGCGCGCGGAGGGAGTCGCGCACCGTGGCGAGATCACCCACGAGGACAAAGTTGCGGAAGGCATATTCCCCCGACGCGATGCCATTGGAATCCGTCACGCGGAAGACGCAGTTCCATTTCACGACCTTTTCCACGCGGAACCGCCAGCGGCCGTAGCCGAGTTGCGCCGAGTCCTTCGCCGGTTGGTCGGGCGAGAAGATGCCCATCGCGTGGCTGCCATCCGGCGTGGCGAGCACGACCGGCCAGTTCAATTCGCCGGGCCCATCGGTGAGCGGTTCGAGGACGCCGGTCTGCGGGTTGAATTTCCAGAACGCCGAGAACTCGGCTGGCATGTAGCCGGTCAACGCCTCGAAGACCGCGTGGGTGTGGTGTTCGCCGACGGGCAGATGGAACGCGACGTCGTACTGGATTACGTGCGGCAAGCCGCGATAGCCGATCCGCACGCGTTTCGTGAGCAGATGATTGGAAAGGACAGCCCTGTTTTTCGCCAGGTTCGGCCCGGACTTCTCGCCCGGCGCGAGCCAAAAAGCCATCTGCGTCGTTGTCTGCAGCAGATTGTTCGTGGCGATGAGATGGAGCAGGCGGCTCGATGACTTCGGCCCAGCGCCATCGCGCTGCGAACCGGCTTCCGTGGGGTTGTAAGTTTCGGCGAAGATCGGCGTGCCGACATCGAGGTTCGAGGCTGATTGCAACTGGCGTCCGTGATCGAGCGAGTCGATGAACTCCTTGCCATTCCACGTCAGCGAATGAATTGCGCCCGCCAACCGCGTCGTGGTGGTGATGACAATCTCCGACCCGCCCGCCTTCGCGCGAATGACATTGTCAGCGTCCGGCAAAACGGCGGCATGAGCAGAAACAGCAGAGACGACGCTCAGCGCCAGTGCGCGGAGAAACCGTGGCGCCGAGGATTCAATGTGCAACATAATGAAACCGAGAGTGAAACCCTCTAACCGTGCAGTCAATCGGAGACGGGGGCGCGGGTGGCGCGGCTGTTCGTCATGCCAGCACTGGGCTTGCGATAGGCGACACATTCCGCCACAAGCGCGCCGAGAACACCTCCGGGAACGCCGTCTCCTTCAGCCAGAGGCAATACGGCTTTCTCAAATCGGTCGAAAGCGCCCTGCGCCGCATGACCGAGCTCTCCGTCCTCCCTGGCAGCCAGACCTCTTTCCAAAACTGGAAAAGTCGTTTTTGGGTCATAAAATCGCCTGATTAGACATGAAAAAGCCTTTTTTGACCCCTAAAAAGCCTTCGTTGGACACGAAAATGGCCTTCCCGAGGGCAAAATAGACTCATTTTCCCTCGCTCTGCTTCTGAAAATTCCCCTAAAGTCCGCCACACCATCGCCGATAACCCTCTTGTCGTAATCAGTAAAGGCACGCGAAGCCTCGTAAAACGCACGACCGGAATGTTCGAACCCACGTTCCAGAGGCATGACGCCTCTTGCAGTCAACAACGGTAGACAAAAGGAATTGTCTTATGATCATCAACTCAAACCCTGCGGCCATCAACTCGGCTCGCGTCCTCGCTGAATCCAATAAGGCCCTCAGCAAGTCCCTCGCCCGTCTCTCCTCTGGCTCACGCATCGTGTCGCCGGAAGATGACGCCGCAGGTCTGGCCGTCAGCACCAAGTTCAAGGCGGAAATCGTCCGTGTCGGCGCCGCCCGCACGAACGTCGGTAACATGGTTTCCTTCTCGCAGACGCAGGAAGGCTTCCTTAAGTCGGTTGACACCGCCCTCAGCCGCATGAGCGAGCTCTCCGTCCTCGCTGCGGACCAGACCAAGGTCGCGAGCGATGTGGAGAACTACGACAGGGAGATCCAGGAACTCAAGTCGTTCATTCAAGTCCACGTCCACCAAGACGTTCAACGGCGTGAACCTGTTCAGCGGCATTGCGTTGACTGACATCACTATCACCGGCGGCACGGCAACCATCGCCGCTTCCAACACCGACCTCGCCGCGAAGCTGGCTACCTTCAAGGGTGCTCCGACAGCTGCCAACCGAGCGACAGCCAGAGTCGGCTTGGACGCCTCGATCATGGCTATGGCCCGTGAGATGAAGCAGCATGCAGCGAACGATGATACCCTTGCTGTCTTTGGCAGTTTTGACGCGGCCCGGGACTACCTCTCGGCGACGTTCCTCAAGAAAACCTATGACACCGGTACCGCCGGCACGGGTATGAGCAGCACGAACGTCCAAGCGATGATTGACCTGTCCAATGATCTGCAAAGCCTCGTTCAGGCGAACGTCATCCCCCAGAACGCGCTCCGCTTGATCGGCCAGTAATTAAAACAGTCGAGGCCTCGCGCCTGCTGCGAAACAAAGGGCGGCACCTTTCGGTGCCGCCCTTCTTCTTTTCTGGAGACTCATATCGTGCCAATGGTAGAGGGCGGTCTCCGAGTGATTTTGGCATCGCCCAGCAACAGCATTGCCAGAAAGGCCCGGCTGGCCTTTCCTTGATGCCGACTCAAATCAATGCACGCCGAAAAAAAACCCGCCTCTCAGGTCGCAAGTATCTCCGTAATCATCCCTGCACTGAACGAGGCGATGGAAATCGCCGAGACGATTCGCCGCGCCCTCGTCATTCCGGAGGTTTGCCAAATCATAGTGGTGGACGGCGGGAGCAACGATGCCACGCGCGATATCGCTGTGGCACATGGTTGCACCGTGTTGGAGTGCGAACCGAGTCGCGGCAAACAACTCTGTCTCGGTGCAGCACAAGCCCGCGGCGACGTCGTGCTGCTGCTCCACGCAGACACGTGGTTGCCACTGGAGGCCGGTCGCGCAGCGCTGGATTGCTTGTGTGACGAGCGCGTGGTGACCGGCGGTTTCTACAAGTGCTTTCGCGACCCGCACTGGCTGATGCGCGGTTCGCGTTTCCGCTGCTGGCTCCGCTGGGCGCTCTTCCAACGAGTGCTGGGCGATCAAGCGATGTTTATCCGTCGCGATGCGCTCGAACGAATCGGCGGCGTACCGGATGTACCGTTGATGGAGGAGTACGAACTGCTCAAGAAGTTGCGACCGCTCGGCCGCATTGCGCTGGCGAATGCGACGGTGACGACCTCCAGCCGCCGTTTCCGCGAGCGCGGTGTGCTGCGCACCTACTGGCGGATGGCGAGTGTAACGGCGCGCTACTTTCTCGGCGCGCCACCGGAGGGGTTGCGGCGGACTTACGAGAAGGAGTGAGTTTTCGCTTTGCCGCGCGTGGGCTTTCCGCGAAATTAGACCGCTATGTTCCGGCTCGGGCCATTGGAGTTAAAGTCGAATTTGTTCCTCTCGCCGCTGGCGGGGTACACCAACCTGCCGTTTCGCCTCGTCATCCGCGAGGTCGGCGGCGTGGACCTCTGCACGACCGACCTCGTCAACGCCCGGTCGTTGCTCGAGAAAAATCCGAAGGCGCTCAAGCTCATCGAATCGAACGAGCGCGACCGACCGCTGGCCGTGCAACTCTTTGGTGCGGTGCCGGAGGAGATGCGCGACGCAGCGCAGTATCTCGAGTCCATCGGCGTCGCGAGCGTAGACATCAACATGGGCTGCCCCGTGCGCAAGGTCTGCCGCGTGGGCGGCGGTTCGGCGATGATGACCGAACACGAAAAAACCGCCGCGCTCGTGAAGGGAATGGTGGACGCGGTGAAAATTCCCGTCACGGCGAAGATGCGCCTCGGTTGGGACGACGAAAACCTCACCGCGCCCGGACTGGCTCGCGTGCTGGAGGATGTCGGCGTAGCAGCAATCTTCGTCCACGGGCGTACACGCGAGCAGGGTTTCAGTGGCGGTGTGAATCTCGCTGGCATCCGCGCCGTGGTGCAGGCGGTGAAGCGTATTCCCGTCATCGGCAACGGCGACGTGACGACGCCGCAGGCGGCGAAGAAGATGTTCGATGAGACGGGCTGCGCCGGAGTCTCCATCGGCCGAGGGGCGTTCTACAACCCGTGGATTTTCACACACACGCGCCAGTTCCTCGCGACCGGCGTAGCGCCGGCTGAACCGACTTTCGACGAACGCGTGCGCGTGATGCGGCGGCACCTTGATCTCATGGCCGAGGTCTTCGGGGAGCCGCACGGCTGCACGATGTTTCGCAAGGTCGCGCCGTGGTACGCGAAGCGGTTCGGCCCAGCGAGTGTCTTCAATAAGCGCGTCGTACAACTCAAGAGCCGTGGCGAGTTTGATGAGATTCTCGCCGACTACCGTCAGTGGCGCGCACAGTTTCTCGATGAGCAGGGCGAACTTAAGCCGCGCTACCAGTTGCCGCCGATGCTCGCCTCATTCGAGCAAGAGCCTGAGGCCGCTCAGCGCACAGCCATCCCCGTGCCGAAAGGCCCGGTGGAAGTCTGGTGAGGAACAGCGGCGTTCAGAGACTCATGCCGCGGCTCACGATCTGCGGGCCGTCTTTCCCCTCCGCATAAACGAGCGTTCGCATTTCAGGTCGGAGTTTCTGAATCCCATCGTGGTCGAGTGAGCCGCTGACGAGCAGGGCTGTGGAGAAGGCGTCGCTCTCGGTCGCGGAAGGCAGCACGACAGCGGCGAGTTGGGCAGCCTGTGTCGGCGTGCCGGTGCGCGGATCGATTACGTGCCCGTAAATCTTCCCGTCCGCAGCGAAAAACTTTCCCCACACGGCTGAAACGGAGAGCGATTCATCACGCAACGGAACAGTAGCGAGATGCCGCTGACTTGAGGGCGGCGCACTCGCCCGTTGGTTTTCAGGATGCTCGATGGCGATGCGCCACGGCTGCCCGTCGGGTTGTGTGCCGATGGCGCAAACGGTGCTGGTGCCGCCGTGGAGAAGCGCGCTGGTGATGCCCGATTCGCGTAGCAGGCTCGCGGCGCGTTCGAGGGCGTAGCCTTTGCCGATGGACCCGAGATCCAGCATCACACCTTCGCGTGTGAAGCGAACACTGCGGTCAGCTTCATTTAACTCCACGAGGCGCATTCCGACCTTCGCGCGAGCGGCTCCGAGCGTTTGTTCATCGGGCACACCGCCGCGGTCGCCCATCAGTTTCCACGCGCGCAAAAGCGGCGCAATGGTGATGTCGAACGCGCCGTTCGTCTCGCTGCTGATCTGCTGTGCGCGTTGGAGCAGCCGAAAAAGCTCGGGTGTGACGAGCACGGCCGCGTGCGCAGCGCGGGCGTTGATCTGCGCGATTTCGCTGCTGCTTTGGTAAAGACTGAGCTGCGCTTCGATCCGCTCGACTTCGTCCAGCGCCTCCTCGGCGGCTGCGCGGAGATGCGTCGGATTATCGCCGTGCAGGACAATCTCGAAACGTGTGGCCATCGCGTTCCGGGCTAGAGCGACGGTTTGCATGACGGGAGTTTAGCTTGGCGACGAAGCCGTTGGCAGAAAGAAAAACGGCGGCCCGAAGGCCGCCGTTGTGAATCGATTATTCCGGTTCGACTACGAGAGGTCTGTCCAGCCGTAGGTGGGGAGTTTGATTTCCTTGCCAGTGCCGTCGGTGACCTTGCGGGTCTTGGCGTCGAAGTTACACATCACCCCAAGGCGCTCGCTCATCTCGGCAAGCGAGATGACGGTCTGCACCTTCGTAGCGAGGTCGATGCCCGCGTTCGGCTGTTTGTTGGCGCGGATGCTCTCGAACCAGTTTTTGTGGTGAGCGGGAACGTTCTCGCCGGCGAAACCCTCGCTGGTGGAAGGCTCGATTTCGTCGGTAGCCCAGCGCTCGGGCTTCAGCTCGATTTTATTGCCAGCCATCGTGAGCGTAGCCTTGTGGCCACGGATCATTTCCTGCGTGCCGACTTCGTTCACAGTGCTGGAGCTGACATGCATTACCATTCCGCTCGGGAATTCCGCGATGAGCTGGACGATCTCCGGCACATCGCGTTCGGGTGTGCCGGGGGTCTTCTTGTCGGTGTTCACCTTCTTGTTGCCGACGGAGGCGACGCGGGTCGGGTACTCCGGATTGCCGGTGGCGAGCATGTACGGATGGAGCTTATGCGGGAAGAGGTCGCCCAGCAGACCAGCGCAGTAGGGATAATATTTGCGCCAGCGGAAGTAGTGGTCAGCGCTGAAAGCAATCTTCTTGGACACGGGCCCGAGCCACGCCTTCCATTCCATGTCCTGCTCGGTAGCCCAAGGCTGGATACCGTAGTTCCACTCGCCCTTCGGGTTGTTGCGCATGTACGAACCCTGCGCCATCACCACGGGGCCAATTTTACCCGACTGGATGATCTTCGCGGCTTCGTGCCACTTGCGATCGGAGCAACCCTGCGAACCAACCTGCAGAATCTTGCCGGTCTTTTTGCAAACGTCGTGGATCTCGAAAGCCTCGGCGAGATAACGCGTCATCGGCTTCTCGACATACACGTGCTTGCCCGCGTTCATCGCGTCCACGCAAACGCGCGTGTGCCAATGATCCACCGTCGCGCAGAAGATGGCGTCAATGTCCTTTCGTGCGAGCAGCTTTTTGTAGTCCGTGAAGCCCTCGACCTTCGCGCTCGGGTTGTCCTTCTCGATGAAATCCTTGGCGGCGGCGGTGCGGTGTTTGGAGACGTCGCAGACGGCAGCTTGCGCAACGTTGTTTTCGCCAGCGTGAGTCTTGACGCCGCGAACGTGGGCGTTGTAACCCTGGCCGCCGACGCCGATGTAGCCGACGACGATTCGGTTGTTCGCGCCGGTCACGTTCACGGATGGCGCTTGATTCTGCCCGTACACCGGCGTTTTCAGCACGGCGACAGTCGCGGCGGCGAGAGTAGCCGTCGAGGTTTTCTGGATGAATTTCCGGCGCGTTTCGCGACCGGCCAACGGGGTCTTGGTCTGTTTCTTCATAAAGTTATTTTCTGCGTGGGCGATTAAATTGCGACAAACCGTCGGGCCGGTCAATGCCGGATTATGGATGCCGTGCAAGCGCACAGGACCGCTTGCCCATTGACCCACGCCAGCCGTCTCCCGCACCATCGCGCGGATGTCGCCCGCGTGGATTTTGGTCTGTGTCGCCGGTTATTTTGCGATGCTGCTGGTCATCGCCTGGCGCACGAGCCGCGGTGCAACGGATCAGAGCTATTTCCTCGCCAACAAGTCGGCGCCGTGGCTCGCCGTGGCCATCGGCCTTATCGGGGATTCACTGTCTGGCGTCACTTTTCTCTCGGTCCCCGGTGCAGTGGGAAAAAACCAATTCACCTATCTGCCAATCGTCTTCGGCTACGCGATTGGCTACTGGGTAATCGCGGGCGTCCTGCTGCCGCTCTATTATCGGCTCGGGCTCACGAGCATTTACAGCTACCTCGGCACGCGCTTTGGCGGACCGGCCCAGAAGACCGGCTCGGCCTTTTTCCTCCTCTCGCGGTTGCTCGGCGCGGCGGCGCGGCTCTACTTGGCGGCGAGCGTTCTGCAGGTGTTCGTCTTCGATAAGTTCGGTGTCCCCTTCTGGCTCGCAGTCGCCGGCATCATCGGGCTCATCCTCGCCTACACCTATCAGGGAGGGATCAAGACGCTCGTGTGGACCGACCTCTTCCAGTCCGGTTTCCTCGTGCTCGGCGTAGTGCTCTCGCTCGCGGCGATCGGGCACGAGCTCGGCCTCGGCCTCAGCGGCATGGTGGAGGTGGTGAGGCAAAGCCCGCACGCGGAGTGGTTCGTCGGCGACTGGGCCTCGCCGCGAAACTTCTGGCGGCAGCTCATCAGCGGCGCCTTCATCGCCATCGTGATGACCGGGCTGGACCAGAACTCGATGCAGAAGAATCTCGCCTGCCGTTCGCTGCGCGACGCGCAAAAGAACCTCTGCCTCTTCAGCGTGATTGTCGTCGTGGTAAACGTCTTCTTCCTCGCGCTCGGCGCGTTGCTTTATCACTACGCGGCGGTGAAGGGCATCGCCGTGCCGGAGAGAACGGACCTGCTCTTTCCCACGCTGGCACTGGAACACCTCGGCCTGTTCGCCGCGCTGGTCTTTATCATCGGGCTCACCGCCGCTACGTTCAACAGCGCGGACTCCGTGCTCACCACGCTGACAACCTCGTTCTTAATCGACGTTGTCGGTATCGAGCGGCGCGGCAATCTCACCGCCATGCAGAGGACACGTCTGCGGCACGTGACCCATCTCGCCTTCGCCGCGCTGCTGCTGCTGGTCATCCTCGGCTTCCGCGCTCTAAACAACTCGGCGGTAATCGACCTCGTGCTGAAGATGGCCGGCTATACCTACGGCCCGCTGCTGGGGTTATTCGCCTTCGGCCTGTTCACGCGCCGGCAAGTCCGCACGCGCCTCGTGCCTCTCATCTGCCTCGCCTCGCCTCTGGTCTGCTGGGCGCTCGACACGAACTCGCAGGCGTGGCTGAACGGCTACCGGTTCGGTTTCGAGTTGCTGATCGTGAATGGACTTCTCACGGCCGGCGGGCTCTGGCTCATCGGCAGTCGTGTCGCCGCGTCAGACGCTCAAGTGCCCGAGCGCCAGTAGACCGTAGAAGGTATACTCGGCGTCGAGATGGTCGTCGGCCCAGTGACCATGGAAACCTCCGCGCGCGTCCCAAAGGCTGTCTACGAAGTCGAGGCAGCGCTCGTGCTGCTCGGGCGTGAGCCGCACATCGAGACTCGACAACGCGTGCAGCGCCGTGGCGGTCGAGAGCAGGTCGGGCATCGGGGCGCCGGGCACGGCGAGAAATCCACCCTGCGGATGCGCTTGCGCCAACATCCAGTGGCCGACGGCATCGTTCACCGGCAGATGCAGATGCCGCAGCAGCGTCACCGCGCCGGCCGTCGGGTTCGTCGAGCCGACGGGCATTTTCGGCGCGTTGTTCCACGCGTGGTCGGGCGTCTCCAGTCGCTTCAGACTCTGCACAATGCTCAACGGACTGGGGGGCAGTTTACCAAGTCCGCTGCCGAGATCTTGATACGCACCGAGCGCGAGGAAGGCACCGTACGCCGTACCGTGCGGCCTTTTCAAATCGACATCGTAACCGCCATCCGGCTTGCGAAACAATTCGATGCGCGCGAGGAACTTCTTCGCAAGCCCGTCCGGCATCTTCTTTTTCCCCACCGCAACCCAGCAGCGCGCGAGCGATGTGAGATGGACGAGGTCCAGTTTCTCGCCTTCACCAAACGTGAGCAACCACGATTCGAGCGGCGCGAGCGGCGGCTCCATCTGGAGCGTTTCGAATCCATTCAGAACAAAAACGGTGTAGTAAAGATCAGGCCGGCCATCACGGTCGCAGCCGGCGCCTTCTGGCGAAAGCTGGCTACGGAGGAATGCGCGAACGAGATCGGCGGAGTCACCGAGTTGGCGTGTGGCCAAGCGCGCGACTTGAATCAGTTCCAAGCGGACACTCATGGCTTCGGCTCCTGCGTCTCGAGCTTTAATCCCCGCCGCAGCGTCGTGGCAATCCAGCGCAGCTCATCCTCGTCCCGCCCCCCGAGCAGGCCACCCTTCTTGCCGCCGCGCGGCTCGATTTGCAACTCGAGCACCGGCACATCGTTCACCGCCATCCCACTCGGACCGACGTGAATCGAGGTCAGCTCATCGCGCGACCACGAGGAGATCTTCGTGCCGAACAGGCTGGCGTGGGCGAGGCGAAGCTGGTCGCCGGCCACCATGAAGACTGCGCGGCGACGCCCCATATTGATGGCGGCGAGGAGCATCGCGCAACCAATCAGCCAGAAGACGGCGATGAACACCCAGAACACCAGTTCATCCGCCTCTTTCTTAGATTTGCTGGCAGTAAGAAAGATGGTGGTAAAGACAGTCATGAACGTATTCCAAATGATGCCAAACACGAACAGACCCTTGCTGCCGCGCATGATGCCGGCGGGCGGGACGGTGAGCGTGAGGCCGTCCGCACGCTCTTCCAATCGTACGAGGCTACCAACAGGTTGATTTGGGAAATCGCGTTTGTCAGTCTGGTCGGAATAATGCCGTTTATCGGCTTGGCCGAG
The DNA here is from genome assembly GCA_945900775.1 of Akkermansia muciniphila. Classification (GTDB taxonomy): domain Bacteria; phylum Verrucomicrobiota; class Verrucomicrobiia; order Limisphaerales; family SIAT01; genus SIAT01. Next base: position 5,987 of record CAMDJP010000034.1, on the reverse strand, counting down.
ATTGAATAGCGGCGGCGGTTCGGCGACGATGTTCACGTCGAGTGGCGCGGCATTCAGGACGGCACACTGCTTGCCCAACTCGCGCGCGAGCGGCTCAAGCCATTCCAACGGATAACCGCGCAGCAACTCAATTGGCTTCCCTTCGGAAAGTTCGGCTCGCAACGCGGCGGGTTTGAACGGCGATACGAAAGCGCCAAATGCGGCGAGGATATCGAATGGCAATGCCTCAACCGTGAAGCGGCGGAGTTTATCCGTGGGCACGGTCTGGCATTTGCGAAAAAACCACGCGCGCTCGGTTGCCTGCAGTCGGCCACCTTCTACCTCAATTTCGCATCGGCCAGCACGGATGAAGGCGCCGACGCGAATGATGGAGATTCCGATCAGCACGGATGGCAGGCCAAAAAACAGCGGAAAGAACCAAGCGAAGTCGGTGTTTTGCGATGGCTTGAAAATACCCTGCGCCACCATAGCGATGCAAACGAGGACGGCGACGCCGGCGAAGAAGAAACCGAACAGAATCGGCGCGAGAGCGAGCCAGCGCGCTCTGCCAACAGCCCGCTCAGGGAACAGATAGCGCGTGCCGTGTCGGAGCTGTTCAACGCGAATCTGGCTAGGAAGAGATGGGTTCATCAATGGATACCCATACTCGCGGCCGTGCGGAAGAGCAATCCGGCAGGCGGCGCGGGATCAGGCGTTCACCGCGGATGGGACCGGTGCCTCGGTGTTTGCTGCGAGACGCGCGGCGTTCCGCTGCTCCTGCTCCTTGCACCAGCCCTTGATCTCGACGTCGTTGAAGATTTTGCCGAGCACGCGGCGCAGGAGGCCCTTGAGGTTCGGGTTCTCCAAATCGGCGAGCGAACGGATGGCCTCTTCTTTGTAGGTCTCCAGCAGGATGCGAGCGCGATCGTCGGCTTTCAGCTCGACGTAGAGCGCCTCGATCTGCTCGGCGTTCACGCCGGGCTGTGGTGTGCGGCGCCAGAGCGATTCGAGTGCGACGCGCTTGGTGGGCTCATTCGCCCGCTCGAAGGCGATGGCGAGCAGCAGGCTCGGGCGCAGTCCGGCGATGTCGTTCGTCTCGCCCTTGTCGCCGAGGTCGCTGAGGTCGTCGCGAATCTGGTAGGCGATGCCGAGCGCTTCGCTGTAGGAGGAAAGGACTTCGGCGACCTCCGCGTGCTTCTCTGTGCCGGAGTAGATGGCGCCAAGTTGAAGGGCGACCTCGAAGGCGGGCGCGGTTTTCTTGCGGAAAATGTCGAGCACCTGCATCGAGGTGAGCGGCGCTGGCTTCTGCGCCCAAACGAGTTCCGCACCCTGCCCGCGGCAGAGCTGGCGCTGACCCTCGGAGGCGACGAGAAGCATCGCGGCCTTCTGTTCGGCGGAAAGTTTCGTAGCAGCAATCAGGCGGTAGCCCTCGCCGATCAGGAGATCGCCAACGTTGAGGGCGACGGCCACGCCGTGCTCTTCGTGCAGCGTCTTCTCGCCATAGCGCTGCGCGTCGTTGTCCTCGATGTCGTCGTGGATGAGCGAGGCTTTGTGGAAACATTCGACGGCGACAGCAATCTTCTTTAAGTCGTTAGGCAAGGTTCCAGCGGTGTCGTCACGCAAGGCCTGAAACGCTGAAACAGCGAGGAACGGCCGCCAGCGTTTGCCGGCACGGCCAAGCCATTCGCGGCCGATTTTCTCGGTCTCGCCCTCGGCGGGCCCCATGATGAGGTCGAGGCTCGCGGAGGTGAACCAAAAGTCCACGTCGTCGCGCAACGTGCCGAGGTCGAGCCGGCGCGTTTTGTCGTCGCTGGTGAGGTGGATGTAATCCCAAACCCAGTCGAGATCCACATTTGTGTCGATGCAGTCATCCTGCAGCAGCGGCACGGCGACACCAGGGATGGCCGCGGCCTCCATGTACGGGAAGGCGCGCTCGAGCACGGAGAGGCAGGAGACACCGACGATGGCCTCGATCTTGCCAGTCTGGATGAGCGACATGACGATTGCGGAGCCTTCCGCGACGAGCACGGCGTAACCGAGCTTCTCCGCTTCGGCCTGCAAATCTTGAATGGAACAGAGGCCGCACTGCTTGCAGAGGAGGCCGAATTCGTCGAACGGCGCGGGGCACTTGCTCTCCACACGCAGGCACTTGGGCAGAAGCAGAAGGCGTCGCTCGTACGGCACCGCGGCGAGCTGCTCGCGCCACATTTCGTTGTTGATGAGAACACCGATATAATCCCGGTAAATCGAGTCGCACGCGAGCTGTGTCACGAGGCGGTCAGCGTGGATTTTAATCTCCTCGGACGGCATCGGCGGTACGGGGGCGAACTCCGCCACGTAAGCGCGCACCGCGTGAAGGATGTGTGTACGCTGGACCGCCGTCTGCGGGATATTCTTCTTCGGCGGCCGAATCTTTTGCTGCGGGACGGGCCGCGGAATCACCAGCGGTATGCTCTGGACGCTCATAGTTGTGCTGCTCGGGTTGCGACTGGCAAAGGCCGCAGTATTAGCGTATCAGACGTACCGGTCGAGAGTTTGTTTCAAGAAAGTCCGCACCTTCAAGCTTCCGGTGTTAAACCAAGAACCACATCGAACTTCGCCGCTAACTCCCCCGCCTTCGCCCCTTTCAAGGGCACGAAATCGACCGTGATGGCGGCGCGGGCCTTCTCGTCCTTGACGCTCTTCCAGATAAAATCCTTCTCGTTGCCTGGATGTCCTTTGATGTAGCACTGCGTGCTGAGTAGTTCTTTGTTTGCACGGCGAACCTTGAGATGGATGTGCGGCGTGCGGCCGGGATACGGCACCGGCTTGATGGTGCGGAAGAGATATTCGCCCGTGGAACCGGTGATGAAGCGGCCGAATCCCTGAAAATGTGCATCCCGCTTGGCAGCGTTGCCGCTTCGCGAATGGAGGTAGGCGCCGTTCGCGTCGCACTGCCAGATCTCGACGAGCGCACCGCGGATCGGCTCGCCGCGTGCGTCGAGGATGCGGCCGCTGAGATATGTCACCTCGCCGAGAGCCGGCGTCGCGGCGTTGTTGAGGATGAGCAGGTCATTGTCGGTGTCGAGTGGCAGCTTGTCGGGATAGAATGGCCCATCGGTCTGCTGCGGCGTAGAGGTGAGCGCTTCAGCGAAAAGACCGGGCACAGTGAAGAGCGCCGCCCCTAGCGTGGTGCGAGCGAGGAAGCGGCGGCGGTTAGTTTCGGAGGAAAAGCGCGGTGTATTCATAACGGGGTTGAGGAATCTCTTGTATCGCTGAACTCGTTTGCTAATAGCGTCCTCTCCAGACGGCCTCAAGTATTCGAAAGTTACTTCGGTGTCTTCGACGTGTCGCTTCAATTCTTCGCCTGTGCAGCTAGGGCCGCCGCGGCCTTGGCCTTCGCCTCTTCGGCGCGCCGCAGGATTTCCTCCGGCGACGGCAGGTTCATAAATACTTCGGCCGGGATGTCGCCGGCCTGTGCGAGTTTGGTGAGGCACTTCTGTCTTTCTGCCAGAGCCTTCTTGTCGTCACGTTCCTTGCTGAAGCGCGCCTTCGCGGCATCGCTGCGCTGGCGAAGCTGGGAATAAACATCACCGCCGAGCAGCGAGGAGATGTCTACCTTCATCTTCTCTTTCTGCATGTCGGAGTCGCGCACCACGTCGCCGTTGATTGGGCCAGCCTTGTACTTTGGGAACATGATCGCCGCCTCGGGACAGACGCGGCTGCACGCAGGGCAGTTGGTCTTACAGTTGTCGTTGTTCTGAACCTGGATGTGCCCGGCGCTATCTGCGCCGTACACGCCGAAGAGGCAGAATGAGAGGCACTGCATGCAGTTCGTACAGCGGTCGTAGTCGATGACCGGGAACCACGGCTTCCACTCGCCGTGCTGGAAGGCGTTCGCGCCCGCGCGCGCTTGCTCGACCGTCTCCGTGATGCGGGTGGAATCTAGGCCTGTGATGTCGCGGAACTGGAGACGCGTGCCGTCCGTGGCTGAATCCGCCTCCGGTACGCGGCCATTCTCGAATCTGCCCAGCACCAACAGCGAGGTGCGATCGGCAGGCGCCACCGCGCCGTTGTCGCCCGCGCGGGTGACGGCAAAGCCGCGTTCGAGCAGGAGGCTGAGGGCGGCGAAGCGATCTTCTGCCGCGAGCGCTGTCGCGCCATTACCTTCGTAGAGGACGATGCGGAGGCTAGTCTGGTCGGTCAGTGCCATAAAGATGTTCGGCAACTATGCCTCAACCTGACACCGAGGGAAACCTTTTCCACCACGGCCGTGTCACAAGGTAGGAGTACCGTTGCTTCCTTCGTTTGCCTGGAGTTGGAATCCTCGGTTTTTCAATGCTCCGCCAAAGAGAAGACGAACGTTAATACCGTTTGCTCGCACCTGTTGCAGCAGGGTTAAAACTGCCTCCATCAAAAGAAAGCTGCCTGTTTCTCAGTAGGCTGAATTGCCGAGCACAGGCTGCGATAGCGGCTTTATCCGATGATCTTGACCGTCGCCACGTTGGAGGCTGTCGTGCGGCTGAGTGCGGCAAAGTAGTAGGTCACGCGTCTCATCTGTCCTACTTCAACTCTCCTTCGACCGCACGTGCGACGGCGTGGAGGATGCCACGCTCGCTGGCGTGACTTTGCGTGAAGGTCACAAGCACGAACTTCCGGCCGTCCGCCAACTCAACGTAAGCGCAGTCATGACGGGTCTGACTGGTCCAACCAGCCTTGGACCACAACTTCGCGCCCTTGAGGAGGGCGGAACCGGTAAACTTGCTCTGGCTGTCGGCGTCCTTGTCTTTGCTGAACGGGTCGCGCTTGAGGAGCGCCATCATCTCGCCGCTACGTTTGGCAGAGATGCATTTACTGGTCACAATTTCGGTCATCAGTCGCGCGGTATCGTCAGTCGAGAGGAGGTTGCGCTTCGGCTCGAAGGCTTTGATGGCTTGCGACTCGCGCCCATAAGGACCTTCGCACCAGGGTTTCTTGTGTGCAAAGGTGTTATGGTAACCCAACCCGGTGAAGTAGCGCGTCACGGCGTTGCGCTGATCGAACCATGCCTTCAGTTGCGCTTCGGGCAGTTCCGGACCACTGGTCGTACTGGTGAGTAGATCAATGACGTAGTGGGTCGCCTCGTTGTAGCTGTGAACAATCATGTCGCTCATCGCGCGGCGCAATTCGGGCGTGTCGGTGAGTTTGGCGTCCTCCATCCAACGATGCGCAGCGGCGAGGTAGAAGAGCTTGATGACACTGGCAGGATAAATCTGCTCACCACCGCGATGGCTGCCGCACAGCGGCTTTGCGGGGTCGCGCAGGTCCACTAGCGTTACGGCGATTTGCTTAGATTGGAGTTTTGGAAACTCCTTTTGGGCCTCAGCCACAGCGCGCTCCACGACCGCCTGCAAGCGCGGCGAAGGCTCAGCGAACGAAGCAACTGGTTGAGCGGAGACGCGGGGTACAGAGAAATAAAGTAGCAAGGCAGCAGAAAAAACTTGAGCGCAGAATAATGACTTCATACCTCGAGTAGAACTGACACGTTCCATCAAGGCAATCAAAGGAACGTCTCGTGAGTTCTAGCTTCCAACGCTTCTACGTTAAGAAACTTGCGCCCTCACTGCCAATCCCCGTCGCCTCTGCAAAGCGAGGTCGAACATGACTCTGGGCTGAAATGCAGGACGGCTTCTTCACACCGCCTCGAGCGGCGCTTTCGTATCGCCGAAGGTCTTCGGGCGCACGTCCATCTTGTCTATCATGGACATGAACAGGCCGTAAAGTTGGCGGTCTAGCTTGCCCTGATAATCGAGCGCGCGACCGCCTTTGAGACGACCACCGGCACCGCCGAGGAGAAGGACGGGAAGTTGGTCGTTATCGTGCCGCGTTCCAATTACCGTGTCGCCTTCAAATACTGGTCGAAGAATCCCAGCACCTTCGGGCGCAAATCCGCCTGCTTCGGCTGAAGGTGGAACGTGTGCGGCGCGCCCTCGACGATGACCAGTTCGTGCCTCGCTCCAGCCTCTTTGAGCTTCGCGGCAAATAGCTTG
>CAMDJP010000033.1 GCA_945900775.1 Akkermansia muciniphila | reverse complement strand
GATTCCAAAATCGCTTCCGCGACTTCACGGAGAAGTAATCGCAGAAGCAGCGCGGTTCTCGCTAACGGCTCTTGCGCTCGCTGGCGTACCAGAGAGAGAGGTCAAGCGGGCGGCTTGAGCCCGCCAGCGCGCGGCGCGGCTTACTTCACGTTGAGGATGAAGCTCTCGGAGTGCGAGTTGAACTCAGGGGCGTACATGCACTGGATCTCGGCGATGCCGCTCTGGTACTCGCCCCGATGCTGGACGCGCACGGAGTATTCAAAGACGTAGACGCCCTTGGGCAAGTAGTCGATGAAGAAGTGGCTGGCGGTGTCGCGCGTGGTCTCGTAGTAGCCGAGGCCGTCTTGATAGCGGTAACGGCTGAGGACGTTCACCGGCTCGGTGCCCGAGCCGCGTTGGTCTTTGAGGTGGATGTATTCCATGTCGCGGTCGGTGCGCAGCTCGATGCGGACAACGAGTTCATCACCGACGCTGACGGCTCCGGCTTTCACCGGTTCGAGCACGAGGCCTTTCTTGGTGTGGACCTTGGTGTAGAGCGTCTTCTTAAGCTTGAGCGGAGTGCCTTCGTGCGGGGTGACCTTGCTCATGTCTTCCAGGTATTGCCAGTGGACGCTGCCCCAGGAGACGCCTGCATCGACCTTCTTCAAGGTGACGTCGCCGAACTTGGCTTTGACCTCGGGGCCGGTAAAGCGTTTCTCGTAGAAACCGGTGCCGGCCTCGAGTTTCTCGGGCTTGATTTGAGTGCCGCCGACGGTGACCTCGACGAGGGCATCGCTGGTGAGCTTGTTGGAGCCTCGGAGGAGAAGGGCGTACACGGCATCGGCGGTGGCTTTCGTGGTTTTCCAATCCTGCGTCTGCTTTTGCTTGAGCAACCAGACTTGGCAATCTTCCACGGCTTGCTTGTCGCCCATGACTTCATCGAAGGCCTCGATCATGACGGCTTGGGTCTCGATGGGGGCGCGGTACCACCACCAGGAGAGCTCGAGGTCGCGCCAGAAGAGGCCGAGCTCTTCGTTGGCGACGGAACGTTCCTTGATGGATTTCATGATGCCTTGCGCGGTCTCCTTGTCGCCGATGCGGTGGAGGGCGAGGGCGAGGTGGCCTTGCGACTGGCGGTGATTGAGTTGGAGCCAATACTTCTTCGCCTGACCGGTCCAGTAGTCGAAGGCTTCCTTGTGGGGTGCGGCAATTGGCTTGTCCTTGAGGAAGAAGGAGCGGCCGTAGAGGTAGAGGGCGACGGTGGTAGAGAGGTGGTTGTCGTCCTTCTTGGAATGGCGGAGGATGTCGCGGTAGAGTCGGTCCATCCATCCGTCGAGGCTCTGAAGTGATTTGAGGGCGGGATCGATCGGCACGTCCACTCCGAGGTGGCGAAGGCGGGCGAAGCCGGTGGTGATGTAGAGTGTGATGTACTCATTGCCGCGGCCGCCGGGGAACCAGGGCCACATGCCATCGCCAAGCTGCATCTCGCGAAGTTTCTGGAGGATGCGAGTGGTTTCGTCATTGAGGCGGTTCTCCTCGAAGAGGATGCCGACGTTCTTGCGCGCCTGGCTCTCGGCCTGCGCTTGGCGGAGCCAAGGGGTCTCCTCGAGCATGACAGCCTTGAGGTCTTGATTCTTCTCGAGCGGGCTGTCGAGGGCAGGGGTTCCCTTCCATTGATCGAACACGCGACGGATCTTTGGATCGCTATTAGCGATGGATCGGGAGAGCGAGTTGGCGTAGAGCCGGTTGAAGATTTGCTCGCTGCACTCGTGCGTGGATTCCATGAGGTAGGGGAGAGCCATCACGGCGTACCACGATGGCTGGGAAACCATCTGCACGGTGAAGGACTGGTGCTGCAGGGTGCCGGAGGCGCCGCTCTTGAGGAGCTTGTCGAAGGAGAACTTCTTCACGACCTCGCCGCCGCCGAGCTTGCCGCGAATGGGGAGCGGGAGGGACTCGGTGACGAAGATGCGGCGGGAAAGGACCGGCAGGTGGCCTTCCTCGCCGTCCGAGATGCGGCCGGTGGAACCGACGGCTTTGTAGGTGAGGAAGCCGGCGCCATCGGGGACCTTGAGACGCCACGAGAGCGTGCGCGATTCTTTGGAAGGGATGTCGAAGGCAAGCTCGGGTTTGAGGTTGGCGAGGAGCTTGTCGGCGTCGGCGTTGTTGAAGGCCTCGTTCAGGTGGAGCGCCACCTTGCCCGATTGCCGTGCGGCGGACTGGTTGGAGACTTTCACGGTGAACTCGAGCACATCGCCCTCGCGCAGGAAGCGCGGCGGGTTGGGCTGGACCATGAGGTCCTTGGCGGTGACCGCTTTGTCTTGGAGGAAACCGGAGCGGAGCTCCTTGTCGTGGGCGAAGCCCATGAACTTCCACTGCGTGAGAGCTTCGGGCATGGTGAAGGTGAGACGCACGACCCCGTTCGTATCGGAGAGGAGATGTGGGAAGAAGAAGGCAGTCTCGTTCAGATTCTTGCGCGCGGAGACCTTGGAGAGGTCGGGGCCTTGAGCGCCACCGCCACCCTCGCCCTCGCCGCCATCGCGGTCCTTGGCCTGGGCGTCGGCCTTGTCCGCGCGCCGGGCGGATTTCTCGTCGCCTCCTTGGCCGTTGGCCATCGCTGCCATCGGGGCCATCGCTGCCTCCATAGGCATGGATTCAATCTCCGCCAACGCACCCTTGCGCATCATAGACTGGCTGCGCATTGGCAGACCGCCTCGTCCACCGCCGAAGCCGTAGCCGCGGTAGTTGTAGACGAGGTCATTGTGGAAGGAGCGGTGGCGTAGGTCCACGGAGATGTAATTCTGCGGCCATCCCCCATGGAGATGGTTGAAGTGGCGCAGGTTGTTCTCGAAGATCCAGTTGTGGTGCGCGTGGTCTTGGCGGAAAAAACCGAACTTCTGGAGCCAATGGTGCGGGCGGTAGGCGTCGAGCGATTCGTCATAGAGCGTGGCGACCATCTCCGCGGCCGCCTTTTGCGCTTTCGATCCTGTGATGACCGCGGTCCACGTCTCCTTCTGATTCGGTCCGAGCTTGGAGATGAAATGCTCCCACGTGATGGCGAGGTCCTTGTTGCTCCAAGGCACGTCTACGCGGCGGGACTCGAGATAGGCGCGGTTTTCGCGGACACGCGTGATGTGGACAGTGAAGCCGCCCCGCTGCGCCTCGGTGACGGCGTGCTTGATCTGCTCCTGCGTGTTGCCGGGCTTGGTCCAATAGCGCGTGAGGAGCTTCTGGCGGTGCTCAATCTCGACGAACGCGCGGCCGGCGTCGTAACCGGTGCCCCAGAGAGCCATGAACTCCTGGCCGGGCTCGACCGACCATTTCGGCGCGGTGAAGAGCTGTGGAATCTTGATGGCAAGCTTCGTATCCGCAGGCTTGAGGACCTGCAGCGGCAGCTTGGCGGTGACCTTCTTGCCGAAACGGTCCTGCGTCTCGACGATGGCGCGGTACGCGCCGACGCCGAGCTTAAACGATGATTCGAATTTGCCTCCCTTGTCGCTGGTGAAGCCTTTAGTGGCGACGACTTCGCCTAGTTCCCATGAGTTGACGTTGGCAGGATCGGGCTTCGGTTCGCTGACAAGCTTTCCACCGCGGCGAATACTCTGATAACGATTACCGCCGAGTGAAGGGCGCTCGACCTTCGCCGGTTCTTTGAGCTTGTAGATCTTGAGCGAGCCTTCGGCGGTCTGCGGTTCGCCGTCGAGCGTAGTGGTTTTGAGAGTGATTGCCACGGGCTTGTCGTCTACCTGCCAATTCTCAGCGGAGAGAACGGCGGAGAGAGCAGTGTAGCCGAGGTGAATGCCGCGTTGGGCGGAGCGGGTCTCGCCGGTCGTGTCGGTCACGTCAGAATGGATGGTGTAGACGAAAGTCGGTTCGTCCTTCTCGAGCACGGCGAGGTCGGGCTTGGCGAAGAACTCGACTTTGAAGAAGCCGTCGGTCTCGGTCTTGGCGGTGCCGTTAGCGATTTCCTGCGAGCCCTGGCTCGGCTGCGGACGCCACCAGTAATACCAACCCCACCACGCGGGATAGCGAACCTCGCGCACGACGCGCCACTTCACGGACGCGCCGTCAATCGCGGCGCCGGTGTAAGCCTCGGCCTTACCTTTGAGGGAGACCTTGTCGTTCAGCTTCGCGGCTGTCTTCGGGGCCTCGATCTCGACCCGGAACTTTGGCCGCTTGTATTCCTCCACGCTGAAGTGCGACGAGCCGTTCGGGCCGTTCTGCACGTGCAGGTGCATCTGGCCCAGCACGCGGTCGCGCGGCGCGGTGAAACTTCCGGAGAAGGAGCCGTAGTCGTTCGCCTTCACTTCTTGCTTGGCGATTTCTTTGCCGTTGGGATCGGCGAAGATGACCGTGAGCGTCTGGCCGGCGAGCGTCTTGTAGTCGTCGACCTCGGCGTTCACGCGCAGGCAAATGCCCTTGTACTGGATGGTCTGACCCGGGCGATAGAGAGAGCGATCGGTGAAGAAGACGGTCTGTGAATAGGGCTGAGGCTTGTTGTTGTTGTGATAAGAGTGGTGATCCTGCTGGCCGCCGAGTACGCGGCCGTTCTGGCGCACACGGAACATCACGCTGCGGTTGTTGCCGGTGGGAACAACACTGAAGAGACCGTTGGTGTCGGTGGTCACCTTCGGCTGGAGAACGCGGTTGCCTTGGTTATCCCATTGCCAGGACTCGACCTCTGCGCCCACGACTGGTTCGCCGGAGTTCGCTTCGAGCACGAAGCCTTCCACGTGCCCGAGTCGGGAGCGGACGACGAGCGCGAGCTCGCTCACCCACATGTCGACGAAGGTGACCTGGTTGTTCTGGTCGCCGAAATTCGGGTCGTGGCTGGCGACGAGGAAGTAATATCCCGGCTTGAGGTTCTCCGGCGCGGGGATTTCCTCGATGCGTTCCTTAAAATCATCCGTGGGTGGCAGTTTCACCGACCAACTGTGCGCCACCTCGGCTTTGAGCAGATCCTTGCGCTCGTTCTGGTCGAGTTGGCCCGGGTGCGACCATTTGCGGGTGAGGAAGCGGTTCCAATCCCACGGCACGGCACGGAAATGGACTTCGGTGACGTTGCGGTAGTTGAGCGTGATTTTTGGCCACGGGGCGTTCCAGACGCGCTCGGTCTGGATGCTCGCCGACTTCACATCGATTTCTTGGATAAGATTGTGAGAGAGTTTGCCACCGGGGCTTTCCTTGAAAGCGTTCGCTGCGCGCTGGGCGAGCTTGCGCGCCTCGACGAGGTCGCCTTCGCTCTGGAGTTGGCGTGCCCAGAGATGGATTGCCATCGCGGAAAGAGCGTGGTCGGCCCAGCGATCCACGAGCGCCTTCAGCGCTGCCTTGTAACGCGCGGGCTTCTCCTCGCCGGTGGCGGTGTTGTTGACGTACGTGAGTCGCTCGATGTCGGCGTCAATGAAAGCGGCCGAGTCCTTGTCCTTCGAGTGGAACTTGAGCAACTCCTGATGAAGGCGTAGGGCCTTGACGATGGGCGAATCAGCATCCGTGGTCTCGATTTTCCACGCGATGAATTTCTCCGCGGAATCAAACGCCGGACTGGTCGCCGCGAGTTGGAAGGCGTCCTGTGGCTTGGCGGCGGCCTGTTCGCCCGATTGATAGAAGACCAGTGCCTCGCGCGCGATGAAGTCGTAGAGCGTCGGGCGCTGGCTATCGGGAATCGTACCCTTCATGAGTACCTCGTCGAAGACGGCGACTGGCGTCGTTTTCAGAATCGCCTCAGCGGCGAGTGCCTTCTGGAAACGTTTGTCGATTTCCGCGAAGATCCGCGCGAGATCCCACGTGGTGAAGTCTTTGCCTGGCTCGGCTTCGGTCTGAGTCCGCTGCATAAAACGCCAGCGGTTCTGCTGGAAATAATGCCAGTACCAGTGCGCCAAGACGGTATCCAGGAGCGGCACCATCTCCTTCGAGGCCTTGCCGATCTCGACCTCGAGTCGGAGGATTTTCTCCTCCGGCTTATTGCCTTGGATGTGGCCCTCGAGTACGAGCTTGCGGACCAGCGCCTTGGTCGCTTCGCCGTAGGCCTTGTCCTTGAGCGCGCCGGCGATGATGGGATCGAGCGATTCAATCGCCGTCTTCGGCAACCCTTTGTTGACGGCATCCTCGACCTTTAGCCACAACTCGGCACGAGGTCCGCGCGCGGATGAGTCCTCCGGCGCGACACGGCGAGCGGAGATTGGTGCCGCGGGTCCGGCGACGGGCACGATTTTCTTGGGCGGCAGAGCTTTCGGGGCTGGTTTTTCGGCAGCGGGAAGTGCGATGGCGACGAGGCTGAAAATGAGCAGGAAGAGAGATTTTTTCATAAACATACTGTGGCCTTAGACGGATTGGGTAGTCCTCATACTCCCATCGCAATAAGAAAGAAGCAGAGGAACTTAGGGCCGCCTGCCGACGCTACCAACGTGGAGTGGATTGGCTAGACAATTTTGCCCGTCATCCGTGATCCTTCGATTTTTGATTGGAGCAAACGATTTATTTATCCGTCCAAGAGAACGTGCTGCGTCAGTATTGTCATTGCGCGGTCAGAAATAAGTTGCCACCTCGGCTGTGCTTTCATTAGCGTCACCGCGATTACGTAATCGCCTACGCCTCCACACACAAAACTATGTCACCTCGTATTCTGTTTTCGCCGACCGCCGAGACGGCCGGGCAAACCCTCTCCAGCACCTCGGCTAGCGACGTCGCGGCCATCAACGAGTTGCGAGATCTCTACAAGCAAATGCGCGGCGAGGTCGGGAAGGTAATCATCGGGCAAGATAAAGTCATCGAGCAGTTGCTCATTTGCGTCCTCTCCCGCGGTCACGGTCTGCTGATGGGCGTGCCTGGCCTAGCGAAGACGCTGATGGTAAACACGCTGGCGGATGTGATGAGTCTCGATTTCAGCCGCATCCAGTTTACGCCCGACTTGATGCCAAGCGATATAACCGGCACTGAGATTTTACAGGAGACCAACACGCCCGGTCGTCGTGCCTTCGAGTTCGTGAAAGGTCCAATCTTCGCCAACATCGTGCTGGCGGATGAGGTCAACCGCACGCCGCCGAAGACACAGTCCGCGTTGCTCGAAGCGATGCAGGAACATCGCGTCACGGCGAACGGCAAGCTCTACACACTGCCGCAGCCCTTCTTCGTGCTCGCGACGCAGAACCCGATTGAACAAGAGGGTACTTATTCGCTGCCAGAAGCGCAGCTCGACCGTTTCATGTTCCTCATCCATGTCGAATATCCGAGCGTGGAAGAAGAACGGCGTATCGCGCGCGAGACGACCGGCGCGGCGCAAGCCAAGCCGCAAAAGCTCATCAGCGGCGAGAAGGTAATCGCGTTTCAGGATCTCGTTCGCCGCGTGCCGGTGCCGGACCACGTCTATGACACCTGCGTGGATCTCGTGCGCCTCTCGCGCCCGAAGGCGAAGGACGCGCCCGATTGGGTTCGTCGCTACGTCACGTGGGGTGCCGGTCCGCGCGCTGTTCAATATCTCATCCGCGGCGCAAAGGCCCGTGCGGTGTTGCACGGTCGTTACATGGTCGGGATGGAAGACGTGGAAGCAGTCGCGCAGCCGGTGCTCTCGCACCGCATCCTCACGAACTTCCAGGCGCAATCCGAAGGATTGACGAGCGAGAACATCATCGTCCGCTTGATGGAGGCTATCCGAGGGAACGAGCCGCGTGGATGATCGTCCGCAAAACGCGTTCCTCGAGCCGGAGGTGCTTAGTCGGTTAGCGCATCAGTTCCTGCATGCGCGCGTGCCGATGGTCGGTAGCATCACCGGTCTCCACAAGAGTCCGCACCGCGGTTCCTCCGTTGAGTTCGCTGAGTATCGCAAATACGCACCGGGCGACGACATCCGTCGGCTCGACTGGCGGGTCTTTGGTCGCACGGACCGTTTCTACATCCGCGAATTTGAGGCGGACACGAACCTGCGTTGCTACTGCATCCTCGACTGCAGCGCCTCGATGGGTTTCGGACCGGCGGGCAAGACGAAACTCGATTACGCCAAGCGGCTCATCGCTTCGCTCGCCTACCTCACCGTGCAGCAGGGCGATGCCGTCGGTCTCCAATGTTACGCAGATAAAGTCTTGAACGACGTACCGCCGCGCCGGAATCCCGCGCACCTCCAGAACATCTTCAACACGCTCGAGAAGGCTCAGCCGACCGGCGAGACCGCCCTCGTGCGGACGCTGCACGAGTTCGCGGAGAAGGTGAAATCGCGCGCGCTGGTGCTCATCTTCTCCGACTTTTTCTGCGATGTGGACGGGCTGCTTGACGCCTTTCAGCACCTGCGTTTCCAGAAACACGATCTCGCTGTGTTTCACCTGCTCGACCCGCAGGAGGTCGATTTCAAGTTCGACCGACCGATCCGCTTTCTAGACATGGAGATGGCCGACAGTTTGCTGGCCGAGCCAGCGGTGATTCGCACGCAGTATCTTGCCGCGCTAGACGAGTACCTCGTGCGCATGCGCGAGGGCTGCAATCGATTCAACGGCGATTACCGTCGTGTGCTTACTAGTCAAAGCTACGAAAAGGTGCTGGCTGACTTCCTTGTCGAGCGCGAGCAGTTGATGAAGTGAGATGACTTTCCTGCAGCCATTAATCCTCTGGGGCCTGCCGCTCATCCTGCTGCCGGTGCTCATTCACCTTTTTAACCGTCTCCGGCATCGGCCAATGCCGTGGGCGGCGATGCAGTTCCTTCGCTCGGCCACGCGCAAATCCACCCGTTACGCCAAGATCCGCCAGCTTCTCGTGTTGCTTTTCCGCGTGCTCGCCGTGCTTGCGCTGCTGCTTGCGCTGAGCCGTCCGCTCGCCGGCGGATGGGCCGGTGGAATGATGGGGGGTGCGCCTGACGTGGTGCTCCTTCTCCTCGACCGTTCCGCCAGCATGGAGATGAAGGATTCTGGTAGCCAACGGACCAAGCGCGAGACGGCACTCAGCGCCCTCGTCGAGTCCGCGAAAGGACTCGAAGAGAAGAGCCGTTTCGTGCTGATCGACAGCGCGGTGAAATCGCCACAAGAACTCGCCGGTACCGCCACGCTACCGGAACTTTCCCTCGCCGCGCCGACCGATACGGCTGCCGACCTGCCCTCGCTCTTGCAGAGCGCCCTTGACTGGCTTGCGCAGAATAAACCCGGCTCCGCGGAAATCTGGATCGCTTCCGACCTTCAGCTCAGCAACTGGCAGCCAGAGAGCGACCGCTGGCCGGCGCTAGCCAGTGGCCTTGCGGCCTTGCCACAGAATGTCCGCGTGCGCCTGCTGGCGCTCAATAAAGAAGCCGAGGCGAATACAAGCGTGTCGTTGCGCGAGGTGACCCGCCAGATTCGCGGTGCGGGCGCAGAGCTCGAGTTGGTGGTTGAGGTGGAACGTAACACTATTACTGGCCCGCCGGTGCCGCTTATCTTCAACATCGGCGGCGTCCAATCCCAAGTGGAACTCAAGCTTGATGGCCAGTCGCTCCGCTATCGCCACCGTATTCCGCTTGAGGACAAGTTCGCCAGTGGCTTCGGCTACATCGAACTGCCGACGGATGCCAACCTACGCGACAATCGTGCTTACTTTGTCCACAGCCCGCCGCCTTTACTGCGTGTGGCAATCGTGGGTAGCGATTTGCAGAGCACGCGCGTGCTGCAGTTCGCCGCGGCGCCCGATCGGAAGAATACGAACCAAGTCAGCGAGGTGCTGCGCGCGGATAGTCTCGAGAAGACCGAATGGAAAAACTACGCGACCGTGATTTGGCAATCGAAGTTACCCGAGGGAGACATGGCGAAAAAACTGCAGGACTTCGCCGAGGCGGGCGGCATGCTACTTTTTCTTCCAAGTGGTGATGCAGGCAAGTTCGGGGACCAAGGTTGGGGCGAGTTGCAGAACGCGCCAACGGACAAGGATTATCCGGTCGCACGCTGGGAGGAGAAAGAGGGGCCGCTGGCGAAGACCGACGAAGGCCTGAGCCTGCCATTGGACGAGTTGGTCGTCATCCGGCGGCAGAGCATCACGGGCGATGGGACTCCGCTGGCGACCTTCGCCGACGGATCGGGGTTGCTCACGCGCCGCAACGTGGGCAAGGGGCAGGTGCTTTTCTGCGCGACGTTGCCGAACTTTGACTGGTCCGACTTGGGGGACGGCGGCGTGCTGGTGCCGATGTTGCAACGATTGGTGCACGCCGGTGCTCGGCGTTTCACCCAGGGTGCACAACTCGCCTGCGGCGATTTTCCTGCGCGTTCCAATGAGCGATGGGAGTCGGTCGCCTCCGTCGCCGCCGTGTCGGATGCGCGCTTGCATGGCGGTGTCTTTCGCGTTGCGAATCAAATCGTTGCCGTGAACCGACCCGTGCGCGAAGACGCATGGGAGATTCTCGATGCGGCCAAGGCGAAGGAATTGTTCGCTGGTGTTCCCGTGCAGCTTTTTGAGGAAAAGGAAGGTGCAGCCGACAACAAGCAGACCGAGGTCTGGCGGTTGCTGCTCGCCGGCATGCTCATCTTTCTCGTGGTTGAAGGCATTCTGATTTTGCCCGAACCGAATCAGTCGGCGGTGCGCGCTGGAGCGCCCGAAGGAGCCGGTGTTTTGACAAGCGCATGACCTCGCATTGGGACATTTCCGCACCGACGTTGGTGGTGATTTTCGCCTCCGTCGTCTTGGCTGTTTCGGCTTGGCTTTGCTGGCAAAACTGGCGGCGGCGTGGCGGACGCGGCGTGGCGGCGCTCGAAGCGTTTCGGTTCACGATTATTTCGCTCACCCTTTTCACCCTGCTGAAACCCGAGCGTGTGCGGCGCATCGAGCGTGCCGAGCAACCGGAGGTGGTCGTGCTCGCCGACGCTTCGGGCAGCATGAAAACGCGCGATGTGGTGCTCGATGGAAATCAAGTGCTGCGACGCGACGAATGGCTGGCCGACCGTCAGCGGACGAATTTCTGGAAGCCCCTCGAGACAACCGCGAAGGTGATTGTCGAGCCGTTCGGTAAACCTTCGACGAACACGACCACCAACGCTGAAGAAGGTTCCGACCTCAGTGCCGCGCTCGATGCGGTGCTTGCGCGTCACAAAAATCTCAAAGCCGTGCTCCTGCTCTCGGATGGCGACTGGAACCTTGGTGTCTCCCCGCTCAACGCCGCCACGAAGTACCGCGCGCAAAAGGTCCCGGTGTACACCATTCCCATCGGTAGCGAACGGTCGTTGCCCGATCTCGTGGTGGAACCGATGGTGTTGCCCTCCTTCGGCCTTCTCGGCGAGCAGATCTCGATTCCGTTCAAGATCACGAGCCATCTGCCGCAGGAAGTGAAAACGTTTATCACGTTGGCGAGTGGTGCAGAGGTGGACGCACGCAAACCGATTACCGTGCCGCCGTTCGGTCAGGTGCAGGGCAACATTATTTGGGCACCGCGCGCACTAGGCAATTACTCCTTCCGCCTCGGCGTGCCGGTGCAACCGGGTGAGTATCTTGCTGACAATAACGAGCAGAACTTCCAGATCGTTATCCGCACCGAGAAGTTGCGCGTGCTGGTGGTCGAGTCGTTGCCGCGTTGGGAGTACCGCTATC
Organism: Akkermansia muciniphila; assembly: GCA_945900775.1. Lineage (GTDB taxonomy): Bacteria > Verrucomicrobiota > Verrucomicrobiia > Limisphaerales > SIAT01 > SIAT01. Next base: position 22,811 of record CAMDJP010000033.1, on the reverse strand, counting down.
TGCGCAACGCCCTCGTGCGCGATCCGGGCGTAGAGGTGAGTACGCTGCTATTTCATCCCGGCATGGATCCGGGGCAGGGGACCGGTTATCTCGCCAAGTTCCCCGCCACACGAGAGGAGATGGCGAAGTATGACGTGATTTTCATCGGCGATGTCGGACTCGGCGGCAACGAACTCACGGCGAAGGATTGCGATTTGATTAAGGGCCTCGTCGAGCAGCAGTCGAGTGGTCTCGTTTTCCTGCCGGGCGAGCGTGGACGGCAGACGACCTTTCTCCAGCATCCAATCGGCGAGATGATTCCAGTAATCTACGACGATCAGAAAGCGCAGGGTATTTCCGTGGCGAACGAGTCTAATCTTCATCTGACGCCGACTGGGAAGGGACATTTCCTCACGATGCTGGCGCCCGACGAGAACAGGAATGACTCGATCTGGAAAAACTTGCCGGGATTCTACTGGTGCGCCGGCGTGGCCAAGTCTAAGCCGGGTGCCGACGTGCTGGCTGTCCACTCTACGCTACGCAATTCCGGCGGTCGCCTGCCGCTGCTTGTCACGCGGCCCTACGGCAGCGGTGAGGTGCTGTTCATGGGCACGGACAGTGCGTGGCGCTGGCGCCGCGGCGTGGAAGACCGTTACCATTACCGTTTCTGGGGACAGGTCGTGCGTTGGATGGCTCACAAGCGCCACATGGCCGGCGGCGAGGGGCTACGCCTTTCCTACAGTCCAGAAAATCCGAAGCTGGACGAGAGCATCTTCCTGCAGGCGACAGCGCTTGATATCAGCGGCACCGGAAAGGAGACCGTGAGCGCAGTCATCACCTCGCCCACGGGCAAGACGGAACGTCTCGACTTCACGCCGATTGATGGTGGCTGGGGTGTGTTTAAGGCGGACTTCGTCCCGCGCGAGGGCGGCAAATATCGCATTTCGCTCACCGGCCAGAGCGGCAAACGCAAGCTCGACACGGACATGCTCGTGGCGAAGCCCATCCGGGAAAAGGTAGGTCAACCGGCATCCCCCGCCATCCTGCGCGAATTGAGTGAACTGACCCGCGGGGCGAGCGGATCCGTATCGGAACTAGACCGCATCGTGCGCGCGATTTCGGCTCTTCCGGAGAAGGAATTAGCGGAGGAGCGCCTACGGCTTTGGTCCAATGCCTGGTGGGGCGGCGCGCTACTTTTTCTCCTTGCGATTTATTGGACACTACGTAAGGTCCTAGGACTCATCTAAGGGGAAGAAACCTATGTCAAATTCTGACAAAAACTCGGTCGAGTTGCCGTTGGCGTTGCGCGAACAGTTTGAAGTCCTCGAACGCCGTCTTTGGCGCGTCGATACGGTCATCGCCGTGTGCGGCGCGCTCAGCGGGTTGGTGCTTTCATACACGCTACTCTTCATCTCCGACCGTTTCTGGGATACGCCCGCGGCGTTGCGTGCCATCTTCACCGCGCTCGGGTTGGGCGTGGCGGTCTATTTCGTTCTCTTCTGGGTTCGTCACTGGGTCTGGAACCGTCGCGATTCCCGCGCACTGGCCTCGATTGTTCAGCGCCATTATCCGCGTCTGGGTGACAACCTCCTCGGTATCGTGGAACTGGCCGATGTGGCGAAGCGTCCCTCCAATGTCTCCGAGGAACTGTGTCGTGCGGCGATTGAACAGATTTCTAGCCAAGCGGTCCGTTACGATTTCAAATCGGTCATCAGCCTGCGCAAGGCGAACCTTTGTTTCGCGGCTGCGGCACTGCTGGCAGCGGTCATCACGCTCTCGGCCGTGCGCGTGCCCGACGCGAGCTGGAACGCCTTCGTGCGCTGGATTTGGCCGGGCTCGAAGGTGGAGCGGTTCACTTTCGTGAGTATTGATAAGATGCCTGCCAACCTTGTCGTGGCGCACGGCGAGCCTTTCGAAATCGAGTTCAAGGTCGGTCTGCATGAGTTCTGGAAGCCGCAGGGCGCGACCGCTCAGTACGAGCAGCAGCCGATTATCAAGTCCCCCATCGAAAAGGGCCGCGTGGTCTTCTTCATCCCGGGTCAGACAGCGGCGGGGGGCCTTCGCCTGCGGGTCGGCGACATCGCCAAGCGCATCGCCGTCCAGCCGGAATTCCGCCCAGCCCTGAAGCAGCAACTCGCGCAAGTGAAGCTTCCTGACTACCTCCAGTACCCACAAGCGAGCGAGGAGATTCGCACCGCCACCTTCACTTTCCTCGAAGGTAGCCAGGTTTCTTTCAAGGCCAAAACCAGCCGGGATTTGAAGGAGGCCACCCTCGAAGTCATCGGGCTGCGTGAAGTGAAGCCGAAACCGGCCGAAGCCACCGTAAAAGGCGACACGTTCCAAAGTTCGCCGCTTTCGCTCGACGGTCTTGCGCAAATGTCTTTCACATGGCGTGACAAGCTGGGCCTCGCCAGCGCCGCGCCTTGGAAGCTCTCGCTGCAGTCGAAGAAAGATCTGCCGCCCGAGGCCGATTGCCCCGAGCAGGCCGCCGTCATCGCCATTCTTCCCGAGGAGGTCGTCGAGATCAAAGCCGCCGCGCAGGATGACTTCGGTCTGAGCCAGTTAGCCATGGTGTGGGACGTCACTAAGCGCAACGAGACCAACACACTCAAGACCGGCACCATGAAGCTGAGTGATGGCGCGCCACAGAGCAAGGCGCTCAACTCCACCTTCAAGTTCTCACCAATCGTGTTCGGTATCGAGGCTGACACTGTCGTGAATCTCCGTGCCTCCGCGGCCGATTATTTTCCCGGTCGCCGTCATACCGAATCGGCCTCGTACCGCATCTATGTCCTTAGCCGGGAGGAGCACGCGCGTCTCGTGCAGCAGCAGTTTGAGAAGCTGATGGGCGAGTTGGACGATATCGCTCGCCGCGAAGAAGGGCTTCTCGAGGCTGCAAAGGAACTCAAGCAGATGAAGCCCGAGGATCTCAAGGGCGAGGAGGCTGGTAAGAAGCTCGAGCGCCAAGCCAATGAGCAGAACAATATTGCCGAGAAACTTAATGACATCGCCAAGCAGGGCAATGAAGCCCTGCGCGAGGCGACGCGGAATAGTTCTATCCCGACCGATCAGCTCAAGGAATGGGCCAAGGCGATGGAACAGATGAAGAGTCTGGCCAATCAGAAAATGGCACAGGCCTCCAAATCACTCAGCAGCGCCCAGCAGCAACCTAGCCAGCGCTCTGAGAAAGTCGACGATGCGGCCAAGACCGAGGAAGAGATTCTCAAGGAGTTGCAGGAGATGCAGAAAAAGGCGGGCAAAAACATGGACGCGATGCAGGCGAACACTCTCGCTCTACGCCTGCGCAAAATTGCTGGCTATGAGAAAGAGGTCGTTGACACGCTGACCAAGTCGTTCGCTGAGTTGGCGGGCGCTCTTCCCGAGAAGCTTCCTGCTCCCCTCAAGAAGACCCTTCAGGGCTTGGTCAACGGGCAAACGCAGAACAGCAAGGATTCCTTCGAAATCCAAACTGAGGTCAGCCGGTTCTTCGACCGTACCAGCGTCACCAACTACGGCAACGTGGCCAAGGAAATGAAGGAATCCGACGTCGCAGAGAGTCTCAATAAGAACTCCGATTTAATCCGCCAGAACGTCGCGATGAAGGCCATCAAGGAAGCCGAGACGATGAACAAGCAGTTTGCCAAATGGGCGGAGCAACTCGAGGCCATCAATGAGAATGGCGGTGGCGGTGGCGGTGGTGGCGGTGGCGGCGGTGGCGAAGAAGACAAGGCCCTTGAACGTTTGATGGCCATTCTCCGTGCTCGCCAGGCTGAGGACGCTCTGCGCAAGCAGACGGAATTACTCGACCAACAGCGCGTTCAGAACAAAGCGGCAAAGCCCGAGGAGAAAGAAAAGTTTGCGGGCGAAAGTACCAAGCTTTCCGACCAGCAGCTCAAGGTGATGCGGGATGTGCAAATTCTCAAAGACGAGGATCCCGGCGAGTTTCTCGGCGATGCGCAGAAGGCGATGAGTGAGGCTGAACAACTGCTCGGAAAGACGGAGACCGGCAAGAAGACCGTCCAAACTGAGAGCGATGCCATCAATTTGCTCGATGCCGAGGTCGCCTCGATGATGAAGAAGGGCAAGGCTTCGCCGCAGATGGTGAAGATGATGATGCAGATGATGGGTATGGGCCAGCAGCCAGGTCAGCAGCCGGGCCAGCAGCCCGGTTCGGGCCAAGGCAATTCGCCCGGGATGAGCTCTGCCGGTGGTACCACCGACAAGCCGAACGTCAACGTGCCCGGCAGTCCGAACGGAGCGAAGGGCGACCCGCGCACGACCAAGAAGGTCGCTGGCCGCTCGCGTACGCTGCCGACCGAGTACCGCGACGCCTTGCAGGATTATTTCAAGGCCGTTGAACAAAAGCCGTGAGGAAACGCACGCGATGAACGAAGTGATTCACAAGACATTGACGCTACTGCTAGTGACGGCGAGTTTTCTTGCCGCTACTCCGCGGATGACCGCGCAGGAGTTGTTCGAGGGGGCGACTGACTTCATCGCGCCCGACGTCGAGACGATGTACAAGAAGGGGATTGATTACCTTGCCAAGTCGCAAAAGCCGGACGGCTCTTTCGGTGGGCAGGCGAACGATTACTACGGTAACCAGCCCGCGGTGGTCGGTCTCTGCGTAGTAGCGATGCTCGCGCATGGCGAAGATCCGAATCGCGGCCCCTACAGTGTGGCGATCAAACGCGGGTTGGAGTTCATCCTCTCGCAGCAGAGCAAATCCACCGGCTACATAGGCACCTCGATGTACAACCACGGCTTCGCGACGCTCGCGCTCGCCGAGGCATACGGGATGGTGAAGGACGTGCGCCTCGGTCCCGCATTGGAAAGCGCGACGAAGCTCATCTTGAATTCACAGGAGCGGAACGGATTTAGCGCGTGGCGTTACTCGCCGGAGAGTCGCGATGCTGATTCGACCGTCAGCGGTGCGAATATCGTTGCCCTCTTCGCAGCACGCAATGCGGGCATCGCCGTTCCTGAGGAGTCCATCCAGAAGGCGCTCAAGTTCATCGCGCTTTGCCAGGGTGATGACGGCGGCATCGGCTACACGAGCCCCGGTGGATCGAACGGGCCGCGCACGGCCATCGGCGCCCTCTGCTGGGCGCTCGCCAAGAAGAAGGACACGACGAATTTCAAGGCCGCCTTTGAATTCCTCAATACCTACGGCGCCGGCAGTGCCCGCTCCGAGGGTTACTTCCACTATTTCCTCTACTACGCCGCTCAGACCTATTTCCACGCTTCGCCGCAGGCGTGGAAGGAGTGGAACGCAGCCAACATCACGATGCTCAAGGAGGCTCAGAGTGCCGATGGAAGTTGGACTGGTAACTTCGGTGCGACCTTCGCCACCAGCGCCTCACTGCTTTCGTTGGCGCTCAACTACCGTTTCCTGCCTATCTACGAACGTTGAGCGGACTGCATCTTATGAAAACGTTTCCCTACATCGCTCTTTTCCTGATCGCGGTCGCTCGACTGGATGCAGCAGACGTTGTTCGAATCGAGGTTCAAGTCCAAGAGCCTGAGCCACGAGTGCCTCGGGTGCTACCAGGAAACGTGAGGCCGGCTATTCTCATTCCTGCCCCAGAGCGGAAGCCGCTGACGTTGCCGATTCCTCAAAAGTTGCCGGTGGCCGTGCCGATTTCCACGGGACCACGCCTTGAGACTCTCACGATGCTCGGTGGTGACAATTTCCGTGGCAACTTCATTTCCTTCGATGGCAACAGCGGTCTGCGTTGGCAGCACCCCGCTATCAAACAACCGATGGAGATTGACTCCGGTAGTCTTTCGCTCATCCGGCTTGAGCGCCCTCGATCCAAAGGCACTACCCAACGCCACACGTTTGCCGTGAAGCTCATCAATGACGACGAGTTGCTTGGCGAGGTGTTGGAAATGGATACCGAGAAACTGCTGTTCAAGACGTGGTATGCTGGCACGCTCACCATCCCGCGCAAGTCGGTGCGTTCCATAACACCGGGGCAGTCGAGCACCACGGCCATTTATGAAGGGCCGACGGGGATGGAAGGATGGACCGCGGGCAATCGGAGCACGGTCGGTCGCGGACTTCCGCTCGGTGTGAATCAGCAGATCGAAATTCAAAGAGGTGTTCAACTCGACGGTGCGGCTCTGGGTGCGGTCCAAATTCTCGGCGGCAACGTGATTGTGAACGGCGTGCCCATGGTTCGGCCGGCGCAGACGGTGACTGCGGGCGGCTGGCAGTTCAGCAATGACGCTTTTGTGAGCAGCATCGGCGGCGGCGCGACAATCGGCCGAGATGTCAACTTTCCGAAACTGGCAAACATCGAGTTCGACATGGCCTGGCGCGGCTATCTCAACTGCGCTGTGCATCTCTACACGGACAAGCTCGATCAGACTCCGAGTAACGCCTACGTGCTGAATATAACTCAGAGTTCGGTCTACCTTAATCGAATGTCGCCCGAGACCGGCCAGACACGAATCGGCAACGCCACTTTGCGACTCACCGCACCCAAGACCAGCGCGCAGATTTCCATCCGAGTGAACAAAGAACAGAAGACATTTGCCGTCCTGATTGATGGGGTCCTCGCCGGTCAATGGAACGACCGAGATGCTTTTGGCGGCAAGGGTAACGGGCTGATGTATCTTTCGCAGGGCAGCGGCGCGATGAAGATCAGCGGTATTCGTGTCTGTGAATGGGACGGGCGACTGCCGCTGGCGAATACCTCTACCACGCCGGCCAAACTGAGCGAGGACTTCGCGCGTTTGGGGAATAACGACAGCCTCTCCGGCGCGTTCAAGGGTATTAAGGACGGCAAGGCCTCCTTCTCCACGAGCTTCGCGCCAAACCTCGAAATCCCTCTCGACCGCGTGGGCCACATCGAGTTGCTTACGCCTGAAAAACCGGCGCCCCTGCCTGGGTCCGTTCGCGCCACTTTCAGAGGGCGCGGTCTGCTCACGTTCAAACTTGAAAGCTGGTCGGAAAAAGAAGTGAAAGTCAGCAGCCCGAACTTTGGTAACGCGACCTTCACGCCCGAGGTTTTCTCCCAACTCGAGTTCAACCTCGACAAGCCCCGCACGACCAACAACGATTCCCTCGGTTTCTGAAGATTACCGAATTCTAAATTCTTACCCATATGAAACGCCTTCTCGCTCTTGCTTCCGTCACCATCGCGCTCGGCCAACTCTCCGCCGAGATTGTCATTACACCCACACGGCCGGCCGAAGCAACGAAGGAGAAGCCCGGCATCATCGTGCCCGGACCGAAGGATACTGCTACCGCTGCATCCCAGAAGCGTCCGGAGACTATTGTTCTGGTCAACGGCGATACCCTCCAGGGAGCCTTTCTTTCCTTCGACTCCAAAGGAGTGATGCGTTGGCAGCATCCGGCTGTGAAGCTCCCGATTGAGCTCGATGGCGCCAGCATCTCAAAGGTGAAACTCGAGGGTGCGAAGGTGAGGGAGCTTGCAGCGAAGGAGAACTGCAGCGTGAAGCTGCTCAACGGCGATGAGTTGCTTGGCGAGTTGCTGACGATGGATGCGGAGAAGTTGACGATTGATACCTGGTACGGGGGCACAATCACCATTCCGCGCAATGCCGTGGGTCAGATTTCCCCTGGTCTCGGCAAAATAAGCACCCTCTACGAGGGTCCCACTGGGATGGAAGGCTGGACTGGCCGGAACCCGAACGTCCCTGAGGGGGGTGGCATCCGTGTAGGTCGGATTATTGCCGGAGGCAAGCCGAATGCCTTGAGCGGTTGGCAGTACCAGAACGATGCATTTTTTACCTCGAGTGCTGGCGCGCAGATTGGTCGCAACATCAAGTTGGCGACGCAGTCCAACATCGAGTTCGATGTCGCGTGGCGCGGCTATTTCCAGCTCGCCATCCATCTCTACACGGACAAAATTGAGCAATACTCCGGCAACGCCTACATCCTTGGGCTCAATCCGAATAACATCTATCTCCAGCGCATGACCACCCAGGAAGGTCAGAACAACCTCGGCAATGCCCAACTCCAAACGCTCCAGCAGAAGACCAGCGCCCACATCTCCATCCGGGTGAACAAAGACCAAAAGACCATCGCCCTGCTCGTGGATAACGTCCTTGTCCAGCAATGGAAGGAAAACGGGGACTTCGCCGGTAAGGGCAGTGGATTGATGTTCGTTTCACAGGGACAGGGCGCGGTGAAGATCAGCGGCATCCGTGTGACCGAGTGGGACGGGAAAATCCCAGCGAACTTGCCCGCTGCCAGCGGCAAAATTGCGGAAGATTTCGCGCGCCTCGTGAACAACGACAGCATCTCCGGCGCCCTCAAGGGCATCAAGGACGGCAAAATCGCCTTCACCACCAGTTTCGCCAGCCTCGACATCCCGCTTGAACGGGTCGGGCAAATCGAGTTGGCGCAGGCCAAGCCCACGAAGCCCGCGCTCGTGCCCGGCGAGGTGCGTGCTACCTTCGCCGGACGCGGCTCTATCACCTTCACGTTGGAGAGCTGGGATGCCAACCAAGTCTCTGGCTACAGTCCAAATCTGGGGCGCGTGAAATTCTCACCCGCAGCCTTCTCGCAAATCGAGTTCAACCTCGACAAGCAGAAGGCCGGCGGCGATGACCCGTTCGGGTTCTAATCATCGCGGAACGACTGTCGCACAACGGCCGGCCTTTCGCCGGCCGTTCTGCTTTTGCTGTGGCCTCGAGCAGTTAGAGACCCGATCTCTGCTGGTGTGGTGAAATCACAGGCCCACGCGACTTAAAATTCGTTTCCAAGCGATTTTTCTTCGTTTCAATTAACCCCTTGTTTGGAACTCCATAACTACAACCCGACAACCCGTGCTTTGCATCTGTAATCCGCTCGACTGGAACACCTGACTTCCCGACAAATTTCATCACCTGTCCATTAAGCTGCGCGCCGAAAATACCGCTTGCATCGCGGTTCACCTTCTATATAACTGCAAACGTTTTGCAACATAGACGCCAAACTCGTTTCTCCGCTGTGCGATTCCTCGTCGCTCTAGCGTTGGCATTTGGGTTGGTGACGGTTGGTTTTCTAGCGGTCACTCCCGAGGCCCATGCTTGCGTCCACGAGCACCACGACGCACCAGATCACGACTGCCTCGTTAAGCATTTCACCGACGGCAAAATCCCCGTGCCCGTGATCGATGCACCCCTTCCGGATGCAGTCTGGGGCGAGTCGTTTTCACCCGCCGCGTCCGTTTCCACCTTCGTCCCGCCCATTTCCCACCTGCTCCCCTCCGGTCGCGCTCCGCCGACGGTCTGACCCCTCCGCCATCGGTTAGTCTGTCAGTGTTCAGTCCCGTCGGTAAACCCTGTCACGTGCTTTGTACGCGACGCCAATTCAGAACAATTTAAAATGAAACTTAAGAAATTAGTGGGCCTGTCTTCCGCCCTTGCCTTGAGCGCGATGTCGCTTGTGGCGCAGGAAGCAAAACCAGTCGAACTCAAACAGCAATTCGAGCAACTCCTCCTTCTGCAAAAACAGCAGGCGGAGCAGATTGAGTCGCTCAAGAAGCAACTCGAAGCCATCAAAGGTCAGCCAGTCACTCCTGGCGGGAAGGTCACTCCGCCCGATGTAAAAATTCAGGATCTAGAGCGTCGCGTGAGCGAACTCACCAACAACTGGGCCAGCAAACCCTGGCTGGTTGAACAAAAGTGGAAGCCCGGCGACCCCATCGGTTTGGGTCGCTCAGGCGCAAGCTACTTAAACATGTCCCTAATCGGCCTGTTCACCACCGGCACCTCGACGGCGAACGATATCGGTGCATTGCAACCCGGTGGCCATGATCCGAACCAGCGTGGGTTCACCGTGCAGAACATTGAAACTGTTTTCGAAGGCATGGTTGACCCCTATTTTCGTGGTCAGGCGAACCTCATCTATGGAATGGACGCGAGCGGCGAATCCCTATTTGAGTTAGAGGAGGTTTATCTTGAAACGCTCTCGTTGCCCGGCAACCTGCAGCTTAAGGCTGGCCAATTCTTCACCGAGTTCGGCCGCTTGAACCCCTCGCATCCGCACTCGTGGTCTTTCGTGGACCAACCGCTCATCAACAACCGTATGTTCGGGGCGGACGGCATGAGAAACCCCGGCGCGCGGCTCTCCTGGTTGCTCCCCACGCCCTTCTATTCGGAGTTTTTCATGACCATCCAGAACAGTCACGGCCCCAACGCCTACAGCTTTCGTGGGGCAGGACACGCCCATGGGGACGAGGCGGAAGAAGGCGCCCTTGTTAGCACGTTCCGTCACCCCGATAACGACCGCGGCGTGAAAACTATTACCGACATGCTCTTCACGCCCCGTCTGGTCACTTCGTTTGAGCTGACCGACTCACAGACCGTCCTGATGGGCGTGTCCGCGGCCTTCGGACCTAATAACTCTGGAGAAGAGAACTTCGCCAGCAAAACAGTCACGCAAATCGTCGGGGCCGACTTCACCTGGAAATGGAAGCCTACGAACCACACGAAGGGCTTCCCGTTCGTGACGTGGAAGACCGAAGCCATGCTCCGCAAAAACCAAGTCGGGGCCTTCGATTGGTCCTCGGAAGAGGACGAAGACGACAACGGAAAATTCGATGCGGGCGTCTTGGTGGACACAATGAACAACGGTACCAAATTCGCCGCCGTCATGGCCGCCGAGACCCTCACGGACTACGGCGCCTATACGGAGTTCCTCTATGGCTTCCGACCCGGCTGGGTGGCGGGAATCCGCTACGATTGGGTTGGCGGTAAGCGTGGGGCCTACGAAAAGCGCGGCCTCTTGAAGGCTGACAACGAGACTGATAACCAGAGTTTGACCGAGGAGGCAGGGCCGGACCACTCCCGTGGCGACCGCTGGCGTCTCTCGCCCAACATCACTTGGTATCCATCCGAATTCTCCAAGATTCGGCTGCAATACAACTACGACGACCGGAAGCACATCGGGCACGACCACTCGATCTGGCTCCAGTTCGAGTTTCTGCTCGGTAGCCACGGCGCGCACAAATTCTAATCTGACCTCTCTAAGGCCATGAAAAACTTGTTCTCGCTGCTTGCAGCCCTCGGGCTGCTTACGGGCGTGGCGCATGCCAAGCTCAACGTTGTTGCCACGCTGCCCGACTTCGCCTCGCTTGCCGAGGATATCGGCGGCGACAAAGTGAAAGTCATCAGCCTCACCAAAGGCACGGAGGACCCTCACTTCGTGGACGCCAAGCCCAGCTTCATCCGCGTGCTCAACCAGGCCGATGTCCTCCTCGAAGGAGGCGCGGAGCTGGAGCTCGGTTGGCTGCCGCCGCTCGTCCAGAATGCTCGCAACCCTCGCATTCTGCCGAACGCGCCCGGTCACATCGTCCTCGCACACGGCCTGAAGTTGCTGGAAATACCCACGCAGCTCGACCGTTCGCAAGGCGATGTTCATGCCGCTGGCAACCCGCACTTCAACCTCGGCCCGGCGAACTTCAAGCCGATGGCCGAGATTATCGCTGCGACGTTCGCGCGGCTCGACCCCGCCAACGCCGCATACTACGCCGCGAACCTGAAGCGCTTTAGTGAGCGACTCACCGACAAGTTGATTGAATGGGAAAAGCTGGCTGCTCCCTTGCGCGGCGTGAAGGTCATCACCTATCACAAATCCTTCGAGTATCTCGCTGCCACCTATGGGTTCAACATAGTCGGCCAGATTGAACCGAAGCCCGGCATCGAGCCGACGGCCACGCACATCAACGCCCTCATCCCGAACGCCAAGGCAGCCGGCGTGAAGCTGGTGATGATGGAGCCCAATCGCGCCCGGAAGACGCCACAGTTTGTGGCCGACTCCATTGGTGCCAAGCTCGTGATCTGCCCGATTTTAGTCGGCGGGTCACCGGAGGCGAAGAACTGTTGCGACCTCATTGACTGCAACCTGCGTGCGCTCGTGAAGGCCCTGCAAAACTGACAGCGTTTCCCGCGCACACGAAACTAATCACCAGGCTGAAATCGCGCCTGGCTCCTGCGAGAGAAAACGGTGGCTGTCGGTTCTGACTTTCCGACAGCCACCCTTCTCCGCCCGACGTGGAGTTCCCCATGAGGAATCATTCTTTTCGCCTGACTGCCGTGGTGCAGGACCTTGACTCGCAGCCCGGAGCTCAGGGTTATGCCATGGCCAAGTCCTTCGCCATGTCTGGGTCGCACCACTTCAAATCGCCTCTAACCTCGCTTTGCTCCCGTAACGTGAAGGCCGCTGCGACGACTGCCTGCACACGGCGGTCGTGACCGGATGATTCGTTAGTCACCCACACTTTTTCATCGCACATGAAAAACAACCTCCCGACCAACCCCCGCCGTCACCCCAAACCCACCGCTCGGACGCTGAAGCGCCGGGTCGCGCCTCTGCGCATCCCCGTCACCGTGCTCTCCGGGTTTCTGGGTGCCGGTAAGACCACGTTGCTCAACCACGTCCTCCAAAACCGAGAAGGCCTGCGGGTCGCTGTAATAGTCAACGACATGAGCGAGGTGAACATCGACGGCGCCCTCGTGGCCAACGGCGGTGCGAAACTCTCGCGGACCGAGGAAAAGCTCGTCGAGATGCAGAACGGCTGTATCTGCTGCACGCTGCGCGAGGATTTACTCAAGGAGGTTGGCAAGCTCGCGAAGGCGCGCAAATTCGATTACCTGCTCATCGAATCCACCGGCATCAGCGAGCCTCTACCGGTCGCGGAGACGTTCACCTTCACCGACACCGATGGCAAGACGCTCAGCAAGGTCGCACGGCTCGACACGATGGTGACCGTCGTCGATGCGAAGAATTTCCTGCGCGACTTCAAGCAGTCCGACTCGCTCAAGAAACGCCGCGCCGCGCTGAACGCCGACGACGAACGCACCGTCACGGATCTCCTGATTGACCAGGTCGAGTTCTGCGATGTGATCGTGCTGAATAAGACTGACCTTGTCACCGCCGCGCAACAAAAGTCACTACGAGCGATTTTGACCAAGCTCAATCCGCGTGCGCATATCGCCGAGTCTGAGCACGGTCGCGTGCCGCTCAAGGAGGTGCTCGACACCGGGCGGTTCGACTTCGCCGCCGCGCAACAGGCGCCCGGCTGGATGAAGGTGATGCGCGGTGAGGAACAGTCGGAGAAGGAGGAATACGGCATCGGCAGTTTTGTTTATCGCGTGCGCCGACCGTTTCATCCGCAACGCTTCTGGAAATTCCTGCACCAGGACTGGCGCGGACTGCGCCGCAGCAAGGGCTACTTCTGGCTCGCTACGCGCATGGAACATGCCGGGCTTTGGCAACAAGCCGGCAGCACCGGTGTGCACAAATGCGCCGGCTTCTGGTGGGCGGCGGTCGACAAGAAATACTGGCCGACAGATAAGGCTTCGCTCGCGGAAATCAAACGCCTCTCCGAAAAGCCCCACGGCGACCGCCGGCAGGAGCTTGTCTTCATTGGCCAGCAGTTTGAGGAGAAGAAAATGCGCGCCGCGCTCGACAAATGCCTCCTCACGTCGTGCGAGATGGTAGTAGGGCCCGAGGGATGGACGCAACTGCCGGACCCGTTCCCCGAGTGGAAGCAACTGGAGCCGGTGAACGTGAACGAAGCACCTTATGGTCACTAAATCCAGTCGCCCTACCGCACCAACCAGTCTGACCCGATGGCAAACTGTCTTGCTGCTGCTCGCGGCCTTCCTCATGACGCACGCATTAGGCGCGCACTTGGACATTATCATTTCTCACACCACCGAAGTCCGCCAGAAACTCGCCGCTACAAACATCGCGAAACCCCAAGCCACGAACCCCACGCCCCAGGCGGACTGGGTCAAGACCGCGACGAACTTCGACGCCGTGGTGAAGCTCGTGGATGTGAAAGGGAAGCAGTTCAAGGACGTGAAGTTCAACTTCCCCAAGGGCAACGAAAACTGAGCCACTGATTCTTCCCTGCATGAAATCTCCTGTCTATCGCTCCACTGCCGACCGGGCTGGCATCGCCGCCTCCGGAGTTTGCGCCGTCCACTGCCTTTTTGTCCCGATGGCAGTTGCCCTTTTCCCCGGCGTGATGGCAGGGCTCTTTGCCAGCCCGCTCACCCACCAAGTGCTCGCCGGAGTGGTGGTCTGCACGAGCCTCGCGGCCTTCATCCCCGGTTGGCTCAAGCACGGCGAGAGTCGCATCTGGGGCTGGGCCTTATCTGGCCTAGGCTGTGTGCTCGCCGCGCGCTTCAAGGCGGAGGGTGCGGCGGAAATCGTCCTCACCGCCCTCGGCAGCGTGCTGCTGATTGTCGCTCACCGCCTCAACCACTCCCTCAGTTACTGGGCCGACCGCGAGTAAGCCTGCCACCATGAGACAATCCGCATCCCCCTGCGCGTGCGCGCCAGCCTCCGCCCTCGGCGCGGGCGCAGCAGACCTGCCCACGGCGATGGTGGCGGCCCGGCGGGAGTGGGCCTTGGCCCGGTGCGCGGCCGCGCGGCTCTTGTTGTCCGGGCCGCGGCAGGCGGTGCTGGATTTTCTGTGCGCGCGAGCCGCGCCCATCGTGGTGGAGGCGTTGGTGCGCGAGCTGGTGGCGCGGGCGCACTGCCACTTCGTGACCGTGTATCGCGCGGTGCGGAGTTTCGAGGCGGCCGGCATCCTGCGGCCCGCCGTGGTCGCGGGCCAGCGCGCCGTGCGGCTCGCCTGTGCCGGCGCGGATTACCTCGTGTGCGAACAGTGCGGTCGCGCCGCCGGCGTGACGGACCTCGCGGAACTCCGCGTGTTCGAGGCGCGACTGGCCGCGCGAACGGGCTACCAGATTCAATACCACTGGCTCGAGTTCAGCGGCCTTTGCCACCGCTGCATCCGCCTCAACCAGATGCTTGCCGTATGAACAATTCTTCCGCCCCCGCCCCACGTTGGCTCCGGCCGCTGGACCGGCTCGGCTCCGTGCTCTCCACCGCGTGCGCGGTGCATTGTCTGCTGATGCCCGTGGTGGTGACCGTGCTGCCGATGCTCGCCAGCGAGCTGCTGGCCAGCCGCGCGTTCGAGCGCGCGGCGTGCGGGCTGATGGTGACACTCGCGGCGGCGTGCCTGTGGCGCGGCTGCCGCACGCACGGACGCTGGGGCCTCTTCCTGCTGCTGGGCATCGGCGCGGCCGTCACGCACGCGGTGCAGTGGTTGGGACCGGACATCTGCTGCGCCAAGGAACGCACCAACTGGACCGAGGCCGTCGTGATGTGCGCCGGCGGCCTGGCTATCGCCACCGCGCACCTGCTCAACCTCCGCCTCGTTCGCCGGTGTGCCGGTTGCCCTACCTGCCCATGAAAATTAACCTCATCGACTCCACCCCACGCCCTGGGCCTGATATCGCTAAGCTTGCCGAGCTGAAGGCCTGGGTGCGCGAGCTGATGCGTGTGGACGATTCCGCGCTGGTGCTTGTCAACGAGTTGACCTGCGAAGATCCCGATTGCCCGGACCTGGAGACCAGCATCGTGCTCTCTCTCGCACCTAAGGAGTATCTCACTTTTTCCATTCCCAAACCCGTCGCTGAGGTCACCCGCGCTGACCTCGTGCAGGCGCTGACTCATCCGCGCGCACATTAAGTTATGAGCACTACTGACAACCGCATCCCCGTCACCATCCTCACCGGCTTCCTCGGTGCAGGCAAAACCACGTTGTTGAACCACATCCTCACCACCCGCCACGGCAAACGCATCGCCGTCATCGAGAACGAATTTGGCGAAATCGGGATTGATAACGACCTCGTCATCAACGCCGATGAAGAGGTCTTCGAAATGAACAACGGTTGCATCTGCTGCACCGTGCGCGGCGACCTCATCCGCATCCTCGGCAATCTGATGCGCCGCCGTGACAAGTTCGATTACATCCTCGTCGAGACCACCGGCATGGCTGACCCCGGTCCCGTCGCGCAGACTTTCTTCGTGGACGAGGAGGTCAAGGCCCAGTTCCGGCTCGACGGCATCGTTACCGTGGTAGACACGCGGCACGTCGTGCAGCACCTCGGCGACAGCAAGGAGTGCCAGGAACAAATCGCCTTCGCCGACGTGATTCTGCTCAATAAAACCGACCTCGTGACAGAGGCTGAACTCACCAACCTCGAATCCCGCCTGCGCGGCATGAACGCCGTCGCCCGCTTCCACCGCACGCAGCAGTCGCTCGTGCCCGTGAACCATGTCGTGGATATCCACGCCTTCGATCTCGACGCTAAACTTGCCGTGGACGACGACTTCCTGCGTGAGGAACTTCCCTTCGAGTGGAGCGGCACATATGCCCTCGCACCCGCCGATTACCAGCTAATCTTCCAGCCCGGCCCAGACCCGGAGATGGGTTTGGTGGCGCTTAAACTCGCGGGCCTCAACGAGGCCGATGCTACCGCCGCACGCAAGGAAGCACTCAAGCTCTTCAGCACTCCCGGCGTGACCGTAGCGGATGGCGCGGAGTTTTCGCCGCGTTCGGCGCTGCATAAACTCGTCTTCTCGCCCGCGGGCGGCGGCACTTTTCACCTGCGCGTCACGGAGCCTGGACATTACCTGCTCTGCACGCAGCACCTCCCGGAGGAGTTTGCGATGGTCGTCCGGCGTGACGGTGCGCTGGTCGAGCCGGTCCGCGCCACTGAACACGCGGCTGGCCACACCCACGACGACAGCGTCGGCTCCGTGGGCATCACGGAGGAAACGCCCTTGGACCCGAAGAAGCTCAACGCGTGGATCAGCGAACTCCTCGCCAGCAAGGGCGCGGACATCTTCCGCATGAAGGGCATTCTGCACGTTGCCAACACGCCCAACCGCTTCGTCTTCCAAGGCGTCCACATGCTCTTCGATGGCAAGCTCGACCGCCCGTGGAAAACCGGCGAGCATCGCCTGAGTCGGCTCATCTTCATCGGCCGCAACCTCGACCGCGCGGAACTCACCGCTGGCTTCCGCAACTGCCTCGCCTCATGAGGATCCTGAGCACTAAACCGCCGGTCTTCCGCTGCGATGCTTGGAGCGTCGTTTGCGACGAACACATCCGCGCGCTGGCGTGGTCGCCCGACGGCGCGCAGGTCGCCGCCGTCACGGCCGCCGGCGAATTGTGTATAGCGGATGTCAGCACCCGCTCTCTCGTCCATCGCCAGCTGGCCCATCGCGGTGGAGCCTTGTGCGCGACGTGGTCCACGAATGGCATCCTGGCTACGGGCGGCGAGGACGGCGGCATTCGCTTGTGGCAACCGGGCTCCTTCGCGCCCGGCCGCGAACTCGAGGGCGGGAGTAACTGGGTGGAGCACCTCGCATGGTCGCCGGGAGGCGAATGGCTCGCCAGCGGCGCGGGCCGGCACCTGCGGCTCTGGACGCCCGACGGTTCGCCGGGCGTGCGCTTTGCGGACCACGAAAGCACCGTCGCCGGTCTCAGTTGGCGCAGCGATGGCGCGGTGTTGGCGACGTCTTGCTACGGCAAGGTGCGGCTGTTCCGGCCTGGGACGAACGAACCATCAGAAACATTCGCGCACAAATCGCCCTTTGGTGGAGTCGCACTCAGCCCGCGAGGCCGCTATGTCGTCGCGCCGACCTTCGACAACTCGATGACTTGCTGGAAGTTACCCTTCCGCGAGCGCGAGCCGTTGCAGATGAGCGGCTATCCCGGACGTATCAAAACCCTTACGTGGTCCGCCGACAGCGAATGGCTCGCCACTGGGGCCGGTCCCACCGGCATCGTTTGGCGTTGCACCGGCAAAGGTCCAGCCGGCACTAAGCCCCTCATGCTCACCACGCATGAAGGTGTGCTCACCGCCATGCAATTCCAAGGCAAAGGCAGCCTGCTCGCCAGTGCCAGCGCCACCGGTGAGGTCTTTATCTGGCATCTCGGTTATCCCGATGCGCCCGTGGCTCGGCACGACTTCGCGCAGGCCGTCAGCGCACTGGCGTGGAGTCCCGAGGACCAAACCCTTGCTATCGCTGGAGCCGACGGTGCGCTGGCCATGCTACGAGTCCGGCGAGAGTGACTTTCGGCCGCGTGCGCGGCCACCCGATGTCCGCCCTCGATGGGGTGGGCTGCTAGCAGAAAAACCAAACAACAAAAGAAAGTATAACTGATGAAGAAGCAACTGAGCCTCGCCCTCGTGGCGGCGGTTTCGCTGATGGTCGCCGGCGCGTTCGCGGCGGAGAAGGAGCAGACCATCACCGGCAAGGGCATGTGCGCCAAGTGCGAGCTGAAGGAAACAGCCAAGTGCCAGAACGCCATCCAGGTGACGGCTAGCGGCAAGACCACGACCTACTACCTCGCGGACAACCCCGTGAGCAAGGCGTTCCACAGCAAGGTCTGTCAGGCCGTGGTGGAGAAGGTCACCGCCACCGGCACGGCGAAGACCGAAGGCGGCAAGCAGGTGTTCACCGCCTCGAAAATTCAGTAAGCCCTGAAACGAAGCGGGGCGCGGCCACGCGCCGCGCCCCGCCTTTCCAATGCACCGTCGTCACCTTTCTCCGGTCCACTGGCTCGCCATCAGTTTCGCGCTGATGGCGGCCCTGGTGACCGCGCTGGTGCTGGCGGCCGAACGACGCGGCAGCCCGGCCGCAAGCGGCCCCACGGTGCCGGCCGGCGAGGTCGTAGATGACAGCCGCATAGAAGGGGCGTTGCGCGCCGCCGGCATTAAGTTGATGGAGGAAAAGAAATTCGTCTCTATGACTAATTTGGTCGCGCAACTCGGGCGGGGGCGGTGCCGGCTGGAATTGCCCCGGCCCCCAGCCGCGCCAGTTTCGCCCCCCGCGTTTGCCAGCCTCCGGCCGGGCGTGCTCGTGGTCGCGTCGCTATACAAGTGCGACTCGTGCGACGACTGGCATCTCATGACAGCCACCGGCTTCGTGCTCACAGCGTCAGGCGCATTTGTCACCTGCTACCACGTCGTGGACGAACCCAAGCACGCGGTGATGGTGGTGATGATGGGCGATGGGCGCATCTGCGGCGTGCGCGAGGTGCTGGCGGCCAACGAGGCGCGCGATGTCGCTATCCTGCAACTCGACGGAGAAGGTTTCACCCCGTTGCCGTTGTTTACGACTGCACAGGTTGGTTCGCGCGTGTTCGTGATGGGGCATCCCGAGGGCCAGTATTACATGCTTACCGAGGGCATCGTGTCGCGCTACTTCACCGGCCAGAAGGAGACGGGCGACGCCGTGATGATGGGCATCACAGCCGATTTTGGGCGCGGCTCCAGCGGCTGCCCCGTTTTCAATGAGCGCGGCGAAGTGGTCGCGCTGGCGGACAACGTCGTGACCAGCGACCGCAAGACCGGCGCGAAGATGGTCTTCAAGAATGCGCGGCCCGTGCAGGCCGTGCTGGATTTGATTTCCCCGAAATGAATATCGCTGCGAAACGTAAGTCACTGCTCGCAATCGTGTATCGCAGTTCACCGGTGTCGGACGCCGACCGCAACCGGCTGGTGCTGTCCATCGACCTGCCTGCCGCCTGCTCCTGCTGAAAACTCTATGAACCCAGGCGAATCTTCATCTGTAGCCCGCAAGCTGTCCGTCATCGTGCTCTGCGGCTTTCTCGGTGCAGGTAAAACTACGCTACTCAAACGGTTGCTCCGCGACGGGAAGCGGCGCTTCGCTGTCATCGTTAATGATTTGAGCGAACTTGCCGTCGACGCGGAACTCATCGCCGAGACGCGCGTTCGCGGCGACGCAAAACTCGTTAATCTCAACCACGGCTCGCTCAGCGGCGAGCTGATCCTCGAGTTGCAATTTACCGCCGCTGGCAATTGCTGCGCGCCTGATTTCAAATGGCTTCAGGTCCGCGGTATGGGATTGAGTGGGCTCGCCATCGCCTTCGCACACATTCTGAACCGCCGTCTTTCTCATTTCTATCCGCATCCCGGCTGCACGGGCGACCAGAGAGTCTATTGAGGCGACTGAATTGCACTTTGCCTGAGCGACAAAAATACGGTTTGATACCTGCGTGTCCGCCAAGCCACTAACAATTCCGTCCTCAACTTGGGCACGGTTGAGGGATGTCGCTGTCGGCTACGAGGGCAATGCTGTCCTCCGCGCGCTTACGCTCGAGTTGCCGTGCCGAAGTTTCACGGCGATGGTGGGTGATAATGGCTCGGGCAAGACGACGTTGCTCAAGACACTCGCTGGCATTCTTCCGCCCGTGTCGGGCCGAGTCGAATTATCGGAAGTGAACAACGCGCCTCCCGTCCTTGGCTACGTGCCCCAGCGCGGAGGTCTCGATTCGCTCTGGCCTCTCTCGGCTTTCGAGGTCGCGTTAATGGGAACTTACGGACGACTGGGCCCGGGTCGCGGGGCAGGGGAGCCTCAACGGCAGTTCGCACGCGAGTGTCTGGCGCAGAGCGGCGCGGCGGACTTCGAGCATAAAGCGTTCTCCGTTTTGTCCGGCGGGCAGAAGCAACGCGTGCTCATCGCCCGCGCGCTGGCAACACAGCCGGATGTTCTCCTGCTCGACGAACCGACAGCAGGCATTGACCCCGAGACCACCATCGCGGTGATGGAGATGCTTTCCCGACTACACCGCGAGAATCAGCTCACCATTCTCATGGTGAATCATGACCTCCCACTCGCGCGCAAGCACGCTACCGCTGTGTTGCAGGTGGGCGATGGCAAGGTAAGCTTCGAGGAGATATCTGCTCCGGCGTGACATGAACGTTCTTATCGAAGTCATTTCGCCCGAGTTCCTGCTGCGAGACGCCTTCTACACCAGCATTGTCGTCGGCTTGGCGTGTCCGGTGATCGGCGTCTTCCTCGTGCTGCGGCGGATGGTTTTCATGGGCGTGGCCCTCCCGCAGATTTCATCCACTGGCGTGGCTTTGGCGCTCTCGCTGCACTCGTTCGGACACATTCATCTGGAGCATGGTGCGTTCGAAACACACTCGCTTGCGTTCGTCGGCTCGCTGGTTTTCTCCATCCTCGCTGTGACCGTGTTAGCGTTTCTGGAACGGCGGCGGGTGGCGTGGAACGAGGCGCGCGTCGGTGCGCTCTACGTGCTGTCCATCGCCGCCAGCTTGCTCCTACTGGCAAAATGCCCGACCGCCGAGCGCGGCTGGCTGAACCTCTTCAAGGGCGAGATTATCGCCATTTCGAACTCCGATTTGAAAATCACGTTCGGCGCATTTGCGGGCGTGCTCTTCCTACTCTGGCTCTTCCGGAAGGAAATCATTCTCGTCTCTTACGACCGCGAACTGGCGATGACGTTGCGTAAGCAAGTCTTCGGCTGGGACTTGCTGCTCTACCTGCTGATTGGCCTCGCCATCTCGGTTGCGGTTATTGCTGTCGGGCCACTCGTGACATTCGGCTTCCTGCTGCTCCCGCCGTTGGCGGTGCGGCCCTTCGCTGGAACAATGCGCCAATTCGTCGTCGCGGCCAGCGTGCTGGGTGGGCTCACGGCAGTCGTCGGCTTCGTGCTTGCGTATCACTGGGACCTGCCGGTCGGCCCGACAGATGTCGCGCTACTTGGAGCCGTGTGCGTTCTAGGCAATGGGGCTCACTGGCTGCGCAGTCGCGCATTCTCTTCCTCCTGATACGAAACCACGCGGCACCGATGCACGCAAAGTATGAGGCAATCCCAAATCCAGGGCGCAGCGTCTCTTACTGACGCGAATCGAGGATGCGTTAAAACTTCGCTAGGGCGATGGCGAGAATCATTGCAACTCGTGTCATGGATGCGACTCCTAATAAGAGGAGGGAATTCTCAGTTGAACCTTAGCCGATGAACACCGCCGGCCATCGGCGTTTTAGCCGTGAACCAACAGTATCGTGAGAACGGTGAATATCAGCAGGCGTTTCATAACTTTTTTCATCGGATTAATCTGCGCACGATAGGTTCTCTGTGGGCTGAACACCTCGTCTAGTGCATGGGTCTGGACAGATTTCTTGACAGTCTCGACGGGTCCTTTCGACGGCAGAAGCGTCATGCGCCAAAGGTCGCCATTCCCCCACGCGCCAAAATCTCAAATATTTTTGATTTGGAATTTGCTTTCGCGCCCGCCGCACCGGAAACGGTCAGAACTCGGACGGGCGTCGGAGTGTGTGACGGCATGAATCATAGATGATTTGAATTTCCATTCATGGAGAGCCCGGTGAATCGATCTTCTGGGCGGCATTGCATTAGGAGGAAATTACTTTCTGGACGGTGCACGGTTCAGCTATCAAGCCGTGTCGGGCACCGGTGCAAAAGCAATCGAGGAACTGGAACGGCAAGTCAGCCAAACTGTCCGCGGCAAGCCGATCACGAAGGAAGTCTACCCGCATCAAATCGCATTCAACGTCCTGCCTCACGTCGATTCATTTCTGCCAGACGGCTACACGAATGAGGAAATGAAGATGCAGAACGAGGGACGCAAGATCATGGGTCTTCCCTCCTTTCGAGCCAGTGTCACGTGTGTTCGTGTGCCCGTTTTCCGTGCGCATTCGATCGCGGTCAGTGCCGAATTCAAAAAACCCGTCAGCGTGTCCGCCGCATTGAAAGTGTTGAAGAGCGCGCCGGGACTTGATGTGGTCGATGCGCCCTCATCAGCGCGATATCCGATGCCGCTGAATGTCACCGGCAAATACAATTGCGAAGTCGGCCGGCTTCGGATGGATTGCGCGATGAAGAACGGCCTATGTTTTTGGGTCGCCGGCGACCAGCTTCTGAAAGGCGCAGCGCTGAACGCAGTACAGATTGCCGAAGTGCTCGCCGGACGGTGGAAAAATCGCACGTAACTCGCTTGCATCCGATCGCGTCTATTCTGTATCGTTTTTGGGATGAGACGGCGCCTATCAATTATTGTTCTTTGGCTGTTCTTGGTTTCCTCGATTGTCCTGGCCGCTCAACCCATCGAGCGAGTCAAGGATGCCAAGCTGTCCGTCATCGACATCCATTCGCGTGAAGTGCAGCCGTTTTTATTAGATGACGAGAAGTGCGCCGTCATTATTTTCA